>CAZVIN010000054.1:0-25925 GCA_964627255.1 uncultured Eubacteriales bacterium
GAAGTCCGCAACGGCGAGGTGGAAACTACTCAGGAAGCGGCGAGCTATGGCGCCGGGATAAGAATTATCATCAAAGGAAAAATGGCCTTTGCCAGCTCTAATGATTTAAGCGCAAAAGCTTTAGACCAGGCCATTGAGCAGGCCATTAATTTTGCCCGCATCACCACTCCCGACCCGGCGAATATCCTGCCTGATGACCCCAAGGTAAGCCAAGTGGAGGGACTTTATGACCCCCAAATTTCTCAAGTCTCGATAGAGGAAAAGATTGCCTTGTTGAAGCGGGTGGAAAGCCTCGCGATGAAGGACAGACGGATTACGAAAAGTGGCGGAGCAACCTATCGAGAAGGGGAAGGCGAAGTTATCCTGTCTAACTCTCATGGATTGACTAAATCCTACCGCGCCTCTGTGTGCGGCTATGGCGTTTATGTGGTGGCTGAAAAGGGAGAACAAAAATCATCGGGTGGGGACTACTGCCAGCGTCGGTTTTACGCTGACCTCAAGCCGGCGGAAGAAATTGCCTCCAAGGCCGCCCGCGAAGCCTACGAAATGCTTGACCCAAGACCGGTGAAAACCCAACGAGCAGCCGTCATTTTTGACCGCGAAGTCGCCTACTCCCTGCTTGGCGGCCTCCTGGGAGCGGTTAACGGCGAAAGAGTACTCCAGGGAGCAAGCTTCCTGGCAAAAAAATTGGGGCAAAAAATTGCTTCTGAACTTGTCACGATAATCGATGACGGGTGCCAGGAAAAGGGCTTGGCCAGCAAACCCTTTGACGGCGAGGGTGTACCCACCCAAAGAAGAATCATAGTGGATAAAGGCGTGCTTCAGGGATTCATGTATAACACCATTATCGCTAAAAGAGCGGGGGTAAAGAGCACCGCTAATGCTTCCCGAGAAGGCTTTGCCAGCCTTCCCGGCATCGGGCCCCATAATTTCTATCTGGCGGCGGGGGAGGCTGAGCCTGAAGATATTATTAAGGAAACTAAGGTCGGCCTCTTGGTAAAAGAAGTGACCGGCTATGGCATAAACCCCGTCAACGGCCATTTCAGCGGAGGCGCCTCTGGCTTCTGGGTCGAAAACGGGAAAGTCGCTTTCCCAGTGAAGGGATTAACGATTGCCGGTTCCGCTGACGAAATTCTCTTTGGTATCGACTTAGTAGGAAATGACCTTGACCTTAACCGACCTTTGAGTGCACCCACCTTCCGGGTAAAAGCGCTTCAGGTTGGAGGCGAATAATCCATATCAGGTGCCACCTTACATATTAACCTAATTATTATTCCCATATCTTTCGCTAAAAAGACCGTCATTAATAGAATAAGCCATCTTTGCAATCAGGGGTCAGTTTATGAATTTACGAAACTATTATCCGCTCCTTTGCCCTGAGATGGGCCGTAATTATCAGCTTATATATTTCCCTATTAAGCAGCTCCTCCTCTCCAGAAGCCAATTATTATTCACTGCAAGAGAGCCTCAGTAACAGAGCGCAGCTTATAAATCAAACTAACTAAATATAAAATAAGTCTTTGCTGGAAAAATTAGGGTCAGAGGTCAGGTTTATCCCCAAGCGTTTTAAGCCAGCCTCATCCCCTGGCGTTGGGATGTGGGTCATATGGGCTTCACATCCCTTCAGGTATTTTAATTTTTCCAAAGCTAATTGGACAGTAGGATTAGTCGAGGCATTGATACTGAGGCTGATTAAGACCTCTTCCAGATTCAGACTGATAGCTCTGGTGCCGCTGATATCCTCTTTCATTCTTCTTATGGATTCAATAATGGAAGGAGAAAGAAGATGGATCTTATCCGGAATCTCGGCCAGTTTTTTGATGGCGTTAAGGATCAGACTGGAGGCGGCGTGCATTAAGGGCGAATTTTTCCCGGTGACAATCGAGCCGTCTTTGAGCTCGATAGCCGCTCCACAGCAAACACCTTTGTGTCCCTTACCCTTTTCCTTGGCTTCTTTAGCTGCCTCCCGGGCGGCTACTACTACCTTTCTATCTTCTGGCTTAACGTTGAGCTCTTTCATTAAAAGCTCGACCCTTTGCACTGTTTCTCTCTCCACAAAACCCATGACATATTCACAGGCGTGGCGAAAATAGCGCCGGATCAATTCCTGCCGCGCCGCCTCCTTAACTACCTCTTCATCGATGACCCCAACTGCCACGGAGTTTACTCCCATGTCAGTGGGCGATTTATAAAGTGATTCAGCCCCGCTTATTTTCTCTAAAATCCTCTTAACCACGGGGAAAATTTCAACATCGCGGTTATAATTAACGGCCACTTGGCCATAAGCCTCTAAATGAAAGGGGTCAACAAGGTTAAAATCGCCAATATCAGCCGTCGCCGCTTCATAGGCTACGTTGACCGGATGCTTAAGAGGGAAATTCCAGATAGGGAAGGTTTCAAATTTGGCGAGGCCCGCAACTGCCCCTCTCTTATGCTCATGATAGAGCTGGGAAAGGCACGTGGCTAACTTGCCACTCCCTGGTCCCGGGCCAGTTACCACGACCAAGGGCCTTTCGGTGGGAATAAATTCGTTAGCGCCATAACCTTCTTCGCTGACAATCACCTCCACGTCTGTCGGATAGCCCTTTGTATAAGCGTGAGTATAGACTCTAATTCCCAGCCGCTCTAATTTATTTTTAAAGATTTTGGCCGCCGGCTGGCCATTAAACCGGGTTATAACCACGCTCTTTACTTCCAGTCCCCACTCCTTGAGTTCGTCGATTAGTTTGAGGGCATCGGCATCATAGGTAATGCCAAAATCAGCTCGGAGTTTGCGCTTTTCAATATCCCCCGCATAAATACAAAGCAATATCTCAGCCTTATCTCGGAGAAGCTGAAGAAGCCTTAATTTGACGTTAGGGTCGTAACCAGGAAGAACTCGGGCGGCATGATAATCGTAGAGCAGTTTTCCCCCAAACTCTAAATAGAGTTTGTTGTGGAATCTTTTTATCCTTTGAAGGATGGCTTCAGTCTGCGCTTCCAAGTATCTCTGGTTATCAAAACCAATCCTTTGCTCCATCACTTTCTCCCTTCATTACGAATATTTATTATTTATGCCCGGAGCCTTGATATAAGTCAACTTAACCTATCCTCCTAAAAACCAATTTTTTTGAGAACAAGCGATATTATCAGCGCTATAAAGAAGGCTTGCCAATCAGGCCAGACAAAATGTTGGCCAGCCAAAAACAATTCATAAGTGTGCTGCAACGAAAAAGAGCGCATAAGTAACATGACGCTATTTTTCTAACTATTTTTTTAAAATAACCTAAAAACATCCGAAGCCACTCTCACCCCGAGCCAAAAAATTTCAGTAAACCCGTCCAGCTGTTTTTGAGTAAAATAGGAGAGGCTAAAGTGGAAGTCATTTTGAGCCCAATAGGGAGGAAGAATGGCCGACTGCTTGCGGTGTGGGAAAGAAGCCGCGGCCAAGGCTCTGGGGCTTTGCCCCGATTGTTTGAAGGCTAACTGGAAAGGAGAGATTGTCAGCCGAGCCCATGCTTCCCGCCAGAAATACGGTCTTCCTCCCTCCCCTCCTCGGCCTAAGGAAGGCTTCCCCTGCCGTTTCTGCGCTAACGAATGTCGCTTGACAGATGGAAAACTGAGTTTCTGCGGGCTAAGGATTAACCGGAACAAAAGAATTCATTCCATCGCTCCCCCCAAAACATTTGTGGCCCACATTTACTATGACCCCCTCCCCACTAATTGCTGCGCCGCGTGGTTCTGTAAGGGGACAAAAGAAAGGGGGGTGAACTTAGCAGTTTTTCTTTATGCCTGTAATTATGATTGCCTTTTCTGCCAGAATGCTTCGCACCGTCTAATCACCTCAGCCAATTTTCTTTCCTTTGATGATTTGGTCAAAGCCGCTTTAGTGCCTCAGGTGAGATGCGTTTGTTTTTTTGGCGGCTCCCCAGAACCTCAGCTGCCTTTAGCTCTTGAAGCCAGCCGGCAAATCAGACGCCTTTCTCCCCGGCCGATTCACATCTGTTGGGAGTGGAACGGCGCCGGAAATCCTCGGTTGGTGAGTCAAGCCGCTGAAATCAGCTTAGCTACAGGCGGGACGGTTAAATTTGACCTTAAGGCTTGGACGCCCCAAATTGGCCAGGCCTTATGCGGCGTTCCCGTCAAAAAAGCCTATGAGAACTTGGCGATGTTAGGGGAGCTCTTTCCGCAGGATGATTTGTTGACAGCCACCACCCTTCTCGTTCCTTATTATGTAGATGAAAAAGAAGTAGAACCCATCGCTCGTTTCCTATCCCGAATTAGCCCTGACTTTCCCTATTCGCTGCTTATCTTTCATCCTGACGACCGGATGAAAGACCTGCCGATAACACCCCGGCGGCAAGTGAAGGCTTGCTTCGAGGCCGCCAAGCACTATTTGAGCCGAGTTAATATCGGCAATCTCCATCTTTTGGACCGAGCAGAATGAAAAAGAAAGCCATCATCTTTTCCTGGCTGTGGGTGATTCTCTGCGCCGCTTCTATTCTGGCGATTGTGCCGCTGGCACGGAGTATTCAACGTTTGGTCACTAACTGGGCCGGCCGTGCCGCCTTCGGCTATTTTGTTTTAAGCTGCGTAATTCTATTTGTTGTTGCTATGCTCTGGCTGCTTATTTTCCGGCTTAAAGTCCGCCGCTTATCAAGCTACCTTTGTTTAGCCGCAGTGGGCTTTCTTTACGTCTATTTCACGCTTAAACTCTGGGCGCACCCGGAAGAAGCCGTCCACTTCTTAGAATATGGCCTTTTGAGCTTTCTTCTTTTCCGAGCCCTAAGACACCATTTTCCCGATATAACAACTTACTTTTCGGCGTTTTTTTTGGGCTCACTGGTGGGAATAATCGATGAGATTTACCAGTGGATTACGCCCAACCGTTATTGGGACTTTCGCGACGTTGGCCTCAACGCCTTAGCAGTGCTGCTTTTCCAAGTGGCCCTGGCTTTCGGAATTAGACCCCAAGGCATCTCTGGCTGGCCCGCCCCGCGCTCTTTCCGTTTTGCCTCTTTGGCTTTAGCTACCAATTTGATTTTACTCGGCCTCTGTTTCTCTAACACCCCGGCTCGCGTTGCATGCTATACCCGCCTTATCCCTCAACTCGCCTTCCTCCAGAAAGAAGAAATAATGCATGATTTTCAAAAAAAGAAACACGCCGTTCCTGGAATAGGTCTATTCAATTCGCGTTTAAATTTAGAAGAACTAAAAGAAATTGACCGAGCCAGAGGCGAGGAGCTGGCGGCCATTCTTAAAGAATGGGCTAATAGACCCTATGAAGAATTCCTCCGCACTTTTAGCGCCCAAAAGGAGCCTTTCCTTCATGAATTCCGAGTCAGAGTTTTTCGCCGCGACCAGAAACTTCTTGAAGCCAATAAAAGACTCTCCGGCCCAAAAAAAGAAAAGGCCAAACTGGCCGCCTTCCGGGAAAATCTGTTTTTAGAAAAATACTTTGGCCAGACCCTCCAGGCCTCTGGTTATGCTTGGCCCCCTGAGCTCACCGCTTCTTTAGCGCAAGAGGTCGACCCTAAGGCAACCTACCGCAGCCCCGTTGGGGCCGGTTATTCTCCTTTCCAAGACGAAAGAACTCTCTGGCTAACAATTCTGTTGCTTCTCCTGATTCTGGTAATAGCTAACATTATTTATGGCTATTGCTCTTCAGGCCGCCCTCAAAAATGTCCCGGACGAAAGCCCTCACTTTATTGATAAGCTCTCTTTATTTACCAAAAAGATTCTTGAGCTCCGCAGCGCAGCGAAGCAGAAGTCTGGTTATGGGGATAAATTTTCTTATGTCTGGTGTAAATTAGAACTAAAGCCTCGTTGGCACCCTTTTTGAAGTGAAGATAGGGCAAAAAAAATCAGCCAGCGGGGGGGATCGAACCCTCGACCTGCTGATTACGAATCAGCCGCTCTGCCGACTGAGCTACGCTGGCTCCGCAATTTCCTTCCCATTGATAACGGATTTACTCCCCCCTGTCAAGATGGCCAAGCCGCATCTCTTCGTTGGCAAACGAGCGGGATTCCAGTAAAATACAGGCTGAGATTTTACGGCGAGAAAGAAAGACAATGATTATTAAGCGCCTCGAGCTCCAGGGGTTTAAATCCTTCCCTGACCGAACCAAAATCGTTTTCCATCCCGGGATAACGGCTGTGGTGGGACCTAACGGAACAGGCAAAAGCAACCTCATCGACGCCATTCTCTGGGTGCTGGGGGGACAAAGGCAAAAAGCCCTGCGCGGGGAAAAAACAGAAGATATTATTTTTAACGGGAATAATAAGCGACCGGCTCTCAGTTTTGCCGAAGTCATCATGACCCTTGAGGAAGGAAACGAAGAATTAGTCATTAGCCATCGACTCTTCCGCTCTGGAGAAAGCGAGTATCGCCTCAACGGTAAGTTGGTCCGGCTAAAGGATATCCAGGATACCCTCTGGAAAAAAGAGGTGGCAGAAAAGGATT
Source organism: uncultured Eubacteriales bacterium (assembly GCA_964627255.1). GTDB lineage: Bacteria > Acidobacteriota > Aminicenantia > Aminicenantales > CALLJL01 > CALLJL01. The sequence goes on from CAZVIN010000054.1 coordinate 6,443, forward strand.
ATTTCATTATCGAACAGGGAAGCATTGGTCTTCTTCTGACGTCCAAACCCCAAGAGAAAAGACAACTCCTGGAGGAAGCGGCCGGGACCGCTTTTTATAAAGAGAAAAAGAAACAGGCCCAGAGCAAACTGGAAAGCAGCGAGCAAAACCTTACCCGTTTGGAAGATATTATTGCCGAGGTCGCCAGAGCAAAAAATTCGTTAGCCCGGCAGGCTGCCGCGGCGCAGCGTTACCGCCGCTTGCGTGAGAGATGTCGCGAGCTCCGCACCTTAGTCTATTTAAAAAAACTTAACCAATTAGAAGAGCGACGGCGGGAGGTCAATACAGCCTACCAACAATGCCTCCAGGAAGAAAATGATTTCGTGGCCCAAATCAAGAAAGCCGAAAAGGAAATAAGCAGCCTCCGCAGCGACTGGTGGCAGTTAAGCAAGTGGCTTGAGGCCGCCCGCGAAGAACTCCATAATCTTGAGGCCAAAAAACAACGTTTAGAGACAGAAAAGGAAACAAGGCGGATTGAATATTTAGAGGAAAGAAAGAAACAGGCGGTGGAAGAAGTAACGCAGCTCGAAGAGGAAAAAGAAGTAGTTACGCAGGAATTGCATTTGACGAGAATGGTGGCGATTGACCTGGAAAAAAGCCTCGAGGAAAGACGCGGGGCCTATGACCAAGCAAAACAAGAATGGGAAAAAACAGAAAAAAAACGCCACGAGCTTGGCCAGAGTCGCGAACAAGCTCGGGACCATCATTTAAACTTGCTTTCCAGGCTGACAGAAGCTAAAAACGAGGCCAGTCGCTTAGAGAAGGAAATGGAGCTTTCGGGCAAACAAGAAAGAAGGCTGCGGGAGCAAATCGCGGCCGCCAATGACTCCCTTGCCCGGCTCAAGGAAAGAATAGATAAAATTCAAGAACAAATAGAAAATGAAGAAAAAGCGAAAATTAGCTTAGAAACGGCGCTCAAGGAAAAAGAAGCCCAGCTAAAAGAGTTAGCTCAGCAATTAGAAACAGTGCAAAGGCAAGTCGAAGAAAGGCAAAAAAAGTGCACCTCCCTTGCCTATGAGATTCAAGCTCTCGGCAAATTACGGGAACAACCAAGCGGCGAAGGAGTCCCGGAAATACCCGAAAGCCTGGGTCGGCTGCTGGACCTGATTAAAGTTGACCCGGGTTTCGGCCGTTTGACGGACGTGTTTCTGCGGGAAGCGGCGGAGGCGATAGTCGTTCCCGCTGAAGCTATTCTTAACCAGCCAACGTTGACTATTAAAGGCCAGGTTTTTTTATTAGCGCCGCCCCGGCCTTCAGATACGCCTTCCCTTCCTTCCCATCCCGAAATAATAGGTTTCCTCAAGAGCCATCTTCATCCTCAAGAACAGCTCGCGCCAAGCTGGGCTCAATTCCCCGAGGCCGTGGTGGTCGCCAATCTCAGAGCAGCGGTCGAGCTCTGGGTCAAATATCCTGATTTTAATTTCGTTACGCTCCAGGGAGAAGTTCTCGCTGCCAGCGGTTTTCTCCGGGTTGAAGAAACCAAGGAAGGTCTCTTCGCGTTGCAAGAGGAGCTTCGTCGTTGCCAAGAAGAGTTAGCGGCGGAGGAAAAAGAATTAAAGCCTTGGTTAGAGAAGGCCGAGCTAATAAGGCAGGAAATGCAGCAACTCGAGGGCATGGTCAGCGAGGAGAGTCAGGAATTGCTCCGGCTGGAAAAGAAGCTTCGGGATATGGACCGGGAAAGAGGCCACCTGAAAATAGAGGAGGCGCAACTCCTTCAGAATAACGAGCTCTTTCAGAAAGAGCTCAGCCTGCTTTTGGCTGAAAGACAGGAAATTCAAACCAGGCTCCGTCACGCCACCGAAACAGAAAAAAGGTTAACTGAGGAAGAGATTGCGGCCAAGGAAAAGATATTGGAGCTAGAAAAATCGCTGGCCGAAGAAGACGCAAGATTAAATCTTCAGACCCAGGCCGTAATGGAACTCAAGGCGCTGCTGGAAATTGATGAAGAGAAGAAGCGTCACGTCAAGCAGCAGGTTGAAAACCTGGAGCAAAGACTGACTCACCTCAGCCAGAAAATCCAGGGACTTCAGACCCAGATTGGAACCTGGGAGCAAGAGGCCCAAGAGCTCCGCCGCACAATTCTCCAAATCGGCGAAGATTTAAAATCGTGGCAACAGCTGATAGAAGAGAAGCGCCAGGAGATTAGCGAAGCCGAGAGCCGGTATGCCCAATTGAAGCAGGAAGACGAGGCGCAAGAAAAATGGCTCCAAGAAACAAGAGAAGCCTGGGAGCAAAAAAAGGAAGAGCGGGTGCATCAGGAAATCCTTAGGGCCGAAATCGACCGCGACTTGGCTAACTTAGAAGAGAATTGCTGGCAGGAGCTGCGGAAAACCCTCACTGAACTCCAAAAAGAAGCACCGCAGAAAGAAATGTTTGAAGGCGAGGTCGAGGCCGAGCTTAATCAAGCTGAGGAAGAATTGCAAAAATTCAAGGCGGTTAATTTGATGGCCGAGGAAGAATATCAGCAGCAAAAGGAACGTTATAATTTCCTGCTCGAACAAAGGAACGACCTGCGGGCCTCAATTCAGAGCACCCGAGAAGCAATCGAGAAAATCGACGAAGAAAGCAAAAATCAATTTCTCCAGTCGCTGGAGCAAGTCAACCGCCATTTCCAGGAAGTCTTCTCCGTCCTTTTCCGCGGGGGCATGGCCGAAGTGAGGCTCACTGACCCGACTAATCCCTTAGAAAGCGGCGCTGAAATTATGGCTCAGCCGCCCGGGAAAAAGGTCCAGAATATAACTCTCCTTTCCGGCGGGGAAAAATGTCTAACCAGTTTAGCCTTTCTCTTCGCCCTCTTTCGCACCCGACCGACGCCTTTTTGCATCTTGGATGAAGTTGACGCCGCCTTGGATGAAAACAACCTGTCTCGCTTCTTGGACTTGATGGAGACGATGAAGCATCATACTCAATTTATTATCGTTACCCATAACTACAAAACCATGGAAGTGGCTGACTATATTTATGGCACAACTATGGATGAACCAAACGTCTCTCGTCTTTATTCAGTGCGCTTAGAAAAAAAGCCGGAGGCACCTTCTCCCTCATGAGGGTGCAAATCTTTGTCCCGCCGGGCGGCTACTTCGCCGAACGCTGGTCGCGGGGAGTTTCCATGCCCCCTCTGGGCATTCTTTATATCGCGGCGGTTCTGGAAAAAGAAGGAGTGGAAGTAGAAATAGTCCCCGCGGATGTCCTCGAACTCAACTGGCGGTGTCTAGCCCGAAAGATAGAGAAGGACCAAGCGGATATTATCGGTGTCACCTCGACCACGGAAAATCGGTTTCAAAGCTTCCAGCTCATCCAAATTGCTCGCCAGGCTAACCCTAAGGCCTTAACGGTAATGGGAGGCCCCCACGCTTCGATGGCGGCGGAGGATACGCTGATTCACCTGCCTGAGCTGGATGTGGTCGTTCGAGGCGAGGGCGAGTTGACGATGTTAGAAATGTGCCGCCTGGTCGGGAATAATCTGGATAGAATTAAAGACAAAAAAGACCTCACGATTCTTAAAGATATAGCGGGAATCTCTTTCCGTCATAACGGTCAGGCTATCTCTAACCCAGCCCGGCTGCCAATAATGGATTTAGACTCCCTCCCTTATCCTGCTTTCCATCTCGTTCCCTTCAAAAAATATAATTTTAAAATCGAAGTTCCGGGAAAGGGTTTACTCCCGGCCGCCAACATCATGACTTCCCGGGGCTGCCCCTTCAACTGTAACTTCTGCGCCACACCAGTTAACTGGGGACGCAATGTCCGAGCCCGCAGCCCACTCCATGTTATTCAAGAAATCGAATTCCTCGTCGACCGCTACGGCGCCCGAGTAGTCTATTTTTACGACGACACCTTTAACCTCAGCGTCCACCGAGTCGAAGCAATTACTCAACTAATGAGCGAGCGTCGCCTGCCCATTTTTTGGTGTTGTGAAGTCAGGATGGACTTAATGACCAAACCGCTTTTAGCCAAGATGAAGGCGGCAGGCCTTTTCCAGATTTCCTTCGGTCTGGAAGCGGGTTCAGAAAGAGTCCGCAATGAGGTCATCAATAAAAAGATTAAGATTCAGGATTTTCACAACCTCATTGCCTGGTGCCGGGAGATGGAAGTGGTACCGAATGTTTTCTTCATCTTTAGCCATCCTACCGAAACTTGGGAGGAGGCCCAGGAAACCATCAAGATTATCGAGGAATACCAGGGAAAAATAGACGCTTCGGTCGCCATTCTCCATGTCTATCCAGGAACACCCTTAGAGAAAACAGCGCGCGAGCGGGGGGTGCTACCGGCAAATTTTACTTGGAGTAAAAGACACTTCCCTGGTATCATTACGCTACCTACGGCTCAGGGTGATGTGCCGCTTTTTGTTGACCGGCTGAGTTGGGCTCAGGTTAGTGAGCTTCTGTTTCGCTGGTCGATGAGCGGCGGCCGGATATCCATCTGGCGTAAGATTCCCCGAGTTCTGAAAAATATCAGAAGCTGGGCAGATTGGAAACGATATGTTATCATGGCGCTCGTCTTTCTCCGGTTGAAGCTCCGGAGGCTCGGGAGAAAGGCAGGACAAACCAAAAATAAATGAAGAGGAGGGATTAATGCACACCTACCTTTACATCATTCTGGCTTATCTTCTTGTGCTGACCGTAATTAATTTTGTCCGCTCCAGGAGAATTAAAAGCCAGGAAGATTTCATGGTAGCTGGTCGAGGGTTAAAGACTTCGGTGATGGTCTTCACCCTTATATGTACCTGGATCGGCTCGGGGACCTTTATTGCCGGCGCCGAGTTCGCTTCTAAAGCGGGGTTTTCAGCCCTGTGGCTCGCGGCCGGCGCTTGGGTCGGAATCATTGTTATTTATTTCCTGGCCGCCAAGATTCAGACTTTCGGCCAGTATACTATTGGTGACATTCTGGAAGCCCGGTATGGTTCCGCCGCGAGGATTATTGGCGCCATTGCTCTCATTATGTCTTTTACCGCTATTGTCTCCTACCAATTCGTGGCTGGCGGTTTCATTCTTAACGTAACTACTGACGGGGCTATCCCTGATTCCGTGGGCACAGTAATTGCCGCTATCTTCGTCATCCTTTTTACTGCCTTGGGAGGCATGATTGCCGTAGCCTACACTGATTTACCCAACGGCATTATAATTTTACTGGCTTGCCTTCTTTCAGTGCCTTTTGTCTATGTCGCCGCTGGCGGGTTGAATCAGGCCACCCAAGTTTTGCCCGCGGGCTATTTTGCGGCCGTCAACGAACAATTCGGTGCTCATCCTACTCTTAAGGTGGGCGGCTATTTCCTGTCAACTCTGCTTCTTCTGCTGGGCGTTCAGAGCATGTACCAGAAATTTTATAGCGCTCGCACGCCCAAGGATGCGAAGAAGGCTGTTATCTTATGGACAATCGGCACGATTTTCGTGGAAACCGTGGTGGTTATCATCGCTGTCTTCTCCTACTCCAAGTTCCAAGACCAAATCAACTTGGCCATCCCCAAAGAAGGTGGCAAGGTAGTCCTGCTGGCGGCCAGGAACTTAGTGCCAGCTCCGGTTGGTATTCTCCTTTTAGGAGCAGCCTGTGCGGTGGTGATCAGCACCGGAATGAATTATCTTCTCTCCCCTTCCACGACCATTATGAGGGATATTTATCAACGGTTCGTTAAAAAGGATGCTGACCAAAAAACGATGGTGGCCTTGCAAAAAACGTTTGTCACCATTCTGGGAGTCCTAGCTTTTCTTTTGGCCACAAGACTGAAATCAGTCCTGGAGATGAGTTACTTTGCTTACACGATTTATGGAGTGGCGATTACTCCCGCGCTGATTGCCGCTTTAGCCTGGAAGCGGGCGACTCGAGCGGGTGGCTTGGCTTCAATCGCCTCTGGAACCTTGGTTTGTGTTGTTCTTAAAGTCCTGGCTGAAGTCTTGCCAGCAGAAAAAGTGCCTGAGGGCGACCCCTGGGGCATCCCTCTCATCTATCCTGCTTTTGCGGCCTCACTCCTGACGCTAATCATTGTCAGTCTCTTAACAAAAAAGCCCAAGCCGGAGGAGTTAGAAAGGTTTTTCCCGGTCAAAAATAAGTAATATGGCTACAGGTATTGTCCAAGATTGGCGATATCTCCGTCATGAAATGGGGCCCTATCATGTGGAGAACCCAGCTCGCCTCCAGGTTATTTACGAGATGGTTGCGGCTGAGCCAAGTTTTTCTCAGCTGGTCGCTATTAAACCAAGAGAAGCCGCCGAAGAAGAAATAGGACTGGTTCATACCGCAAAATACATCAGTGAACTTAAAGAAACGAAGGGCAAGCCGCGGGTAATCCTGGACCCCGACACTTCAACCGGCGCTTTTTCCTATGAAACTGCTCTCTTGGCCGCTGGAGGAGTTCTGCAAGCCGCGAAAGCCGTGATGGAAAAAAGGGTCGAAAATTGTTTTGCCCTCATTCGACCGCCCGGCCATCATGCCGAAGCCTCGCGGGCAATGGGCTTTTGCCTCTTTAACAACGTGGCGATAGCGGCCAGGTGGCTCAGAAAAGAATATGGTTTAGCCCGGATTCTGGTTATTGACTGGGACCTTCATCACGGCAACGGAACCCAGCAAGCCTTTTACCAGGAAAAAGAAGTCCTCTACTTTTCTACTCACCAATATCCTTATTATCCGGGAACTGGCTGGTGGGATGAGGTAGGAGAGGGTGGGGGCGAAGGTTTTACCTTTAACGTGCCTCTCTCACCCGGCAAGGGCGACGCAGATTACCTCTTCATTTTCCGAGAAATCCTTACTCCCATAGCGCTTCGCTATCAGCCCGAGTTTATTCTGGTTTCAGCCGGGTTTGATATTTACGGCGGCGACCCTTTGGGCGGGATGATGGTCTCAGTCGCTGGTCTGGCCGGATTGGCTGCCCATGTCATTAGCTTGGCGCGCGAAGCGGCTCAGGGCCGGCTGGTTTTGAGCCTCGAAGGCGGCTATAGTCTCGACGGGCTCAGGGAGGGGGTAAAAGAAATCCTTTTCCAGCTTGCCGGGCTAAAGCCACCGCCAGGAATTGAACCAGTAATTTCTGCGCTGACTAAAAAAGAACTTGCTCCTGCCTTTCATAACCTCGACCGCTACTGGAAATAAAGCTTAGGTCTTGGGCTAAAGGCAGGCTAATTCTTGCCAAAAAAATAATATCAATCAAATAACAATTGCTGGTTAAAAAAAATGGTTCATCTCCCAATTAGTTGATAAAAAACTGGTCAATTTATTGCGTAACTATAAGATTTCATTGGAGTAAAGATGAAACTTAAGGCCAAAATATTAGAGCCAGGGTGTAGCGATAAGATTTTCTGGGTTTTGATAAATAATAACCATAACAAAAAGAAGAAGTTAGCCATTTCCTCTCCTTTTCCACGGTCCCATTTTCATCAACTAAATTGGATAAGAGCCAAAAAAATTAGGACCGCTTTTCCTAATTAGCTCCCAACAAATTAGCTGGGGAAATAATGTAACATGTAAAGTTAATCGTGTTCTTCCACGGCTTTGGAGGTTCCGTAGTAATCAAAAATCATAAGATGGTCTTGCCGGGTACAAAATCTTTGTGGTTCTGTCCCGGGAAAAAAGACTTCGCGAAAAGGCCAGAGGCAATTGGATGTGGCTAAGAAGCCGGTTTTGCGGTCGATAGTGACAAAAGAAAGGTTGGGCGCGATTTCAAAGTCTTCATAAACAAACTCGCTCCCCGCTTCTGAGGATTTTTGTTTTTCGAGCTCGATGACTTTCTGGAAAAAAGTAGTCCAGGCGGGGAGGGCCGCCACAGCCCCGGCCATGCGGTCGCCGATGGGTATTTTAGTGTCAAAACCAACCCAGACTCCCGCACATAATGAGGGAGAAAAGCCAACAAACCAGGCATCAGTATAGTTATCGGTAGTTCCGGTTTTGCCGGCTAAAGCTTTATTATTTAACAAAGGGGCGGCTGAAGCTGCAGTTCCCCTTTCAATAACTCCCTGGAGGAGGTAGGTCATCATATAGGCCATTTGAGGCGAGATGACAGTTTGTTTCTCCGGTTGATTCTCTTCTAAAATATTGCCCTGCTTATCTTCAATGCGGCGAATAAAGTAAGGTCTGGCTCTGACGCCCTTATTGGGAAATACCGTATAGGCGGAAACGAGCTCGAGCAGGCTGATCTCAAAGGTTCCCAAAGAAAGCGAAAGATAAGGATAAATCGGCGAAGTTATGCCAAATTTTCGGCAGTATTCCACTCCTAACTGGGGCGAAATATAATCGAGAAGCCGGGCAGTGACCACATTTCTTGATTCTTCGATGCCGATGCGCAAAGTAACCGAACCTTTGTACTTACGGTCATAATTGCGCGGGGACCAAGGCTGACCGGTCCAGCGGTCGACGAAGGTAACCGGCTCGTCGACGACCAAACTGGCGGGTGTAAAGCCATTTTCTAAGGCAGCCACATAAAGAAACGGTTTAATAGCCGAGCCCACTTGTCGCTGCGCCTGAGTGGCCCGGTTAAATTTGCTTCGATTGAAAGAATAGCCGCCGACCATCGCTTTAATTTCGCCGGTCTGCGGCGCGATGGCCAAAAAGGCCCCTTCCAGCAACGGCTCTTGGTCGAGAGAGACCAAAAGCTTTTTAGCCGCCTCGTCGACCTCCCGCACCTGCACGTGGATTACGTCCCCCCTTTGGATAAGTTTTTCCAGATTATCCGTCCTCGTCCAAGAGATATCTTTATTAGTCATCACGCCTTCATAATCTCTTATTCGCACCGTCGCTTCTCGTCGTGAAACGGAAATAACCACTGCCTGAGCGATATCCCCAGGCTTAAGAGGAGCCAACCGCCAGCTATCGAGCCAGACGCGGCTGAAGTCAACTTCGCCGGCTTCGATGAGGTTTTTCTTATCCCTCCGCCACCCTTTCAGTTTATCAATCTCACGAAGCCGCATCAGTAAGGCCTCTTCAGCTATCCTCTGGAAAGTTGGGTTTAAGGTGGTATAGACCTTCAGTCCAGAGCGATAGAGAGCGTCAGCCCCGTAGGTTTTTTCCACATATTTCCTGACTTCTTCGAAGAAATAAGCCCCAAATTCAGCACTTTGGCGGTAGAGAGGCAAAACCTGCAGCGGTTTCTTTTTGGCTTCTTCCGCTTCCTGTTGAAAGATAAAACCTTCTTCCGCCATCCTTGTCAGAACATGATTGCGCCGGCGCAAAGTAACTTCTCGGTTATTATAAGGCGAATAAACTTCAGGCCCGCGGAAAATGCCAGCAATTAGGGCCGCTTCCTCTAAGGTCAGGTCAGAAACACTTTTGCCAAAAAAAAGGTTAGCCGCTGTCTCCACGCCGTAGACACCGTGCCCGAGATAACATTGATTACAGTACTTCTCAAAGATTTTCTCTTTGGAATAGGCTTTCTCAATCTGTAAAGCTAAATAGGTTTCCTTAAGTTTGCGGCCCAGAGTCTGCTGGGTATAGAGGAAAAGCTGGCGGGCTAATTGCTGGGTGATAGTGCTACCACCCTGAAGCCGGCGTAAACCTCGACCAAACCTTAAATTGGCTTTTAAAGCGCGCAGAATACCCCGAAAATCAACGCCATGGTGTTTAAAAAATCTGGGGTCTTCGGTGGCAATAATGGCCTGCTTAAGAACCGTTGGTATCCTCTCATACGGAACTTCAACCCGCCGCTCGATAGCAAACTCCTTAACGACGGAATCATCGTCGGCTAAAACAGAGGTGATGATATTTGGTTCAAAATGCTCAAGTTCCGCCACATCAGGCAAGTTGAGCTTGATGGCCCGATAAGCACCAGCCATAACGCCCAGCAATAAGGCGACAACTAAGGCAAAGATAATGAAGATAGCGGACCAAAAGGATTTTTTCTTTCCTACCTTTTTAGGCTTTTTGGGTTGGCGTCGGAGAGTTACCTTCCTCATCAACTTGAATCTTAACAAAAAGCGGGCTTAAATTCCAAAGACCTCAGGGTAAAAGGCCTTTTTTCCTTAAAATCATTTTGACCCGGGAAAAAATAGCCTGATGAATTTTTTCTTTGGGTTGCTCGGCCTCAAGATGAAAGATGCCCCGGCCTTGGAGACTCTGGAAAATACGTTCCACCTTCTCTAAATAAGGTTCCTGTTCAAACAAAACATCCTTCTTCCGCCGATGGTGGATGCGGGCCAGCCCCTCAGTCGCCGCCAAGTGGAGGATGAAGACCGCCTCTGGTCGCGGGGCAAAGGCTTCATTGCGGCGGCGGATAAGCCGAGGGTCTATACCCCTGGCACCCTGGTAGGCCATGGTGGAAAAATAATAACGGTCAAGAATAACAATTTTCCCGGCATCCAGAGCTGGTCGGATATGCCGGCGGACATTATCTTCCCGGTCAAGAAGAAAAAGTTCCAGCTCTTCTTGAGGGTTAAGGGCGGCTTCGGCCTTAGCCTTAGCCCTAATTTTTCGTCCCCAACGGCCACGAGTAGGCTCTCTAAAAACAGCGACCGATAACCCCATTTTTTGCAGGCGCTTAGCTAGCAGCCGGACCTGAGTCGATTTTCCCGCGCCGTCAATTCCCTCGATAACGATAAGACAACCCTTTTTCAGCGCCATCAGTCCTTTTCCTTAATCTTGGGAACGTCTATCCTCGGTCATGATAGCTATTTAGCCTTTGCCTTGCAACTTCCTGACCATGACAAAGGTTATCTCTTAGAAGGCAATGAAATGTCTGAATTTGAATTCAGATAAATTCTTGAGCCTTATTAGACTACTAACCCTTGATAATCCGATTGTTTTTTAAAACTATGTATGGTATTTTAAAATATAACCATAAGGAGGTAGGGTTAAGATGCGGAAGTATTTGTGGATAGGTGGCACTGGTTTTATCCTCGGACTTTTGGCTGCGGGGTTTATTTTAGTCCAGCCGACAATTAAAAACGAAACCCCAGCCTCCACGCTGGCTTCAGCTAAAACCGTGGCCTCTTTGTCGCCTCTTTACGGCTCGCCTTCGGTTGAGGTTGTCACTGCCATTGATTTTTCCCGAGTCGCAGAAAAGGTGGGGCCAGCAGTAGTGAAGATAGAGTGCGAACGGGTCGAACAAGTCCGGGGGTTTGACCAAGAATGGCCCTTCGATGAATTCTGGGACCGTTTCTTTGGTCTTCCTCGGAGTCGGCCTCGCGAATACAGGACCCCCGTCCAGGGGACAGGCTTTTTTATCAGTGGTGACGGCTACATTCTGACCAACAACCACGTGGTGGAAAAGGCGGCCAAAATAACAGTTTATACGAGTCAAGGTGATGAGCTTCCCGCTAAACCGATTGGTCTTGATTCCCGAACAGACTTGGCTTTGATAAAAGTAGAGGGAAAAGACTTTCCCTATGCCGAGCTCGGGGATTCCTCCCAAATTAAGGTGGGAGAATGGGTTTTAGCCATCGGCAATCCCTGGGGGTTAGAACATACTGTAACCGCCGGCATTGTCAGCGCTAAAGGCCGCCAACTGGGGGAAGTACAGCCTATTTATCAGGATTTCATTCAAACCGACGCCGCTATTAACCGGGGCAATTCAGGCGGCCCCTTGGTTAATTTGAGAGGCGAAGTAATCGGTATCACCAGCAATATCTTTTCGCCCACTGGTTCCTATGCCGGAATCGGTTTTGCCATCCCTTCCAGTTTAGCTAAGAAAATTGTGGTGCAGCTAAAAGAAAAAGGCCGGGTAATTCGCGGTTATTTAGGCATTGTCCCCGACCCCATCAACGAAGACCTTAAGCAATTCTTGAAGCTTAAATCTAAGGAGGGGGCGGTAGTCCGTTCGGTTGAGCCTGGGAGCCCCGCTGATAAGGCAGGTTTAAAGCAGTATGACGTAATTATTGAAGTTAACAACCAAAAGGTTAAAGATGACATGGACCTTCGTTTCAAGATTGCGGAGATAGCGCCTGGCTCAAAGGCCACGATTAAGATAATCAGGGACGGAAAAGAAAGTACGCTGACAGCCGTTATTGAAGAGCTTACGGAAGAGGAACCCAGCCAGACACCGGAATCGGGCTCTGAAGACTTAGGATTAACAGTTACCACGCTTACCCCTCGTTTGGCTCGTTCTTACGGGTTTAGAACTCAGGAGGGTGTTTTAGTTACCCAAGTTGACCGCTATAGCGAAGGAGAAAGGAAAGGAATCCGACCTGGTGACATTATCCTTGAAGTCAACCGAAATAAGGTGACCTCGGCCAGAGAATTCCAGTTAGCCCTGCGCCGCATAAAGTCGGGTGAACCGATTGTCCTTTTGATGCGCCGCGAACAGGAAGGCCTGACGAATGATTTTATCGTCACTTTGAGGAAACCATAAAGTGCAGTTTACCAAACTCCATTCTCTCGGCAACGATTTTCTGGTTCTTGACAGCCAGGAGAGCGGAATGCCTACCGACCTGGGCGATTTCGCCCGCAAGGCTTGTGACCGCCATGTTGGTGTTGGAGCCGATGGCCTGATTATCATTACGGTTCGCGACCGAGAGGCCGGGATAGTTCATTTTCGCATCTTTAATGCTGACGGCACAGAGCCAGAAGTTTCTGGCAATGGCCTTCGCTGCGCGGCCGCCAATCTTTATTACCATCAGAAGGTTAACACTTCCCGGCTTACCTTTCTGACCTCCGCGGGCGAGAGAGAAAGCACTTTAGTCGAAGCTTCCCTTTCCCGATACATCATCCGTATTGATATGGGCATCCCGAAGCTAACATCTCGGGAGATTCCCTTTGATAACGGCACCTATCATGAAAAAATCATTGACTATCCCCTTTCGATTAACCGAAAAATATATCCGGTTACTGTTGTTTCAGTCGGCAATCCTCATTGTGCGGTTTTTGTAGAGCGCTTTCCGGCCCGAATCGAATGGCATCAGTTAGGTCGGGAAATAGAATCCCACCCCTTCTTTCCCAATCGAACCAACATCGAATTCATCCGCGTCCTCAGCCGGCAGGAGATTGAAGTGCTTTTTTGGGAAAGGGGTGTGGGCGAAACTCTTTCTTCAGGCAGCGGCTCCTCGGCCGCGGCAGTAGCTTCTATCCTTAAAGGCCTTACAGACAGCCCGGTTACGGTCCGCACCTCCATGGGCTCGCTCTTAGTGGAATGGGAAGGTCAGAAGGTCTATCAAACTGGCCCCGCCGAGGTCGTTTTTGAAGGTAGATTGCTAAATCCTTGAGCTCTGGTTAATACTTTTGTTGCCTTCTTCTCCATGTCTAAATTTTTAAGTTGCCTGGAGGAGTTGAAATTCACTTAACCTAAAGTTTCCAATAGAAACTTTCAAAACTGGTGCCACCTCACATATTTACCTATTTTTCTTAAATAGGATTATCCCTGAGGCCAAAATCCCTTTAAAAAGAATAAGTTAAACCCAGCCCAAGGATGAAAACATTGAGGTCGTATTTTTCAATCAAGGGATGGACGCCAAACCCGGGCAGAGTTTTCTCTCTCTCCTGGCCGAAGGCATAAACATAGGCAAAGTCGATGGTCATCCGGCCAGAGCGATACCCCACTCCGCCCAAAAGGCTAAGCTTATCCACGTCGATATTCATGATATTTAGGGTTTCATCAGGCGTAGCGCTACGGTCGTAGCCAACACCACCCCGCAGGAAGACTCCCTGAGGAAAAGCATATTCAATCCCCACCCGGCTTATCAAAATGTTCTCAAAATTCATCGGCTCGGCGGTGCGGAGCTCACCGACATAAGGAATACCCCGGATTGTCTTGTCTACCTTATCCAGCGCCGACCAAAGGGTATATTGAGCACTGGCGGAAAAAAGAAGGCGGTCGCTCAGACGGTAGGCAAAACCCGCCTCTAAATCCCAGGGCAGGCTGAAAGTAGTCTCGGAATCTAATTTCATCCGGAAATCGCCGTAGGTAACTGCGGTTGTCCCGGTCAAAGTCATTTTGGCCGGACCGCGCACGCTCAGTCCCACCGCCGCCTTTTCTGAGAGACGGTAAAAAAGGCCCAGGGAAGCCGAGAGAGAAGAGCCGCTTTCCTCCTCCTTCATCGGCCCAAAGGGGTCCATACTGGTATTAACAGTTAAAATTCCTTGATAAAAATTAAGGGCCAACCCGGCCGACAGCCGGTCATTGAGCTGGATGGCCACGGATGGGGTAAGCGAATAGACACCCAGGGTTGACTTGAAGGGAAAACCCAAATCAGACTCCTTCCAGTCGACGCCTCCTCCAGCATAGGGAACATAAGCTCCAAAGCCAACGGAGACTTTCTCGTTCATCCGGTAGGTGACAAAAATTTGGGGAACCGAGCTCTCAAAACGACTCTGAATGGTCTGGCCAGAGGGCGCCACGTAAACATGAGTTGGCCAGATATGAAAACCGTTGAGCGAAAAATTAAAGGCATTTTTTTGCCTGGTAAGCCCCGCGGGATTGTAGAAGATAGCGCTCGGGTCGTCGGCAACGGCAATAAAAGCTCCCCCCATGGCAATTGCCCGGCAGCCCAAAAGGGTATTGTTCCAGCCGCCTGCCCATAGACAAACAGGAAATAGAATTAGGAAGAAAAAAGAACTTAACCCCAAACCTCTCCGTTTCATCTTCCTTTCTCCCAAATAAGCTCTTAGCTTTCTAAGGCTTACATCGAAAACAAAATAAAGTCAACCCAGAATATTTTTTAAATCTCCTTCTTATGCCTTATTACTTATAATACTCCATTCCATACATGCTTTGTTCTTTGACCCAGCTTTCGATGATTATCTTAGACATAATTAGGCCGAGTGGTTTTCCCGCCGCTTCCTATCCGTCTTTCGCGGCCCCGGCGCAAGCCACCTCTCGGCTTATAAACCCATCAAAAGAGTCCTTTGCCTCTCCTCATGGCCTTTCGCTCTTTCTAATTTTAGCTTAGACTTCCTCTCTAACTCGAGGTTGCCTCAAAGGACGGGTTCGGGAGTAAAACTTTGACAATCGCGTCTGGCATCACGGACTTATCCTTCTACCGGGCCAAAAAAAGAGAAAGGAGAAAAGGTCTAAATAAAAAAATGGCGCTAATCAGCTCAAGCTCGTGGAGCCGTCGCCATTTCAGGACGGTGTTTAAAAGGGGAAACAGTTAAGGCTGACTCAAAAACCTGGTTGATATCTTCGACAAAAATAAACTCCATTTCGCGGCGAATTTTGCCTGGAATATCGGCTAAATCTTTTTTGTTAGGCGCTGGCAGAATCATTTTCCTTATTCCGGCCCTCTGCGCCGCCAGAACTTTCTCCTTAATGCCGCCTATGGGTAAAACATTGCCCCGCAGGGTAATTTCTCCTGTCATAGCTATCTCATGCTTGACTTTAATCTCGGTACAAATGGAAATAAGCGAGGTGGCGATGGTAACACCCGCCGAAGGGCCATCCTTGGGAATGGCTCCTTCCGGAATATGGATATGAAAGTCATACTCGGCGAAAATCGAAGGGTCAATGCCGAATTCATCAGCATGCGAGCGAAGATAACTTAGGGCCGCTTGGGCTGACTCCTTCATTACATCTCCAAGAGAGCCAGTAAGAATCAAGCCGCCTTTGCCTTTCATTTTGGTCGCTTCCACAAAGATAATCTCACCTCCTGTCGCCGTCCAGGCAACGCCAGTCGACACACCCACCTGGTCCTTAGCCAGCATCTGGTCACGAAAGATACGCGGGGGGCCAAGAAATTCTTCGACATTATTGGCGGTGACACGATGAAGCGACCTTTTGCCTTCAGCCACCTTACGCGCCACTTTCCGACAAACCGACGCAATCTCCCTTTCCAGGTTTCTAACTCCAGCCTCTCTTGTATATTGAGAAATTACTTTTTGCACTGCAGCCCGGCTAAACGAGATTAGCTTGTTATTCAACCCATTCTCCGCCACCTGCTTGGGAATAAGATGCCGGAGGGCAATCTCCAGCTTCTCCTCCTCCGTATAGCCAGGGAGCTCGATTATTTCCATCCTATCCCGGAAAGCGGGTTGAATTGGGTCCAAAAGATTGGCCGTGGTAATGAACATCACCTTGGAGAGGTCAAAAGGCACGCCAAGGTAATGGTCGCGGAAGGAGTGGTTTTGTTCCGGGTCAAGGACTTCGAGCAAGGCTGAAGAGGGGTCGCCCCGAAAATCGGCGCCGATTTTATCCACTTCATCCAGCATAAAAACAGGGTTATTGCTGCCAGCTTGCTTGATTCCCTGGATGATTTTTCCAGGCATAGCGCCAACATAAGTCCGGCGGTGGCCGCGGATTTCAGCCTCGTCTCTTACTCCACCCAGAGAGATGCGAACAAACTTGCGCCCCAGAGAACGGGCGATGGACCGGCCGAGAGAAGTCTTCCCCACTCCCGGTGGCCCGACGAAGCACAAGATTGGCCCGCGTATTTTCTGCGACAGCGACCTGACCGCCAAATATTCCAAGATTCGCCTTTTGACTTTATCCAAGCCATAATGGTCCTTGTCGAGAATCTGTCGGGCTTTTTTCAGGTCAAGATTATCGGTGGTCGATTCATTCCAGGGAAGAGAAAACATCCAATCAAGGTAGTTGCGGACAACGGCTGTTTCGGCTGATTCCGGGTGCATCTGTCCTAAACGGTTAATCTGCTTCTCCAACTCTTCTTTCACCTCATCCGGCACCTGTAGCTTGGCCAGCTTTTCTTGATAATTTTTTATTTCTTCCTGAAGCTCACTGCCCTCCCCTAACTCCTTTTGAATCGCCTTGAGCTGCTGCCGCAAAAAATACTGCCGCTGCAATTTATCCATTTCGCCCTTGGCTTCGCTGCTGATCTTGGACTGGAGGTCCAGGAGCTCCAATTCCCGGAGCAGAAGCTCATGAACCTTTTTCAAACGAAGCTGGGGCTCGACTGTCTCCAGAATTTTCTGAGCTTCTTCTACCTTTAAATCAAGGTTTGCCGCGGTTAAGTCCGCCAGACGTCCAGGGTCATCCGTGTTAGTGGCGATAATCAACACTTCGGGGGGGATATTCTTTCCTAAGGATGCTGCCTTCTCTAAGCCAGAACGAATGTTGCGGATAAGAGCCTCGGTTTCAATGGACTTTTCCGTGACTTCAGGCTCATGAATAACGGATATTTCTGACTGAATAACCTTGCCATCGTCTTCAAAACTTTCCACTCTGGCTCGGATTAACCCTTGAACAAGAACTCTCACGCGGCCATCCGGAAGTTTGAGCATCCGAATGATCATGGCCACGGTTCCTATGTCAAAAGCGTCTTCACGTTTCGGGTCTTCAATTTCCATATCCTTCTGAGTCAAAAGCAAGATCATCCGATGACTGGAGAGAGCCAGGTCAACGGCATTCTTCGATTTTTCTCGGCCCACAAATAACGGAATAATCATATAAGGAAAAACAACTATATCTCGAAGCATTAGGACAGGCAGTTTGGCCGGAATCTGGAGTTTAGGGCCAGAGACCTCGGCCGCACCTTCTCCTGCAGCATCTCCTAATTCAAAAAGAGGTTCTTGTTTTTCATCATCTCTTTCTTCCATCTTTACCTCCAGCTCATAGGTGCCAGCAACCTTGTCACTTTGGACTTTATTTTTTGCAGTACTTTTTTAACCGGACCACTAAGACACCGTCCTCTATCCAGGCTTGGGAATGGTCTGGGGAAACCAGACAAGGAAGAGGAACAAATCGAGAAAAAAACCCATACTCTCTTTCCAGCCGGATATAATTTCCGCCTTGAGCCGCCTCTTCTTCCCTTTTTTTTCCGCTGAGTTCAAGACGATTGGCATGGACAATAAGGGAAAGGTCGCGATGGTCCACTCCAGGCAGCTCGACCTCAACCACCAACTCTTCTCCTTGCTCGTAAATATCAATCCGGGGCACCCAGGGTGAAGGCAGGGTGCTAAAGGCTTTTCGGACCACAGTTTGTTCCCGGGCAGGTTGGAAGAATACCTCGACGCGACGAACGGTCTTGCCCGGTTTAGACTTGATACTCATCCCAGATAAAATCTATTTTTCTTTGAGCAGGTTTTCTAATTCTTGCTTGAACTCGATCACATCTTTAAACTCGCGATAGACCGAGGCAAACCGGACGTAGGCTACCTTATCTAACTCTTTTAGCCGGTCCATCACTAAGGCCCCGATTTCGGCTGAGCTCATCTCTTTTTCTGGTTTCTCCTGAAGCTTATTCTCCACCTCTTCGACAATCTCCTCCAACTTGGCCACAGGAATCGGTCTTTTCTCGCAGGCTTTCAGCATTCCCTTGAGAAGCTTCTGGCCATCAAAGGGTTGCCGGCTGCCATCTTTCTTAACTACCATGAAGGGAACTTCTTCTATTTTTTCATAGGTGGTAAACCGACGCTGACAGGCTAAACATTCTCTTCGCCGTCTGATAGCCCAACCCTTTTTGCTCTCCCTCGAGTCAATCACTCGGCTATCTTGATGCTGGCAGTAAGGGCACTTCACGGCGCGCCTGTCTCCCTCAAACGGCTAACCTGAAACAAGGATAAACCATCTTTCCATAATATAACATAGCCGAGAAGGCAAGTCACGACAAGCTGAAGAGCATGAACGACCAGAGTCATGCCTACGGCTAAGTTGGGGTCAACATGGTAGAGGGAAGTCAGGGCTAACTTGCTAAAATAATGAAAGCCCCCCACCATGCCGGGCGTAGGAATAGAGGCCCCGACCATGGTCAAAAAAACATAGGGAAAAAGGAAGAAATACGGCAGATTGACGTGGTAGGCCTGAAAGAAGACCCAGTAATAAAAAATAATCAGGAGCCACACCATCAGGGAAAGAAGGAAATAAACCAGAACTGCGCCGACGGAATGAAAAAACTTCAGCCCGAGAATAAACTCTTCCGCCAGTTCGAGTGCTGCGCCGCGCAATTTTGCCGGAAAAGGCCGGAGCAGAAAAGCAATCAGGCGAAGAGAGGGGTCTTTAAAGAAATAAAGAACAAGGCTCACCGCTAACAAACCAGAGGCAAAGGCTAAGCCCACGAAACCCCAGAGATGAAGGTTGGAGTTGGCCGCCTCGTCAACTTTAAAAAGAGCAGCATAAAGCGGCTTGGCCAGCAAAAAAACACCCAAGAGAAAACACATCGTGAACATATCAAAGATGCGCTCCACGACCACTGTTCCCATGACAAACCCTTTTTTCATCTTTTCTTTCTGGGCTAAGTAGAGGGGTTTCGCCAGCTCGCCCAAGCGGCCGGGGAAGATGAAGGTGACGGTGAACCCGACGGCATTGCCGGCAAAGAGATTCCACAGCCTGACCTTAGATTTCTCCGGGAGGAGGAGAAAACGCCAGCGAGTGCCCCGGGTCAGGAGATGAAGCGGGGTTAGAACTACGGCCAGAATGAAAATCAAGGGGTTGACGGCGGTAAGATATTTAAGTACTTCCTTCCACTGGACGCTGCGAAAAAAGAAATAAAGAAAGACTGCGCTGATGAGGAAAAGGAGCCCTAAACGCCACCCGCTTTTCTTCAATTCGGTCTATCCTTTTTAAATTCGTCATGTTATCAGCATCCTCCCCACCTGTCAATTCAAGTTTTAGGGGCGCCTCTGCCCTCCCGAACTTAGCCCTCAAACC
>CAZVIN010000055.1:0-4219 GCA_964627255.1 uncultured Eubacteriales bacterium
CCAGGTCACATTTTCATCAACCAAATTGGATAAGAGCCATAAATGTTTAATTGAAGTCCTAAATGAAATTTATTTTATTTTTGATTATTTGTTATATAAAAAAATTAAAAAACCTACCTCGGCCAAGCGGCCAGGTTATCAAGAATTGTTATCTTGGGAACTAATAACTAAGCCAAGCAAACCCAAATCAGTCTTATAAGGTTATAAAGGCTCGCAAAAAGTTTGCCATCTCGGGTCCATAATGTTGGCTTTGATTGGGGCGGTGGCGGCAGCGGGATAAAACCCGGAATTCCTGGCTGTCGCTTAATCAGAAAAATAATTATAATTCTTCCGCGTTTGGCGTGGGTAACCCTGCAGAATTAAAGGTGCCAGAAGGCTGGTAGCGTGCCTGGCGATGAGAAGTCTTAGAAGAAACTCTCTTCTCTCGTATCTTATTTATATTCATCTAATTAGCCTCAGGGATAATAAAATCACTTGAGGCGAATTCTCTAAAAGGTGCATTCATGTAACTTACTTTTGCCCACAAGAAAGTCGCAGGAGCCTCTTTTCTTGCTTACAAGAAAGTCGCAGAAACTATAATTATGGCCCGCGGGTAAAGGAGCCGGCACTGGTTTAATCGATTTGATTGCGGGCACAAAATGTCTTTATTTCCGCTTCCAATTTCTTCGCTCGAGCTATGGCCCTCTCGTCGGTCAACGTTATCATCAAACTTTGGACTTTGGCCCTGACCTCCTTGACTTGGTTTTCCGCTTTCTCGGGGTCAGAAAGGACAACCAAACCAGGCTCGGCAGCCTGCCTCATCGCCGTGAGGTAGCTCGCCTCCGCCCGATGAAACTCTTTTTCCAGGCTGCGGACAAGCTTCATTTCAGGAGAATTGCTCTTAAGATAATAGCTGTAGCCGAGATAACCCAGAACGCTAAAAATTATTAGCCAAGCTATTTTTCTCATTTTTTCCCCGCTTATTAAGTCGATTATGCCACCATTTTTAATGAAATTCAAAACACTTGCCCGCAACAAAAGAATCAATTGGCAGACAACAATTTAAATCTAGAAGAGATTGAAAAAGACATCAAAGAATGCAGTAGAAATCTGACCAATTTGGGAATAATTGAATACCGCAAGGGCAACTTAAAAGAAGCCCTGGCCATCTGGGGACAGATTCTTGTCTTTGAGCCTGATAACGAAGAAATAAAGAAGGCGATCCAGACGGCGCGGGCCCAACTGGAGAAAATCAAAAAATAATTCGCTTCTTTTTCTATTTCTCAGGAACTGAGGGGCTAATTATTATCTCACTCAAAAGATGTAAGGTCGGCAAAGCGTATGGGGTGCATACATCAGTGACTATCTTAACCGGGATTTTTTGAAGCTCATTGCCCAAGTCGTCCATAGGTCTAAAAACTTAAAATTCTCTTAGGCGAAAAGAAATGGGCCACCACTACTGGAAGGATTACAACGTGTGACTAATGTATCTGACGCAGCCCGCAAAGCACTGAGCTCAGGGAAAAAAGAGGAGACCGCGACAAGCTCCCTCGTTCTAAATGCCCAATCTAAGAGAAAAGGGTCAAATAAAGATAAAAAAAGACCAATTTAGAAGCCCGAACAACATTCCCCGGACTTAAAAGCTTAATTCGAGATGGAGGCTTTCTCCTGTTCTTAGGCTTAGGGGCAGTCGGCTTTTAATAACTACTTTTTTCCCTTTTTGCTCCCAGGCAATCCTTTTTTCGGGAGTTATTTTCCCTTCTTGCCTCATAATCCCAGCTTTTATCATATTTACTATTCGACCTTCTGAACTGGGGGGCAGCTCTAAGGAAAATTCCCTGAGATTCAACTCTCCCTGAGCCAAATAAAGTTCTACCGCCAATTGCTTTTCGTTTATCAATTTCTGCCTATAATTTCCCCACGCCGCACCGCTGCTCCAAAAAGTGCGGAATTCTTCCTGATAAATAAGGGGCGCAAAACCAATTTTTTGCTCAACGCCCGAATAAGTGAAGCCGGTTAAAGCCAGGAGAAGGGCCCAGGAACTCATCGCCCGGGCATAATGATGTCCGCACTCCACCTCGTCCCAGGGATTGCGGCGTCGGCCGTCATATCTGTCTCTAATAGCTTTAACTATAGACAAGCCGGCCTCTATTTGACCTTCATAAATAAGATGGGAGGCTACTTGGTATTCAATTCCTGTCCAGACTTCGTCCGAATAAACAAAGGGAAGGGGCGGGCGGCCGCCTCGTGGCCAGGAACAGAGAAGTAATCCCTTTTCATCCTGCAGGGCGTAAGTTCGTTGACAGTTCGACAGTTCGCTGAAATCAGGGAGAAAATTGTATTTATAAATAGAAAGAAGAGCCTTTTCTATCTTCTTCTGGGGTAAGAAGCGGCCTAAACCAGCCACCATGGCCAGCCATTGACCAAGAAGCTGGTCGGCCAAACAGCCTTCGCCGTATTGATATTTTTTCTCCATTACCTGGTCATATTTTTGGATGTAATATTCTCCATTCCAGAGAAGCTCATCAAATTTAGCCACTCCTTTGGTTAATAGTTCTTGATATTCTTGAGCCTTTTCCTTTTCGGCCATCGCTTCAGCCATCTTGGCGCCAGCTAACAAAGCTCCTAAATAAAAGGAGCTGATAAAGCTATTGGGGCCATAGAATTCTATGTCGTAAGTATTGTGCTGCTCCCCTTCAATTAAGCCGTCTTTGTCCGCATCCCAGCTGACCCAGGCGTACTCTAAGGCCTTTTTAGCTTTGGGCCAAAGCTTCCTTAGAAACTCTTTGTCACCTGAAAGCTGCCAGTCACGGTAGAGAGAGATTATTCGACCCATCTGGCCGTCAGCGGCGGGTTTGAAATTCCAAAAGACGCCGCTTCCCAAAGGAAGCGAGGTCCGGAAAACCATTGCGCCGTCTTCCTTGGTATTGTTCAAAAAATCTGTCTCCCTCATCGAGCGTTCCAGGCTGGGAAAAAGGAAAGCCAGGGCCTGAGCATAGTTCCAGACATGGGCGCAATTCAAGGGGCAGCAACCGCGGCGGTCGCTCAAGCCTTCAAACCCAAAAAACTGGCCACCCTCAAGCCAGATGCAGGTGGGTGTGCGGATGGTGGCAGCTTGGCTGGAAAGTGCCTCCAGGACATAGGGAGGCAGAGTGGAAGAGAAGAAAAGCTCCCGGTAAAGTTCAGTCTTTCTCTCCAGTTCCGGCAAATGCTGAAGGAAATACTCGGCCACCTGCCAGGAATCAGAGAATCTTTCAGCATAATGATTGCGGTAAAGACGCCCTCGTTGTTCCCGGACGATATCGAAGTAATTTAAAAAGTTGGGAAAATACCAGGAAATAACGAAGGGAAGATTGACTTCCCCAAAGGGTTTCACTTCGGCTATTAAGCCAAGAGAGGCGATATCAGTTCGGCCCTCAGGAGAAGGACTAACCTCGTCCAAATCTTTTAGCTTCCCATCCTGAGTAAAATCGTCCCAGAAAAGCTGCAAGTCATCCCACCATTCACCCCGCACCCAATGAGAAACGTAGGTGATTTCTTTCCAGGGCGTGGCCAGGGTAATATTTCCAAAGGCAGGTGAATCCGCCTTGACCTTGGCTGAGGACATAAAGACCCCGGAGAGGTCGTCGTGGCGTCGAATTTCGTTAATATTCTGGCCGAATTTTTCGTTATTGACAGAATTGATTTCGCCTTCTCCATCAAAGCCCACAGGATTAAGAAAAGAGCCGACAATCGTTATTTTCGCCGGCTCCGGCGAGAGGTTTCTCACCCGAAAGCGAATCAAAACAGCCGGAAGGCCCGACTCCTCGGCGTCGTGAGGGATAAAGGGGTTGAAAGCTTCGAGGCATATTTGCAGGGGAATTTTCTGGTCGCTCAGCTCGACTTGAGCGAAAGGATATTCCGCTCGGAAAATAGCTTTCCCCATTCGCGGCAAGCCCGGAACAAGTTCCCGGGATAAGCCGTGGCCGCCCGTAAATGGAGGCAGAAGGGGCCCTTCAAGCACTCGACATACCGGCTTTTTGCCCGAAGCCTCATAATAAAGGGCAAAGAAAGTAAAAGGCAAGTTAATGCCTTTGCCCGGACGATTAAAGATTTCCCAGTCCCGGAGATTGCCTCGGCCGCCCAAGGAAATTGTGCCCGTCCCGATTCCGCCCAGAGGAAAAGCAATTTCTCGCAGAGCTTCGCCCTCAAAGCCGCGGGGGGTTCCCAGGCTCAAAAGGCTGCTGGCGGAATAAGGCGT
>CAZVIN010000056.1:0-36216 GCA_964627255.1 uncultured Eubacteriales bacterium
ATAATCAGGAATAAGGAAAGGAGGCGAGGATGAAAGGAAACCTGAAACTTAAATTAATCATGGTTATGGCTATCATACTCCTAGCCCTGGTCAGTGTTATTCCTTCTCTTTCTCAGCAGGCGGCTGCTCCCGCAGCTGATGAGCTTAAAATCCTTCAGACGATGCACCAGATTTCCAGCCATAAGCTGGCAGACTATGTCCGGGAGCTAACCTCTGAAAAATATGGTGGCCGACTGACAGGGACTCCAGAGTATCAAGCTTGCGCCGAGTGGGTGGTAAACCTGGTTCGTTCTTGGGGTTTAACCCCCGGGGGCGAGAACGGGAGCTATTTTCAGACTTATCCTCTGGCCTACACCGAGGTTTTTCCAGGCTGTGAAGTTATTCTTCATGTCCCCTATGGTAAAGAAATTTTAAAAAAATACTATCGGTATGAGAGCGAGTTTATCCCCGGCGCCACCTCAGGCTCCGGCGAAGTGACGGCAGAAGTAGTCTATGTTGGCTATGGAGTAACTGCCCCTGAACTTGGTTATGATGATTATGCCTCGGTTGATGTTCGCGGCAAAATCGTACTTATGGAGCGAGAGGTACCGGTTTCACCCGACAAAAACCCCGAGCTCTTTCTTAAATGGCGGCCCTATTCTTTTCATCAATATAAGCTGGAGAATGCCGTTAAGCATGGGGCCAAGGGAATGCTTTATAATTACGGGCCAATCTGTAATCCCAATAATTCTTATGTCGAAGGTTTTATTTACAGCCATGTCGGCGAAGCTGTAGTCAATGACCTCTTTGTCGGGACAGGGAAAAAACATCAA
Source organism: uncultured Eubacteriales bacterium (assembly GCA_964627255.1). Taxonomy (GTDB): domain Bacteria; phylum Acidobacteriota; class Aminicenantia; order Aminicenantales; family CALLJL01; genus CALLJL01. The sequence goes on from CAZVIN010000056.1 coordinate 813, forward strand.
GAAGTAGTCCAGGCTATTGAAAAGACCCTTAAGCCACAATCCTTTGCCTTGGGAAAAACGGTTACTATCAAGAATGTTACCAAGCATCATCCCGATGGAACGGGAATGAATGTGATCGCCCTCTTTCCTGGCTCCGACCCTCGGCTTAAGGATGAGCTTATTATTCTGGGCGGGCATCTTGACCACTTAGGCCGCTGCTACGAATTGATGCCCGGGGCCAACGACAACGCCTCAGCGGTGGCCGTCATGCTCGGTGTGGCCGAGGCCATGTCTCGTTGTGCCGTCAAGCCCGGCCGCTCGGTCATGTTTCTCTTTTTTGGCTCCGAGGAGCAGGGAGTTTTGGGGTCAGAATATTACCTGGAGCATCCCACGTGGCCGCTGGAAAAAACTGTCTGTTTACTTAATTTGGACGGAGTTGGTTGCGGTGACCGAATTTCTGGTCTTTCAGGAAAAAACTTTCCTCAGCTGTGGGAATTCATTGACCGGGCGAATAACCGCTATATCCATCGAATCGTAACACCGCAGGCCTTTGCCAATTTGGCTCGGCCTCGCCTGGATGCGGCCCGCTTTCTCTGGAAAGGAATACCGAGTCTTTCTTTCAGTGTATCCGGCGCTCCTTCCTATTACCATATAACCAAGGACAGCTTCGAAACTATAACCCCAGAAATAATGGAAGACCTGGCTCAGCTTCTTTTCGTGGCGATCCTGGACCTGGCCGATGAGCCAGTTTTAAACTTCAAGAATTAAAACTTAGTCCTTAAGGAGAAATAGAAAATGCCATTTCGTCTGCCTACTGAGGTTCATTTTGGTCAAGGGGTAATCAACAATCTTCCGCGGATAATTGAAGAACTTTCAGCCAAAAGGCCTCTTTTAGTCAGCGACCAGGGAGTAGCCAAAGCCGGTCATGTCGAAAGACTCCTCGAACTTTGTCAACCCGTAGATGTTTTGCTCGAAATTGAGCCCAACCCTGGTCATTCGACGATTAATCGATTGACGGAAAAAGTTAGGGCGCTTCAACCTGATTTAGTTATCGGTCTGGGCGGAGGAAGTGTACTGGACGCAGCTAAAGCTATTGCTCTCCTCATTAACAATCCCGGCAATATTGAAGATTATGAGGGGAGAGAAAAATATCATTATCCGCCCATCCCTATCTTGGCTATTCCGACTACTTGCGGAACAGGGAGCGAAGTGACGTGGGTAGCGGTAATAACTAATACGGAAAGACGTTTTAAGATGAGCATAAAAGGAAAGAGTCTTTTTCCAAAGTGGGCTCTGGTTGACCCTGACCTTTTGATAACGTTGCCTCCGTCGCTAATTGCCTCGACCGGACTGGACGCTCTGACCCATGCTATCGAAGCGGCCCTGGTCAAACCGGCCAACCCTTTCAGTGACATCTTTGCGCGGGAAGCGATTTCTCTTATTTTTAATTCCTTGACCCGAGCCTATCATGCCATAGAAGACCAAGAAGCAAGAGAAAAAATGCTCTTGGGGAGCATGCTGGCGGGAGTAGCCTTTTGTAACTCTGATGTGGGTGCTGTCCATTGCTTAGCCGAAGCCTTAGGGGGCATGTTTGACCTTCCCCATGGGGTCGCTAACGCCGTGTTCCTGCCCTATGTGCTGGAATTTATGGTACCCGCAGCTAAGATAAAAATTGTCCGGATGGCCCGTTGGGCTGGTCTGGAAGCCAAGGAAGAAGAAGCTGTTAACCTTTTCCTAGGGCGAATTAAAGATATGGCCAAGAAAATGAATATTCCGTCTCTGGCTGAATTGAAAATCAGAGAAGAAGACTTTCCAGAAATAGCGCATCGAGCAGCAATCAATAACTCTAACCCATCTAACCCCAGGCTAATGGGAGAAACAGAATATATCCATTTATTAAATCAAGCCTATTTCTAAATCGGTGCTTCCTAAATCGATGCCACCTCACCTATTTCGGGTATCTCGAGATTTCGTCGTGCATGACCCGGCCACCGACTACGGTCAACACGCATTTTGTTGCGCCGATTTGGTTGGCCGGGACTTCAAAAATGTTCTGGGAAAGGAGAATAAAATCAGCCAATTTGCCGGGTTCAATCGACCCGCGAATATTTTCCTCGTTCACGGCATAAGCCCCTCCCATTGTATAAGCATAGATGGTTTCTTCGAATGTCAGTTTTTCCTTGGGAAGCCAGCTCCCCTCAGGATAGCCTTCAAGGCTCTGTCTGGTCACAGCCACCTGGACCGCGGGCCAAGGGTTGATGGTCACCACTGGCCAATCGCTCCCAAAAGCTAATTGACCACCAGCGTTATAGACTGATTTCCAGGCAAAGGCTCTTGACTCTCTTTCTGGCCCAGCATTTTTTATCCAGGCCGCCATCCAGACTGGGTCGGGGTCAGCGTGAAGCGGCTGAAAGCTGGCAATAATTCCCGGGTTGTGGAAGCGGGCAAAATCCTCGGCCGCAATACATTCGGCATGTTCGATTTTGTGTCGTAGACCGGGATGGCCGCTTTCTTGGAGCGCCTTTTCGTAGGCCTCAAGAGTCAGTCGAATGGCTCTGTCACCGATGGCATGAGTAGAAACCTGGATACCGCGGCGACTGAATTCCCTAACTGCCTTAATATAATCATCCGGTTCCCAAAAAAGGTTTCCCCTGTTTCCCTTCTGTTCCTCATAAGGGTCGAGCATGGCCGCAGTCCCGGAATCAATAACTCCGTCGAGCATCAGCTTTACTCCGCGGACGGCTAACCAACGGTCATTATACTTAGCGCAGGCTTCTGCGTAGGACTGGAAATCTTTCTCTGTTGGTCCAGGTTCGTCGATCCACATGGTGATAATCAGGCGCAAAGTCTGTTGCCCTTCTTGACGGAGGCGCTCCAAGAGCTCGAGTTCTTCATATTCGCCGCCCATGCCATGAGCGGCTGTAACCCCCCACTTAGTAGCCTCTTCCATCCCGCGGGCCATGGCCTCGAGTTTTTCTTCTTTGGTCGGCTGAGGTATAAGGCGGCTGACAAGGCTGCTGGCGCCTTCGAAAAGGGCGCCAGTCGGCTCGCCCGTTTCATCGCGTCCAATTCGGCCGTCAGGCGGGTCAGGTGTTTTAGCCGTAATTCCAGCCAGGGCCAGAGCTCGGCTATTTACCCAGCTCGTATGACCGTCGGCACACCGCATGATGGCCGGTTTATCCGGGACGACCTCGTCCAGGAACTTTTTATGCGGCATGTTGCCAGGAAATACGGAGTACATCCATCCCCTGCCCTGAATCCAGGTGAGCTCAGGATGCGCCGCCACGAAGCGTCGAATCCTCTCCTGAATTTCGGCTACCGTCTTGGTGCCGGTCAGGTCGACGCCATTAAGGTTTAAAGAACCACTGACAAAGTGAAGATGGCTGTCCTGAAACCCTGGCAGAAGTAGTCTTCCCTCGGCTTTTATGACCTTGGTCTGAGCTCCGATATAAGAGCGCGCCTTCTTATTAGAGCCAACAAAGATAATTTTTTCGCCTTTTACTGCCACTGCCTCCGCCCAGGGTTGAGCCGGATTGACCGTATAAGCTCGGGCCTTCAGGATGAGGAAGTCAGCGGGTTCAGGCTTCTGAAGGCAGGAAAAGAGCAGGATAGTAAGGGAGAGAAGCGGGAGAGCCCTTAGAATATTCTTATAATTAAGGCGATAATTCTGGCGAAATCTGCCGAGAAACATTTTAGACCTCCTTTCAGTTGGGGCGTTTAAATTCTGTCTTGTTCGTTTTCCTTGAGAACATTTAAGCCTATCAGACTATCACCAATCGGAAATTATTTTTTAATTTTTGCTGACGGGCTTTCTCTAAGGATAACAAAACGCGCCAAATATATGCGGGATATTTTTCATCGCCTTTTATTTTGAGGTGATAAAAAGAGATATTAACCGTGTCTTAAAGGCGAAATTCAATAATTACGGCCGAGGAAGAAGAAGGCGCTACCTAAGATAAGCACCGCAATGACAATATAAAAAACAATGAGGATCGCCAACCAGATGAGAGATGCTTTTGCCCAGTTGGCTTTACTGAGTTTTGTGTTTGACCCAAAGGCCCAGACAAAGAACATAACAAGGTTCACCACCGGAATGGCGCTTATCAACAGGGTAAGCATCCATTCCCCGACACTAACTACCTCGGTTAAAGGGGCGGGCTTGCTGGCCAAAGTAGTTTCTTGACCTTCCATTTTTTTCCCTCCTATTCTGATTTAGGAAAATTTTAATCGAATAAAAGATTAAATACAACTTTTATCAGAATAAGTTGCTGAGACGGCGATCAGCAAAAAAGAGGTAAATACTTTATTGCTTATCTAATTTAATAAGAAAGTTTAAATAGGGCCCCATATTTTTTTAAAAAATATTCTCCTTTTGAAAAACCTGTCGTGCCAAGGTGAAAAGGAGAGAATAATTCATCAACTTAGCGGAAGATGACCCCTTCTTGATTTTAATCTTCCTCCCTTAAATCATACCTGATTTGGGCCTTTCTTTCATAGAAAGAACCTGGGTTTAAATAGAAAGGAATAAGATGAGAGGAGGGCGGTTTGCCCTTTCCTGCTCTTAAGCATGAATTTCGACAATATCTCCTTCTTGCAGCATATGTTCTCGATTGACAATTAGCCCTTGAATTGTCTTGCCCCGCCAAAGGCGGGCGTATTTGAAATTATCGGCCAGGTCCTTATGAATAGCCCGCGCCATTTCGATTACTGAGCTCCCTTTTTTTAGGGTGAAGGGCTCGGCAAAGTCGGGCTTTTTCCCGGGCGATTTGCTGTAAACCCTGATAATTTCCAAGATTTGGTAAATACGCTGCTTGAGCGTCTCTAAGCCGTCTCCCCGCAGGGCGGAGACAGGGAGAAGCGGGAGTTTATTTCCTAAGAGCAGGCGGAGGTCTTCAATGGCGGATTGACTGTCATCTACGTCGCATTTATTGGCTAGAAGGAGAGTTCTTTTTTTGTTGGGCCTTTCGCCTAGACTGATGGGTTCTTGCTCACCCACCAACTCGATCTTTTTCTTTTTCATCTGGTCAAGAAGTGTTTCCAGCCTGGCGGCATCATCAGGCTGGGTCAGGTCCAGACAGACCAGAACAGCGTCGGCGGTGCGGACAAGTTCCGGGATAACAGAGGGAATGTCTTCATCCAGATAAGGTGGAGTATCAATAAGCTGAATCTGGATGTTTTCAAAGCGCATCATGTAAGGCGCAGGAATCCGGGTTGTAAAGGGATAATCGCCGACCTCGGGGTTGGCTCCGGTTAATGATTTGATCAGCAGGGATTTTCCTGAATTGGGCGAGCCGAGCACCACCACCCGGCCAGCTCCAGACCTTTCTAAATGGGCTATAGGACTATGGCGGGCCACTGTCGGCCGGCGCTGCATCTCCTGACGCAGCTTGGAGATTTTTGTTTTGAGCAAGGCCTGAAGCTTTTCTGTCCCTTTATGTTTGGGGACAATCGCCAGGAGTTGCTCCAGAATCTCGAGTTTTTCCTGAGGAGTCTTCGCTTCCTTGAGCTTTCTTTCAGTTTCTATATATTCAGGCGGCAGATTGGCCGGCATTCATCATGCCTCCCTTTAATATTATAAAAATTAGGCGGGAGCCTAACAACTATGGCTTTTCTTTTATTCCCACTTCGGCCGCAAAATTAGGTCATTTTAAGTCTTTATTCTTCATGCCTTTGATTATGTTATGATGGAAAAGGCATCAGATGAGCAGATGGCAAAGGAAAAGGAGGAAAAATCAAAGTTTAATCTTGACCCAAAGCTTCGTTAACCGGAAAGTGGCTTCCTCCGAGTCAGCGGAATTGGTCGAAGAATGTCCTTTTAGTTGCTTTTTTTGTCCTTCCCTTGCCGGCTGTTGAGGCCTTTTCTCGACTTTAAAAAAAATTAATAACTGAGAGGATTTTTCTTTACTCTCGTCCAATATTTAGGTATAATTTTATTTGATTACACAACATATGCCATTCGGGTTGTGCCGAAGACCTTCCTGCATAACCCGCATTTTTCTCGGGTGAGAGAAGATGAAAGAGCCAAAATATACCGCTGATAGTATTAAGGTTTTAAAAGGCCTGGAGGCAGTGCGGAAGCGTCCGGCCATGTACATCGGCAGTACCGGGCCGGAGGGTTTACATCACCTGGTTTATGAGGTGGTGGATAACTCAATTGATGAGGCCTTGGCCGGCTATTGCAATCAAATCGATGTCATCATTCACGTGGATAATTCAGTAACGGTCATTGATAACGGCCGTGGTATCCCCGTCGATATTCATAAAAAAGAGAAGAGACCGGCGGCGGAAGTGGTCATGACCACTCTCCATTCTGGCGGCAAGTTCGATTCTAAAATCTACCAGGTTTCAGGCGGGCTTCATGGGGTAGGGGTTTCGGTCGTTAATGCCCTTTCGGAGCGCCTTGACCTGGAAATAAAGAGAGATGGCGGCGTGTACGTCCAGAGTTACGAGCGCGGTAACCCCGTTACCAGATTAGAAAAGGTGGGTAAAACAAAAGCTACGGGGACTAAGATTACCTTTAAACCCGACCGGGAAGTTTTTGAATCCATCGAATTTAATTTTGAAACCCTAACCCAGAGGATGAGGGAGCTCAGTTTCCTCAATCGCGGGCTAAGAATAACCATCACTGATGAACGGACGAACAAAAGCCACAGTTTTCAGTACAAAGGAGGCATCCTCGAGTTTGTCCAGTACCTGAATCAGAACAAAACCACGCTTCACCCCAAACCGGTTTATTTTGAGACCAACAAGGACGAGGTTATTGTAGAGCTGGCACTTCAATATAACACAGGCTATTCGGAGACCATTTTTACTTTTGTCAACAATATCAACACGACCGAGGGCGGCACGCATCTCATCGGCTTTAAATCCGCTTTGACTCGAGTCATCAACAACTACGCCAACACCCACAACTTGGTCAAAGACCTGAGCGAAAACATCTCGGGTGAGGACACGAGGGAAGGGTTGTGCGCTGTCCTCAGCTTGAAGATGAGAAATCCTCAATTCGAGGGTCAAACCAAGACCAAGCTCGGCAACAGCGAAATAAAGGGAATTGTTGAGTCCTTGGTGAATGAGCAATTGGCAACTTATTTCGAAGAGAACCCGACAGTGGCTAAGAAGGTCGTCCAAAAATGCCTTGATGCGGCTAGAGCCCGGGAAGCTGCCCGCAAGGCCAGAGAGTTGGCGCGGCGTAAGAGCGTCCTCGAATCAACCTCCCTTCCCGGCAAATTAGCTGATTGCCAGGAAAGAGACCCCGCCCGAAGCGAATTGTTCATCGTCGAGGGTGATTCGGCTGGCGGCTCGGCCAAACAGGGAAGAGACCGTCGCTTTCAAGCTATCCTCCCCTTGAAGGGGAAGATTCTGAACGTGGAGAAGGCTCGCTACGAGAAGATTCTGAAGAGTGAAGAAATAGGGACAATCATTTCCGCTTTGGGAACAGGGGTGGAGCAATCCGAGTTTGACTTAAGTAAACTGCGTTACCATAAAGTGATCATCATGACTGATGCCGATATCGACGGGTCTCATATCCGAACTTTGCTCATGACCTTCTTTTACCGACAAATGCCCCAGCTGATTGAACGGGGACACCTTTTTATCGCTCAGCCCCCTCTTTATAAAATCACCAAGGGTAAGTCAGTCCAATATCTTAAGGAAGAGCGCGAGTTCGAGAAATTCATGATTAAAAAAATTTCCGAGGAATTCAAGATAAAAGTGAGCGGCCAGAAAGAGCTCATCGAGGGCGAGAAATGTCGTCGTTTTCTTAAGCTGCTGCTGGCCAAGAAAAATTTTGTCCAGGTGTTAGAAAGAAAAAATCATCCTTTCTTCATAGTAGAAATTCTGCTTAATGAAGGTATCGATAGCCTGGAAGCCATGAGACAACGGCGCCGGATGGAAAAAATTAGACAGCTCCTCAGCTCCAAAGGAGTTAAGGTTGACCTGGCGGAGGATGAAGAACACGGCATTTATGAGTTAAGAATTCAGTTCCAGGTAAACGGCCTTAGCCTCCTGACCAAAGTTGATGCTGACCTGATTACGTCGGCGGAATACAAAAATTTGGTCAAAATTTACCAGGAGCTGGAGGGAATGCGGCCGCCTTTCCTGATTCTCTCTGACCATGAAGAAATTAAGGTAGAAAATGAGACGAAGCTGGTCGAGGTCATCTTCGAGAAGGGGAAAAAGGGGATAACTATTCAGCGGTATAAGGGGCTCGGAGAAATGACGCCCGAACAGCTCTGGGAAACAACGATGAACCCAGAAACCCGCACCCTCCTCCAGGTTTCGGTGCGCGATGCAGTCGAGGCGGATAAAATTTTCACCATCCTTATGGGCGATGAGGTCGAGAGCCGTCGCCAGTTTATCGAACAAAACGCCTTAGAAGCCCAACTCGATATCTAAGGGGAAAAATTGCCTGCCTTTGAGGTTTAACCATGGCCAAAGAGGAAGTCGTCGTCAGCTTAGAAGAGGAAATGAAGCGTTCCTACCTGGATTACGCCATGAGCGTAATCATTGGTCGGGCTATTCCTGACATCAAGGATGGGCTCAAACCAGTTCATCGCCGCACTCTTTTCGCCATGTATGAAAGCAGCACTAACTGGAATAAGCCGTTTAAAAAGTCGGCGCGTATCGTGGGCGATGTCATCGGGAAGTATCATCCCCACGGAGAAGCGGCGGTTTATGATGCTTTGGTTCGAATGGCCCAGGATTTTAGCATGCGCTATCCTCTGGTTGATGGCCAGGGTAATTTTGGTTCGATTGACGGTGACCCGCCCGCCGCGATGCGCTATACCGAAGTCAGGCTGAAGAAGTTAGCTGATGAGCTGATGGATGACCTGGATAAAAATACGGTTAATTTCGTTCCTAATTATGACGGCACCTTAGAAGTGCCAGAGGTTCTCCCGGCCAAGTTTCCCAATCTCTTAGTCAACGGTGCCTCCGGGATTGCGGTCGGCATGGCCACAAATATTCCGCCCCATAACCTCGGCGAGGTGATTGACGGTCTCATTTATTTAATTGAACATCCGAACGCCACGGTCGAACAAATTATGCGCTTCATCCCGGGGCCTGATTTTCCCACTGGTGGGTATTTATTCGGCAAAAAAGGACTTCTGGAAGCCTATCGAGACGGTAAGGGGATAGTTCATCTGCGGGCAAGGACTCAGATTGAAAGAGGCGGTAAGAGTGAACGGGAAAGGATTGTCGTTACAGAAATTCCCTATATGGTAAATAAAGCCAAACTCCTGGAAGACGTGGCCGCTTTGGTCAATGAAAAAAAGATTGAGGGGATCGCTGATATCCGTGACGAGTCTGACCGAGAAGGCCTGCGCATCGTTTTCGAAATCAAAAAGGGTGAGTTGCCAGAAGTGGTCCTTAATAATCTCTATAAGCACACGGCCCTGCAAACTTCCTTTGGCATTATTCTTTTAGCCATCGTTGACCGCCAACCTAAATTAATGAGCCTTGTCGAAATGATGCGCTATTTTATCTCCCATCGTCAGGATGTTGTCCGGCGACGAACTCGGTTTGAGCTCAAGAGAGCGGAGCACCGGGCGCATATTCTGGAAGGTCTTAATATTTGTCTGGACCATCTCGATGCCATCATCAAGTTGATTCGCAGCTCGCGTACTACGGAGGAGGCCAAGCGAGAGCTGATGAGCCGTTTTAAGCTGACTGATATTCAGGCCCAGGCTATTCTGGAAATGCAACTCCAGCGGTTGACGCGGTTAGAACGGGAGAAAATTGTTAGCGAGTATCAGGAATTGAAAAAAACGATCGTCCGCCTGAGGAAGATTTTGGGCAGTGATAAGCTTATCCAGGAGATAATTGTCGACGAGCTAAAAAAAATAAAAGAAGAGTATACCGATGAACGTCGCACCGAAATCAGGGGCGAAGAAATCACTGATATTCGACCCGAGGACCTGATTAAAGAAGAAGATGTGGCCATCATCCATACATCATCTGGCTATATTAAGCGGACTAGTTTAAGCTCTTATCGTTTCCAGAGCCGTGGAGGCAAAGGCCGAAAGGGAATCAGCATGAAACCAGAAGATGTAGTGGAAAACCTTTTTATTGCCTCCACTCACAGTTATCTCCTGATTTTTACCAATCAGGGGCGCCTTTATTGGCTCAAAGCGCTGGATGTCCCTGATGTCGGTATCACTGGCCGGGGGAAGTATATCCACAATCTGGTTGATTTTCAGCCCAACGAACGGGTTCAGTCCATAGTGTCGGTAAAAGATTTCCCTGAAAAAGAATATGTGGTCATGTTGAGCACGGATGGCCTGGTCAAAAAGACCAGTTTGGCGGCTTTTAAGAACATCCGGCGAGGGGGCATCATGGCCATGAACCTTCGCAAGGGAAGTGAACTTTTTGCCGCCCAGGTAACTGATGGCAAGAATGATATTATTATCGGCACTAAGAAAGGGTTAGCCCTTCGTTTTTCCGAAAAGGATATCCGGCCTATGGGTCGTCAAGCTACCGGTGTTAAGGGAATTCGGCTGCAAAAAAAGGACGAGATTATTGGGATGGTTGTGGTCAGCAAACAGGATGAATACATTTTTACGGCCAGCGAAAAGGGTTATGGCAAAAAGACCGAAGTCTCTTTCTATCCTCGTCATCATCGAGGCGGCAAAGGCGTGATCAATCTCAAGGTTAATGACAAAATAGGTGCGGCTATAGGCTTGGTCGGGATTGCCGAGGATGAGCTTCTTCTGGTTACCCAATACGGCAAGGTTATCCGGTTTAAAACTAAGGAAATGCGGCCGCTGAGCCGAGCGACTCAAGGAGTGCGCATCATTCATCTGGAAGAAGGCGATAAAGTCTGCTCAGTAGCTAAGGTCCGCGAAGACTGAAAAGAAGACTCAAGATAAGAAGGGGTAAGAGATTGCTTTTCCGTCGCGGCGGTGGATGAGTCTCTTAAGTCTTCATCTCCCGCCAATCGATTGAGGCAATTACAAATAGTTAAATATAAAAACCCCCCCTTGCAATTATTAAGGATCATAAAGACAACCCCGGCCTTGAGCCTTCCACCTTTTTGTGGACTTAGCTCATGCGTGAAGTTGTTTATCTTTTAGATAGCGGTTGCTGTCAAGCGAATTGGACATTTTGTCGGATTATGCCCGATTTTGCCGCATTTTACAGGAAGAATTAGTATGGCAGGCGTGATGAAAAAGCTGAGATTTTGCATAGTTCTTGCGAAATCTCGCCAAAAATAAAGCGGCTCCAAGCTGCTAACAAGCTTATAATTCTTCTGATAGCATCAATCTATATCCCGTCGCACTTCCGATTTGACACAAAGTGGCGCTTTTTTTAACATATTTTGACTTTAAGGATCATGGAAAACAACGAAAATCAACGCCGGTTCACTTCCTGGAAGGAAATCGCCCAGTATCTCGGCCGCGATATCCGAACCTGCCAGAGGTGGGAGGAGAAATTCGGCCTGCCGGTTTATCGAGTTGACCCCGAATCCCCGAAATCTCGGGTTTATGCCTTTAAGGATGAGCTCGATGAATGGCTCCACCAGAGAAAACCGCCTCGGACGCCCATCGCGAACGCGTTCCTTTGGCTCCAAACCTTTAAAAAGCGCCTCCTTTATCTCGGCCTTCCGGCTCTGGCTGGCATCATCGTCATTCTGGCCCTCTTTATTCCCCGGCTTCTTGGTCCTTCCGACCCGGCCGACTTCAGAATTGAAGGGTCAAAACTCGTTGTTCTCAACGCGAAAGGTAAAGAACTTTGGCACTACGAGACAGGGCTGCAAAATCTTGTCGGGGAAACCAAGTATCGAGAGAGTTTTCAATTCAGGCGCCTTAAGGAATCAGCCGACCGCTACCTGATGCCCACTCTGATAATGAAGGATATCAATGCCGATAGAAGGATTGAAGTTTTGTTCAGCACCCAGACCGAAGACGAGATGGGGGAAGGCGAGCTCATCTGCTTTAATGACCGCGGGGCCGAATTATGGAGGTTTAAGGCGGGCCGGGAAATGAAATTCGGGTCAACAGTTTACAGCCCCGACTACAGAATTTGCGGTTTTGACACGTATGACGTTGACAATGACGGCCAACTGGAAATTTTCATCAGTAGCCTGCAAATCCCCCACTGGCCTACCCAGCTTGTCTCGCTTTCTTCTCAAGGAAGGATGCTGGGAGAATATTGGCATTCAGGCTATTTGAACGATTTCGTCTTTGCCGATTTAGATAAAGATGGGCAAACGGAAATTATTTTTGCTGGACTAAATAACGAGTACCGGAAAGCCTGTCTGATTGTCTTTGATGCCGGTAATCTTAACGGAAGCTCTCCCCAGACAGAAAGTGAATTCCGCTGCCCGGAACTCGGTCCCGGTTCAGAAAAATACTATATCCTGTTTCCTCGGACTGATTTCGATATGATTGCCAATCCTGTAGAGGCTGTCGAAAGAATGAATATTCTCCAGAATGGTTATCTCTCTCTGTCTACCAGCGTCAGCAAAATTATCTATATCCTTAATTCGGGTCTGGCCGTGGAAAGTGTCATTTTTAGCCATGGCTTTATCCAGTTGCACAGTGAAGCTGTCAGGGAAGGCAAGATTAAAAGCACGTTGGATGAAAAATATCGGGAGAACCTAAAAAAGGGAGTGGTCTATTTCGACGGCCAAAAATGGGTAAATTGGCCAACGCCAACAGGTTTCCTGGGCGAAACCAAGAATTGAAGGCCAGAATTCGGTCAGGTTTTTCTCCTGGAAGAGGTCAGATAGCTTAATGACACCTTAGGGCGAGATGGCTGTCATTATTCATCCGTATCAGACTTGGGTTTGCTCGGGCCCTGGCAGACGCCCCATTGCTTAGCTCAGGCAAAAAGCGAAAGAACCATGTTTTTATGCTATCAGAGTTTGAACAGCCTCATATAAAAGCGATTTTCAGCTTCTACTCAGGCCTAACGGCTTTTTCTTCCACGGAATCGTTTCTTCTTGACAACACTGCGGAAATGAAATTAAAATGCGGCCGACTCTCGGAGAGGAGGGAGGAGCATGGTTGAAACCTTAGCTGAGCTTTTTTTAAATACCATCAAGTCTTATCCGAAGCCGGACCTCATGCTTTATAAAAAAGAAGGTCAATATGTGCCGATTTCCACGGAGGAGTTTGGCCAGACCGTTAAGAAGCTGAGCCTTGGTTTATGGGAGCTGGGGCTAAGACCCGAAGATAAGCTCATCATTCTCTCAGAAAACCGGCCAGAATGGGTCATGACCGATTTGGCCACAATTTGTTTGGGCGGCGGCACCGTTCCTATCTATACAACCCTGGTTCCAGAACAGGTCCGTTATATCATCGATGATTCTGACGCCAAAATCGTGGTCTTTTCTAACGAGGAACAGGGGGAAAAAATAAGGGCCATAAAATCACAATTATCTAAGGTCCAGCATTTTATTACCTTTCAAGAAGAGGCCCCGCCAGGAATATTAACCCTGAGAGAGGTTTTGGCCAAAGGCGAAGGTATTTTAAGAGCCGAGTCCGGTCTTTTTGAAACCAGAGCGGCTAAGATTAAGCCCGACACCTTAGCCTCAATTATTTATACCTCAGGCACCACCGGAATTCCCAAAGGAGTGATGCTGATTCATAGTAATTTCATCAGCAACATTAAAAGTTGTTCGTCGATTATTCCTTTCTCTCAGGAAGACACGGTTCTTTCTTTCTTGCCCCTTTCCCATGTTTTGGAGCGGATGGTCATGTTCACTTATCTTTATAAAGGATGCACCATAGCCTTTGCTGAAAGCGTCGACACCGTCGCCCAAAACCTCCTGGAGGTAAGGCCTCATATTATGGTCAGCGTCCCCCGGGTCTTTGAGAAAATTTACGCCCGGGTCATGGATAACGTCTTGCAGGAATCACCGCTGAAAAGGAAGATTTTCTTCTGGGCCCTAAGAGTTGGCCGGGAATATGCTCGGCGTCAGTTGGCCCGTCAACCTATCCCGCGATGTCTTCAAACTAAGCGCTCTGTCGCGCATAAATTAGTCTTCTCGAAAATAATTGCCCGCACCGGCGGTCGGGTTCGGTTCTTTGTCTCGGGTGGAGCACCACTTTCTAAAGACATCGCTGAATTCTTTTTCGCTTTGGGATTGACTATCCTCGAAGGCTATGGCCTGACAGAGACTTCCCCGGTTATCTCGGTCAATACCTTCGAAAATGTCAAGCTGGGAAGCGTCGGTAAGCCCATACCAGGGGTGGAGGTTAAAATTGCGGCTGACGGTGAAATCTTAACCCGTGGGCCCCATGTCATGAAGGGTTATTACAAGAAAGAAGCCGAAACGAAAGAAGCCTTTGAAGGCGATTGGTTTAAAACGGGCGATATCGGTCATCTCGATGAAGAAGGTTTTCTCGTTATCACTGACCGCAAAAAGGATATTATCGTTACTGCCGGCGGCAAGAACGTGGCTCCCCAGCCAATCGAGAACTTGCTGAAGACTAGTCCTTATATCGCTAATTCGGTGGTCATCGGCGACCGACGGCGCTTTATCTCCGCCCTAATTGTACCCAACTGGGAGAAGGTTGAAGAATGGGCCCGCCAGAATAACCTGGTGTTCGCCAGCCGACAGGAGATGGTGAAAAACCAGGGCGTGCTGAGTTTCTTACAGGCAGAAGTGGACCGCCTTACCACCAATCTGGCTTCTTACGAAAAAGTAAAGAAAATCGCTCTGCTGGAACGCGATTTTGAGATTGCCGAGGGCGAAATAACTCCAACTCTAAAAATAAGAAGGGCAATCATTGAAAAGAAATATCAGCCTCTCATAGATGAGCTGTATCGCGAAGCCGATATTAATCAAGCTTGAGAAGTCAGCGGGAAGAGCTGCGGACGGGCGGGGCTGATTTAGCTTCTTCCTCTTCCTTAGTTTCTTCCTTTTTTTCTGGGCAAAGATAAAGAATCCGGCCGCAATTTTCGCAGAGGTAAATCTTTTTCATATCATAAAGCTCGTTAAGCACTTGCGGTCTGATGCGCATATGACACATGGAACAAAAATCATCGGTCACGGGAGAAATGGCCACCCCGCCTTTTTTGGTTGCAATCCGGCTGTAAAGGGCTATTTGCTCCCGAGAGATGAGGGCAATCAATTCTTCCTTTCTTTTCTGCAAATCTTGAAGGCGGCCTTCCCATTCCTGCTGGCGGCTTAAAAGAAGCTCTTTTTCTTTTTTATAATGGGCTTCTTCCTTGAAATAAGCTTGATTGGCGGCCTCAATCTCTTTCTCAATGTCGTCCGCCTCCAGCAGGGCAGCAATAATCTGTTCTTCTAAAGCATCAACTTTTTTCTGGGCTTCTTCGATTTCTTTAAGGAGAGCAGTATATTCTTTGTTAGTTTTAACGTCGTTGAGCTGCCTTTTATAGGTAGCTATCTTATTTTTAAGCTCGTTAACTTCGCCTTCCAACTCCCGTCGCTTTCTTTGATTTTGCAATAACTTATCTTTGGCTTTCTGAAGGAGCTGGTTGGCGGTCCCAATATGTTGGTCAATTTCATTGAGCTTAAGTGGGGTTGAGTCTAAAAGTTGATGGAGAGACCTGAGCTCATTATCTAACTCCTGGAGAGCGATTAACTTTTCGAGCTCAACATCCACA
This sequence comes from uncultured Eubacteriales bacterium, assembly GCA_964627255.1. Classification (GTDB taxonomy): domain Bacteria; phylum Acidobacteriota; class Aminicenantia; order Aminicenantales; family CALLJL01; genus CALLJL01. The sequence continues at coordinate 16,368 of CAZVIN010000056.1, forward strand.
TCGAAGCCTCGTGCCTAAGATGGGCCTACCAGGATTCGAACCTGGGACCTGCCGGTTATGAGCCGGTAGCTCTACCGCTGAGCTATAGGCCCTTTTTTACTTTTATAACAAATCTCCTTACCCAAGTCAAATAAATGTCCCCGGCCTTTTCTTGATCTATGCCGTGATATTCAGTGATATTCAGGCTGCGAAGAAAGGGAACTTTTTCCAAAGAAGAGAGAATAAAACGAGCCTTGACTATTTTTATCTTTGAAAACCCTAATAAATTCTAATCAACTTTGACCAAACTTCGAGCGGTAGGCCATAAAAGAAAGGCAAATTTTCCCCTTCCAATCAGGGAGTCGGCATACAGTTTCGGCCCTTTAATCGTTGTCCAAAAAGGAGCGGAGCTTTTTGCTCCGGGAGGGATGCTTGAGCTTCCTCAGCGCTTTGGCTTCGATCTGCCTGATTCGCTCTCGGGTAACCTTAAATTGCTGGCCCACTTCTTCCAGCGTGTGTTCGTTGCCGTCGCCAAGGCCAAAGCGCATGCGTAAGACTTTGGCCTCCCGCTCAGTCAGAGTCTTAAGGGCTTCTTCGATTTGCTCCCTGAGGCTGTTATGGATAACAGTATCAGGAGGCGATGGCATTATTTTATCCTCGATAAAGTCGCCTAAGTGGCTATCTTCCTCCTCGCCGATAGGCGTCTCGAGGGAGATTGGTTCCTGGGCAATCTTAATGATCTTCCGGACCTTATTCACCGGCATCTCCATTCTGGTGGCAATTTCTTCACAAGTTGGCTCCCGTCCTATCTCCTGAACCAAACAGCGGGAAACTCGGATGAGCTTGTTAATGGTTTCAATCATATGAACAGGGATGCGAATAGTTCTGGCCTGGTCAGCGATTGCCCGGGTGATGGCCTGACGAATCCACCAGGTAGCATAAGTCGAGAACTTATAGCCGCGGCGATATTCGAATTTTTCTACCGCTTTCATCAGGCCGATATTTCCTTCCTGGATTAAGTCAAGAAATTGAAGACCGCGGTTGCTGTATTTCTTAGCTATCGAAACGACTAACCTTAGGTTGGCGGCTACTAATTCCTTTTTCGCCTGGTCGCTGATTTTCTTACCGACGGTAATCGCCCGGATCACCTTGCGCAGTTCTTGAGAGTCAAGGCCAACCTCTTTCTGCTCTGCTCTTAATGAGCGGCTCAGAGCCCGAATTCTTTCTCGGAGCGAAGTTTGGGTTTTCTGGCTTTTGGCTCGACTCAAAGTCAATTTTAAATTCTCGAGAAAATCTTCCAGTTCGTTGACGCGGTGCATTTTTTCCTGGAGGAGCTCGATAATCCGCTCTTTTTCTGTGGAACATATCGAGAGCGCTCTAATGAGCTGACTCATGGCGATTATTAATCGACCCCGGGCGAAATTGTATTTTTTGCTTTGGGGTAAGCGCTCCAGCTTCTGGGCTAATTCTTTAATTTTCTTGATTTGGCTGAGAATTAGGCGCCGCTTCTCCTCAATTTTCTCTTCGTTTATATCTTCTTCGTTAAAATCGAACATTTCTTGGATTAGGGCCGGGTTTTCTTTTATCTTTTCTTCGAGCGAGAGAATTTCATTCAGCACCAATTTGGTCCGGGAAAGGGCTTTCATTACCGCTTTTTCTCCGCGTTCAATTTCTTTGGCCAGGGCAATTTCGCCTTCCCGGGTGAGCAGAGAAATGTTTCCCATTTCTCTTAGATAGAGTTTTACCGGGTCGGTGGTCCTTTCCAGAGTGTGGGGAGAGATAAGCTCTGCCCGACGGCGTCGTAAGATTAATTCTCTTGGCGGGCTGTCTAAGATTCTTATCCCAAAATCGTCGATCGAATTAAGGAAATCATCAAAGGCAATATCCGAGTCGAAATCATCTTCGAAGGTCCGGTCGATTTCCTCGAAAAACAGGTAACCCTGTCTTCGGCCTTTGGTGAGAAGCTGGTGAAGTTCGCTTTTAGGATATTTATGATTGGCGGCCAACCTTAACTCCTTTCCTCAGATTTTCCAGCCCGGTGGATTAAATTTTTCATTGAAGCGACATAATCTGCTTAGTTAAATTCTGTTTGGTGATAAGCAAAGTAATAAGCCCGTTTTTATCTCCCTTTTTCTCCAGGGAGGCTATTCTTTTCTGGACCTCGTTTAGTTCTTTTTCTAACCGATAACGCCGAAGGGTGCGGAGACATTCGCGAGCTTCTTCTGTTGTGCCGGCTTCTGGCCTTTCAAGAAGAGCTCTGGCCAATTCCTGGTAAAGGGCAGGGGTCAGTAAGCCTTTCAATTCCGCTAATTTTTGAGATGGCTGGTCAGGTTTTTGGAGCAAATGAAGAAAAATCGCCTCCCCAGGCAAACCGTGAACCTCTTCTGGCCTGACCGCGGCCAGAACTTGACGAGCTACCAAGGGCGATTCTTCCATTATTTGCAGCAACCTTTTTTCCGCCGCTAAGAGCTGACTCGAAGGCTCTGAACCTCTCTTGCCTTCCTCTTTTTCCTGAATTAGGCTCCGGATTTGTTTTTCCTCGAGGCCACAGCGTTCGCTTATTAAGCGCAAATATTCGGACCTGACTATCGCGTCTGGCACCTTTTCTATTTCTTTGAGAATGGCCCGGATTATCTGGGCTTTGGCTTCAGGCGAGCCGCTTTTGACCTTTGACCAATAGTTCTCCCACAGAAAATCGAAACCAGGCACCGCCTGCTTTATTAATTTTAGGTAAGCCTCCGGGCCCCGTTGCCGAATAAAGCTGTCAGGGTCGGTTTTCTGCGGGAGAACGGCGACCCGTGAAGGTAGCCCTTTCTCCAGACAGACACTGACCGCCCTCATGGCTGCAGCCTCGCCGGCGGAATCGCCATCGGTGCTAATAACCAGTCGCGAAGCAAAACGTTGAGCCAGAGCCACTTGCTGAGTTGTCAGGCTTGTGCCGCAGGAGGCAGCACAGTTTTTAACGCCCGATTGAAAGAGAGCGATAAAATCCATGTAGCCTTCCACCAAGATAAGCTCGTCCTTAGCTCGAACCGCCTCTTTGGTCAGGTGCAAGCCGTATAAAACCTGACCCTTGGTATAAATGGGGGTATCGGAGGAGTTGAGGTACTTTGGCTCTCCCTCGCCCAAAAGCCTTCCCCCAAAGGCAATGACTCTTCCGGAAAGGCTAAAAATGGGAAAAATTATCCGGCCGCGGAACCGGTCATAGGGCTCATTATTTTTTTGTCCAGGGACAGCTAAGCCCGAGCGGAGAAGTTCCTCCTTAGAGACTCCTTTTTCCCGTAAAAAAGAGCAAAGGGCTCTCCAGGAATTAAGCGCATAGCCCAGCTTAAGTTCGTCGATTATCCGGTCGTCGAGGCCTCGTTGGCGGAGGTAAGCCAGAGCCGTGGCTCCTTCACCCGTCTGCCGGAGGTTAGAGCGGAAATGATTTAGGGCTAACTCGCTTATCTCATACAGGCGTCCCTCAATTTTAGTTACATCGGGAGAAAGACGCGAGGGACGGGGTAAAGCAACGTGGTATTTTTCGGCTAAGAAGCGAAGCGCTTCGGGAAAGCTAAGGTTTTCTTTTTCCATGATTAAAGAGAAGACATCACCACCCGCACCGCAACCAAAGCAATGGTAAAGTTGTTTTTCCTCGTCAACCGTGAAGGAGGGGTTGTTTTCAGCATGAAAGGGGCAAAGGCCAACGTATTTTTTGCCCCGACGGCGGAGTGTGGTGTAAGCAGAGGCGATTTCGACTATATTAGCTACCTGTCTGACTTTTTCGATGGCTTCCATTAAGCAGATAGATAAAGGGAAAAACCAGACTTAATAATAGGTCTCAGGGCGGAAATTGTCAAGGGAAGGGCGGAAGATTGTTAGAGGTGGTTAATCAAACTGGCCACGATGGCGGCGCCGAAGCCGTTATCAATATTCACCGCCGCTACCCCTCCTGGGCAGGAATTAAGCATCGCCAAAAGAGCTGCTAACCCGCGAAAACTGGCTCCGTAACCTATGCTTGTCGGGACAGCGATGATTGGGGCCCGGACTAAGCCGGCAACAACTGAGGGCAAAGCGCCTTCCATACCCGCCACGACGATAATAACCCTGGCCATCCTAAGCTTATCTATTTGGCCAATTAATCGGTGCAGACCAGCCACTCCCACATCATAGACTCTCTCTACGTTATTTCCTAATAACTCAGCGGTCAAAGCAGCTTCTTCGGCTACGGGAATATCAGAGGTGCCGGCGGAAATAACGGCAATTGTTCCCTTTCCCTTTTCGGCAGGTTCCTGTAACCAGTAAGCTATTCTTGCCTGAGGCTGGTATTTCAGCTTGGCTAATTTTACTTTGAGCTTGCGGAAAGAAGTGACCTCAAGCCGGGTGATAATAAGATTAGCCCCGCTTTTAAGGATGGATTGAGCAATCTTGATTATTTGCTCAGGGGTCTTCCCTTCGCCATAGATTATTTCCGGAAAACCTTTGCGCCACGGCCGATGATGGTCAACGCGAGCAAAATCAAGGTCCTCCCAGGGAAAGCCTTCAATTTCCTGGAGGGCTTGCTCAGGAGTAATTTCTCCCCTGGCCACTCTTTGCAAAAGGTTTTCCAGCTTCTTTTTCATAGCCTAATTTTAGCATAATTGAGGTCAATTGAAATCAAAAAAGGGTTGATTTTAAAATGATTCTGGCTGAAAGTATCTGTAGCGGGCGCAAGATGTTGGAGAAGCGAACTATCCGCCGAGAAGTCAGGTTTTCCGGCCGTGGGGTGCATACCGGAAAAGAAGTAGCTTTGACCCTTAAACCTTCAGAGTCGGGCCGAATGACCTTCCGTCGGCTTGACCTGGGGGGAAGAGAAATCGAGCTAAATCCTAAACTGGCCAGGGCCGAGAATGCCTCCCTCTTGGTAGACGGGTCGGTGAGAATCAGGACTATCGAGCATCTACTGGCAGTCTTATATGTCTTCGGGCTGGATAGCTGGGAGGTGGAGCTTGACGGCGAGGAAGTTCCTATTGGTGACGGTAGCGCCCTCCCCTTTATCAGTCTAATTAAAGATGCCGGTATGGCGTTTCTTTCAGAGGAAAAGAAAATAATAAAAGTTATTAAGTCTCTCAAGATAGAGCAGGGAGGAGCCTGGATAAGCTTTTCACCTCATTCCGAACTTTGCCTTTCTTATGCTATTGACTATCCTCACCCTTTAATCGGGCACCAGGAATACCAGGGTGTGTTGGGAGTAAAAAGTTTTACCCAAGAAATTGCGCCCGCGCGTACCTTTGGCTTTCTCAAAGACGTCCCAGGTTTGCTGGAAAGAGGCCTGGCTCAAGGCGGCACGCTGAGGAATGCCGTCATTCTCGATGACCGGGAAGTGCTCAACCCGCCGCTGCGCTTTCCTGACGAGTTTGTTCGGCACAAAGTCCTGGACCTGATAGGGGACTTAGCTTTGTTAGGGGCGCCATTAATGGCCAGGGTTGAGGTCAACCGAGGTGGTCACGGCCTTCATCAAGCGGGAATAAGGGCCCTTTCGGATGCCACCGACCATTGGGTTGAAGAGAAAGGACTTTTTCCGTCCTTTCTCAACGAAATATCTTCAATCGAGGCTGAGCCAAAGGTTGGGTAGGTGATAGCGGTTTTTTAGGAAGGATAAACCCGCTTTTTGGCCCAGGCGTTAATATTCTAATTTTTAAGGTTATTGAAACTTTTTTATGGGTAAAGATGATAGACTTTAAGGCACTTAACAGCGGAGTAAATCTTCGCCAGTTCATCGTTGAGGAGGACGACTAGAGAAATATCAATAAATGCACAACATTCGGCTTCAACTCGCCTTCAAGTATCTTCATCTGTGGGCTCTATATAGGCTGTCTGAGATTAATAATTCTTTAGGTCTTTCCATTAAAAACCCGGAAGTGACATTTTTAAAAATATGCCTCAAGCCAGGAGCCTCCAGAAAGCCCGTGGATTTTTGAATTTTTAAGAAGGGAAGAGGATAATAGCTTGGGAGCCGGCGGTGGCTTGCGCTCCGCCGCCACCTGAGCTAAAATTAAAGCTCTTTTTCAGTCAGGATTAAAGGAGGCGCCGTGAAAGAAGAGAGCGGCAAAAAAGATTCCTATGAAAGGGCCTTAAATGCCTATGCCGAGGCAATAAAGGAATACAGGAAAGGAAACTGGGAGAAAGCCCAGAGCCTCTTCGAAGCCTTTATCGGTAAATTCGGGAATGAAAAAGAACTGGTTGATAGAGTTAACGTTTATTTGACCATTATCAAGGGAAAAGGCAAGAGGGCTCTTGGCACCCCTAAGACAAGTGAGGAGTGCTATTACTTTAGCGTCTACCGGCTAAACCAGGGGCAATATGACGAAGCGCTAAAATGGCTCAACAAGGCTTTGGAATTGAAGGGTGATGAAGGAAGGGTTTATTATCTCATGGCGGAAATATATTGTCTTCTGGGTCAGACTGATAATGCTCTGGAACACTTAAAAAAGGCGATTCAGAAAGATAAAATCTATAAGGTCATGGCTCAGAACGAGGCGGATTTTGCTTCGCTTTGGGAAGATAAAAAATTTAAGTTAATCACCAAATTGATATGAAACGCCGTCTTTCTGTTCTCCTCTTATTCGGGAAAGAGGGGGGGAGGAGAAAAAGAAAGCTTCATCCCTGCTTGGTCCCTCTTCTCGGCCAAACTCCTCTAAGGCTAACCTTGTTTTTGGCTTTAGGTCTTGAAGCTGAGCGAAGAATTTTGGCGGCCGAAGAGGTTGGTCCCGATGAAGAAGTTTTTAAAAACTTAGGCTGGGAAATTATCCGCTTTAAAGAAAGTCCAGAGTTCCCCAGCGCCGGTAGTCTTTTTGATTTATTTTTTAAAGCTTTTCGCCAGGAAGAAAGAGGAGACTTGCTTGTACTGAACCCTTTTTTCCCTTTGGTTCGTAAACAATCGCTTTGGAGCTTGCTCCGAGAACATCGTCGCCAGGCCGCGGCTCTCAGCTTTCTTTTTCCTGAGCCTGGTTCAGGGCCAAAGCGCCAGAAGCAGATAAAAACAATAGACCAATTTATTTCTCATTGCCTAGCTCTTATCTTGAGGCAGGAGGCAGGTTGTTGGAATGAGGCGAGTCTTTTATCTGGGCAAGGCGGGCCACGAGGCTGGCCAGCGCTTCAGGACTGGTTAAAGCAAAAAGGCGAGAAAATACTCGAGGTTCCTTTAGACCCGCCAGAGGGCTGGAATGTCTCTATTGATACCGAGAGGCTTAAAATCATTGAATTCTTGCGCAACACAAAAATAAAAGAGCTGATGAGTCGAGGGGTGGTTTTTCAGGACCCGGAATCGGTCTGGATTGACCTCAATGTCTGGATAGGGGCTGGAACCATCATCGCTCCTGCCGTCGTTATCGAAGGCCAATCCCGAATCGGTCGAGAAGTGACTCTTTATCCCTTTGTTCACATTATTGATAGCCGCATCGGCCAGAGGGCCAAAATCTTAAGCTCAACAATGATTGAAGGGAGCTCCTTGGGCGACGAGGTCAGCGTGGGACCTTTTGCTCACTTAAGACCAGGAACCGTGATTAAGGCCGGCGCTCATGTGGGCAATTTTGTCGAGATGAAGAAGACGGTTTTTGGCCGCCGGTCGAAGGCAGGACATTTATCTTATTTAGGTGATAGCCAGGTGGGCGATGAGGTTAATATCGGGGCGGGGACAATTACTTGTAATTATGACGGCCGAAAGAAACACCGGACAATTATTGAATCTGGAGCCTTTATCGGCTCGGGGACAGAATTAGTGGCGCCAGTAAAAATCGGCCAGGGTGCCTATGTTGGGGCTGGTTCCACTATTACTAAAGATGTATCGGCCGACGCCTTAGCCGTTGCCCGAGCACGTCAGGTAGAGATTCCGGGCTGGGCAAAACGCCGTCGGAGTAAATAAAAGCATAAAATAATCTGGGGGGTAGGGAATGTGCGGGATTATCGGCTATATCGGCCCCAAACCAGTGGTCGAGGTCCTTATCCAGGGCTTAAAAAAGCTTGAGTACCGGGGATATGACTCAGCCGGGGTTGCCGTCGTTAAGGGGAATAGAATTAGCTTGCAGCGGGTGAAAGGGAAAATTAAGGATTTAGAAGCCAGCCTTCAGGCAATGCCGCTCGAAGGGGACTATGGGCTGGGACACACTCGCTGGGCCACCCACGGCCGTCCGAGTGAAATCAATGCTCATCCTCATCAGGACTGCTCCGGCCAGGTAGTTGTTGTCCATAACGGCATCATTGAAAATTATCTCCAGCTTAAACAAGGTCTAATAGCCAAGGGTCATATTTTTCAGACAGAAACCGACACTGAAGTCATTGCCCATTTGATTGAAGAAAACCTAACTAACTCCCTTGAGGCCGCGGTCGAAAAGGCAGTCCAAGCCCTAGAAGGCTCTTTTGCTTTTGCCTGCATGTCTTCTACTGAGCCTAATAAAATTATCGGCGTGCGCTCTGGGCCACCCCTAATAGTAGGAATAGGCGAGGCAGAGTTTATTCTGGCGTCGGACGTGGCGCCAATCTTAGAACACACCAAGAAGGTAGCTTTTCTCGGTGACCAGGAAATGGCCATCTTTTCCCGGGACAAGGTTAAATTTGCGGATTTTTCTGGCCGACCCCTTCAGAAGTCCCTGACTGAATTGAGTTGGTCACCGCTGATGATCGAGAAGCGGGGTTTTAAGCATTTTATGCTTAAAGAGATTCACGAGCAGCCACAAGTAGTCCGCGAAACCCTCAGTAATCGTCTTTTATTAGATTCAGGAAAGGTTTACCTTCCTGAATTGGACTCGTTGGCAGAGGCTATAAAACGCTGCCAGCGGGTCGTGGTTATTGCCTGCGGTACCTCCTATCATGCCGGCTTAATCGGACAGGTTCTTATCGAATCTTTGGCTGGCCTACCGGTTAATGTAGAGTATGCCTCGGAGTTTCGTTATCGCGACTCAATAATTTCTAACACCGACTTGGTCATTGCCATTTCTCAATCGGGCGAAACCGCAGATACCTTGGCCGCCGTCCGGATGATTAAAGAGAAGAGCGGACCGCTTATCGGCATTTGTAATGTCTTAGGCTCAACCCTGGTTCGGGAGGCCGAGGCCGCTTTGCTTACTCAGGCGGGGCCAGAAATTGGCGTCGCTGCCACCAAGACCTTTACCGCCCAAATCGTCGCCCTTACTCTCCTGGCGTTGTGGCTTGGTCAGTTAAGAAAAAGCCTAAGGGAAAAAGACGCCCTTGCAATCATTTCCGAGCTGCAGCGTATTCCCCATCGCCTGGAAGAAATCTTGAATGAGGCAGATAAAATCGAAGCCTTGGCCCACCGTTTTGCCTCGTTCTCTCATTTTCTTTATTTAGGCCGATGGATAAGCTATCCGGTCGCCTTAGAGGGCGCTCTTAAACTCAAGGAAATCTCTTATATTCACGCTGAAGGCTATGCCGGGGGCGAGATGAAGCACGGGCCAATCGCGTTAATCGACGAAAAGATGCCTACGATGGCGGTTATCCCCAAAGATAGAGTGTTTGAAAAGATGCTGAGCAATCTTCATGAAGTTAAGGCGAGGGAAGGAGTGGTGATAGCTTTGACTGATAGTCCTGAGGAGCTGCGACGGCAGGTGGATTATATAATTCCCGTGCCCTCAACGCATCCCTTGCTTTCGCCCTTTCTTACCTCTCTTCCTTTGCAACTATTTGCTTACATTATTGCGACGCGCTTAGGCGCTGATGTTGACCAACCCCGTAACCTGGCTAAAAGTGTCACTGTCGAATAATTAAGAATTTCTGCTAGACGGGAATTTACCAGGTAAAGCGGAGCATGAGTCTGGCTTGACGAGGCTGTTGCCTTCCCCAGACACTGCCGAAAAGCGGAATATCCTCTTTGACATAAGAGACTGGCTTTTGACTGTTGAGGAGGTTAAAAACATCCAGACGGATTGAAAGGCCCAAGGGCGAAGGAGTCTGGCGAAAAACGAATCTTTTTTCTAAGGAAATATCTAAATAGTGATGAGGCGGGGTCTTTCTCGACCCCCGTCCTTCAGGGAAAGAATAATAGCCGCCAAAAAACGGAACATAACCCAGCTTTTCCCAATAGTATCCAGAGACATACTCATAGGCCGAAGAGACAATAACTCCCCAGCGAGTCTCAGTCATGGCATTAATCTTAACATTATGGTCGACGGAGTAGGGCAGCTTTCCGTACCAGCCTTCATCACCAATCCCTCGGCCTCCCAGGCCTTTGAGAGCCCAATCAAGGTAGGCCTTTATTTCCTTAAGTTCGGGCAAATCAGGAATGTAAAGATGATTGCCGAAAAGGCCGAGGTAGTTGGTGCTTCCCTCTTCCTGGGACCAAGCTCCAGTTTCGGTTTGGCCGGGGTTTGTTCCCTTGGCGGAGGCATGAGAATAAGAAGCGTTTAAAAACAGCCGGCCAATCTGGCCGTTAACTTCCAGTTCTAGTCCCTGATAATTTCTCCGCTTGAGCTCAAAATTATCAAAAAGGAACTTGTACATGGTTTTGGGGTCAAAAATTGCCAAGACTTCGAGGAGGTCTTCAGCTTTAGTCCAAATGTAACGAGCTTTAAGAGCCCAGTTTCGGGCCAAGCGGCGGTCATATTCAACCAAAAAACGCTGCAAAAAGTTAGGATGAATGCCTTCGGCCACTTCGAAGGGCTGGATTTTTTGCTCATTTTGGAAAACCCAATTAGCTGGGTTATATCTCTCCTTTGGGGGGGGAGCTGTTGGTCCAACCCAGCGATAAGTGCGGAAAGTTAGGCCGGCCCCGGTATTGAATAAGCCAAGGGGCATGGTGGTGATCATGTCGGTAAACAGGCCCCAGCCCATTTTAATCACGTCGCTGCCTTTGCCTGTAAGGTCGTAAGAAACGGTGAACCGCGGGGAGAGAAAATCTTGGAGACCCCAGGACCAGAGCTTTTTGCCCTTATCATCCAAGCATAATTGGGTTTGTGTTCTTAAGCCGGCCATAACGGAGAGTCGTTTCCAGCTAACGCGGTCGCGAGCAAACAGTCCTATTCCCCGGGAAGAATTGACAAACTCAAACTGGCCGTATTCATAAAAAAAGGTGGGTGTGGCTTGACCTGGCCGCCAGGTATTAAAGAAGAACTTGGTGCCGGCATCGAAGCCATTATTGGGGAAAATATCTTCACCCTTGCCGCTAAAATCGACCCGGAATTCGGAAGAAAATTGATAAGCTTCAACTCCCAGACTGAGTTCGTGATGGCCAAAGTTAGGGGTATCGACATGCTTGGTAAGCTTGGCGCTGAAGTCCCAGCGCCGCTCGTTATCGACTACATAGCCATAGGAATTATGAATATTTTGGGCCAGGTCTTCGATAAAATACATGGCTGGCTCGAGGTCGCCATGAGCTGGTTTCTGGGAGGAATTCCTCTGGACATGACCCAGGCCAGCTTCGACAAAAGTGGAGGCATTTAAAATTCCCTTATAATTTAATCTAAGGAGCCAGTCGTTAAAATTTTTTTTAACAAACATTTCTGGAAGGCCCAGACCGCCTTTTTGGCCGACCGAGCGGTTATTGACTCCAGTAACGGAAAAACTGTGATTAGGGTTTAGGGAATAAGTAATTTTGGCCAAAACGTTATTAGTTTGGTTGGAGAGACTTCCAGCCGGCACGGCTAAATAGTCAAGGTTGGTGGCTTCTGCTTCCTGATGGTCCCGGAAAAAATTATTCGAAAGGAAGAACCATAACTTATCCTGGCGAATCGGTCCGCCGACATTGAAGACCAGGTTTTGATTGGAAAAATAACTGGGTTCACTAACAACGGAAAGCTGTTCCTGGCGAGCTGCCTGAAGATGCTTGTCCTGAAAAAGAAGAGAGAATTCCCCGTGAAAGTCGTTGCCGCCCGTTTTAGTAACCATGTTGATGATGCCGCCATAGGCTGAGCCGTATTCCGGGTTAAAGGGGTCAGAGATAATTTGGACCTCTTCTACGGCATCAAAATTCAGCCTGACTCCAGAGTTTTTTAGCCGAACCCCGCTTATGGCTAACCCATCAACGACCCAAGTGTTTCCTTCCTCCCCCTCCCCGCGGAAACTGGGCTGACCCTCGATAGCTGTTCCCCGGCGGGTGTTTACCCGGACACCGCTCACTCCAGGGGTAAATTTGACCACATCCACTATAGACCGGTTTGCGGAGGGCAGCTTTTCCAAGTCGCGGCTGGAAAGATGGAAACTGGTATCAGCTGCAGTGCGGTCGATGAGCGGAACTTCGGCGGTGACGACGATTTCTTCTTTTAAAGTTTCGGGAACCATGGTTATATTAAGGATGGTCACTTGGCCCAAACGAACGATGACGTTTTTTTCGACCACCGCTGCCAGTCCCGTCAGGTTAAAATTAAGCGTATAGCTTCCCACAGGAAGAAGAGGGAAGCGGAACTCGCCTGAAGCGTTAGTGATAGCTGTTCTCATTCCTTGAAGCGCTGGTCCCTCAATCCTAATCTCTACTCCCGGCAGAGCCATGCCTTTATCGTCGGTTACTTTGCCTCTTATTTCGCCGGTCTCAATAGCCTGAAGGTTAGTGGTCAAATGGAGAGTGATTAAAAGAATCAGCCCCGAAAAATAAAATATATTGGCCTTTTTCTTTTTCATCGACCTTTTCCCCATTAATTTTTTTCCATTATTTTAAAATAGCTTTTTTTGGCTTCCAGAGCAACGTCTCTTATGAGGAGTCCAAAATTTTAAAAGAGGCAGGTCTGTAAGTCTAAATGGATAATTGTCAAAGGCGACTTCCTTATCAGGTCAAAAAGTTAGCTTCTTAAAGATAGTCCCTTGGTGCCTGTGATTAAAAGCCTATGTTAAGAATGAACCTAAAAGGGAGTAACGGCCCTTAAATACAAAACCTCGGTGCTTGTGATTAAAAGGGGACAAAACGGCACGAGCTAATAAATTTTCTGCCAAAGGGAATCAACTCAAAACACTTTTTACCAAGAAGAGGCCTATTTTTTCCGGGGCTTTTTCTTAAGCGGAGCCTTGGCGGCGGCCCTTTTCTTGCCGTAGGTGGCGATGAACTTCTCGGTTAATGCCCGGGCCTCGTTGTCAGTAAATTGCTTGGGGGGCGATTTCATAAAATACGAGGAGGGCCCGATTAGCGCGCCGCTTACTCCATTATCTAAGGCTAATTTAGCGCAGCGAATGGCATCGATGACCACACCCGCCGAGTTGGGCGAGTCTTCGACGGAAAGCCTAAGCTCGAGGTAAGTAGGTATATCGCCAAAATGGCGGCTTTCGATCCGGATGAAGCAAACCTTGTTGTCCTTCTGCCAAGGAACATAATCACTCGGGCCGATATGGACGTTTTCGGGAGCGATATCCAGGCCTCGGGCTCGGAGCTGGGAAACAACAGCGTTGGTCTTGGAAATTTTCTTGGAATGAAGCCGCTCGCGTTCCAGCATGTTGAGAAAATCAGTGTTGCCGCCCGTGTTGAGCTGATAAGTCCGGTCAATCGGCATCCCCCGGTCAAGGTAAAGATTGACCAGGGTTCGATGGAGGATGGTGGCGCCCACTTGAGATTTAATGTCGTCACCGATAATGGGAAGCTTCTTAGCTTCGAAGCGTTTCTGCCAGTATCTCTCGCTGGCAATAAATACCGGGATGCAGTTGATAAAGGCGCAGCCAGCATCCAGAACTTGCTCCACATACCATTTAGTTGCCTCTTCACTCCCCACGGGCAGATAATTGATGACAACGTCCGTCTTAGTATCCTTGAGGATACCGACGATATCGGCGGTCGGGCCAACCGCCTTCTGGATAATCTGGGAAAGATATTTTCCCAAACCGTCGTGAGTCATGCCACGCCAGACTTTGACATTCAGGAAGGGTACGTCGCAAAATTTGGTCGTATTATTGGGTGGGGTGAAGATGGCTTCGCTCAAGTCCTTCCCCACTTTGTTCTTATCGATATCGAAGGCCGCCGTAAATTCGATGTCCCGGATATGATAGCCACCAAGATTAACATGCATCACGCCGGGGATAAAATCGGTCTCTTTGGCGTTTTTATAATAAAAGATGCCCTGAACCAGGGAAGAAGCACAGTTTCCGACGCCGATGATGGCGACTCTGATTTTATTATCCATCACCTAAACCTCCTTAGAATGAGATTTAGCTTTTTCTTGCCGGCGAACAAAGAGGATTCGTTGCCAGGCGGTTAAATGGGAAGCTGTGGTTATTATAATAAGAACAATAACCATGGCCGAGGCCAGGTCAGCGAAAATAGCACCAGCTATGGCCCCGGCAAAGAGCAGCACCATCCTCTCTGCCCTTTGCATTAACCCGACGTTCCCCTTAATACCCAAGCCTTCGGCTCGGGCACGGGCGTAACTTACCATAAATGAGCCCAAAATGGTAAAAAAGGTGAGCCAGAGAGCCCAATGCTGACGCAAATAATAAGCTAAGCCTAAATAGATGAAAAATTCAGAGTAGCGGTCGAGAGAAGAGTCGAATATAGCGCCGAAGAGACTTCGCCGACCAGAGTTTTCCGCCACCTTGCCGTCGAGGATGTCGAAAAACCCGCAAATAACGATGGATAAAGCGGCCAGAAGCGGTTTGCCCCAGGCGAAGAACAGTCCCGCCGCCAGGCCAAAGACAAGCCCAAACACAGTGATAACGTTAGGGTTAGCCCTCTGTTCCACCAGGCTTTTCGAGAGATGATTTACCTTGTCGACGACAAATCGGACCAACCTTTCAGGCAGAAGACGGAAGGATTTCTTTGGGGCGGCAATCGACTCTGGCTGCATTTTCATGGTTGAAAAGCACTATTTATCTTATTTGAGTTCTCAAGTCAAATTTCCTTCCGGCTATTCCACAGGAATCTTTTTCTTTTTGGCCTCGCCTTTTTCTTCCTTTTTCTCCAAAGCTTCGACCCGGGCGTCAATCAAGGCCCGCAGCGCCAGGAGGAGTTCTTTTTTAGCCCGAAGGAGATGCTGCTGGGTTTCACCGGGGAGAAAAAGGTTAAAAAGTTCTTCCGGAAGGGTGATTCTTATTTCTTTAACCTTAGCTTCAGCCATAATAATGGCCTCCTTCTTGTAAGTTTATTCCCTTTAAAACCTATCCTAATTTTATCATGACAGAGAGAAAAAGCACAGGCGGGATAGCTATCAGGAGAAGAAGATTCTTAGTTTTTCTCCCTCTAACTTGGCACCCTTGACCTCCCGACCTAAGAGGAGACGAGGCAGGAGAATATTTCTTTTAAACGCCCCAACTTTTATCAGGAGCTCTTCGCCTTTCTGCGACAGCTGGACATCTTTTTTCTCGATAAAAGGGAGGTGAAGCGATAAAGTATAGCTGCCGTCAAGTTTTTCTACCTCAATGGGTTTTCGACGGCAAAATATTTCCGCGGGGTTGGCCTGGTTATAAAGGGTTTGGGCTAATTCTTCTAAGGCTTGAAACCCGACTATTTCCTTCTGGTAAAGGGGTAAAGAAAAGATGGGCAAAGTGTGAAAGCTCTCCTCGACTAACTGAAAATAATCCCGCTGCAGCTCTTTCCAGCGCTCAAAATAGGCATCTTTGACTTCGGGAGGCAGAATTCTGTTGACTATAACCATATCCACTGAGTAGCCGAAAAGGTTAAAAAACATATAAGCCCTCTGAGCTTCTTTTATGACCATTTTTTCCGGGTTGACGATGAGGCGGATAGTAGTTTGCTCGTTATCTTCGAGGATTTCCTTCATTTCCGCTAATGACAGAGAAATATTCTTAATCGCCTCAAAAACATTGTCCTCAGGGAAAGGAAAGGGAAGGACCCGACTGGCCACGGGACGGACGGCTTTGGCCGCGGTTCGACCGATGGGGAAAATATGCTTTAGATACCAGTCGGTTATTTCTGGCGCAGAAAGCAAGCGCAGTGTATCACCGGTGGGAGCGCAATCGACAATAATCACCTCAAACTCGCCGGTGCGATGATAATGACGGATTTCCATTAAACTGAAAAGCTCCTCCATACCTGGAAAGACGCTTAGCTCTTCAGCCTCGATGGAATCGATCCCCTGAGAAGAGAAAAAGGCGACAAGATAATCTTTGATTTCACCCCATCTTCGCTCCACTTGCTCCTGGGCGTTGATTTCTTGGCCGAAAAGGTTGGGTCTAATTTCCCTGGGTGTATTGCTTAAGGGCTCTTCAAAGGAGTCAGAAAGGCTATGGGCGGCATCAGTAGAAATGACCAAGGTGCGGTAGCCGCGGCGGGCACAGAGGGTGGCGGTGGCGGCCGAAATCGTTGTCTTGCCGACGCCGCCTTTTCCCGTAAAAAGAATAATTCGCATTGCTAATTATTTTAGCATGACTCTCGTGGTTGAGAAATAAGAAGTTTAAATTAAGGCAGGGGCTGGGTTGATTATCATTTCCGGCAAGGGGGCGAGGATTAAGATGATGGCAGGTAAGAGGGATGCGATTCGGCTCTTGTGGGTTATCATTTTGAGCAAAGGGGCGATGATTTCGAGGCGAGGGCAGCCGGCTCATATTAATCCATGTATCTTCACTATCCTGATCGTTGGCCTCTTAAGTAAGCGACATTGTTTAAGCGGCGAAATTGGATCGGCCAAACCTTTAGTGGTTTTTGATGGCCCTCATTTTTTCGAGGGAATAAGCTCCGTAATCCTTTCTGCCGCCTTCAAGATTTTTTCCCGGCTAAAAAGAGCAGGAAAATATCTGCCTTCGGCCCAATCGCGAAAGAGGTCTGAATAATGAGGGCTTCGGTAATCACCGGATTGTCCAGGGCAGTTATTGCCTAAGGCATTATCCCAGTCGCTCAGGTCGGCTATGAAGCGGAAAGTGGCTCCAGAAGTTTGGCGATTAAAACCGGAGGTGGCACAAACAGTGTTGGCTTCCCCGCCTCGCGGCAGAGGGCCGACATCAAGGCGGGAGCGCCATTCTTCTTTTAAAACTGAGCTAAGAGGATGTCTTAATAGCGCGTGATGGAATCTTTCCTGTCCATAATACCAAGTCTTAGAGTCAGGTCCGAGCTTGAATCTGATTTGATTAATCGCTTCCTCTAAAGAGGCGAGAAGAATTTCGTCTCTAATTTTCTCCGGCTCAGGCCCAAAAATAGAGGCCGAAGGATTTTTAAGGAAGCTTATAGTTAGCTCGAGGGAGCGGCGGGGGAAATTACGGCCCGCAGACTCGGGAAGAAGAAGCGACCAGATGCGGTCAAGTAGAATTTGTTGCCAGGTCATATAAATGGCGGCCTCGGTGGAATCAGGTTTGAGCTGAAAATTCCAGGCCAAAAGCTGGGTGATTGTAGTCTGCAAAGATTCTTTTCGGCTGCTCAACGGTTTTAAGAGAGGAATCAACTGGCGGGCCGGAAGGGAAAGAACATCCTGTTGAAGCCAGGCCATATCTTGAATAGTGAACTTCTGCTGAGAAGAAAGGACTTCTTTTATTCTTTGGTAACGGAAAGGCTCAGCCCAGAGGAAACCCACCGGATAGGGAAAATCAGCCGGTAGATTGCATTCATTGGCGGTGGCAATAAAGCCTTCAGGTGGATTATAACGGTGTGGTAAATCCAGGGGGGAGATGAATCCATCCCATTCAAATTGGCCATCACCTGGGACTGGCACCAGGCCAGTATAATTTTTTCTTTTCGGCGCAATCCCCACAGCTTGCCAGCCAATATTACCCTGCCGGTCAGCCCAGATGAGATTTTCTGAAGGGGTGCGGAAGAGGCGGCAGGCCTCCCTGAATTCTCTCCAGGAGCGAGCTTGGTCAAGGCGAAGGCTGGCCAAATACGGAGCGCCGCCCACTTCTAACCAGGCAGCCCGCAGGGCATAAGCGCGGTGCTTCGTTTTATCTTCATAGAGGATCGGGCCATGCCGGGTAAATTTTAACTCGACCTCAACCGGCTTTTCTCCTTTTATTTCAACTTTTTCCTTGACGAGCTTCATTTTTTCCCAGCGGCCCGAGTAGAGATATTCGTCGGGATTTTCGGGGTTGGTTTCATAAACATAAATATCTTCCTGGTCGGTGGCAAAAATAGTCAAGCCCCAGGCCCCAGCCTCATTGTGGCCGATGGAAACCCCCGGCAAAGCTGGCTCGCCGCCGCCGATTACATTCCAACCGGGAGCGACAAGATGAACCCAAGTGCGTAGTGACGGGAGTTGCAGCGCTCGGTGCGGGTCATTGGCCAGGAGTGGCTTACCCGAAACCGTCTTTTCCCCTGACAAAACCCAATTATTGCTCCCGGCCTCAATTTCCTGCTCAAAATAAGGCCAGCGGTCATGGTTATCATGCCTGGCCTGATTATTACTCGTTGGATCCCCGTTAGTGGCCAAGGCAGGAAAAAGAGAAGGCGAGGAGAGAGAGTAAAGGTTATGGTTTTGTGGTGTCCAATCAGATAACTTGAAGGAAAAAGGTAAACCAGCTTGGGGGCGAACAAGAGGAAAATGGCCAGTTCCTGGATAAGAAGGGAAAGGCTGAAAAAAGCCGGGGGCAATAAAGGCTAACTGCTTGGGTTGCGCCATTAACCGCAACTCGGGGTCGACTATATCAGCAGGAAGAAAACTGACTTCAGCCCGGGCAGCGCGGTAAAGGTCCAAAATTTCTGCGGGAAGCGAGGAAAAATCCAAATGAGTTTCTTTAGATAAATCAGGTCTTTTGGGTTTAAAAGGAAGAAGCTCCTCAACTTTTTTCGCTCCGATAAGGCTGATTGCCCGGGCGATGGCGACTTCTTCATAGGCATTGCGGAATAGACCATTATGCCGAGAAATAACTACCTCTGGCGTCCAGGGTTGGGGTTCAAGACCCAGCCAGCGAAATTCAGCGGGTAGCTGCTCTGGGTTCTCCTTGACATAGGAGATATAAGCGTTGATGCCATATACAAAAAATTGGATTATTTCTCTGCTCCGGGGATGATAAAAATCGAGCTCTGTTTCCAGATCTCCCCGAAAACGCAACAGGCGGCTACCGATATCAGCTTGGAGAAAACGGGAGCCAAAAACTGCGCTCAGCGTGCCGGTGGCTTTCAGTCGCCAGAGTTCTAACTGAAAAAGCCTGTCCTGAGCAGCCACGAAACCCTGGGCGAAAAAAAGGTCGTGTTCGTTGTGGGCAAAAATATGCGGGATACCCCATTTATCCCGAATAATCTCCACTCGTTCCTTCAGTCCGGGGATGCTCAAAGTTTCCTTGCTTTGGGCGAGGGTCTGGGGAGGTAGAAGGGAAAATATGGTGAGCAGAGTTAAAATAAGAAAAAACCATGAAAGAAAGAGCCGCGCCCGAAAAAGAGAAGCCCAAGAAAGCGGTTTTTTTCTGGTCATTTTCTTTCCAGCCTCCTGACCAGGATTTTACCTGATTTTATCTTTTTGCTCATCTCCAAAAGATAAATTTTTGCCCTTGGGCTTTGGCCCCGGGTTTCAGGCTATTCATGCTATTCCCCCATTGCTCGGTCCCTCAGCTTTTATAAAGATTAAGGCCTCTTCCTTAGCGTCTCAAATATAAAATAAAGGTCATATAATTTTTTCTGTCTTTTTTGTGTATATGTTTATAAGTATAAGTGTAAGTGTATGTGTATGTATGTGTACGTAAGTGTGTGTGGAGGTCGGGCAATACGCCTGCCGAATGGCCTCGCTCCCACTCAGGTTTTTAACGCTATTTCGTCTTCGCGCTTCTCGGCGCCTCCGGAACTCGCCTCCCTGTTCATAGATATAGCCCGAAAGTCCCTTGCCCCCCCTTGGCCTCTCCGTTTGTCCTGTTCAGGCTCATACATCCTCGGCGGCCCGAGGTTCCCTGGAAGGGCGATTCGGGAAGGCTAAACCTTCCATGGTCACTTCCGCCCTCCCGAACTTAGCCCTCAAACCAGCCCCGATAAAATGGAAAAGATCCCAATGAATTATATTATTTTATTTAATTCTGGCGAGTTAACCAATTGTTTCCTGAAGAGGGCGGTTTAGAA
>CAZVIN010000057.1:0-6425 GCA_964627255.1 uncultured Eubacteriales bacterium
TTCAGGGCTAATCTAACACGGATAATAATCAAATTCAAACTACCTTTTTTAGTCCATCAAGATGAAGTAAATCACCTGTAGTTAGCGTTAATACAGCCCAAAATATCTTTGGGGCCTTTCTCCAGACCTTTACCTTCCATCATTCTATACTTGCTTCGTTGCTTCCTTCCTTCCTCCCTCCCTTCCCTGCTTACTTGCTTAGTTAGTTAGTTAATTAGTTAGTTAGTTACTTTGTTTATTTATTTGTTTGTTTGTTTGTTTGTTTGTTTGTTGCTTTGTTACTTATTGCCTGCTTTAGTCTTGCCCGCTGAAACCAGCGAGATTGATTTCTTAGGCTAAAATCTGTTATCGTGAAGAAGCCTGATTTAAGTTTAAGGAGGCAGGAATGAGGCAGAGTTGGTTATCGCTTTTAGTCATTGTTGGGTTGGCCATCGCCCTTCTCCCCTCTTTGGCGGCTGAAAATCCCCGCGTCACGATGAAAACAAGTAAGGGCGACATCGTCATCGAGCTTTTCGCCGACAAAGCTCCTCTTACGGTCAAAAACTTCCTTTCTTACGTTGACGATAAATTTTATGACGGCACAATCTTTCATCGGGTGATTAAAGGTTTTATGATTCAGGGAGGTGGGCTGACGGCGGAGTTCGCCACCAAAAGCACCAAGCCTCCCATCAAGAACGAAGCCACTAACGGCTTAAAAAATTTGCGCGGGACGATCGCCATGGCCAGGACATCAGAAGTTGATAGCGCCACCTGCCAGTTTTTTATCAATCACGTCGATAATCCCTTCCTGGACCACAAAAATAAAACGCCGGAAGGTTTTGGCTATGCTGTTTTTGGCCGCGTGGTTACAGGCATGGAAGTGGTGGATGCCATCGCCAACACACCTACTATGACCTATCGGGGTTACCGTGACGTCCCCCGGGAAACCATAACTATCATCTCTATTACTCGACTTTGAGCTATCGACCCCTCCCAAAGCCCATAAAAGCAGGTTTCTTTTCTGAAAATTTGATAACTGGATAAAAAGAAATAAAAATTAATGGAGAAAACGATGGGAATGATTATTCAGATGGGCCAAGATTTTCAGCCATAATTATTATTTGGTGATAACCAAATGCTTTCTCTTCGCGTGCCTCTCGCTCGACAGGGGTTAATTTTTATCCTTCCCTGTCTCCTTTTAACAGGATTAGCTTTTTCTTTTAGGCTCTGGCCAGCAGGCATCCTTTTTTCCGTCATCAGTTTGGGTCTGATTTTTTTCTTTCGGGACCCAGAAAGAAAAATCAACGCTAACCCAGCTTGCCTTCTTTCTCCGGCTGACGGCCGAATCATAGAGATAAAAAGAGAAGCGTCGAAAGTCAAGGTAAACATCTTTCTTTCGCTTCTCGACGTTCATCTTGTTCGGTCTCCGGCCGCCGGGGTAGTTATAAAAGTCGATACAAAAGCGGGTAAGACCTTGCCTGCTTATCGTCGCGAGGCCTCCGAGCAAAATCGGTTCAAAATACTAAGCCTCCAAAATCAAGGGCAAACCATCGACTTAAGAATGATTGTCGGGGTAGCCGCAAGGCGCATTTTTTGTTTTGTGCGGCCCGGCGAGGAAGTTTCCGCTGGTCAGAGGGTCGGCTTGATGGCTTTCGGCTCGAGGGTGGAGATATCTTTCCCCCCTGATTATTTATTAAAGATAAATCAGCGGCAAAAAGTAAAAGGAGGTTTAACGGTGCTGGCTGAGAGGAAACAATTATGAGGACTAAAAATCCGAGAGCGAAGACAGTCGCTCTGGCTCTTCCTTCGGCCTTTACCTTGATTAGCCTGTGCTTGGGCTTTCTGAGCCTTCTGGCTTCTGTTCATGGCCGTTTTCTCACCGCCGGCTGGCTCATTGTTATGGCCGCAGTTTTGGACGGAATCGATGGTCTTATTGCCCGCTCCACTAAAACCACTTCTGCCTTTGGAATCGAACTTGATTCCTTAGCCGATGCTGTTTCCTTTGCCACGGCTACCGGAATTCTGGTGACCCTCTGGGGAGCCGGCGAAATAGGCCGACTCAGTTCTGCCCTTGGTTTTATTTTTCTTGCCGCCGGCATTCTTCGCTTGGCGAGATACAATGTAATCCAGGCCGCCCAGAAAAATAGGTCCACCTATGTTGGCTTGACTGTGCCTTCAGCGGCGGTCTTTATCGTCTCTCTCATTCTGGTTAATTCTCAGCTGTCAAGCCCCTTGGCTCATAAGCTACTTTTATTCTTGTCCATCCCGCTCATTTCCGGTCTTATGGTTAGTCGCCTGCGCTATCCCAACTTCTTAAGCAGCAGTCTCTGGCGGCGTCTTAACCTTCAACGAGCCCTCCTCCTGGCCTTTGTTATTGCCGGTTTTTATCTTCATCCGCTTTTGGCTCTTTTTATTCTTGCCTCAATTAATGTCATCTCTGGACCTTTCAGGGAAGCCTGGCGCTTGACCCGGAAAGCACTCGAAGCCAAAAGGGGCCGGAATGAGGTTCCGCTGGGCTAAGAAAACTCACCATCCCCGGCCAAAAGTTATCCTGCATTTTAAGCCGGAGCCATTTTCTGGTCCAAAGAAAATAATTATTGCCTGGTCAATTTTATTCTTATCCTTAGCGGCCGCTCTCTTCTGGGTTGGAAGCAGATTTCACCGTCGCTCCCTCCCTGTGTCCTCTCACCAATCATTTCTTCGCGAGCCACTCGCCAAAACTGAAGTGAGGCAGTCTTTTCAAGAGCAGCAAATAAATATCCAGGCAGGTAAAACTATCACTGAGCTCCTTAGCCCTTATTTTACCTCGCCCCAAATTATTCCAAAGCTATTAACGGCTGTTTCTCCTGTCTATAACTTGAGCCACATTAAGGCCGGCCATTCTTTGGTGATTAAGACTCAGGATAATGGGGAGTTTCAATCCTTAGTTTATGAAATCGACCAGGAACATTTGCTCCGGGTAGAAAGAGAGGCCGATAATTTCACGGCTTCGATTGAAACCATCCCTTATGAAACTCGGTTAGGTTACTTGGCCGGCGAGATTGAAGGGAGTTTGGTAGAAACCTTTAATAAACTGGGCGAGCGGGATCAGCTCGCTCTGGCTCTGGCCGAAATATTCTCTTGGGAAATAGATTTTTATATCGACCTGAGGCGGGGAGATACGTTTGCCCTTATTTTTGAAAAAAAATTCCGTCAACAGGAGTTTGCCGCCTATGGCGACATTTTGGCCGCCCAGATTATTAATCGCGGCCGTAAGTTCGAAGCTTTCCGCTTTCGAAGCCCCTCAACCGGGAAAATTGATTATTTTGACGCTGAGGGAAAGTCTTTAAGAAAAGAATTTTTGCGTTCGCCGCTTAAGTACGGGAGAATTACTTCCCGTTTCAGCTTTAACCGGCTTCATCCGATTCGTAAGATTTACCGGCCTCACTATGGAGTTGATTACGCTGCTCCTCTAGGTACTCCTGTCCAAGCCACAGCAGATGGCTTGATCACTTTTGCTGGATGGAATGGCGGTTCCGGACAGATGGTTCGAATCCGTCATAATCATGGATACGAAACTCTCTATCTCCACTTGCGCGAATTTTCTCCTGGAATTAAACCGGGCGCCAGAGTCGTAGCCGGTCAGGTCATAGGTTATGTTGGTTCCTCGGGCGAATCAACAGGGCCCCATCTTGATTACCGAATCCTCTATCGCGGTCGTTATATCAACCCCCTTGCCTGGAGGTTTGAGCCAGCCAAACCCTTGCCCCCTGAGCACCAAGTAATTTTTAAAGCAGAAATCAAACCCTTGGAGCTCCTTCTGTCTTCGCCTCTTTTTGTTTCTCAGCAGCTAATGTTCTAATTATTCTCTTAGTCGTTTTAAAATTATTCTTTTTTGGGCTTACTTTAGAAATGGAAGCTTAAATCTTAGATTATTTTTTCTCGCCGCTTCGACCGCCGCCGCTATTCTCCCGAATTGAAGCTCCTGCTCCCGCCCTTTCCGCTCCCCCAGAAAAGGAAGAAGCGGAGGGTCCAGAGGAAGCCGAGCCTGAGATAAACGGGTTACTGCCCGCAAAATCATTCCAGGGAGAAGAAACCCTAACTCGAGAAAAAGCCAAGTCTCGAGACGCCAAACCAAGTTGGGGACAACGAACTTCATTCCGCTGGCTATCATAAACGATATTGACTCCTAAGCGGGCGGCGATGCGGACGTCGGGATTCCAGTCAGCCAGTCTGACCCTGGCGGCGGTAGAAAGGCCCTTATCAGTCATTGCGGAAGGCTCTTGGAAACGAACTCTTCCCGGAGTCGGGCCCAAGTCGGCCACAGGCTCGTTTCTTATTAAACTGACGGGCGCCTCCACCCTTCCCGCCGGCCTAAGAACATCCGTAGGCAAAGCCAATTTTTCGGCCGGTCTCACTGAGCCAGTTGATAAAGGCCAACTCACTCGGCCTTTTTCCACAGCTTCATTAAAACGAAGTATTTTTTCCCGGGGCAAGTTAGCTCCAAAATCCTCCTTAGAAACCATTACTAAACTGGTAATTGTCCGGCGTAAAGAATCCATCGCTTCTGGGTCCCCTTGCTTCAAAGCTCTCAAGGCACTATCTGTTATCTTTTTTATCTCCTTGGGCATCGGAACCTTTTCACTGCCAGAGCTTTTCTTTAACTGGTCTTTACGTATCTTGTCCAGGACAGGCCGCGAAGACACCTCCGGACTCGTTCCGGCATAGAAATTATAGTAATAATAGCCAAGGGCATAATTATACCCATAGGGACTGAAAACGGTTCCAAAATACCAGTCATAAAGCGTCCAGGGCCTCCAGGCATAAAAGCCAAAATAGAAATCCCAAACGGCCCAAGCAGGCGCAAAAAAGGAACCAGGAATCCAGACCCAGCCTTTTTTCTTGTCCCACATCCAGAGGCCAAGATGATAGGGCACCCAGCCCCAGGGCTCACTCGGAACCCAGAAGAGGCTACCGCTGACATTCATCCAGCGGCCGTAGAAATAAGGTTGCCAGGTCCCCCACGGGTAATAATCGTTATAAAACGGTCTCCAGACATAGCCATAGAGGTCATGCCAGACCCACTCGCCGTAGCGTGAACCATATCTTTGAGCAAAATAGAAAACGGCCGGCGGCAGGGTCTGGAGAGGCTTAGGGAGCACACTGGCTTCATGGAAAGCATCAAAATTAGCGTTTATTTCTTCATTCCAAGCCAGAAACTCGTTGGCTTCGGCGGTTTCTCCGACCCGAACCTTAGAATCGGCTGAGACCACCGCCTCCCACCCCTTGCCCACCGTAAACTCCTCAGGTTGGTTCTTGACCGTCTTGGGAGAAGCCATCAGCCAGGCCTTCTTATTCCTGACCACAACGGTGGTTGTGCCGTCTTCTTTGGCCTGGATTAAAGCGACGCTATTATGCTCGAGCTTAACAGCGGCGACGGGCGTTAAAACCTGAAAGAGCTCAGAGGAATCGTATTCTTTAAACATGAGGTAAAGACTGCCTTGATTTAGGACTAAATTGGAGAGTTTTTTCCTCGAGCTCAAGGACGGAGCCAGGATAGTCTCTAAACGGAGCTCAGTCTTCCTATCCAGACGAACAATTGTTCCATTATCAAACTGGAGCTCTAAGCGACCGTCGCGGGAATTGATTATGTCTCCAGGCATCAGGGGGAAATTGATGACGACCTCCTCCGCCTTCATGCTTCCCTCCCGCGTAACAACAGGAAGTTCCCCGCTTTCTACTGGCTCAATATAAGTTATATGGCCGAAGTAAAAATCATCGTCTCGTCCGATTACCTTATAATTTTTCTGGCCGGCACTAAGGCCGCCATAAAGGAGGCAGAAAAGGGCTAAACCTAAAGCCAACGCAAACTTAATCCCCTTCATATCGCACCTTCCTAACTTTATTATAGCAAGATTTATGCCAATCTCCTAAGGAATCTTTTTCTGGACTATAGCCTCCGGAATAGAACCTCCATTTTTCGCTATTTTATTTCCTTTATAACTCAAAATAAAGGATTTTCAATAAACTAAGTTTGTAGACAATTAAAACGGCGCTTTAAGCGAGGATTACTGGTCATTTTCCCCCTGTTACGGGTCCTAATGGTTTTGATTGGTCAACATCCAAACACCTGTCATTGATTGTGGACAGATAAAAATTAATTTCTCACCTTTATTGCTCTTCTGAGGGACTTGAGCTTAAGTCTTTTGACCGTGGCTTCTCTCTTCGTTTTTGTCTTTTTCCTTTGGGCATGAAAAAAGGGAAGGCAATAAGTTGTGTTCTGTAATTATCAAAAGTAGACGTAATGTAAAAAACATAAGTAGACAAAAAGTAGACGTTAGGGGAAGTGGATGTGGTAGAACCGTTACCTAAAGGAGGTTCTACCATCATGAAGGTCCAACTACAAAAAAGATTATCCCGGGATTTTGTGGAAGAGATTCTTGAGGCTTTTAACTCTCATCGGATAA
>CAZVIN010000058.1:0-16947 GCA_964627255.1 uncultured Eubacteriales bacterium
CCAGGAAGAGGAACTTCTTAACCGGTTGGAGCGGTCACTTCGCCAGCACCAACCGCTTCGGGTTAAAGCGGGGTTTGACCCGACAGCTCCTGATATCCATCTTGGCCACACCGTTCTTTTAAGAAAGATGAAACACTTCCAAGATTTGGGCCACGAAGTCATTTTCTTGATCGGCGACTTTACTGGTCTTATCGGTGACCCAACCGGTCGTTCGGCCACCCGGCCCCCAATGACCAGAGAGGATATTAACCGCAATGCCGAAACCTACCGCCAGCAGATTTTTAAAATCTTGGATCCCGCCAAGACTGTTGTCGATTTTAACTCTCGCTGGTTGGGAGGGCTTACCAGCTTTGAAATTATTAATTTAACCGCCAAATATACTGTCGCCCGCTTATTAGAAAGAGATGACTTTGCGGGGCGGTTAAAAGAGGGAACACCCATTTCAGTCCACGAAATTCTTTATCCTTTAATGCAGGCCTATGATTCGGTGGCCCTGCGAGCTGACGTGGAGTTGGGGGGAACTGACCAGAAATTCAACCTATTGGTCGGCCGGGATATCCAGCGAGAATTTGGCCAGGAACCTCAGGTCGTGATTACCCTGCCCCTTCTGGAAGGTTTAGACGGGGTAGAAAAAATGAGTAAATCCCTTGGGAATTATGTGGGCATAACTGAGCCGCCAGGGGAAATCTTCGGCAAAATCATGTCTATCTCCGACGAGCTCATGTTCCGCTATTATGAACTCTTAACCGATATTAAGATAGACCAACTCGAAGCCTGGAAAAAAGAGGCCGCGGCCGGACAGGTCAACCCCCGCGACCTTAAAGCGCGTTTAGCCGGGCTCATCGTCAAGGATTTCTGGGGGGTGGAAGAAGCCCGGCGAGCCGCGGAAGAATTCGACCGGGTTTTTCGGCACAAAGAAATGCCCCAGGAAATGACGGAAATCATCATTTCCTTGGCGGAAAAAACACCCGAAGGTAAACCTACTAATTCTATAAATATAATCGATTTAATAGCCAAAACCGGTCTTCTGCCGTCGCGGGCTGAGGCTAAAAGATTAATCCGTCAGGGAGGGGTGGACCTTGACGGCACAAGAGTCGACGACCTGGCCTTGATGGTCGATTTTTCGCAAACTAAAGAACATATTATCAGGCTGGGTAAGAAGAAATTTTTCCGCCTGCGTTGTTCGGATTAATTTGGCCCTCCCCCTATGCTTGGCAGGTGGAAAAAAGCCAAATTTTTCGTTTTTTTGTCGCCCAGAGAATTAACTCTTGATTTTGCCCCTCAACCTCCCTGAGAAAGCGGTTTAAATAATTCTGGTGGCTTAGTCGGAGGTTCAGCGCCGAAAAGGCGGCGATAGAGCTTAGGGAAGGCATCCTTCCCGCCTGCCAGACAAAAACTCAGAGGCATGGCTTTTTTAGCTAAACAGGTAATTTGCCCCGCAACTTTTCTAATATCCCACTGAGCCGATAAATCTTCCCGGAGCCGGGAAACATGATATAGCTCGCGGACATTGGCTTTAAAAAGTACCCGGCGACGGTGGGCATTGGTAAGAACGTAGGCGGCAGCTTCGCCTAAGGAAGGTTGAAGCTGGCGATAAAGAGATTCAGCCTGCTTCATGATGGCCAAAAACTCCCGGGTGGCCCTGATTTTCTTGATTGAGGGCGGAATCGTTACCCCCAAGGACGGGTCGTAGGGCTGCGGGGTCAGAGTGGCCATCCGATGTCTCTTGAGCTGAGCAAAACAGGAAGCAGAAACCATGAGTTCAAAAGTGAGGTCAACGTGCTCGAACTCCCGGAGCAGGCGGTCATAAAACTCCAGATGACGGAAGCTCGCCCGAAAAAGCTGCCGCTTCTCTTTAGTGGTCATTGCGGCCACCAATTTTTTGCTGGCCGCAAATGAGAGCCCGGATACCCGGTAGACCAATGAGGTCAGCAAATAATCGTCGCCTTGCTGGGGAAAATTGAGGAGCAGGACGGGCTTCGGCCGAGCATTGCCCTTGGGCAATTTTTTTCTGGCCTTCAAAGCCCGGACCTCTCGGGTTAAGTCGTCATAAGTTAAGGCCTCGTAGGGACTGGCCGCCGTAAAAAGAAGCAGCGACGGCGCCACCTGGCTGGCTAACTCATAAAGGGCTTTTCCCAGGTTTCTTAACTCCTTTAACTTGGCCGCCGTAAACCGCCGAATCATCAGCTCGAGGGTGCGGGCGTTGACCGTCATACCCAATTGACTCTGAGTGGCCAAGCTAAGGACGTAGCGGGCATCTTCCTTGGCCCAATTGTCGAGAATGATTTGGTTTTTAGGGTTGGCGGCTACGTCTTTATATTGGTTAAGAAAATAGGGCCGCAATCTTTCATAAAGGAATTGATAAAGTTCATGTTGTCGCCGCGCCAAGTAGAAAAATTCATCTTCTTTTCCGGCTTCTTTAATTTCCTCGGGGACAACTACTTCTCCGCCCAATTTGACATAACGCTGCGACTTCTCAGTGTAGGAAGCAAGCCGGAAATGCTCGACCGCCTCGATGGCCAAACGGCTGAGGCCAATCAGGTCAAAATTAAATACGGCGTGCTCGGCCACCGAATGATGCCCCATTTTGAAGATAATAGTCTGGTTAGAGCGCCGGGCTCTTTCGACCTCGTTTCGGGCTTCGGCTCTGAGCTCGTCAACAGGTCGGGGATCGCGAGAAATGCGGGCATAAGCCGCGGAAAGCGTCTCTGGCGTCAGGTCAAGTCGTGGCGGGCTGTTCTCAGCCAAGGCCTCGATGACAGTGGTATCAAGATTATAACCAGCCAGCAAAACTTTCATCCGTCCTCCCTGCCTTCCAGAATATCCTACACGACGGCTGAAATGTCAACGTCCCCTTGGTTCTTCCTTAAGAGGTAATAGGCAACTTTTTTGGCCAACTCTTTCTTAATGTCCTGAACTCTCTGATACAGGAGATTTGCCTCTAAATGGAGCTGGCTAATGAATAAAGCGGCCAAAAGCCAAGAATGAATTTGATTCCAAAAACTCCTTTTATGAAGCCCAGGTTTAACGGATTTGACTTGCAGCGGAAAGACAAATGAGTAAAAATAAGAAAAAGGGGTTATAATGAAAGATAAGAGATTAAAATCAATGAAGAAATTATTTTCGCCGGGGAAACGAGGGCCCAGATTATTCTTGTTAAGTCTGGCACTCTTTCTCGCCTTTTCCTGTGCTCCGCCCCCTCTCGCCACGCCTCCCCTTGATGCTCCGGCCCTTCGCTTCCTGGAACAGATAAGCTATATCATTACTCCCCAAGAAGAAAGAATTTTTCGGGAAATTCCGCCTGAAGACCGGGGAAAATTCGTCGAAGAATTCTGGCGCCGCCGTGACCCCGACCCTGAGACCGAGGCCAACGAATTCCGCCAGGCCTATTACACCCGGATGGCCATCGCTGATAAAGCTTTTCGGGCCGGAATTCCGGGCTGGAAAACAGACCGCGGCCGAATTTATATTCTCCTGGGGCCTCCAACTGACGTCATTAAAAAAACGATGGGCGACACACCCACCGAATTTGGCCAAACAAGACGGGAACTCAGCTCCAACCTCCTGGAAGAAGGGACAGTTAACGAAAGACCGAGTGAAATTTGGGTTTATAACCAGTACCCGGATTATTTTTCCGGGCCTCTCCGCTTAATCTTTGTGGCCACCGAAGGAACCAAGGATTATAAACTAACCTCGGATATAACCGTTAGGCCCATGTCCATGATTTCTTATTACAGCTTTGACCCGAATATTCTTTATTATCAGCGAGTGGCAGAAGTCACTGAGAACACTACTGACTTTCCCGTTCCAGGTCTTCCTGATTTTTTTATCTCCTTAGATAAAATAGACCATGATGAACAAGGCCACCCTGCAGCTTCTTTCACCGTAAGCATTCCCTTTAGAGGTATTACCTTTGCCCCCAGCGATAAACTCTGGCGCTACTCTTTGCGTTTTTCCGTGGAAATCAGGTTGAGCCAAAGCCGAGAAGTTTTTCGTTTGGAGAGAGAATACGGCGACACGCTCAGCTTAGAAGCGGTCAAGCAGAAATTTCGCCAAAACGAAAGCATCATTGATTCCTGGGTAGTTCCTCTTAGGCGGGGCGAAAACCAGATGGTTCTGAGCTTGGAGGATAAAATAAACCAGAAAAACCTGCGTAAACTGAGGTTAATAAGAGCCCGCTGAGCCTCGATGAGCAAAAACAAAGAATTGGCTTCGGTCTTCAACCGCATCGCTGATGCCCTGGAAATCAAGGGGGAAATGGCTTTTAAAGTCCAGGCCTATCGTAAAGCCGCCCGCGTCTTAGAAGAATTGCCAGAGGATATCGAAACTCTGACCCGGGAAAAAAAACTTCAAAACATTCCTGGAATCGGCTCAGGCTTGGCGGCCAAGATAGAAGAATATCTTACCACTGGCCGGATGCAAAAGTACGAGGAAGCCCTTTCTGGAATTCCCCTCAGCCTCCTCACGTTGCTCGAAATTCCCGGCTTAGGGCCTAAAACAATCCACTTAGCCAACAAAGAACTGGGGGTCCAAAATTTGGCGGACTTAAAGAGAGTAATCCGCGATGGCTCCCTGAGTGAGCTTCCCGGATTAGGGGCCAAGCGAGTGGAAAACATCCTGAAAGGCATTGAAACCTTCGAAAAGGCGCAGGAAAGGATTTCCCTTTACGAGGCGCTCTCGATTGTTGAGGCTGTCCTCGACCATCTCAAAAAAGCTCCCGGGATAAAACAGATGGCGCCAGCCGGCTCACTTCGCCGGATGAAAGAAACTGTTGGCGATATTGACATCTTAGCCACGGGCAAAGATGGCGCCACCATTATTCGTCATTTTACCCATCATCCAGCGGTCAGTCGGGTGCTGGCTGAGGGTTCCACTAAGGGCTCGATTCTTTTGCAGACTGAATCCGGCGAACGTCAGGTAGACTTAAGAATCGTCGAGGCCTCAGAATATGGCGCCGCCCTCCAGTACTTCACGGGTTCTAAAGCCCACAATATTCGCTTGCGAAGCTTAGCCCGAGAATTAGGACTGAAAATTTCTGAATACGGCGTTTTTCGCGGGGAGAAGAAAATCGCGGGCCAGGAGGAGGCGGGAGTATATAAAGCCCTCGGCCTTCCGTGGATTCCTCCGGAGCTCAGAGAAGACCGGGGCGAAATTGAGGCAGCCCAAGAGGGCCGCCTCCCGCAGTTAATCGCGGCCGAAGACATCAAAGGCGACCTTCACGTCCATTCCAACTGGAGCGACGGCAGCCTAAGCTTAGAACAACTGGCGGAACAGGCCCGCCAGAGAGGCTATGAATACTTAGCGATTTGCGACCATTCCCCATCAGCTAAATATGCCCGCGGCCTTACCCCCGACCGATTGGTTGAGCAAATGAAAGAAATCGACCGCCTCAATAAAAAGCTTACCGGCCTTGTCCTCCTCAAAGGGGTCGAAGTGGATATTTTGGCTGATGGCTCCTTGGACCTGCCGGACAAACTTCTGCAGAAGCTCGAGGTGGTCGTGGCCTCGATTCATTCCGGGTTCCGCAAGCAGGTGACTGAAAGAATTAGCCGGGCACTGGCTAACCCTTATATCCAAATAATTGGACATCCCTCTGGTCGGCTAATTTCTGGCCGGGCCGGTTACGAGGTCAATTTGGATGAGGTCATGGCTGCTGCGAAAAAAATGGGCAAGGCCTTAGAGCTCAATGCCTATTATGACCGGCTCGACCTAAATGAAATCTATTTAAGAAAAGCCAAGGAGCTAAAAATTCCTATTGCCATCGGTACCGACACCCATGGCCCGGGCGGTTTAGCCATGATGCTCTTCGGGGTGGGTATCGCCCGCCGCGCCTGGTTAGAAAAGGGCGATGTACTGAATTGTCTGAGAATAAATGAATTGAGAGAGAAACTGCAAAACCTCCGGCTTAAATCATACGCATTAAATTCGGCTTAAAGGAGATAAAAAGATGTTTAGCTTAACGCGAACTTCCTTAAAAACACTTCTCGGGATGGCCATAAGAGCCGAGATTGAGGCTAACCGAGTTTATCGGCGGTTGACGAAAAGATTAAAAAATCCTCTGCTCCAAGAAAAAATCAAAGTCCTGGCCCTCGAAGAAAAAAAACATGAGAAAGCTCTGAGAAATCTTTTCTCCGCCTCTTTTCCCCGAGCAGAACTGGTGATTCCAGAAAGAGCCGAAGAGAAACTCTTGCCCTCCGTTATAATTAAGCCTGCCAGCTCTTTGGCTGACATTTTGGAACAAGCGATGAAGGCAGAAAAGGCGGCTGAAGCCTTTTATGCTGGTTTGAGCCGTCGCGTTCAGGGCGATAAAAAACGTCTTCTTCAATACCTCAGCCGGGTAGAAAAGAGCCACGCCCTCATGCTTGAGAGCGAATATACCCTGGCTCTCCAGTTTGAAGATTATGCCGAAAAGGATATCGATAAGGTTGTCACCTAATAAATCCTTATAAAATAAAAATTCAAGATAAAAAAATTGTTATAAAATGGAGCTCAGCCCTTCATTACACCGAGAGGCACTACCTTAGCCACCAGCCGGCCTATTCCTATCTCATGAGAAGTGCGGACGACCTCATCGACATCTTTATAAGCGGCCGAAGCCTCTTCGGCCACACCTTTTAGGCTGGTTGACTGGAGCTCGATTCCCTTGGCTTGAAGCTGGTTGCGGACCTGCTCGCCCCGAAAGCGCCGGAGCGCTTCATGACGGGACATGACTCGACCCGCGCCGTGGGCCGTGGAACTGAAACTAAGCTCCTCCGCCTCTTTAGTCCCAATCAAGATATAAGAAGCTGTGCCCATACTTCCGGGAATAATAACCGGCTGGCCAAAGGGACGGTAAGCAGCGGGGATTTCAGGCCGGCCAGGACCAAAACTACGGGTCGCGCCTTTGCGATGAACACAAACCAGCTTCTCTTGGCCATTAATCCGGTGTTTTTCTATCTTAGCTACGTTATGACAGACATCGTAAATCTGCCTCATCCCGGCCGAGCTTCCCAGAACCCGGGAAAAAACCTCTCTTACCCAGTGGGCAATCATCTGACGGTTAGCAAAGGCATAATTGACCGCGGCGCACATCGATTTATAATACTGTTGCCCCAAGGTTGATTTGATAGGCGCATTGATTAGTTCCCGGTCCGGCAGGCCCTTTAGCCCAATCTTATTCTCCATTAACTCGATAAAATCAGTAGCTACCTGGTGGCCGAGGCCGCGGCTGCCACAATGAATCATGACTAAGATTTGCCCCGGCTCTTCTATCCCGAAAACTCGGGCAATTTCCGCATTATAGATGGTCTCTACTTTCTGGAGTTCGAGGAAATGGTTACCCGAGCCCAGCGTTCCCAGCTGCGGAATACCTCTTTCTAAGGCTCGCGAGGACAGATAACTCGGGTCAGCCTCCTTCATCCGGCCGTTTTCTTCAGTCAGCAGCAAATCTTCGCGGCTTCCATAACCATTTTCTACCGCCCACTCCGCTCCCTTGGTTAAGATTTCAACGAGGACATTGCGGCTGAGCTTGGTCACCCCGCCTTTGCCCACGCCGGCTGGCACCTCTTTAAAAATTTCGGCCAGAAGCTCGCGACGCCGGCCGGCAAGGTCTTTTTCTCGATAATCGGTCCGGAGAAGTCTCACCCCGCAATTAATATCGTAACCAACGCCACCCGGAGAAATAATGCCCTCCTCCAAATCAAAGGCCGCGACACCACCAATCGGAAAGCCGTAGCCCTGGTGGCCATCAGGCATGACATAAGAATATTTTTGAATGCCAGGCAAGCAAGCCACATTCTTGGCCTGCTCCAGGGTTTGGTCTTTCTTGACCGTCGCCAAGAGCCTTTCAGAAGCATAGATGATGGCGGGAACGCGCATCGCTCCCTGCTTCGGAATCTCCCAAGTAAAATCATTAATCTTTCTTAGCTCCATCCCGTCCCTCCTTACATATCAACCACGACCTGAATCAGGACGTGGGCGCTCTGGAGAATACGCATATCATGATAAGTAATGGCCTTGACCTCACCGAAAACCGGATAATGATTGTTTCGCTTATCACCCTCGAACACCGCTTTTAGCTGGTAACCATTTCCCGACTCTGCCTTAGGTTGGAGGATTTGGACCTCACTCACCGCCGCCAGGAGAAATCCTTTAGCCTCGAATAAGTAAAGAATTTCGCTCAGGAATTTAAAAAGTAGCTGCTCCAAGTCTCTCCCCTCAACCAGGACACTGCGGCGCTGCGCTCTTTTTACCCTTTCCGGTTCCCACATCAGAGAGGCGACGGCCAGAGCCGCCTGGCTAAAGGCCTCCTCGAGATTGCGGCCAAAAGCCTGGAACTTGGCATCAGCCGGATGGTCAAGATAAATAAACCCTTTTTTCCTTTTCATGCCCAAGGCCAAAGCGAATATTATATTTTAGCATGCCAGCGGCTATTCCCAAACACTGGTGACCAGAATATTCCTGAGGAGTTTCTTAACAATCGTAATTCTTCCGAGACAATCCGCGCTAAGCTAAGCGCCTATTTCCAAAAACGACCTGAGGATCATCTTTAATCTTGAGCTCCTCAGAAAAATTGAGGCTGGCCGCTTCAATCTAATTAATGTTGAAGATATTAAGAACCTGTTAGTATTGAAGACATTGAAAAACCTGCGCCAACTCTTTGGCTGGCAACCTTCAACTTAATGCTTTGGCTCTACGGGATGAACTGATAAACTTGAGTTTTTTAGAGAAGATAAATATTTGTGCCTTTTTTCTAAAAGTCCACATCGAAAGGCTGCCTCCAGGCCGCCTGGCGTCTTTAATTCTCCAGGTTCACCCACAGAAAACCCGAAAGTACCTAAAAAATATCGAAGGAGGTGAGTGCTTTAGGAAGCCAAGGGAGGATAAGACTGGACTCTTCTACGACCTTTTCTCAACCTCTTGCCCGCTGGTTTCAAGGCCTGGGCTTTCGTAAGGAGAAAAGGAAAAACCCCGGGAAAATATCCTCAGACAGGCCTCGACCACTTTAGGGTCATAAAGTCGGCCCTTTTGAGATTCAATTTCCTCCAGAGCCGCCGCGAATCCAAGGGAGGGCCGATAGGGCCGGTGGGAACTCATGGCTTCGATGACATCAGCCACCGCGATAATCTTAGCTTCCATCAGGATTTCATCTCCCTTTAACCCTTGCGGATAGCCCGAGCCATCAAGACGCTCGTGATGCTGGCGGACAGCATCAGCTACGGGCCAGGGAAAATCGACATTCTTAAGAATTTCATAGCCAGCTTGAGGATGCACCTTAATTAAAGCCATTTCCCAATGAGTCAGCTTTCCAGGCTTAGTTAGGATTTCGGCGGGAACAAAGAGACCTTTGCCGATATCATGAAGCAGCGCCGCCACCTTTAGGCCATGAATTTGCTCTGCCGAAAAACCCATTTCCTCAGCTATAGCCCTGCTGAGCTCAGCCACGCGAAACTGATGGCCCGCTGTATAGGGGTCACGAAGCTCCATGGCTGAGGAAAAGGCGTTGACCACCTCGCCAAAAAGTTTTTCGACCTTTTCTGCATAGTGGCGAACCTCTTTTTCTTTGGCTTTAAGTTCAGTTATGTCTCTGGCTATTTCAAAACGGACATCTCGACCATCCGGCCAACGGATGACCCGGTCGATGATAAAATAATCCCTATCAGTAACGGGATTGTGGTATTCCCAATAATAGGGAGCATAACCGAGGGCCTTGATTTTTTCGTTGGTGCAGAAAGCGCAGGGCGCATCAAGATGCTGAAACTCCCGATAACAGAGCCCGCCGATCAGTTCTTTCTGGAAAAGCCTTTTGGTATAAAGGTTGGCAAAAAGAATTTCATGGGTCTCCATATCCGCGACATAAACCACATCTTCTACATTATCCATAAGGGCGAGCATTGCTTTATAAGCTTGCTGAATTCTGTCTTCCACTTGTTTCCGCTCAGTGATATCGCGGGCAATCCCGTCAATGGCGATTAAGTTGCCAAGATTATCGTAAACAGGAACATTAATGTGCTCACCCCAGACTAACCGGCTATCCTTCCTGACCCACCTGATTTCTATCGGGACGTTAAGGAACTCACCTTTGTCCCGGATGGCCTCAAGAATAGGCCGGTCCTCAGGGTAAACCATTTTCAGCCAAATATCCGGATGGGAATAGATCTCCTCCGGGGTATAGCCGGTAATTTTGGTTATAGCGGGGCTAATATAATCAAAGCCAAGCTTTGGCCAGAAGCGGTAGCGATAAATTATATCAGGAGAGCTCTGAGCTAAATGTCTGAAACGCTCCTCGCTTTCCAACAAGAGCTCCAGGTACTCTATGCTTCCTAAAGCCACTGAAGCTACATCCACCAAAGTCTCGATAAGTTTCTGCTCGGCCGGGCCAAAGGCATCAAGCTTTGGGCTCTCTATGTTTAAAACACCCAGGACTTTTTCTTTAACCTTTAAAGGCAGACAAAATTCGCTTCTGGTTTCTTTACTCCCTTCTATATAACGGGGGTGTTGGCTGACATCAGGGAGATAAACACTTTTTCCGGTGCGAGCCACAAGAGGCACGATACCGCGCCGGGCTCTTAGCGAGAATCTCTCCGGACCTGGCGGTGTCTGATAGGAATGACTTACCAAAGTCAAGCTTTTCTGGGTCAAGTCGACGAGATAAAATCCGATATCGTCAAGCCCCAGCAAGGCGTGCGCTCCCTCGACTACAGCCCTGGCTATTTCCTCCTTAGAGCTAGTAAAAATTAATTTTTTCCCCAGCTCTCTTATCGCTTCTATACGGTCGGCTAACTTTTTCTCTTCAGTTACGTCCAGATAGGAAACGAGGACAGCCGCTTGGCCGCGAAAAGTGATCATGGTGGCTGAAATTTTCACCCATCTTGTCGTTCCATCCTTACGGAGAAAACGAAACTCATAGGTCGTCGGCACGGCTTCTCCTCTCAACCGTCTTTGCAGATTTTCCCAGACCCAATGGCGGTCATCAGGATGGACAACATCTCTGATTTGAGCCGGCGTCAAAGAGAGGAGTTCTTCCCTTGAGTAGCCGCTTAATTGCTCTAAAGCCTGGTTAGCGAAAACAACCCGGTTATTCTGGATTAGCGCCATGCCTTGGAGGGCATTTTCCACTAGCGCAAAATAGGCTTCCTCGGTTTCAACTCGTTCTGTGACGTCTTCCACTGTGCCCTCATAGTAGAGAACATTTCCCGAATCATCCTTGATTGCTTTGGCACTTTCTCTTACCCAGATTCTGGTTCCATCCTTTTTTCTCCAGACTGATTCTAACCCAATAACTTCTCCTTCTTTTTCCAAAATTTCTTTGAAATAATTCCGCGAGTAGGCTGGCTCAAAACCCTCTTCCTCTAAGTTTTTCCTAACCAACTCCTCTAAGGAGTTAAACCCCAGCATATTGATAATAGCCGGGTTAGCATAAAGAATTTGACCTTGGGGTGTTGTCCGGTAAAAACCGACGGTGCTTCTTTCCAGTAGGTCGCGAAAATGCCCGGTGGTTTCATCCTTGAGCCGCAACCAGGCCCGAATCCTGATAGCCAGAGTTTCTTTGTCCATTGGCAAAAAGAGGACATCATCAAAGCCCAGGTGGAGCCAGCGAGACGCTCTTTCCGGAGTCGGGATGGCCACAATTACTGGAAGGAAAGAAAATCGCCAGAAGGCTTTTTGTTTCAAAACCATAAGCTCTCGGGCTAAATTCTCAGCCAGTGAGCTAGAAACTAAAATAAGGTCAATTTTATCCCAGGCCTCAGGGTGAAAATCGGGGAGTTCGGGAGCCGAAACCGAGTAGCCTTCCTGAAGCAAAAAATCCTTTAAAAACTTCTGGTCATTTTCACCTGAAAAAAGGACTCCGATTAGCTTCTTACTTTCGCTCATTGGCTCTGTTCCCATGACCGCCTGCCCCCAAAACAGGGCCTATAATCCCCCTCAGCCTCTCGCCTACCAGCAAGCCATCGGCCGTGCTCCCTAACGCTCTAAATCCGAAGCCGCGGAGAAGACCCTCCAGAATCCTGCACCGAACCAGGTATCCCCGAAAAAATATGGCCTTTTTTCATCTTCCCCTCCTATCTTCTCTTAATAAATATATTAATCATTTTTTGCGTGGGACGCAAGGTTTGACTGGCTCTTCCGTAAAAAGCGCAGTAATTCAGGTAATGCCCTGTTTTCCGTTTACTGGCTATTAAGATAGAGATTTTTTAGCGCTCCATAATGAGCCCAGAAGATTTAAGTTAATTTTTTTAAAAAGTCTCTTGAGAATGAGATATTAAGGCCTGAGGGTAATTTCGTCTTTTAGAAATTTCTCGTAGCGAAAGACAAGGGAATAAGTCTAATAAAAAGCCTTGCCTTCTTCAGCCTCCTTGATTTTATTTTGTTTACGCTGATAAGAGCCGAGAGAGGCTATTCGGTTTTTTGCTTTTCAGTTTTTCAACATAAAGATTTGTGATATTAAATAAAAACGATGATCTTTAGCGAGGAGCACGAGTCGCTTTGCTTTAATTTAAATTTCTCCAGCCCTTTTAACTTCACCTGCCAGCGCTGTTGTGCCTGTTGCTATAACCGCCATATAGAATTAAACAACTACGAGATTTTTCGCCTAACTAAATATCTTCGCCTTTCCCCCCAAGAGTTTTTAAACCAGTTTACCGACTCCGGGCTCCGACCGTCTCTAAAAAACAAGGATAACGGGGCCTGCATTTTTCTTGGTCCCTCGGGTTGTTCGATTCATCCCGCCCGGCCGCTGGTTTGCCGTCTTTTCCCGCTTGGCCTTTTATTCGGCCCAAGAGGGGAAGAGAGATGGGGAATAATGCCTCTCCATCCTGATTGCACTGGTCTCATCAGTTCTGAAGGAACTTTGGCTGATTACCTTCAAAGCCAAGGGGCCATTCCCTATCTTCGCTTTGCCCGCCTCGCCTCTTGCCGCCACCCTTAAATTTTTTTCTCTCTATCCTTTGGCTCTCAAACCAACTTTGTTTTGCCACCTCTCCTGTTTTAACAATAATCAGCCGAGGAAAAGTCTCTACTGCGGCCAGCGATATAACTAAGTTCTTCTCTCCCCTTTTTCTGGGCGGGTTTAAAGAACAAATCAACGATGCCGCAATTAAAAATGGGTTCAAAAATTGGTGGCCCCTTACATATTTACTTAATTTTAAAATATTTTAGCACTATATAAATTATTCCATCATTTCATCACTCAGTTTCCTCCAATTTTATTTGAGCGGGTCTAAATGATAATTCCTGGATGGCGGAAGCGTCTACAAAAGGCTTAGCCTGTCCGAAGTGGCCTTCGAGAGAACTTGTGGCCGCCGAGGATGTCCAGGCCTCAATAGGGCAAAGGCAGAAGTCGAGGGCGAAAAGAAATTCTCTGCTGTCTCTAACCTTCAGCTTTCGCCAAGTTCTTTTTCCTTGATGAGTCTGACCATCTTTGCCTGGCGCTGGCGAAGCTGGGGCGAAAGCCGCACAGGATAGAAAGGCCCGCCAGCTCTGATTGATTTATATTTTTCCGGAAGCTGGGCGTAATCCCGAAGAAAGGTCTGCCGGATTTCAGGGAGCGAGGGCAATGGATTAACCAGTCTTTCCTGGTTCAAGACTGGCTGCAAAAGAGCTTCTCCGCCAGACATATTTTCTTCCTTAAGGGAAATCACGTCATGATGATAATTTCCCTTCCGGTCATAAAACCTCCAGACCTGTTTTCCGCCAACCAAGGTAGCTTTCCCAGGACTGAGCTTCAAGGTCTGGCGGCCGGCATATTCCACTATTTTATAAGCCATATCGAAATAAGGCGCATCCGCGGAAACACCCATTTTAGTTCCCACGCCAAAGGCGTCAATGGCCGCCCCTTTCTTAAGGACCGCCTCGATTTTATATTCGTCAAAGGCCCCGGATGCCAGGATTTTCGCTTCCTTCAGGTTGGCTCTATCCAGGATTTTCCTTACCCGCCGAGAAAGTGCGGCCATCTCACCGCTATCAAGCCTGACTCCCAATAGTTTGGAGCCGCTTTGGGCCATTTCCCGGCCGACCTGAGCGGCCCTTTTAGCGCCTGAAATCGTGTCGTAGGTATCAATCAAAAAAATAGTTCGCTCCGGGAAAGTGTCGGCATAGGCCCGGAAGGCCTCTATCTCTTGGTCAAAACTGGAGACAAAGGAGTGCGCCATCGTTCCAAAAACCGGAATCCCGTAGAGACAACCAGCTAAGACATTACTGGTGCCTGCAAAACCGGCAATAAAGCTGGCCCGAGCCACATGAAGACTGGCTTCAAGTCCGTGAGTGCGGCGGAAAGAAAAGTCAATGAGCTGCCGACCTTGAGCCGCCTGAAAACAACGGGAAGCCTTGGTGGCGATCATCACCTGGATATGGATAAGGTTTATCAAGGCGGTTTCCACAATTTGGGCCTCAATCAAAGGCCCCTCTACTTCCAAAACTGGCTCGCCAGCAAAAAACAGCCGCCCCTCAGGAATAGCTCTTACCTGGCCCCGAAAACGAAATTTTTCTAAATAAGACAAAAATTCGGGCCGAAACATTTTCAGGCTTTCTAAATAGCTCAAATCTTCGGGGGAAAAGGCTATTTTTTGAAGAAAGGCGACGGCCTCAGCTAAGCCCGCGGCGACAAAATAACGCCGCGCTGGTGGGTAATCGCGGATAAAAAGGCTAAAGGTGGTGGTCTCGTTCATGCCGCGCTCATAATAGGCAGCGGCCATCGTCAGCTCATAAAGGTCGGTATTTAAACCAGAATAAAAGGAGTAAAGGCTTCCCGGATGAAGTTTTTTCAAGGGCCTCATCTCCGCGCCCTGCCTTTTAATGAATAAAACAGCCTCAGTTATTAGGCTTCAGGCCATAAGGGGCAAAGAATATCTCTACCCGGGAAGAGAATCAAGAGGTACCAAAGCGAAGGTATTTTTCATGACCTTCAAGGAAGCGCTAAGTCTATTCAAAAAGGCCGGCAATTTTTTGGCCGCAATAGGCGCAGCGGTTCTTTTCCATCTTCATGGCTTCCACCCAAAATCCCTGCCGCTTAATAATTGGTCGCTGACAATTGGGGCAAAATGTATCCTCACCTTCGCCCCAAACATTGCCGATATAGATAAATTTAAGACCTTCTTCCCGGCCGATGGCCGCAGCGCGGCGTAAAGTTTCCAAGGGAGTTGGCGGGGCTGAAGTATATTCATAATCAGGATGAAAGCGACTGATATGCCAGGGAAGCTCAGGGTCAACGCTGAGTAGAAAGCGGGCTATAGATCGCAGTTCGTCTTCGCTATCATTAAGACCGGGAACAACCAAGGTGGTTACTTCAACCCAAATACCGATTTCCTTCATTAGCTTTATCGAGTCTAAAACTGGCTCTAACCTTGCCTTACAAACCTTCTTATAGGTTTCATCCCGAAAAGCCTTCAGGTCCACGTTGGCTCCGTCAAGATAGGGTTGGATAGTTTTTAGGGCCTCGGCCGTCATAAAGCCGTTGGTAACAAAATTATTGGCCAAACCTTCCTTTTTGGCCAGGACAGCGGTGTCATAGGCATATTCAAAAAAAATCGTGGGCTCAGTATAAGTGTAAGAAATGCTCCGACAACCGTGACGCCGCGCCTCTTTAACTACTTTCTCCGGGGGCAACGGAAAACCCAGCTCTTCTGGTCTTTCTTTTTTACTCACTTGAGAAATCTCCCAGTTCTGACAGAAAGGGCAGCGAAAATTACAGCCGACCGTGGCTATGGAAAAGGCTTTTGAGCCTGGATAAAAATGATAGAGGGGCTTCTTTTCTATCGGGTCAACGTGGGCCGCGATAACCTCGCCATAGGCATGGGTGTAAAGCTGGCCCTCGCGATTTTCCCGAACACCACAAATGCCCCATTTTCCGGGGCCTATCAGGCAGCGATGGGCACAGAGAAAGCACTCCACCTTTCCGCTCTCGAGAGAATTAAAAAGCATCGCCTCTTTGAGCAACTCTAACCTCCGACGCTATTTTACTTCAGATATCTCTTTGTTGGGAATTATCCCCACGCTCAGGAAAAATCTTCGGTGGTCGCTAAATCACATTTTTCTATTTTCCGCCCGATACCTTAATTATAATACGTCCCGATCATAAATCTCAAAAAACAAAGCTCTGGAGGGCATTCTTATACGAATCCAATCATCGCGTCTATAAAATGGAAAAAATTTATCTCGTTGGCCCCAGAAAAGGGAGGGCATTTTATTTTTTGTCCTTTCCCTCTTTTTTAGCTGCTTTTTTCTGCTTCGGGGCTTTCCGCCCAGAACTTTTCTGGGCGGCGGCTTGGAACAAATCCTTGGCCGATGGGCAAACGTCCTGGAGAAAGCATTCAGCACAGAGCGGTTTCTTAGCCTGGCATATCTTCCGGCCATGGTCAACCAGCATATAATTAAAATCAAGCCAATCGTCCTTTGGAACCAATTTCATCAAATCCAGTTCAATTTTTTCCGGGTCTTTCTGCCGGCTGAGTCCTAAGCGAAAAGCCAGGCGACGAACATGGGTGTCGACCGCGATACCCTCGGCTTTCCGGTAGGCAGAAGAAAGAACAATGTTCGCCGTCTTCCTCGCTACGCCAGGCAAAGTTACCAGCTCCTCCATTTTATCAGGAACTTGACCGCCAAAATCAGCGAAGATTTTTTGGGCCGCACCGATTATTGCCTTTGCTTTATTCCGGTAAAAACCTGTGGGTCTAATTATCACCTCCAGCTCTTCTTGTTTAGCTTGCGCCAGAGCCTCAACTGTAGGATATTTTTGGAATAAAAGGGGCGTTATTTGGTTGACCTTTTCGTCGGTGCACTGAGCCGCCAGAATCGTGGCCACCAAAATCCCGAGCGGTGTTTCAAAGTTAAGGGCTGTCCGGCTGTGCGGATAAGCCTTCCTTAACCGCCGAATTATCTCACCTATTCTTTCTTTGGCCGGAGCAACCATCTTTCCCTCCCCAATATTTTAATCCAAGCTATTCAATTTTATCTCAAACGAAAAAACTTCTC
>CAZVIN010000059.1:0-2697 GCA_964627255.1 uncultured Eubacteriales bacterium
AGGAGCTGGGGCATTTGCTCCCGCATGTAATCTGGCATCGGAACCCTTTCTTCGATCCTTTCCAGCATAGTCGGTAATACCTTAGGCATCATCCCGGGTAAGAGCCGCGGGAATAAGATTGGAAACAGCGGTTTCATGGCACTAAACATCGCTCCGCCCAAGAAGCCCAGCCGGCCGATTAAACGCATCATTTTACCCATGCCTAAGGGCATAGCCGCTAAAAGCTCTGGCCACATCGAATCCATCAAATCGGCAAAACCTTCGGGCGTCATCAGGCTGATCATTTTTTCAAAGACCGCCCAGTGTCTGAGGACTTCAGGCGAAGGGTCGGAGAATTGTTTTCCCAGGCCCCGGCAGGCGAAAGCCGCTAAGTCATGAATGGTAACGGGCAATTGCTTCTTATCTTTGGTTACCCGGAATTGAAACTCACAGCAAGGACAAAGAGCTAAGACAGACTCAACCCCAACTTCCACTGCTTCGTCCAATCGCGTCTTACCCACTTCAGCCGCCACCGCCGGTTCTTTAATCAGGGTCAAGACGCTACCGCAGCAATGGGCGGCCTCATGGTGAAAGGGCATCTCAACAAAATCTACACCAGGGACGGCTTTAATGACTTCTCGTGGGGCCTCATAGACTCCCGAAACTCGGCCAATATGGCAGGAATCATGCCAAGTGACTTTATCTTTAACCTCCTGGGGAAACCGAAATTCGCCCGAACGAATTTTTTCCGCCACCACCTCGGAATAATGTTTGGTTTTTATGCCGTACTCCATTCCCAACTTCTGAGACCATTGAGGATAGACGTGGCGCCACATCATATCGCAGGCGGGGCAGGAGGTGATAACCGTATCGGCGCCCGCAGCTTTCACCGCGTCTATATTGTGCCGCATTGTTTCTTCGAAGACGTCCCATTTCCCGGCTACTAACATCGGCGTCCCACAACAATTTTCCTGGTTGCCGAGGTAAGTAAAATCAACGCCCGCGGCCGAAAGAAGCGTTACCGAGGCCTGACCAATATCAGCCTCCACATAAGAAGCCGTGCAGCCAGCGAAATAAACATGGGAGCTTTTCTTTCCCGGGCCGTGCTTGGCTTTTAGTTCTTCTGGAAACCAGCGAGAACGATCCTG
Organism: uncultured Eubacteriales bacterium; assembly: GCA_964627255.1. Classification (GTDB taxonomy): domain Bacteria; phylum Acidobacteriota; class Aminicenantia; order Aminicenantales; family CALLJL01; genus CALLJL01. Next base: position 1,128 of record CAZVIN010000059.1, read on the forward strand.
GCGATAGCCGGCCCAGATATCGCCCTGCGAACGAAGCGCCGCGGCCATAATTTCAAAGGGAGGAAAGGTCATTTGCTTATCTTCATAGACAAGCTTCCCGCGCAATTTCATCCAGCTCGACTCAATCGGTAATGAGGCGGAACAGCGGAGGTTACAGAGCTCACAAGTCGTGCAAACCAGAAAGGTTTCAACGATAAACTGGTTCCATCGAGCCCTGCCCTCTAAGTACTCCCGCAACCAGTACCATTTGCCTCGTGGAGATTGACTTTCCCAGCCCCGGCCATAGAACTGGTCGCACTCGTCGACACAATAACCGCATTGAGAGCAGGCATAGGCGTACCAAGCAATTTCAGCCGGAAGGCCTCGCTGCTCCTTGGTCATTCTTTCGCCAATTCTGGTGCTAACGACATTCCCGAAAGGGCGGATTAAGGGCTCAAAGACCCCAATAATCCGGATAAGAGAGTCAAAGATATTGCCGCCTAGGACTTTATCTGGGTTAAGCAGGCCATGTGGGTCAACTTGCTTTTTAAACGCCTCCAGACGCTTTTTCTTCTCCACGCCAAGAATTTTTTCCGCCCTTGAACCAAAATAAAGCCCGGTGGAGTAAGGACGGCCGCCGTATTTTTCCGCAATCTTGATTATGGTTAGTACGAGGCCAAAGACAAAGTTGTAGCTAAAGCGGCGCTGGTCGCTGGGAATAAAACCGAGGAGGACGGCTTCAGGTTGGCCATTCTTGCCCTGACGAATGATTACCCCTTCTTTGACCACTGGCTGATTTATTTTTCCTTCAATTTCTTCCATAACCGCGCCGAGTTTATCGAGGGGAACAACTATTTCCGCCGGAACAAGGGAAGGTCCAAGTCGCTTCACAATCATTAATTTGAAGCGATTGGCCCATTCATGCTCAGCAATTTCCTGACTCAGAATTTCTCCTTGACACCGTGGCACGATGGACTCGATTTCTTCCTTCACGTGCCGCGAATCTTCTTTCCTAAAAGCGAGGGTGGCAATGTAGGCCGCAGGCAAAATAACCCGAGTCTCGACAGGGTGACCATGATGCGTCCTCAGCGGTGCCCGGTTTTTCATTTCCGCCATTCGCGGATTAATAAAAACCACTGACCAAAGGGGCAAGTTTCGGGCGATGAATTCTTTAAAAATTCTTTCTAAAGCCTGGGCATCAGGACAGGCGATGGCCATAACCTCGAGGTCTTTTTCCTTCTGAACCCGAAGCGTAACTTCGCTGATGAGGCCAGTTGTTCCTTCCGCTTCAGAAATCACTTCCAGCTCAGAGCCAGAAACTTCCTTCACCTCTCCCGAGGAGAGAACGACCCGGGCTGAAACCACGTTATCAGCAAACCAACCATATTCATAGGAGCCAATGCCAGCCCCACCCTGAGCTAACCAACCGCCCGGAGTCGAAGAAGGATAGCTCGTTGGGTAGAGACGAAGAGTGAGCCCCTGCTTATGAAGCTCACGGTCGAGCTGTTCCCAGGTTAGGCCTGGCTCCACCGACACAATCTCTTTTTCTTTATCAATTGAGATTACTTTTTTTAGTCGATAAAAATCGACC
>CAZVIN010000060.1:0-35632 GCA_964627255.1 uncultured Eubacteriales bacterium
CGGTGGCAGCTTGCCTATTTTCCTATTTTTTAAGACTGGGCAAAAGAAGAGGCTGCGAGGATGTAAACTGATTCAAGATTAAGGAGCAGGGAGGCAATTTCCGCCGGCTCGGAGAAAGGCAAAGATGAAACGCCCTTAAAAACCTAAGTGGGAGCGAGGCCCTCCCGGCCATCTCCGGGCCTAGCACATACGAGGGCGAAGAGAGTTTTTCATTGTGTATCCACAGCATGCTATTATGGGCTCTTTGGCAAGAAGGGTGATGATTTATTAGGCCCATATCGGTTATTTTTCTTTTAAAAGCAAGAAGATTTAAAATTTTAAGCAGACCTAAAAGGAATTTAAAAATTGAGAGAGGCTTTGTTCTCATTCTAAGTATTAAAATATAATTAAAGTCAATTTTTATAAAAAAAGTCGATATTTCGCCAATGAAAGAGCTCTTTTGGGTAAAACTTGACAAATACTCAGGATAAAAAAGGCTGAAGCCACTACTCTTTTTAAACATGGGCGCTACGGCCTTGACAGTTGAAGAGGAGCTGAGTTATCTTGCTCGGCGATGAACTTTCCTAACTTTCTGACTTTATTGCGGATTGTTACCATCCCGGCTCTTGTCATTTGCCTTCTTTCCTCCTTTCCCTACCAAGCCTGGGTGTCCTTTGGCCTGTGGTGCTTGGCCACCTTTACCGATACCTTAGATGGCTTTTTAGCTCGACGAAAAAGACAGGTGACAACTTTTGGCCAACTCCTTGACCCGATTGCTGATAAACTCCTGATAATCTCGGCGCTTATTTGTTTAGTCCAGGTAGGTCGCGTCTTAGCCTGGATGGCTATCATAATCATCGGCCGAGAATTTGCCGTCACCGGATTCAGAGCGATTGCCTCCTCTCAAGGTTACCACATTCCGGCCTCGCCTCTCGGAAAAGCCAAGATGATCCTCGAAACTATAACCATTGCTTTGCTCATTCTGGGGCCTGATTTATTAAATAATTTTTATATTTTTGCGCGGGTTGGTCTTTGGGGAATTATTGTCGCTTCGGTCGTCTCGGCCGCGGAATATGGCTGGCGTTATGGGCCCCAGCTCTCAAGCCGCTCTTGAGAGTTCATTTCTTAACTGCCTCAGGCCTGGGCTATTCTCACAGGCAAAAATGGCTATGGGCTGGCCCCAATTTCGGGCAGCTCGTTTCATCAAACCTGAAAGAACCCGGCCGGCGCCGACCTCGGCCACTTTATTAATCCCCTTTTCCCTCAAAACTTGCAGGCTTGGCCACCAGAGAACCGGCCGGCTCACCTGACGTTTAAGGGCCTGCCGAGCTTCCTCGCCCCCCTGAATGATTCGCGCTTCAACGTTGGTAATTATCGGGAATTTGAGGTCATGAAATTCCACCTGGTCCAGGTCTCGGGCTAATCTGTCTTCAGCTGGCTTCATTAAACTGGTATGAAAGGGCGCACTTACTGGCAACCAAACACTCCGCGGCGGCTTTAGCTTCTCTATGGCCTCTTCCACTGCCCGTTTATGTCCGGCAATAACAATCTGTTCTTCGCCATTCCAGTTAGCCACTTCCACCACCCCGCTCTTAACTTCTGAGAGAATCGGACTGATGACTTCAAAAGGAAGACCTAAAATGGCGGCCATGGCTCCCTCGCCCACCGGGACCGCTTCCTGCATATAAAGGCCTCTTTGGCGCACTAATCTTAGGGCATCAGAAAAGGAAACAGCGCCGGCGGCTACGAGGGCGGAGTATTCTCCTAAGCTATGACCACAAGCAATATCTGGTTCCACCCCCAATAGTTCATAAGCAATATAGCTTACTGTGAGCAACGCTGGCTGAGTGTTAGCAGTAAGACGAAGCTCCTCCTCTGGCCCCTCGAAACAGAGCCGGGATAGAGAAAAGCCCAGAATTTCATCGGCCAAAGAGAAAATATCCCTGGCTCGAGGAAATTCCTCATAAAATTCCTTGCCCATGCCGACATACTGGGAGCCTTGTCCCGGAAATAAAAAAGCTAGGTCGGGCATAATCCACCTCGCTCGAAATAGTGCAAACAATCCTGATAAAGACGAATTATAGCTTGTTTCTTGAGCCCCGCAATCCACTCTTCTAACTGTCGCCTCACTTTTTCTTGGCGCAAACGAGCCTCGATTGTCGGTAATATCTCGATTAAGGGCTGGGGTGGCAGGCTCTTAACTTGCTGTTCGACAAGATACTTTTCAGAATAGTAAGCTTCAATTTCCCGGAGCGTAACGTTTACTCTCTGGTTAGACCTGGAAGCTATGATCTTTTCGTAAAGCAATTTTTCCCGAAGGTACGGTTCCAAGTCTTTGGCTGTCAGTCCATAAAAAAACATCCTTTGCTTGACCCGTTCTTCCCCCAGGGTCAGAAAAATGGTTTGCTTGGCCTGGTCAATTTCTTCGGCTGCCACGGTGGCTTCGGTCTTGGCCGAAGCAACAATAATCTTCATTTCAATCACTTTCTCTAAAAGCTGGTTAGGTGCAAGAGCGACTCCCGGAGAGGGATGGAAAATAAACTCGTCGATGATTTTAAGGTCGCTCAGGGTGATAATTTGGCCGTCAACAGAAGCCACCAAGCAATCAACTATCTGGGCTCTGCTTTGGCCTATCCCCGAAGGGACAACTACCGCGAGCAAAGCTAAGCTAAGGAGAACGATTCGGTTCTTACCTAGCATCAGAAAACCTGCCCGATTGTCAGGAATAGAAGGGGCTTGGCTTTTCGCTCCAGTTCAGACAAATTCCAACCCAGCTCGAGTCGAAGGGGGCCAAGGGGTGTCCGATAACGAAGTCCAAACCCAAGAGCGTTATGCATTGAGGCTAAGTTAAACTGACTTCTTTTACTGAAGACATTGCCTGAATCATAGAAAATCGTCGCACTCAAATTCGGGAGAGAAGCCAATAAGGGTAAACTAAATTCAAAATTAAAGAGGATTAAAGCTTTCCCGCCCACTGGTTTGCCTGAAAACGCATCTTTTGGCCCCAAAGCATCAAATTCTTCGCCCCGAAAAGAATTGCTGCCACCAGCAAAGAAGCGCTCATGAATCGGGATACGGCCCCGGCCCAGGCCAAGACGGAAGGTAGTTGCCAGGTTCCAGCGGGGAGCCAAGCTAAAAAATCTTTGATACTTGATGAAGGCCTTCAAGAATTCCGCCTCAGCCCTGAAAAGAGGAAACGCCCATTCTAAAACAGCCGAGGCAAAATATCCCTTTTGGGGATTAAAGCTATCGTCGCGGCGGTCACGAATCAAACTGGACGAAAAAGAAGTCGAGGAAAAGGGGAAAAACTGACGGTCAACTTCTGATTCCGTAATTTCAAGATGAGTGAGCACAGTTCGAGCATAACGAAAAGTCATCACGGTCATCAGGTCTCCGCTTAGGGCTTTTATCCCTGTCAGGCTAACACCTCGGCGGTCAAAACCAAAGCTGACCCTTTCTTCTCTTTCCAGCCAGATATTCATGTATCCTCGGAAGGGAACGCCAAAAAAATACGGCTGCTCCCAAGAGACAACTCCTCTGGTTTCTTTCAGACTCATCTGACTAACAAAACTAAGTTGAGACGCATCTCCGAGGAGGTTAGTCCGGACAATCTCGGCGGTACCCCGCAGACGGAGCACGTTGTTCCAGACCTCAAAACCTCGGGGTTCGGACTTCGTCTCGAGGCCCAATCCGACGCTGGCCAGGTTTCGCTCGCCTTCGTGGAAACGAAAGACCAAATCTAACTCATCACGCCAAGCTGGAATTTCTTCTACCTGGACACTGGCAAAAATCCCCAACCGCTCTAAGTTTCTTTTTGACTCCTGAATCAGATTTTCATCCGCCCAGTCTCCCTCTTTTATCCTAAGCTCTTTGCGAATCGTTGCTTCCTTAGTAGTGACGGTTCCCGAAAAAAAGATACGGCGCAGACGATATCTCCGTCCTTCCTCTATCTTAAAAAGGAGAGAATAAACATTGGGCTGGATAACCTTCTCCTCGACGGAGACGGAGGTGCCTCTAAAACCCTGCCGCTGATAAAACTCAATTAAACGCTGCCGGTCAAGCTTAACCTGAGGAGAATAATAAGGACCGCCGGGTTGACTGGAAATCAATCCCCTAAGCTGCTCAGCCGAAAAGGAAAGGTGAGGATTGAAGCTAATTTCGCCAATTGTTTCGCGGTTTCCCTCGTCGACGTTAAGCCGAGCTATCACTTCATTCTCTTTTTTATCAAGTTCCAACCAAACCCGAACCTGAGGAAAACCATTCATCTGATAAAAAGCTTCAATTTCCTTGGGCAGGTCATAGAGTCTCTCGCCATCAATGACGGCAGCAAAAGGTGTCCGGTCATTAAGGCCAAGAGCTTGACGCAGCCTTTCTTCACTGAACTGATTCAGCCCAGAAAAAATAACCGATCTCAGACGACGTTTAGGTCCGAGTTCAAGGGTGTAAGTTACCCTCAGTTCCGCCTCATTTTTTTCTAGGCTCGATTTTATTTGAGCCTCAAAATAGCCTTTGCGCCTCAGATAACGAAGAACCCTGGCCTCGCCCTCACTTAGGGCCCATTCTTCAAAAACCCTTTCTTCCCAGAGAGGAGTGACGAGCGACAACGGAACCTTGGCGCCCCTAAACTCGATAATGACTTTTTCATGAAGCTGGACATTAATTTCCAAGGCGACCTCTTGCGCCGCCTCATCCAAGGTAGCAAAATAGCTAACCTCTGCCCGGGAAAAGCCCTTCCGCCTCAAAGCTTGCTGCAAGGCCAGACACTCCGCTTCCAATTGCCTTGGGCTATAATTGTCTTTTATCAGGGAAACAAGGCGACCTTTATCCTTGGGACTGACCTTCTCCCCATCCCCCTTCCAGACAAGGCCCTGAATTTTCAATCGCTCCTTAGGGTTGATTTTCCAGTCGAGGTCAACTAAACCACCGGATGGCAGTTTGGTCGGGATGACTTGAAGGTCAGGGTTGAAAAAGCCCTCCCTTTTTAGAATATCTATAATTTCTGATTTTCCCGCTTCCAAAAGACCTTCATCAAAGGGTTCTCCTTCCCGCAGCGATTTAACCTCTGACCTGAGTAGTTCCGCTGAAAGACCTCCCTCTACGTTGAAATTAACTTGACGAAGGTAAAGTTGCCTTTCAAAATAAAAAGTAAGGTTTACGGGGTTCTGTCCATCACTAAAAACCTGAATATTAGAAAAAAGCTTGGTGAGATAAAGACGTTCAATCACCTGACGAATTAAGAAAAAAGAAAAGGGCTCTCCCTTCGAGAGCGGAATCAACTGGCGCATTTCAGGCGCCGCGGGTTGGCCATCGACCTTAACCTCAATATTCCCGATGAGCAGCAGACCAGCTTCTTGTCCCTGCGCTATGGTAAAAAAAAGAAGGATTAAGCAAAGATACGCGGCTCTTAGCCCAAAAGAAAAAAATAACCGCGCCTTACTGGTCAAACTATTAAAACCTCCGACGGATTTTGAGGTCAAAGCTCACTCGGCCCAATTCGTCTCTGATCCCAACTATTGATAACCCGGGTTTTATCTCCCATTCCAAGCGGACGATTTCTTCTCTTTGCGTTGTCAGGTTGGTGGAATAAATTATAAAAAAGTTCTCCGAAATTTTTTTGCCGACAGTAAGCCGCGCCGTCATTTCAGCCGAGGAACCCAAAACAAAGGGGTCAATCCGAAGACGGTCAAGGCTAAGGATTTTTTGGGCTCTTTTCTTGGCAGCCTCAACTATCTCTCCGGATAAAAAGGAGGCAGTGCTGACTTGAGCCGCGATGTCGGTAGAAGTAATACGTTTAAAGGATTCACCAAAGGCCAATAAAGCCAGGACTTCTTCTGGTCCCAGGGGTGGGGAGGAGCTGAACTCGGGTTTAAGCCCATCTGTAGGGCCAACCAGGGAAAAAATGACGCGATAATCCTGGACATAAGTCTCGCCTTTCATCTCTAAATAGGGCGCGGAAATGAGCGGGTTGGTAAAGGTTAATTTGCCTTTTAGTAGGCGGAAGATTCTATCCTGAAAATAAACGTTGCCGTCGAGAGCTTCGATTTCGCCAAGCAAAAGAGGGGAGCTGACTTCGCCGGTAATCATCAGGTCCAAGCTGCCTCTAATCCGGGCCAAAGAATTTTCTACATAAACTTGGTCCGCTGACTTAAGGCGTAAAGAAAGCATTAAGCCTTGCAAAAAACTGGGGATTACGGTTTCTTGTCCCGAAGAAGAAAAAGTGGTTTTCTCGAAAAATTCTCTTCTCCAGTAAGCCCTTTTAATCTCGAAGACACCTTCCAGAGAAAATTTCTCGGCGTTACGAACCAGCCGCAGCGAACCATCGGTTAAAAAACGAGCTCGGTCGAGAGGCGCAAGAACCAGGTCATGGCCGTCGAGCTGGAGGTCAAGCCGCAGATTACCGTCAGGTTCCCTTTTAATTTCGCCAAACCCTTGAAGCTCGCCACCTCCTAATTTAGCCTGGAAAGAGCGGACGGAAAAATTTTCATTCTGGATAAAGGCTAAGAGCGAAAAATCGTTTATGGCATGGGGGAAATTGGGAATGGGCAGGAGACGTCCGTTGGCTTCGAGAACGCCAGTGATTGTTTTTTGGCCTTGTTTCCTCACGAGTTCAAAAAGATAATTCAATTCACCCTCGGTCCCCTTCCAGGGAATTACAGCCAGAAGTTTGGTCTTACCTTTTCCTTTAATCGAATAATCAGGATGGCGAAAGGAAGTTTCCACGCTCAGGTCAAACCGGCCTTCTTGGTCGTAAGCTTCGCCACGCAACGAGGCGCTGAGCACCTCCGGCGTAATCAGAACCTCCGCCTCCCCCTCGAGGGAACTCGGTTTATACCAAGAAAAACCGAATTTCTGGACTTTAAATTTCCCCTTAACTTTGTCCTGACCAAGAAGACCTTGGCCTTTGAGTTCCAGCTCGGCTTCCCCTTTTAATCCGGGTATTAAGTCTTCCAGGTTTAAGCCCTGGCTACTTAACTGGAATGAATAATTTTGCTGAGATAAATCAAGGCCAAGGTCCATTTGTATCGGCCCTTTAGCCAAGCGGCCTTTAAAATTTTCTAAACGGAAGGCTTTGTCAGCCAAAGTTATTTGGCCAGAGGCATCGTTAATAATCTGGCCAAGAAAAATCAGCCGCGGGCTAAAAAAATGGCCTTCAAGAAAAGAAGAACCATTTGGCTGAATTTTTAATTGAAACTGACCACTAAATTTTCCGCTTAAAGGTAACCTGACCCCCAAACCGGCCAGAATTCTATTTGCCTCGCCCGCTTGAAGAACGAAGGTAGCCAGGCTGCCGGCGGAATCAACGCTGAGCTCTGCTTTTCCCGTCATCTCTGGGTCAGTAAATTGAAAGCTACCCTTAAAACGACCTGCCCCAATTTTAAATAACCCGGAGGCTCCCGCTACCTCAAACTGGTCAAAGCTAATTGGGGAACCTTCGAATTCCACCGTTACCTCCGGCGAAGCCAACGGCCCTGCTAAACTTACTCTGGTCTCGGCTTGGCCTTTTATTTCAGGGAAATTCCAGATTTTGCCCAAAAGCGCTTGCAAAAAAGCTCGGGTCTCGGCAATATCAACCACCTCGCCCTTGATCTGAACCTCCATATTCTGCGACAGGTTGATTTGCCCTTCAGCCTGGAAACGGGCAAAGTTACTCAGGAGTTCGGGAGAAAAAAGTTTAACCTGATTGTGGCCATCCCAATTAACCCGAAAGAACCCTTGAAAAGGATACCGGCTGGCTTCAGCCTGAAAATCTTTATCCCTGAATTCGCCTTCAACCTGTAACTCACCCTTAGCGAGCCGAAAATTCCCCCAAGCCGGCGATTTGACCGGCCAGGGAAGACGGAGTTCTTTCATAACCGGGTCAAGATGAAAGCGAGCGAACTTGCCGGCCACCATCTGCTTTTCCCAGGAAACAGAGAACTCGCCCCCTTCTGCCAGCGACCCATACTGCATTTTTAAGTCGCCTCTTTTCCCCAAGGTTGTGCTAATCCACCCTTGGCCTGGGCTCAAAAAATAACCATTCAGGCTTAAATCAGCGGCCTGAACTTTTCCTTCATAGCTCCAATATCCTTCCCGCCGCCCCAATTTGCCTTCGCTTACCACCTGGCCTTCCCAGGTAAAAGGCAGGTGTAGCCAGGAATCAAGAGAGCTCAGCGGCCACCAGAAAGTACCATTAAGCTCAACTTGAGGGTTACTAATATTAGTTACTTTTCCCTTCAGCTGAAAATATCTGTCGCTTGCCGTCATCAAAAACCGGCGGACCATCAGCTCTGGGCCTCGGCCTTCAAGCCATAGTCTAAGCCGAGCTGAGGTTATAATTTCTTTCGCCGACAGGGTTAAAGTCCCGTTTTCGGATTCAGCTTGAAGCGCCAATCGGTCGCCTCGCTGCTTCCAAAGAGCCCTCAACTCGCTGGCCTGAAATGAAATGTCTTTAGTCTGAATAAGAACATCTGCGTGCCTTAAAACCACGGCTTCTAAAATAAACGAGGGCGGCAAGCCAAAAAAACTACCGCCTGTCTTTCTCAAAGTTTCTGGGACATATCGAATTACTGGTTTATCTATGAAAACTGTGACCGGTCTTTCCCGTGAAAAGAGGGAAAAAAGCTTAGTCCGAACAAAAAGCTTCTGCGCAGTAAAGGAGGGGGTTTCTCCAACCAGCCGCATATTTTCAAAAACAAGACCGGGAGGGATTAAGCTAACTCGGACGTGAGAGTAGGAGAAAACAGAACTCAATTGTTGCTGGAGCTGTCGTAACAGGAAGTTTCTTAAAGTTATCCCGGCCAGCAAAACCAGGGCCATTATAAAAAAGAATATCACGGTCTTTAGCCAGCGGCGAAAAGTCCAGCGGGTTTTCATGTTTCTTAGAAAAAATTATTCCATGATAAAAAGGATGGTCCCTGCTTCTACGGTATCCCCTGGTTTAACTTTTAAATTGGTTATCCGGCCGTCTTTGGGAGCCTTAATCTCATTTTGCATCTTCATGGCTTCTAAAATTAAAACAGGTTGTCCCTGGGTAACTTCAGACCCATCTTTAACCTGAACGGCCACCACCTTTCCGGGCATGGTAATCCGCACCTCCCGCCGCTTGCTACTCGTCTTCTGTTCTTTCGAATAGAGCACGGGAGCTTTTTTCTCCACCAAGTATTTTCTATCCCCCATAACAACCGTGTGCGCCAGAGAATTAGATTGAACAAGAACGTTGTAAACCTGGCCATTGACCTTGATCAGAATTTCCTCCTCGGTAATGAATTCGGCCGTAACTTCATACGTTATCCCCTCGTGAGTTAGAAGCAACGGGCCATTCAGCTGAGGTTCTATTTGGAGATTATATTCCTTTCCTTTGAGCCAAAAAGTTAGAACCATTTTTACAATCGGTGGCCTAAGGCCTCAATCCTCCCCTGCAGTTTCCAGGGATGGCTCTTGAACTTTACTTTCTTTTCTGGTTCCTGCCGCGAGGGACTAAAGGATTTAACCGCGGCCGCAATTACCGCTACTAACTCCTCCCCAGTCTCAGAGGGTGGTTCTTTTTCCAGCTGGGAAATAAAATGGGTGTTGTATTGTCCAGCTAAGAAATCAGGGTGGTCTAAAATTCGCAGGAAAAAGGGGATAGTAGTTTTGACCCCGTAGATTTGATATTCTAAAAGGGCCCGACGCAGCCGGCGAATCGCCTCCTCTCTGGTTTTTCCCCAGGCAATGAGTTTAGAAAGCAATGGGTCGTATTCGAGCGGCACGGTGTATCCTTCCACAATCCCGCTATCATCCCTAATACCAGGCCCGCCTGGAGGATGGAGATAAAGAATTTTCCCAGGAGAGGGCATAAAATCCTGAAAGGGGTCCTCAGCCATAATGCGGCATTCTATCGCCCAGCCTTGGGGTTTAATATCCTCCTGCTTGAAGGGAAGCGGCTTGCCCTGGGCTATTTCAATCTGAGCCTGAACCAGGTCGATTCCGGTAACCATCTCGGTGATGGGATGTTCTACCTGGAGACGGGCATTGACTTCGAGAAAGTAGAAATTTTTATTCTTATCAACAATAAACTCGACCGTGCCGGCATTCCTGTACCCGATGCTCTGGGCGGCTTTAATCGCGATTTGTCCCATTTGCCGCCGAATCACCTCATCAATAAACGGGGATGGTGTCTCCTCCAAAATTTTCTGGTAGCGACGCTGCAGCGAGCATTCTCTTTCCCCCAGATAAACCGCCTGGCCATCATTATCGACTAAGATTTGAATCTCGATATGGTGGGGTTCTTGGAGGTATTTCTCAAGGTAAATAGCCGGGTCGCCAAAACTCGTGAGCGCCTCAGAGGCAGCTAAGCGATAAGCCGAGAGGAGTTCTTCTTGGGTGCGAACTAACCTGAGTCCCTTGCCACCACCGCCAGCTGAGGCTTTAAGCAACAGAGGAAAGCCCACCGCCTGGGCTTGGGAGATAAGTTCTTCTTCATTTTTTACTGGCTCTAATGTCCCGGGGATTATCGGCACGCCCGCTTCCATCATCTTGCGTCGAGAAATAGTCTTAAGACCCAAGAGCTCCATCGGGCCGGAAGGCGGGCCAATAAAGACAAGCCCCTCCTCCTCACAGCGACGGACAAAGCGGTGATTTTCAGCCAAAAAACCATAACCAGGATGGATTGCCTCCGCCCGACAATGCTTGGCGATAGCGATAATTTTATCAATATTGAGATAACTTGAAGCCGGCGCCGCTTCCCCTAAGGGGTAGGCTTCTTCGGCCAAGCGAACATGAAGCGCCCGACGGTCGGCCTCCGAGTAAACCGCCACCGGAATAATCCCCATCTCCCGGCAGGCTCTGATAACGCGAACAGCGATTTCCCCCCGGTTAGCAATGAGAATCTTATTAAACCGCTTCATCTATCAACCCATTAAAGAGGAATATTGCCATGCTTTTTGGGTGGATTCTTATCTCTTTTATTTTCCAACATTTTCAGCGCCGTGACCAGTTTCGGTCTGGTCAAGCGAGGCTCGATAACCTCGTCTAAGTATCCCTTTTCGCAGGCAATATATGGATTGGCCAGTTTTTCTCTAAACTCGGCGATCTTTTGCCGCCGCAATTCCTCCGGGTCAGCGGCCGAAGCAATTTCTCGCTGGTAAATGATCTTGACCGCGCCTTCAGGGCCCATGACAGCAATTTCCGCCGTGGGGAAAGCATAGTTGATATCAGCCCTAATGTGTTTTGAAGCCATAACGCAATAGGCCCCGCCGTAAGCTTTGCGAGTGATAACTGTAATCTTGGGAACCGTCGCCTCAGCAAAAGCATAAAGCAGCTTGGCACCGTGGCGAATAATCCCGCCATGTTCTTGGGCTACTCCGGGTAGAAACCCGGGAACATCTTCAAAAGTGACCAAAGGAATATTAAAGGCATCACAAAAGCGGACAAAGCGCGCTCCCTTATCAGAAGCGTCGATATCCAAAGCTCCGGCTAAATGGTCGGGCTGGTTAGCCACGATTCCCACTGATTTTCCCGCCAGACGGCCAAACCCGATAACTATATTGCGGGCAAAATCTGGTTGAACTTCAAAAAAATAGCGGTCGTCAAGGACTTCCCTTATAACCTGACGAATATCATACGGTTGGTCAGGGTCTTCAGGAACAAGCTCGTTGAGCTCTTCACTCATTCTATCCCAAGGGTCGGAGGTTTCTTTCTCGGGCGGGTCTTCGAGGTTATTATTGGGAATGAAAGAAAGAAGTTCCCTTATTATGGCCATGGCCTGTTCTTCAGAGTCAGCCGCAAAATGAGCCACACCGCTAAGGCTATTGTGAGTATCAGCTCCGCCCAGTTCTTCCATGGTCACCTTTTCATGGGTGACAGCTTCGATAACATCCGGACCAGTAATAAACATATGGCTTGTCTCGCGGGTCATGATAATAAAATCAGTTAGCGCGGGGGAGTAAACCGCGCCGCCAGCACAAGGTCCTAAGATCGCGGAAATCTGGGGGATGACGCCCGAAGCCAAGACATTACGCAGGAAAATATCGGCATAGCCACCTAAGCTGGCTACGCCTTCCTGGATTCTGGCCCCGCCGGAATCATTCAACCCAATGACCGGCGCCCCGATTTTCATCGCTAAGTCCATAATCTTGCAAATTTTGGCGGCGTTAGCCCCACTCAGCGAACCCCCGAAAACAGTAAAATCCTGGGCGAAGACAAAAACTGGCCGACCGTCAATCCGGCCATAACCAGTGACGACCCCATCGCCGTAAATTCTTTTTTTCTCCATTCCAAAATCGTAGCATTGATGAACCACCAGCTTGTCCATTTCTTCGAAGGAACCAGGGTCGAGGAGAAGATTAATCCGTTCCCGAGCCGTGAGTTTGCCCGCCTGATGCTGGCGTTCGATTCTAAGCTTCCCCCCTCCTTCCTCGGCCAATTTTATTTTTTCTCTTAGCTCTTCTAATTTCCGGCTTTTAGCCATAATTCCCCCAAAAAAATTATTTTTTTACCTTAGCCCAATCCTGCAAAAATTTCTCCAGACCGATATCGGTCAACGGATGATGAATTAACTTTTCCATAACTCCATAGGGCACGGTGACGATATCAGCGCCAATTAGAGCCGCCTCAACTACATGGCAAGGATGGCGCACTGAAGCGACAATAATTTCCGTGTCAAAACCGTATTGATTAAAAATCGTGACAATCTGGTCCACCAGCTCCATCCCCTCATGGGAAATATCATCTAAGCGGCCGATAAAAGGGCTAACAAAAGAGGCGCCGGCTTTAGCAGCTAACAGAGCCTGGGAGGGAGAAAAGATCAAAGTCATGTTAACTTTTATTCCTTCTGCTCTCAAAATCTTGGTCGCTTTTAACCCGTCGATAGTGATAGGAATCTTGACAACTACGTTATCAGCAATCGTCGCTAAATTCTTAGCTTCGGCCACTATTTCTTCGCTCCGACTGGAAACGCATTCCACGCTCACTGGTCCTCGAACCAGACGGCAAATTTCGCTAATCAGGCCTCGGAATTCCCTTTTTTCTTTGGCTACAAGCGAGGGGTTAGTGGTCACGCCATCCAAAATCCCCCAACTGGCGACTTCGCTTATTTCTTCTAAGTTAGCCGTGTCAAGGAAAAATTTCATCTTCTTTCCCTCCAGGATATTGGTCTCTTTTTTTATATTTAAATTCTCTTTAAATTTTAACCCAAATTCATTTTACCTCGGGCCTTTATCTAACTTTGAGCACCACGTTGGAGAGAGTTCCGATGCCTTCAATCTGCACATCGACCCTGTCGCCAGGATTCATCGGTCCTACTCCGGCTGGCGTTCCAGTCGTAATAATATCGCCAGGAAAAAGGGTCATTACACGGGAAATAAACCGGACAAGAAAAGGGACGGGGAAAATAAGCTGGCGGGTATTGGATGACTGTCGGAGTTTGCCGTTCAGAAAAGTCTTGATCGCTAAGTGGGAAGGGTCAAGGTCGGTAACTAGACAGGGACCGCAAGGAGCAAAAGTATCAAAAGACTTGGCCCGGGTGAACTGACCATCCTTCATTTGAAGGTCGCGGGCCGTGACGTCGTTAAAACAGGTATAGCCGAGGATCACGTCGGCCAGGTCAGCCTCGTCGCTTAAGTCATGAACCTCCCTTTTGACCACCACTGCCAGCTCGCCTTCATAATCCACCCTCTGGGCCTGCCGCGGATAAATGATAGCCTCGTTAGGGCCAATCAAGGCGGAGGGCGGTTTGAGAAAAAGCAGCGGCTCCTCAGGCAAGGCTCGTCCCATCTCGCGGGCATGGTCGCGATAATTAACCCCGACCCCGATGATCTTGGTCGGTACAACTGGAGCCAATATTTCTACTTTTCCTATCGGAATACCGTATTCTTCGACCTGGCTTGACTCAAAGATGGAACCCCGTAAAGGGTAGAGAAGCTCTTCTCGCAGCACACCGTATTTCTCTTTACCTTCCCAATTAAAACGAAAAAGTTTCATCGCTCTTTCACCTGATGACAACCGCTTTTATTTCGGTGCTTCGGCTTTCATTACCTGCCTGGTCACAGGCGGTAATAGCATAATAATAACTTTGACCCTTTTCAACCTGATGGTCCTCAAAGCTAGTTCGAACAATGGGCTCGGGCGTCAAAAGATGATAGTCAGCCTCTGTCTCCAGGCGGCGCCGGACTCGATAGCCCGCCAAGTCCGCCGCTCCACTTGGTTCCCAGCTGAGGATCACGGCTGTTCCGCTGATAACGACAGCCACGCCCGTCGGCGGCAGGGGAGGAAAAATATCCTTGTATTCAACCTCAAGCACGGCGGAATCTTCACTCTCCCGGCGCAAAGAATCTACGGTGACGACGGCTCTTACCTTGTAAGCATAAACTCGGCTCATAACCACATCCGCGTCATCATATTCAAGAGCCTGGATAGGTGTGGAGTTAAGGCGAAGCCACTCTGATTTAGCTTCCTTCTTATAAATATTATAGCCAGCGACCACTACTTCTTGTCCCGGAATTATACTGCCTGTAGCCGCTTGCCAGCGGACCACAATTCGGTCTTCTTTGAGCTCACCCTCCGGCTTGGGAGGCGGGTTGGCAACATTAACCGGGACTATCGAGATTGGCTCGGAAAAAGGGGAATAACGGCCATTGGGGTCACGAGTTCGGAGAGCAAAGACAAGGGCCACCCGATTCAATTTGGTGAGGTCAAAATCATATTCCCAAATCCCATGGAGGGAGGGCGGCAAGTTTGCCGGCGAATGGACCACCTCTTTTACTTCGGTCAGCCGCCGACCCAATTTCTTAAAAGCAGCAGCCGACGGTAGCGGAGGTCGATTACCTTCAGCAGAGAGGGATAACTCCAGGCCCCAGACCTCCACTACGGGCACTGCGACCATGGCCACGCCGCCCTCATAGGCCAGCGGTGTATCCCAGTCTAATATGACCCTCGTTCCCCGCTGACTCAAATTAACAGGCTGAATTTTTTGGGGGATTAAGATGAGGGGCGGTTGAAGTGGGCCTTTAACGCCACAAGCCGCTAAGAACAAACAGAGAAGCGCTTGGCCAAGCCGGCTTATCCTAAGCATCAAAGAATAAAACGGCGCAGGTCTTGGTCTTTCAGGATATCCTGAAGTTGTTTCTGAACATAGCTGCGGTCAATCAGAATTTTTTTCTGGGTAATATTCGGGGCTTCGAAGGAAATCTCCTCCATCACTTTCTCCATAACCGTATGCAGGCGGCGAGCGCCGATATTCTCTGCTTCCTCGTTAATTTTTTCCGCGATACTGGCAATCTCTTCGACAGCGTCAGAAGTAAAATCCACGTTGACTCCCTCTGTTTCCAGGAGGGCTCGGTATTGTTTAATGAGGGCGTTTTCAGGCTCAGTCAGAATGCGGATAAAATCTTCCTTTGTCAACGGGGTTAATTCCACCCGAATCGGGAACCGTCCCTGGAGTTCAGGGATCAAATCCGAAGGCTTGGAGACATGAAAAGCCCCAGCGCCGATAAATAAGATATGGTCGGTCCGCACCAAGCCATAGCGAGTGTTAACCGTTGTTCCTTCAATAATCGGCAACAGGTCGCGCTGCACACCTTCCCGGCTAACGTCTGGCCCCCCATAACCTGTTTCCCGGCCGGCAATTTTGTCGACCTCATCCAGAAAGATAATGCCCGATTGCTCCACCCGTTCGATGGCCAAGCGGGCAACTTGGTCCATGTCGATCAGCCGCCTTTGCTCCTCCTCCATCAGATACTCCCGGGCTTCATGTAATTTGACCCGGCGCCTTTTTGGTCGGCCGCCCAAGAAACCGGGGATAATCTCCTGAATCTGGATACCAATTTCTTCGTAGCCCGTGTTAGAGAAAATTTCAAAAGGCGGCGACACTTTCTCCTTCATTTCCAGTTCCACCTGCCGTTCTTCTAAAAGACCGTGACGCAGTTGATGCCGCAGCTTTTCCTTGGTCTCTTGGAAACGAACCTGGTCGGAATCCAAATAAGAATTGTCCCGGCGCCGCGAGGAGGGGAGAAGAAGCTCCAGGAGCTTCTCTTCCACGTTCTTCTCGGCCTTTTCTTTTATTTCCTCCACCTTTTCCTGCCGCACCATATCCACGGCGATCCGCACCAAGTCGCGAATCATCGATTCTACGTCGCGGCCAACATAGCCCACCTCGGTGAATTTACTCGCTTCTATCTTGAGAAAAGGTGAAGAGGTAAGCTTGGCCAGACGCCGCGAAATCTCGGTCTTGCCGACTCCCGTCGGACCGATCATCAGGATATTTTTAGGGGCTATTTCGTCCGCCAGCTCAGGCGGAAGTTTGCGGCGACGATACCGATTTCTCAAAGCAATGGCTACCGCTCTCTTAGCGGCTTGCTGACCGATGATATATTTGTTCAGCTCAGCCACTATCTCCTGCGGCGTCAATTCCTCATCATGACGCCAAGTGCGGCTGGGTAAGGCTTCGTTTTTTCGGGGCATGGTGACTCGCATTTATTTCAATTCCTCGACAATGATGAAATCATTGGTATAAACACAAATTCCGGCACTAATCTTCATTGCTTCTAAAGCAATCTCTCGAGCGGATAAATCAGTATATTTAATCAAAGCCCGGGCGGCCGCCAGAGCATATGGACCCCCGGAGCCAATAGCTACAATGCCGTCGTCGGGCTCAACCACATCACCGTTGCCGCTGATGAGAAAACTTGATTCTTTATCCGCAACAATTAACAGCGCCTCCAACTGGCGTAAGGCTTTATCCATCCGCCAGTCTTTGGCCAGCTCAATCGCCGCCCGAGAGAGATTACCCCGGTACTCCTCTAATTTGGCCTCAAACCGGGAGAAAAGAGCGAAAGCGTCGGAAGTCGCGCCGGCAAAACCCGCTAAGACCTTATCCTTGTAAAGCCGCCTAATTTTCCGGGCCGAATGCTTGAGGATGGTTTGTCCGATCGACACCTGGCCGTCACCGGCCATAGCAATTTCGCCCTTATGGCGGATGCAAATGACAGTGGTACTCTTGATCATTGATTTGGCCTCTTCCTAATGTCTATGATAATCTATCTCGCCGTTATATTCAATTTAAGCTTGAAAACCTCAGGAAGAGCCAATGGGTTCGACATCATATTTAGCAATTAATCGGAGAGGATGGTAAGAGAGCTTAGCTTTTCTAAGCCCAGGAATACCCAGGTCTTGCTCGAGATTAATTAGGGGAAAGGGTTGAAGAAGAGAGAGGCAGGCTTCCCAGAGGAGAGTTTGAGCTGCCCCGGGAGAAGAGAGGTCAGCATATTGGAAATGAACCACGGCCGTATCACGGTTAAGCCGGGAGGCAACAATAAAGCCCTTTATTTCCCCCTTATAGAGCAACATGCCACCCAGAAGACCCAAGTCATCCCAGAATTCAAAGGCCCTTTTTAAAGCCAAGCTCTGGTCTTCGACACTCAAGCAGGTGAGACCATTAGTTCGGTCTTTCTCTTTAGCCCAAGTCAGGAAAAAACCTAAGATATCCTGTTGCAGTCTTTCCTCAATCTGGCTAATTATTCTGAACTCAAAATTCGGACAGGCCTGGCGAAACCGCCGAAGCAGGTTTCTTTTGCCGTCAAACTTCCTACCCCGAAGGCTAACCATTTCTTCCCTCAAATAAAGGTAGTCAAATTGGTCGCGATTCTCTTTGACGATAAATTTCTCGAGAGGAATTAAAGGCAGAATGGTCCCTGGCAAACGGGAAAGACGCCCCACTTGTCGCAGACAAGTCTCCAGAACAGAAGGAGAAGGCAGCGAACCCAAAGGTTCAAGAGCGTAGGGAGGCTCGTTAGGGGGGCTCAGCTTCAGGAAAATATAGTTCTCCCATCTGGCCATCTGCGGTCGGTCAAACTCTTGCCAAAGGAAAAGGTTAGCCAGACTGAGCTCGCTCACTTCGGGATTTTTAACGGCCAGGGCTTGACGCAACTCGGCCAGGTTTTCCAACCTCACAGGTTTCCATTCCAGGCCAATCATAATGGACCTTGAATGACCGCTATTCCCTCAGGCAGAAAAGTGAGGGCGAGCTTGGGAAAAAACGCCTATCTCTCAATCCAATTAGTGGCCTTTCAGACATGGCGTTTGACCAAACAGAAGCAAGATTCAGGCTGACAGCTATGGCAATAAAACAAGTCCCGCGAGGGAAGAAAGGGAAGGATTCCGGAAATTTCGAAGCCAAAAGGATAATAGAAATCAGGAATAATTGTATATAAATAGACATCCTTTTCCCTTCCCACCAGAACGGCCTGCAGCAATTGCTTGGCCAGACCCTCGCCTCTTCTCTCTGGAATCACCCCTACGGAGCTCAAAAAATAGGCCTCACCGACGTCGGTTAGCTTGGCCAAACCGATGATTTTTCCCTCTTCCTCAATCACCCAGGTTTCGGTGGGCAAGAGCTTCGCAACTTCCAGCTCCAGTCTCTTTTCTAATTCTTTAATCTGAGGCTCGTCTCCTCGTTGGGCCAACCTTACTTGAATCATGAATTTTTATTTTAGCATAAATATATTAGCATAAGTTCAGTTGACTTTTTAACGAGACTCATTTTATTAAACTTCCGGCCAAGAAAAATTGGGCTTGGCGCCGACAGGGCTTTTTTCAGGAAAAAACATTCAAGGCCTGTCTCTATTTTAGGCGTGGTGGGCGATACCGCGTCCTAAAGGGACTCGCTTCTGTCTAACTTTTCCCTCTTCACTCCTTTACGCCCTTCGCGGCGTCCGCAACCCCCTGGTCTTAAATTATTGTTCATTTTTCGGGCTGGCGCTGTTGGCTAAAAATCCAGACCGGTTCTCTAATCTTCATAAGAGAGAATGTTAGAAGGAGTCCAGGCGAATAACTTTATCTTCGGTATCAAGTCATTAATCTTTGAGCCCGAAATTTTCCTGTACCCGCCGCTTCTGAGTGCTCAAAGAGTTCATTGGTCCTAAAAATTGATTCTCTTCCATCTCGCATGTGTTAAGCTCGGAGACGTTCGGAATGGCCTCGCTCCCCCTCAGGTTTTTAACGCCGTTTCGTCTCCGCCCTTCTCGGCGCCTGCGGAACTCGCCTCCCTGGTCATAGACATAGGCGCAAGTCCCTTGCCCACCCTTTGGCCTCTCCGTTGGTCCTGTTCAGACTCAGACATCCTCGGCGCCCAGAGGTTCCCTCGCAGGTCGATTCGGGAAGGCTAAACCTTCCATGGTCACTTCTGCCCTCACGAACTTAACCCTCAAACCAGCCCATATAAAATGGAAGAGAACCTAAGAATAAAATAACCGTCCTTTCGCAATCATTAACTATTCTCAGCTCTATTTGGGCGTCGCTTAATTTTGAGAAGGGGCCCGGCAAACATCGTCTCTATTAATAGATTTAGAGAGTTACCAAACGCGGTTTGCCCTATGAAGTATAGAGTGCATCTCCTAAGAACCGACGGAGGCTATGCCGTGTGGGTCCCTGGCCTTCCCGGCTGCTATGCCCAGGGAAGGACTAAGGAAGAGGCCTTAGAAAACGTCAGGTCAGCCATAATTTCCTACCTTGACGCCATTGAGGAAGACCAGAGCGACTTGGAATCCTGCCTGATTGAAATTTAAGAAGACCTATTCTATTTCCTCCTGACGAAGCCAATTTTAAATTTTCTAAGGTATTTTGTCTTGGCAAAATCAAAATTTTTGTTAAAATGCGGGAAATCTAAGACAAGGGAGAGGAAAAATGACCAACCGGTTACAAGAATTTCAAGCTTACCGCGAAAGAATGAACCGCAAGATTCTCGGAAGCGGTCATCTTGGGCTCAAAAGGTTTTTTAACCTGGATTCTGCCGCCTACCGAGAGGGCGCTCTTCCGGCTAAGGTCAAAGAGCTTTTAGGTCTGGTGGCCTCGGCGGTTCTCCGCTGCAACGACTGCATCGATTATCATCTTCTCCAATGTACGGCGGCAGGCTGGGAAGACGAGGCTATTTTTGACGCCCTTAATGTTGCTCTGGTCGTCGGGGGGAGTATCGTAATCCCCCATCTCCGCCATGCCTTCGAAACCTTAGAACTAATCCGGCAAAACCAAGCCCTGGAACAAGCTTAACCTCAATATCTCAAATCAAGAAAGCCTAATAGATAATGAACGGAAAGCGAGGGAAAATTTGCCTCCAAAGGCAAAGAACTAAAAAGGCATCGCATTCTTGGAGCGCCTGAATTTTTTTAATAAAACCGGCATCCGAGCTCATCACATCTTCTCGGCATCGGTCATAAATATTCCAGCAAAATGATTCTCCTTCTTCGGCTTTGACGGGCAAGAAACCGGCCATTAGGCCGGCCACCGTTAGAATTAAGACAAAGGGAATAAAGCGTTTCATTTTTCACCTCCCTTTTGCTTACTTGCAATTTTTATGCCGAGTAAAGGGCCTCTGTTTAACGGTTTTTCAGGGGTTCCAAACCAGTTTCGGAGAGGATAAAGAGCCTCCCTTGTTACTGAGGTCACACTTTGTGCCCTCCAGGTTTCATTTCTCCTATCTGCTCATCCGATTCAACAAACCGAGCTCAAACCTCACCGCTAATAATGTGGCTAAACTGAGTTTTTAAACCTTGGAAAGGCTAAAAGGCTGGGTTGCGCCGGGGTTCTCGTTTCTTGGGCTTTCTGCAATGGCAAGTTAAGAAATCGGACGGTTAGCCAATTGGGAGAGGAGAGGAGTGTTGTGTAGTGGAGAGGAGAGAAGGGAAAAGAAATAAAATGAAAAGAAAGGGGAAAAGGATAGATGCCGTGCAAAATTTTTCGTAATTTGACCTAGGAGGAATGATCCATTGTAAAAGCTGGTGTACAAAAATGATTGCAATTTGGCCTAGAGAAATGAGTCATCGTAAACTCCGCTTTTAAGGGATAAGACTCTAAAAAAAAGAAAAAGAGGAAAACCAAACTTTCTTGAAATTCGCTTAGTTTGAGTCATTAAGCGCCATTTTAACGTCAATACCATTATAAAGGGATATAGAGATGGCTAATTTAAGATACTTGGCAACACGAGGAGAAATGCCTATAATTCCCCTATGTTTTCTATTTTCAGGAGACGGATGATTTAAAAAGGGAGCGTGGAGATGAATCAGAAAAAAAATCGGGTCTACCGCTTCGCAATTTTCCTGGCCGGAGCCGGGATGGTTGTTTTCTCTCTTCTCACTATTCGCCATTTTTTCCTGGCCAATTTTCCTGAGACTATTTTCCGCGGCTCCTTTTGTGACATCTCTGCTTTTCTCAATTGCGACAGCTCGGCCTATTCCCCCCTCGCCCATTTTAAAGGCGTGCCTCTGGGCTATTTTGGCCTGGTTTTGGGATTAATCTTTTGTTTGGGGGCCGCTTTCCCTGCTTCTCGGTGGGAAAGGACCATTTCTTTCCTTAGCTTCTGGAATGCTCTGGGAGTAATGGGCCTTTTGATTTACTCCGTGTTCTTTCTCCAAAGCCTCTGTCTTCTTTGTACTGGATATTATATCTTCTCGCTCCTCGGCTTCTTTCTCTTTTTAAGTTATAGCCGGGCATTGAGGTCTGAACTTCGGAGCTTTTTTAAGCCCTCGGTGGCCGTTCTTTTAGCCCTGGCCATCCTCACTTTTTCCGGAGCCTTTGGTTTCCATCTCTTTTATGGAGCCAAGCAGGAAGCCCAGGTGGGCAAAGCAATGAAGGTGGTCAAGCAATTCTACGAGCTTCCCTTTACTAAATATCCCAGCTTCCTTTCCCCTGCCTGGGTCGTTCGTTCCACCGAACGCTTCGAGGATGCTCCCGTCCAAATAATAATCTACGGCGATTTTCTCTGTCCTGATTGTCAATTTCTGGCGCACCAGTTGGAAAAAATGCGCTCGGATTTTGCGGGTAAGCTCAATGTAATTTTTCAATTTTTCCCCTTGGAAAACCGATGCAACCAAGTGGTCGATAAGAACCTCCATCCTGGCTCCTGCGACCTCTCTTATATTGCCGCTTATGTAGCCATCCATGACCCGAAAAAATTTAAGGAACTTCATGACGAAATCTTCGCTAACCTGAGAGCGGCGCGAAGCCCCGAATGGCGCCTGGATTTAGCCCGCAAATACGAGGCGGAAGCGGCCCTCAACGACCCTGAAATCCAGGCTTTAGTCCAGCAGGTCATTGAAACCGGTAAAGAGTACGAGAGAACCTCGGAGCGTTATCCCTACGGAATTCGCTCTACGCCTACCATGATAATAAACAACCGGTTGATTATCGGTACTCTACCCGACTACCAGTTGCGGGCGATTTTTCAGGCCTTAATCGAGGAAAGAGAAACTGGTAGCCGCCGTTTTCTGGAAAACTGGGTCCCGCTGAGATAAGCAAAAAGCATTTTGGCTCCTTGGGGAGGCAATTTTAGGCTGAAGTCAGCTCTCGCCCTCCGCTAAAGCGAGGATATGAATCAATCTATGAAGAACAAAATTAATAGTTTCTTTTATAAATATTGATTTCGCCTTGGGCTTGAGGAAGGGCCCGAAACCCCTCCTTTTTTCCTTTAGCCCCGCTGATGGGGCTGATAATCAGGGTCTGACGCCACCTAATTCTTTACTTGACAAGCAAAATAGGTTTTTTATTCTTAATAAATGAGCGTCCATGGCAAAACCGAAAAATTCCGAAGGTATTGAGAACTGCCTTCTCCCGACCATTTCTATTTTTCTTTGCCTGACGTTATTCCTCGGGATTGCTATCGGTCAAACCTCAAGTCGTTTAAAAACTATCCTTGGCCAACCCTTTAACATTTTGGCTGAGGAAACTATTTCCTACCCCGGCTATTCCTTTCGCCAGGTATGGGAATCCTGTTTCATCTGCCTTCTTAAGTTAGATTTCAAGTTAAGAGCCACGGCCTTTGTTAACGATGAGCATGTGATTTTAGCCAGCAAAAAAATCCCTGATTTTCGTTTTATGGGCCAAGAAAGGCAGGGTGTTTCTCTGCCCAGTTCGGATTGGCTTTCAGAGGGGCTGTTTTATTTTCAGTTACAGATTAGCGAAGAAAACAGGGTAATTAGCGTCTGTCTTCAGCTGGGAACAGACAAAAGCCTCGTCTCAAAGATAGAAGGGGAACGCCGGGCAGAAAGAATTCTGAGTCGGTTTCTTGCTGGACTGAAGGAAAGTCTGAAAACAACAGCTATTTGACTTGATTTAAGACAAGAGACTATACTGATTTTTCCCTATTCAGGCGGAGAAACAATTCTCTGCCTTTTAGAGAAAAGTTGGTTTTATTAAGATAAGCTTTATTCAGGGCAAGTATTTATGGCCACAGCAGTTGAAACCTGGGTAGAAGAACAGGCCAGGTTGGCCCAGCCGGCTCGCGTCCATTGGTGTGACGGGACTGAAGGCGAGGCCCTCCGGTTGCTGGAAATCGGGTTAAATGAAGAAAGGCTGAATGGGCCGGTTTTTATCGAGCTAAACCATAAGAAATGGCCCAAAGCCTACCTCCATCGAAGCCATCCCACCGATGTCGCCCGAACTGAGCACCTCACTTACGTCTGCCATCCCAGCCGGGAGATGAGCGGCCCCAACAACAACTGGATGGAACCCAGCGAGGCGAAAAAGATGCTGACGCGGCTCTCTACTGGCTGTATGAAGGGCCGAACCATGTATGTTCTTCCCTACATGATGGGTCATCCCGACTCTCCTTATGCTAAGGCCTGCGTCCAAATAACTGATAGCACTTATGTGGCTGTAAGCATGCGCATCATGACCCGGTTGGGAAAACAGGCCTTGGAAAAGCTCAAGAACCGCAATGATTTTGTCCGCGGTTTTCATTCTGTCGGCGACCTCAGCCCCAAGCGCCGGTTCATCATGCATTTTCCTGACGATAACTTAGTCTGGAGCATCGGCTCCGGTTATGGAGGTAACGCCCTTTTAGGGAAAAAATGTTTTTCCTTAAGAATTGCCTCCTGGCTCGGCTACCGGCAGGGGTGGCTGGCCGAGCACATGGTGATCATGGGTATCGAAGACCCGCATGGCGAGGTCACCTATATTTGCGCGGCTTTCCCCAGCGCTTGCGGTAAAACTAATTTGGCCATGATGGAGTCAGCCCTTGGGGGCTATCGAGTCTGGACCTTAGGAGACGATATCGCCTGGTTAAATATTGGCCCTGATGGTCGCCTCTATGCGATCAATCCCGAATCTGGCTATTTCGGCGTCGCTCCGGGAACTTCGATGTCCTCTAATCCCAATATGATGCGGACCCTCCGCCGCGGTCTTTTTACCCCGACTCTATTCACCAACGTCGCCCTCAACCCGGAAACCAACGAGCCGTGGTGGGAAGGCTTGGATGGTCCGATACCGGAAAATCTCCTCGATTGGCAGGGAAGACCTTGGAGGGCTCAATCCAAGGAAAAGGCGGCTCACCCTAACTCTCGGTTCACGGTTTCCATTTATAATACTCCAACCTTGTCCCCTGAATTTGATAACCCTCAAGGAGTGCCGATTTCCGCCATCATTTTTGGAGGAAGACGGGCTCATTTGATTCCCTTGGTTGTCGAAGGTTTCGACTGGGCCCACGGCGTTTTTCTGGGAGCACGGATGGGCTCAGAGACTACAGCTGCGGCGGCCGGCGAGGTGGGGGTTGTTCGTCGCGACCCAATGGCTATGCTCCCCTTCTGTGGTTATAACCTCGGGGTTTATTTCCGCCACTGGATAAACATGGGGCAGAGATTAGTCAACCCACCAAAGATTTTCGCCGTTAACTGGTTTCGTCTCGATGAAAAGGGCCGCTTTATCTGGCCCGGGTTTGGTGAAAATATCCGCGTTATAAAATGGATTGTAGACAGAGTCAAAGGCCGAGTGGGAGCCAAGGAAACCGCCATCGGTCTGCTCCCTCGCCTGGAAGACCTGGAACTTGACGGCCTTAATGTGCCTCGAGAGAGGATAGCGTCGCTTTTTGAAGTAAAACTTCCCGAGTGGAAAGGCGAGGTAGCCGAAGTCCGCCGCTTTTTAAAACAATACGGCCAGCACATCCCCCGGGAAATCCAGGACGACTTGGAGGAGCTGGAAAAAGCCATTAAGGCATAGGATTTATGTTATTCTACCTTTTTATGACCGAACCTTCTGAAATTGCCTTTTATTATCGCCTTGAGCGAATCCAGGCCAAGGATAGGTCTCAAAAAAGAGGGACAATTCGCCAGAAGCCAAAAGATGGCTTAAGGCAAAAATAATCAAAGTGATTAAATAAAAAATCGAATAAGGAGTAATAGCGGGCATGAAAAAATATCCGTCCATAGCCATGGCCGTTCCCGAAATCCTTCTCCCCCGCCCCGGAATTGACTTAAGCCGCTGGGCAGTTATTGCTTGCGACCAGCATACGTCTGAACCTGAATACTGGAAAAAAGTGGAAGCTTTCGTTGCCGATTCGCCTTCGGCTTTGAATTTAATTTTCCCTGAAGTCTACCTTAAAGAGAAAGAGCCGGAAGTGCGGATTAAGCGGATTAGAGAAATGATGCGGCGCTACATAGAAGAAAATATCTTTGTCCGCTATGATGGCTTGGTTTATGTGGAAAGAACAGTCACCAGCGGGAAACGTCGCGGCCTCCTCCTCTGTCTTGACTTGGAGCAGTATGATTATAACCCCGGCGCCAAAACGTTAATCCGGGCAACGGAAGGGACTATCTTAGAAAGGATTCCACCACGCGTTAAAATCAGGGAAGGAGCGCCGCTGGAGCTCCCTCATGTTCTGGTCCTCATTGATGACCCCGAAGACTTAGTTTTCGGCTTTGTTCAGAAAAAGATAAGAAACGAAGACCACGGTCTGCAAAAGCTGTATGATTTTGACTTGATGTTTAATTCGGGTCACGTCGCGGGCTGGCTCATCACTGACCCGCAAATAGAAAAGTCCGTCACCGAGGCTTTAAGTAAACTCGCCACGCCTCAATATTTTATTTCTCGCTACCAGCTTGCGGCTGAGACGCCGGTTCTTCTTTATGCTGTCGGTGACGGCAACCATTCTTTGGCCACCGCGAAGACCATTTGGGAAAAGCAAAAACAGCAGTGGGCAGAGAAGAAGGCTGATTTTGATTTTGACTCCAAACTGCGTTATGCCATGGTGGAGCTGGTCAATCTCCACGACCCGGCCTTGGTTTTTGAACCTATCCACCGGGTAGTCTTTGCCCTCCGGCAGCCGGCCAGCTTGGTTAAAACCATGCAATCATACTTCGGCAACAAAATTCGCTTGACCCCGGTTCAATCCCTTGAAGTCATAAAGACTAAGCTAAAAGAGCTGCCTATCAACATTCATGGCTTTGGCTTCCTCAGCGAGACGCACACTCTATTTATCGAAATCTTTGACCCGGCGAGCAACTTATCTGTCGGCACTTTGCAAGCCTTTCTGGATGAGTTTCTCAAGCGAGGCGAGGCGGAAGGCATTGATTACGTCCACGGAGAAGAAGCCGTCGTCATTTTAGGTCGCCAGCCTGGAAACTGTGGCTTTTACCTTCCGGCTATGGACAAAAATCAGCTTTTTAAGACTGTTATCCAAGAGGGAGTCCTGCCGCGCAAAACTTTTTCCTTGGGTGAAGCTTGGGAGAAAAGATTCTATCTTGAAGCTCGGCCCCTGAGTTGAGAGGGACAAGCGTTAACGGCCCGGGGCTCTTTTATAACCTGAAAATTGATAAACCCCAAAAAAATTTGCGGCTCTCAGGATATTTGAGGATGAACTTGAGTAGGAAGAAATGAAGAAAAACCAGCGAAGCCAGCTTATTTTTTGGGACTGGACAGGCACCTTAGCCGATGAATCTCGTCTCGACCAGGCTGTTTGTTCAGAGATAGAAAAAGCCATCGCCACCCGCCATCGACTCTCCTTAGACAAGGCAGCGCGACTTTTTCGCGATTACTTAAAGTCACTCGAGAATACCTGGGAGTGGCATGATTATGTCCGACATAGCCAGAAATTTGGCCTTCCCTGGAAAAAATTCCAAAGGCTTCATCTCGATAAACTGTGCCTCCTGCCTCAGGCCAAGGAAATTCTCTTCTGGTCCAAGAAAATGGGGTATCGAAATATCCTGGCGACTAACGCTGTTCGGAAAGTGGTTACCCTTCGCTTAAATTATTTAAAGATTCAACCTCTCTTTGAGGCGATAATAACCAGCGATGATGTAAGCAGCCTCAAAGAGAGCGGCCTTCATTTCGAACACGGTCTAAAACTTTTTGCCGCGAAACCGGCTGATTGCTTTTCCGTCGGTGATAACCCCGTTCAAGATATCGCTTCGGCCCACCGCCTCGGACTAAAAACAATCTATTGCGCCTTCGGCCAGAATCTTACCCATTATCATACCTCTCACCTCAGTTCCAACCGCCAGGAGCCAGTGCAGGCAGACTACACCATCTCTTCTTTACTCGAGGTCAAAGAAATTCTGGATTCAATAAAAATAGGAAAAAAGAGTATTGGAAGTCGGCCGAAATAGACCGAATGATCTAAAAGGCAACAGCGACTCTTTTGCCCAAAGCTCGTAAGCAGGAGCGACAGAGCAACCTAAAAGAAGATAGGATGGAAGGGAGAAGAGAAAGAGCCAGGGGAAAGCTAAGAAAAAGAGGAAAAAGTCCAGAAAAAAGAAAAAGACAGAGAAAAGAATTAAATAAAACAATATAAAGAGAAGAGAAGCAAGGTGGAAAGGAAAGGAGACGAAAGCCAAGCTAAGCAAAGGTAAGGAGAGGATAAGAGAGGAGAGGAGACGAAAGGAGAGGAAGAGAAGAGAAGAGAAGAAAAGAAAGGTGGAGTGGAGTGGAAAGTAAAGGAGACAAAAGAAAAGAAGTGAAATGAGAGGAAGAAACAAGAAAGAAGAAGGGAAAGAAAAAAACGGCCAATTAGAATGAAGGGAACTGCGCAGGATAGAAGATAAAATGGCTGAGCCGCTTTGCCCTTATTTCCGCCGCTGCGGTGGCTGTCTCTATCAACATATTGACTATCCCGAGCAGCTCAGGAAAAAGGCGGCGGCGGTCGAGCAAGCCACTGGTCTCTCTTCGATTGAAGTCTTCTCGGGTGAACCCTATTTTTATCGCAACCGCATGGATTTTATTTTTCACCCTGGTGGACTCGGACTAAGAGAAAGGCGGCGCTGGTGGCGGGTGGTTGACGTCGAGCGCTGCGTTATCGCCACCGAACCTCTCAATGTTTGGGTTCAGGAAATCAGGCATTTCTTCCAGCCAGTGGAAGCCTTTGACCTTCGCTCTAAGAGGGGAACCTTCCGTTTTGCGGTTATCCGGACAACGAGCTTGGAGTCTTCAATTTCCATCGTTCTGAATCAAGAAGCGGAAAATTTGACTTCTGCTTTGAACCAGGTGCGGCAATGGGCTGAAAGCGCTTCAGCTCAAAACGTTATCGCCACTTTTGTTCCCCCCAATCGGGATGTTAGCATCAGCGAAAATTATCAAGTGATAAAAGGCTGCGCCTATCTCGAGACAGAATTATTGGGCCAAAAATTCCAGTTTCCGGTGCAGGGATTTTTTCAAAATAACCCAGAGATGACCGCAAAACTCCATCGCTTCTGTCGTTCTATTCTGGAAAACCACACTGGTCGCCACGCCTCTCTTCTGGACCTTTATGCGGGAGTGGGACCTTTTGCTTTGCTTAACGCCGACCTTTTTGACAAACTCTATCTCGTCGAGAATTACGGCCCGGCCATCGAGGCCGCTAAACAAAATGCTCTCCGCCAGGGAAAGAAGAATGTCATACCAATACTGGCTGAGGCGAAGGAGATTCAACGATTGCCTCTTCCCTCTCCTACCGTAGTCGTCGCTGACCCGCCCCGCAGCGGCCTCCATCCTCACGTGGTGAAATACCTTAATTTTGTCAAGCCAAAGGTAATTCTCTATGTTTCCTGTAATGTCCGCCAGTTACGGCATGATTTGGCGGCTCTTTCCGGCTATCAGGCACGACGAATCGCTCTTTTTGATTTCTTCCCGCAAACCCCTCATCTGGAAGTGGTGGTGGAGTTACGGCTTAGCTCATGAAATAGACTTAAGGTCCTTTTGATATTGCTATTAAAATTGATTTAATAGGTCTCAGACTCTTACTCAGATAAGTTGGAAATAGGCGGCTCTTTTAAACCTCCCTTGGCTATCGTTGTTTTAAAAAGGCCCTTTGAGCGCTGCGACCAGAATAAAAGATTATTTATTGCATCTAAGTTGATTTCGCCTAAGTCGGCACCCCGCCCGAAGGATGGAGCCAAAAAACTGGGTATCTTTTAAAGCTGCCAAAAAAAGTTACATCGAGATGAAAATAGAAAAGCCGCCGCCTTCACCGAAGCGCGGGTTAACTATTTTGCTCAGGATGGAACCGAAAGTATAATTTAGGCTTACCCTAAAATAATAATCATAGGCGGTTTCAAGCTGACGTCGCCGGAGAATCACCTCTTCCAAGGTGGCTCCCCTTCGCGGTAGAGAAAGTTGGTCATGTATCCGGGAGTAGTTACCATAAACACTTAAAGACAGGCCTTTAAATAAGCGAAGCGAGACCTCGCTGGAGAGTCGGAGTCGATTCTGCCGCCAATCATGAAAATAATTGGACCCTTCAAGAGACAGGCTGACCGTGCCCCATTTACGCTTGAACTCGAAAGCGGCAGTCAACGCCTGACGCCAGAGGTTTTCTTTGGTTTTAAAATAAATCGTCTCTTCTCGATAGCCCACTAAGGTAAAGCTTAAACGATAAAGGAAACGAAGCTGACGCCGGGTGGATTCAGAATAGGGAAAAACGTTGTATTCAATAGCCGGGGCAGGAGCGACGCTAAGTTTAGTGTTCTCATAGGTTGAACTGCCCGCAGAAAAATAGGCTCCCACCGACCAGTGGTCATTGAGGCTGCGGACGACAAGACCGTGGAAACTCTTAGCCTCATAACTGCTCTTAATTACCTCGTCGCCATAACTGTATTCACTTCGGTCCCAGGAGCCACTTAGAGAAAGCCGAATTTTCCATTCTGGGGTGACGCGGTTGGCACTAAAAGAGCCATAAAGGCTCTTGGAATCATAGGCTTTTTCTCCGTTCAGGAAAGAGCTGAGACTGAGGCTGAAGACCCAAAAATTCCAGGGGTCAGCGACCGCGGTGGGTTTAACTGCCTCTAAAAATTTAATTTGGAGGCGGCGGGCCAGAGCCGAATGACCCACAAAACGCATCAGAGCGGGTTTAAGAGCACTAAGCAACTCCTGACGAACTTCTTCGACGGATGCGGCGGCGGAAACCTCGAAGCTAAGCTCGTCTCCCTCTCCAGATAGTTCTTTTTGTCCGCGCAGTCGAAGCGTGTAGATAGCTTTTTCTTCCCCCCTTTGAGCCTGGATTGAAACAACCACTTGGGCCTCTTCTGAGGACAAGACTAACTCGAGGAAAGGCAATTCGGATGGCCTTTGAGAGAAAGAAATTATTTCTGGCGGCACGTTTTCCGTCTCGATATAGACCTTAGGCGGGCCGCTCAACCGATAGCCCTCCTTAGAGGCGGAGACTGTCTGGGCGGCAGCCGGAGCCAAGGTGAGCCAAAGAAAAATAGAACCGGCGAGCCAAAACCAGAGCCGTTCGCAAGCCACAGCTCTTCTTTGGCGTTTTCCGCCTGACGCCCCCGCTTTTAAGATATATGTCGATCCCTTATTCTTCAAGGTTTTCACCTCGGCCTCCCTTCTTTCTTCAGAAAAGCTAAAAATTCCTTTCTCCACCAATTTTTTCAGCCTATTATTCTTACTTGGCTGTTTCTCTCTTTTTTCAATCTTCTTTCTTGCCGCGACTTTCATCTCTAAGTAATCTGAAGGTTTTTCCCAAAAAGCTAAGGTTTTCTTGAGGCTCAGTTAATCTCAATCCTAACCCCGCCGCCTCCTTCAGGGCCAAACCTCGGGTTAACCACGTTAGTGAAGACCGAGCCAAAACTGTAGCTCAGACCAATCGACAAGAAATAACTATAACTTGTTTCGAGCTGGCGTCGACGCAGCAACACTTCTTCCAGTGAAGCCCCTTTTTTGGGCAGAGAGAGCTGGTCGTGAATCCTGGAGCCGCCGCCAAGCACATAAAAGCTGAAACCTTTAAAAAGATAAAGATTAATCACGCCAAAGGAAGTCAACCGATTTTTCCGCCAGTCGTGGAAATAATGAGAGCCACTCAGAGTGGTGGAAATCGTCCCCCATTTTTCTTTTAAATCGAGAGTCAGGGACAGCGACTGGCTCCAGAGATTTTCTTTGATTTTATCGTAAATAGTCTCCTCGCGATAACGGACAGTCTGCCAGTTGAGGCGATAAAGGCATCTTAACTGGCGGCGAGAAGAGAAAGAGTAGGGGAAAAAGTTGTATTCGATGGCCGGCGCTGGGTTTAAAGAATATTTTATATTTTCATAGGTGGAGGTGGAGGCGTCAACAAAAGCCCCCACTGACCAATGCTCACCCAAGCTCTTAACAAAAAGCCCGGTGAAGCTTCCGCCTTCAGATTGGCTGACTATTTTCAAAGCGTTATATTGGAAAGTGCTTCTATTTCCCCCGTAATGAAGGGAAAGTTTTATTTTGCCGGCCGCGGTAACTCGGTTAGCGGAGAGAGTAACCGAAGTCGATTCATAATGATAATTTGACTCACCGCTAAAATGGCCATAGCCCCTAATATTAAAAATCCAATAATTCCACTTATCCTTAAGTTCCTGAGGCCTGACTTCGGGGATATAAGAAATAGCTAAATAACGGCGGAGGGGCGTTCGGGCCATATAAGTCATTAGCCCTGTTTTTAGCGCCTGGGCCAAGCCCTCCCTGATTTCATCCTCAGTATCAGTCTGAGAAGTAAAATACTTTTGCTCCAGGTTTATTCCTTGATAATCGTGCTGGCCCATAAAAGCGAGCGTGTATTCTCTACCGCCGCTGCCTGTCCTTTGGGTGGTGATTAAGATGTAGACTTGAGCTTCTTTGCGGTCTCGAACATAATTTACAAAGGTTATTTCGGTGCGAATATAATCAAGGTCGCAAAGAGAGCAATCAAGGTAAATCTTTGGAGCCTGTTTCTTCAGCTCTTCTATTTCCGAGGGTTTTTGGGCTAATTTGGCTTCTTCCTGGGCCAAAAGGGGAAGAGCTAAGGAAAGATTAAGAACCAGGAATAAAAGACAAAAAAATGCCTCCAAAAAGAATCCCCGTCGATAATAACCAGGTTGGCTTGCGTTAATTTTCATCCTTCTTCCTTGGCGCTAAAGCTTAAAGATAAATTTTAAGTTTCATTTAATAATACGTTGCAGCGAAGCATATTGTTACATCAAATTAAAAAAAAAATTAATAACCTCGAGACGATATTTTAACCAGCCCCATAATTGCCCCGGATTATCTCCGGTCTAATCGGCGCGGGCAAAGAGCCTTTCGGATCTTTTCAATCTTATGCAGGTTAGGCAATGAGCTGCCGCATTACCTTACACCCTATTAAAGTTTTGGGTCTTCCAACTTTCTTGTGGGCAAAAACAAGATATTTCGACGCCCCTTTTAGCCAATTCACCTCAGGCGGGTTTATTGTTCATGAAGCTAATTAGATGAATATAAATGAGATATAACAGTAACCCGAGAGCGTTTCTTAAAATCACTTCATCGAAAGGCTTCCTACAGGCTTTCTGGGGCCTTTAATTCTCCACGTTTAGACAAAAAACCCGCAAGGGCCAAAGTTTTTCTTGCGTTTGGTCTTCGCCCTTCCTCGCGCCGGGAAAATTCTCTTCTCCGCGCAGAGACAGAAACCCGGCTTCCGTTATCCCATTTTGGCCTCTCCTTTTATCCCGTTTAGGCTTAAATATCTCTGTGGCCAGAAAACTCCTTAGAAGCTTAGGTACTCGGGCTAAAGCTGGCTCGGTCGCTTCCGCCATTCCTGGCTTAGACTTCAAAAGAGTCAGACAACATGAAAGATAACAGCCTTTGTCACTCGGGTTTATTATCAAAGCTGAGAAGAAGAGTCAGCCAGCTTAGGACACACATAATTCTGTTCATAAATAAGCTGAAAAAAGTCTATTTGGGTTCTAATAATGATTGAAACTCTGAAGAGAAAGAGTGGCGAGATAAAAACGGCTTTAAACAACAGAGCCCCTCTCGTTGGTTGACAGAAAACAGGCAATAATGACAGAATGAGGACGGCTTTATCCCGAAATTATCGAGGGAGGTGTGAGGTGAAAGGCAAAAAATTAATCCTTTTTGGCCTCATTTTGCTTTCGGCTTTCCTCTTTCTTTCCAGGCCTGGCCATCAGTCTCCGCTATCCTCAACCTGGACGATTGACGAAAGGCTGGATGGCTGCACGGTCATCATCGTCGGCAAAAACGCTTCTACTGACGGCTCAGTGATGACTACCCATACCTGCGATTGTGGCACCTGTGATTGGACATGGCGCTATGTGCCGGCGGCTGACCATCCGGCTGGAGCGACAAGAAAAATCTACCATATTGACCAGTTCGGCACCATCCCACCTGACCAAGGCCTCAAGTGGGATGTCGTCGAAAAAAATTTTACCGGTTTAGAAATTCCTCAAGTGCCTCATACTTACGGTTATCTTCATGGCGCCTTTGGTTATATGAACGATATGCAGGTAGCTATTGGCGAATCAACGATCGGTTGTCGTAAGAAAATGGAAAACCCGACACCGGCCGCCAAATTCGACATTACCATGCTCACTTTAATTGCTATGGAGAGGGCGAGCACAGCCCGGGAGGCCATAAAAATCATGGGTGAGTTAGCCGAAAAATATGGCTATGGATATACCGATACTGGAGAAATGTTAGCCGTAGCCGACCCCAAGGAGGTCTGGATTTTCGAAATAATGCCAGTCGGACCTCTCTGGACGCCAGAGAGCGGCAAACCGGGCGCGGTTTGGTGCGCCCAGCGAGTCCCGGACGACCATGTCAGCGTCTGTCCGAACGAGAGCCGTATCGGCGAGATTGACCTCAAAAACTCCGATTATTTTATGGCCTCGCCTAATGTCGTCTCTTTTGCCGTTGAGCAGGGTTTCTACGACCCGAAGAGTGGCCAGGCCTTTAACTGGAAAAAAGCTTATTCGCCTAATGAAACAAGTGCCGCAGCCAGCGGCGGGTCCAGGGTCAGACTCTGGCGCTTTTTTGATTTAGTGGCTCCTTCTAAGAAATTCCCGCCAGACACACCGAATATGGAGTTTCCTTTCTCCATCAAGCCTGACCGTAAACTTTCCGTCTATGATGTTATGCAAATGACTAGGGATAAATGCGAAGGTACCGTCTTCGACCCCGCCCGTGGCTTGCAAGGAGGGCCCTTTGCCAACCCTAACTTTTTGCCCTATGGGTTTGAAGTCGAGGGCAAACGCTACAACACCTCCCGGGTTATAGGTGTTAACCGGGCGGAGTATGTTACGGTCACCCAAAGCCGCGGCTGGCTTCCTAACCCCATAGGTGGCATTGTCTGGTTAGCGTGGGGCGCTCAAGACACCTCTTGCTTCTTTCCTCTTTATATTGGGGTTACTGAAATTCCCCGCTCCTTTCAAATTGGCGACCACTGGGTTTTTAGCCGGGAATCAGCCCGCTGGGCCTTTGACTACGTAGATTTTCACACCCAGATTCTTTATTCCTACGCCATTCAGGATGTCAGGGAAGCCCAAAAAATCTGGGAAAAATCGGCTGTTGACCGCACGCCGGTTATCGACCAGACAGCTCTGGAGCTTTACAAGAAAGGCCCGGAGCAAGCGCGGCGCTACCTTACCGATTATTGCCTGGGGAACGCCAATCGAGTCCTTCAAGCCTGGTGGGAATTGGGCGACCAGCTCTTGGTTAAATACAATAAGCTCTGGATATATGACGCGAAAACCCGTAAGCGCCAACCCCTCCGGTTCCCTGATTGGTACCTGAAACTCCTGGTCGAGCAAAACAAGCCCCAGCCAGTGGCTCCAGAGAAAAAAGAATAAACTTCTCGCTAAAAGAAGGAGCCCTCATTGGCCCGAGCGAGGGGAAGTAAACTTATCTCTTAAAAAATTGCCAACGGATTCAAGCAAGATTTAACCAGGAAGAGAAGACTCTGAACTATTAAAAAATCCACAATTGATGCGGCCCTAATTTGGATAAATTGATTCTCTTCCATGTTGTATGGGTTAGGCTCTGAGACGTCCGGGATGACCTCGCTCCCCCTCAGGTTTTTAACGCCGTTTCGTCTCCGCCCTTCTCGGCGCCTGCGGAACTCGCCTCCCTGTTCATAGACATAACCCGGAAGTCCGTTGCCTCCCTCTGGCCTCTCCGTTTGTCCGGTTCAGGCTCAGACATCCTCGGCGCCAGAGGTTCCCTCGAAGGCCGATTCGGGAAGGCTAAACCTTCCATGGTCACTTCTGCCCTCTCGAACTTAGCCCACAAACCAACCCATATAAAATGGAAGTGAACCATGAAAATAAACTCAAAACCAAACAGTCAACTTCAAGCCGGATTTCTAATGCTGGCCGAAGAAGCTTTCTCTAGAGCTTTTAGCCTGAGTAATTTTTCTGGCTTTATTCCCCCCTGGCGGCAGTAAATCTTAAAAAAAAATAGGGGCAGCCTAAAGAAGGCGGTTGAGTCGAAATAAACAGTCATAAAATAGGAGGTAAGAATGAAAATAGACCGGGTTGAGCTTTGTTTGCTTTATCTTCCTTATGTCCATCCTTTTGAGACCAGTTTTGGCCGAGAAGAAGGTCGAACTTTCATCATTGTCCAGGTTTATGGCGACGGGCTTTGTGGTTATGGCGAGGTGGTGGCCTCCCAAGAGCCGCTTTATAGTTACGAAACCACCACCACCGCCTGGCATGTCCTGGAGGATTTTCTGGTGCCGCTTCTT
>CAZVIN010000061.1:0-22247 GCA_964627255.1 uncultured Eubacteriales bacterium
CGCCAGAAGCGAAGAGGTGCTAAAAAAACAAGATGATACCAGCGGCATTTTTTTTGCTGCGCATAAAGCTTTTTCGCGGCCAATTCGGAAAAAAGATTAATCCGACGCATGTGGTCAGTGATATGCCGGTAGGTAAAATGAAGAATGTCCCCCCGGAGCGGCCTGGTTTCGCCGTCGATGATTAGCTTTTCATGGACAAATTCACCCTCCCAATGCGCCCGGTCCCGGCGGAAAAGGCGAACCCGACGGTCAGGATACCAGCCTCCATGGCGAATCCAGCGACCGAGATAAAAAACGCGACGAGGCATGGAAAAGCCGGCACATTCGGGGTCAGAAGGCTTAAGGGCTATGATCTCCTGGCGCAGCTCTTTTGAAAGCCTTTCGTCGGCATCCAGGGAAAGAATCCAGGGATGGCTGGCCTGGCTGTTACCGTAGTTTTTCTGGTCAGCATAGTTTGTCCAATCTCGTTCTAAAACCCGACAGCCAAAACGGCGGGCGATTTTAGTAGTCTCGTCAGTGGAATGACAGTCAACAACGACGATTTCTTCCGCGACTCCGTCCAGGCTCTGGAGCAAGGCCGGCAACCGCTCTTCTTCGTTATAAGTAATGATTACGGCCGAGATTTTCACGGTTCATCATCTTAACATACCCTGAAAATCCATGGCAAGCCAACATCTTTCTCCTTGGGGAGGCCCCTCCTTTCTGGCCATTCAAGGTTACTCAGCTCTCTCCCTAACTAATCGAAAATATATAATTATCAATGTCTATCATTCACGTTTAAGCCCAAGAGCACGCTGGTCCAAGCTGGCACCGGTTAATTTTTCTAACCGGGCCAAAGAAAGGTTGTAATCGACTAAGGCCCGTAACTCCTGCGAGCGAGCGTTAGCCACCTCGGCTTGATATTGTAAAACAAAATAATTAGTTGTCAGGCCGACCCCCATTTTCTTCTCTTCAGCTTGGAGTCTTTTTTCCGCTCTTTCCCGGGCGATTCTCAAAGCTTCTACTCGCTTGGCGTTGGTCTCGATTTCGCGAAGGGTATCGCTAATTTCCAGCCGAACCTGCTGCTCCAAGTTTTTGAGTTTGGCTTGGCTTTGTTCCAGTTCCAACCGAGCCGAAGCATAGGCGGCGCGGCTGGTAATACTGGCCAAAGGGATAGAAAGGTTAAGGGATAGGGACCAATTTTGATAGAGGATTTTCAGCGCGTCACGAAGCGAATCAAGGGCACTCCCTTTTTCTCGGCCGATGACGACGCCAAAGAAAGGGTTGTCATTAAGGTAGAGCAACCGGTCGCCGGATATTCCCGGGCTCCAGTAAGAAAACTGCAGGTCAAGTTGAGGCAAAAGTTCATTCTTAGCCACAGAAAGGTTAAACTGCCGGGCTTCGATGGTTTTCCTCAACTGCTCCAGTTCAGGCCGACGAGCTAAGGCCGCCTCCAAGGCCTTCTCGGAGGAAATCTCGCGGGAAGAAAAAACCGGCTGGTCAATGGGAACTATTTTCAAACCAGCTTTTTCTTGGTCAGCTTCCAAGTTGATGATATTCCTTAAAACCTGCTCGGCCCGCTCCACCATTCCTTGAGCCTGGATTATGTCGGCTTCTCGGGAAGCCACTTCGGCTTCGGCGTTTAAGAGTTCAATCGGCGCCAGCTTGCCAACTTCTACTTCTTTCTGATTCTTGCGCAACAAGTCACGAGCCAACTGGAGAGAATATTGTTTGACTTTAAGATTCTCGACAGCATAGACCAAATTCCAGTAGGCTTCTTGGACTAAATAAATAGAATCGATAATTGCCGCTTCATACTGCTTCTGGGCTACATCAAAATTCTTTTGGGCGAGGATGACTTCTCGGCGGCTCATTTTGGGGCCAAAACCGCGCAATAAAGGTTGAGTCAGGTCAAAACGCAGCGTACTGCCATAACGAGGGTTAATTAGCTGAAAGGCCTGGGTAGTGTCAGACCGGTAGCTCGAAAGAGAAAGGCTCAGAGCGCCGCCCGTAGGTATTGACTGAATAAACGAAATACCATAATCCTGGTACTTGGTAATAACTGTTGTCGCTCCCTGAATCCACCAGTAGGGTGGGCTCTCCTGTCTTTGATTTCCGTAGTTAACATCAAGTCGGGGCGAAAAGATTTCCTTGGCTCGGGCAACTGAAGCCTCCGCTATCTCCGGGCCATATTTTTCCACTGCCAAGTTAAGATTATTTTTGAGAGCCAACTGGATACAGGCTTCTAAGGTTAACGGTAGCGCGGGCTTTGCCTCTTCTTGGCTTCCCCAGCTTAAAGCCAAATCGGGGAAAAACCAGGCTGAAAGAATCAAGAAGAGGAGAGAAAAAAGGAAGGGCTGACTTTTTCTAAAACTTGGCTTGCGCACCGCTTGCCTCCTCATAAATTTTCGTTGCCTGTTTAGGCTGAAAAAGGCCAAAAATCCTCAGGCTTCGCCATCAATATCTACCTTATTTCTATCATCATTTAATACGGAAATAAAAGCTTCCAGTTTTATTTGGGGTTAACTGCCGCCCGACAGCAGGTTGACAAGGGAAAACCAATTTCCTTATAGTCTCGCCATGAAGGTTCCAAAGCCCTGGTTAACGGCCGGCACAATTATTTTCGGCGCCGTGGGGTTGGCCTCTTTCCTTAACCTCTGGCATCAAGCCCGGTATTTTGATTTCTGGCATCATCGGCTGGATTTTCCTTTTCTATCCTTTTTTCTCTTTTTTTTAATCTCCCTGACAATAATTGTTGCTTTCTATCTTATCTCCAGCACCATTTTAGCGAAAATCAACCAAATCTCCTGGGCTGAAGCTTTGAGGGCCAGCCTCCCTTCTTTATGGCCTTTCGCGCTTTTCAACCTAGCGCCTCTTACTTTGCGCCATTTCCTGACTCGCTCGGACCTTTATGGCCGCCTGCGCCTCATGAGCGGAATTATTCTGGCCGGAGCGCTTGTCGGGCTGGTCATTATTTCCCGACAAAAAAGAACAGAACTGACCAAGGAAGGCAGGCTTCAACTCTGGTTTGCGTCGCGCTCCCGGAGGCAAAAAATTTTGATTCTCTTCTTAATTTCCTTTTTCCTTTACGGACTGGGGGCCTTTATCATTCAACAAAGAGGCATAACTTTTTCTGGCGATGAACCTCATTATCTTATAATCGCCCACAGCCTGGTCTTTGACCATGATTTCGATTTGGCCAATAATTACGAGCAAAAAGACTACCAGCATTTTCTTGGCTCCAGAGTTATCATCCAACCCCATACAGTTCCCGGCGCCCAAGCCAACAGCCGCCTCTCCTTCCATTCCCCCGGGGTCTCGTTTCTCGTCATTCCATTCTATTGGCTTGGTTTTAGGCTCGGCGGTTGGGCTTTCCCGCTAATCCTTAGGCTAGCTATGGCGCTCTGGGGTGGCCTTCTTTCCATTCAACTTTTTCTTTTAGCTAAGGATAAGGGTTGGAGTGATTCTATCGCCCTCCGGCTCTGGGTTATATTTTCTTTTACCGTCCCTATCTATTTTTATTCCATCCACCTTTATCCCGAAATCATCGCCGCTCTAATTTCGCTGGCTATTTTCCGCTGGTTCGCCCGAAGTCAACGTCTTTCTTCCCCCAAATTGATTCTTGCCGGACTTCTCCTGTCCTTCCTGCTCTGGTTCCACTCGCTTAAATACTTATTTATCATTCTACCGCTTCTTCTTTACGCCACCGTAAAAATTCTCAGAAAAAAATCATGGCCCCAAGATTTGTTCCTATTTTTTGGACCTGTCGTTATTGGTTCCGGGGCTTATTTCTGGTTTCAAAAGACACTTTACGGTTCCTTCAACCCAACGGCTGTCTCCTGGCAGGGGACAATGGACCTCCGACAATCTCTTTCCTTTCTCCAAAATATTCTCTTCAACATTCCTTTTCGTTTCCGCTTAGAAACGCTTATCGGCTATTTTTTTGACCAGAGAGACGGCTTGCTCCTGTATGCTCCCGTCTATCTTCTGGCCTTTGTCGGGCTCATTCTCATGCTGCGGGAAAGAAGTCGGTTCGCCTGGCTGCTTCTTTTTTTAACCTGGCCATATTTCCTTAATTCGGCCTTTCTGACCCAAAGAGCTGGTTATGCCCCCCAGGCTCGTCCCTTAGTGGCCAGCTTCTGGGGGCTGGCCCTCTTTCTCGGCTACTTTCTCCTCCGCTGCGAGAAAAAATACCTCAAGGAGCTGACCACAATAACCCTTTTTTATAGCCTGTTAGCCACGGCTCTGTTGATTTTCTATCCCGTTAACCTCTACCAGGAGACGACCGCAGGAACAACCGAGAGAGCGGGCGGCTTTTTCTATCTCCTCAGCCACCTCCATTTTTCTTGGCCGTCAATTTTGCCTTCGTTTCTTAAAATCGAAAATAGCCACTGGCTACCTAATTACATCTGGATAGCCCTTTTTCTCGGTTTCTTAGTGCTGACTCAATGGCGGTTTGATTTAAGAATAAGGCTTGGCTCGAAAATGAAACTTATTTTGGTCAGTGGCTGCCTTTTCGGGCTTCTTTTCTGGTTTGTGTATTATCCCCGCCTCGTTCTGACTCATCCCGTACCAAGAAGATGGCCAGAAAACCAGAGTGTCATTTTCTATTCTCTTTCCCGAATCGCCAAGCTAAAAGAGCCTGGCACTTTCTCTCTTCCCCAAGATAATCGGGCTTATCATTTTTGGTTCACGACCAGAGAAAAATTGGCGGCCATAGAAATTGAGCTGGAATGGCCCGCCGGAAAGGTACCCTGTCAGCTCAGCTATTTTGACCATACCTTCTTCAAAGGGGAAATCCGAGCTAATAAAACTCGGCCGCTTCTCGCCTCTCTTCCTGCCTATCGCCTGAGGAAAAATTACCTTTATTGGCTAACGATTGAACTGGGCGGGGCCAGGGAAGGTAATATTAGCCAGAATCCCCTTCTCTTCTCCTTCCGCTTAAAAAGCTGATAGCATCGAAACACTTCTTGAGTTTGAAGTTATTTTCTCGTCTCCTTTATCCCTCGGCCAGTTTCTAATCTTATTCCAATCTTGTCTCTTTACCAGTACTACGCCTTTTCTCTATTAAAAACACCAAGTTATTTGAAGTTACCGCTGATAAAATTCGACTCCCAAAATTGAATCGCCAGATTCTCTTCTCTCTTGAGGGAAGTCAGGACACGAACGGTTCGGAAGGGCTACTTCCGTCATCGTCAGCTTATTCTTCGATCTATAAAAGGAGGGGAAAGAAGAAAAAA
Organism: uncultured Eubacteriales bacterium; assembly: GCA_964627255.1. Taxonomy (GTDB): domain Bacteria; phylum Acidobacteriota; class Aminicenantia; order Aminicenantales; family CALLJL01; genus CALLJL01. Next base: position 5,220 of record CAZVIN010000061.1, read on the forward strand.
AACTGGGTAAAAATTAGGCAAACAGGTGAGCTGTCATCTATTTTGACCGATTTTGACCCATTTTTCGCTCAACACAGCCATATAAAATGGAAAATAACCGATTAATTAAAATTTAGGTAAATAGGTAAGGTGTCACCGATTTATTAGGTGTCACCTTTTTTGAATATCCAGGAAGAAATTTTATAGGTTTGAGGAGGGTGAGATAACGATGGCCAGGCTAAGTGAATTGTTCCTGGCGCCAGATTCGCCAGGTATGAAGCTTATACTTGACGACGGTCTTAATTATCGAGAGTCCGTAAACTACGCTTCGCCAAAAACCAATCTGCGAAGCTTCGGGAAAATAGCGCGTCCGGATCGGTATTTCCCTGATTCTCAGGCCATGAATAACTCCTTGGGCAATGATTTCCGTGTCAAAGACAAAATCATTGGAATTCAGCTCGTATTTAACTTGCTCCAAGTAGCGCCGACTGTAAGCCCTAAAGCCTGAATGATATTCAGTTAGATATACCCAGAAGGCAGCGTTCTCGAGGGCGGTGAGAAAAAGATTAGCCAGAAACTTCCATTTAGGCATCCCCCCCTCTAAGGCGTTGCCTCCCAGCATCCGTGACCCAAAAACAGCGTCACATTCGTCCCTCAAAAGAGGCAAAATAAGGTCGGGAATTACTTTGGGGTCATACTGATGGTCGGGATGAACCATAACCACAATCTCCGCCCCTAATTTTAAAGCCTCCCGATAACAAGTTTTCTGATTGCCACCATAGCCCAAATTCTTCTCATGCACAAAAACCCTGAGGCCCAATTTTTTAGCTAATTCCACCGTCCGGTCTTGGCTGGCATCGTCCGTAAGAATGACTTCATCAACCCATTCCTGAGGGATATCAGCCACGGTCCGCTCCAGAGTCTTTTCCGCATTATAGGCAGGCATAATAACTACAACCTTCTTAGTTCGTTGTCGCGGGTCGAAGTTCTCTATCATGTCTTTAAGAATTATTTTTTCTTGATGCGAAAAAAAGAAATGGTCTTTTCTTGAGAGGATAGACAAGATAACGAAAAACTAAATAATAAGCAAGAACCTCGGGTTCTGTCTCCTTGACCCATAAGAATCAGGGAGAAAGACAGAAACTTTTTCAAGCCATAAATTAAGGCTGGCGGTCTGATTTAGTTTTCTCCTGGCCGAAAAGTCTTGAATTTTACGGGCAAACAGGCATTTTTCCGCCAGAATTTCAATTCAGTTACTTTATAGACGCTTCTTTTTCTCACGCTCAGAATGCCCACCACTATATCTCTATCCCAGTATTGATAATCATGACTGGAAACGGTGGGCGGAGCTTGGGGATGGGAATGAATCGACCCGATATAGCTCAGTCCACTATCGGAAACAATTCGGTCAATTTCCTGGTAATCAGGGATGACATAATCATAGGTGGCTTCCCGGATAGGGGGAATGACAATTTTAACCACTTTATAGGTATGGTTTTTCAGCTTTTTACCCAGGAGTACACCGTAAATCTCTCGGGGGTAAAACCGACTGGCTTTCCGCTTGAACTTCCTGAGGTCAAGCTCATTGATAACAAGCCTCATTGCCTCTCCCGAACCCTCAATGGAGGGTGGTTTGAGTTTATAGCACAACCCTCGAGGGGAGTCAATTAGCCACTTTTTTGTCGCTATAAGTATTTTATTTTCAATAACTTAGTCATTTAAAAAGCGCTGAGGCCAAGGTGGTAGAGGACGGCTGGGTTGAAACGCTGGCTCGCCTCTCGGGTTTATAATATAATGAAACAGAAAAGAGGAAAGAATGTTCTCTTTAGAGCCGAGGACAGAGTGGCTCAAAAAGACAGCTATTTTTATCTTCTCCTTAATTATCCATGGAATAGTCCTCATTATTTTGATCCAAGCCCTAACTCCCGTGACCATTATCAATTTCCCAGTAAGTGTCACTCCTGTAGTTATCGTACCCCGCGAAGGGCTCCTTCTACCCTCTCCGATAGCGGGAAAAGTTGTCCCTGGCACTAAGGGCTCAACTCCGACGGGGGTGGCGGGAAGAGAAATCTCTAAGGCGCCTCTTTCCTTAGAGGAAAGACTGGGCCTCTTGGAAGAACCAGCCCTTCCTTCAGCTGGGACCAGACCCCCTGGCCCCATGCCTCTCCCCCCTTTTAACCTTAAGCCAAGAGCGGCCTCGGGAACTTCTTCTTTTACTTTAACCCTGCCTGCTCCCCCAGAGAAAAAGGGTGACGTAGCCGCTAAAGAAGGGCCGCGTCCCGGCTCAGCGCATGATTATTGGCGTTATGTTCTGGCCACTGAGCCAGGGAAAGAGAAAAAAAAGGGGGAAGCAGGCACAGGCGTAATAGGTGGTGCTTATGATGTTGTCAGCCAAATTCCTAAGGTCGCCATTGAAGGCCCTGGTTATGACCTTTCCCCTTGGGCTCAGGAAGTTGTCTCTCGTCTGCAGAAAAACTGGCAGATTGCTGCTTCCCGCGCTCCCTTAGAGAAAGGCACCCTCCGTCTTCAGGTCTCGGTGGACAAAAACGGGGAAATAAGCTTTATGCGCATCGTTAATTCCTCTCAAAAAGCCTCTTTTGACCGTGCCGCCTTAGAAGCCGTGAATCTCAGCCTGCCCCTTCCCCGTTTTCCCGCAGCCATTCCATTTGACTCTCTCGAGCTAATAATTATCTTTGAGTGCGAAGAGAGCCGGGGATGAACCTAAAAGGCAAATTAATAATAGTAGTCGCCATCCTGGGAACTCTTCTATCCCCTTTAACCAGCCAGACCGGAGACTGGCGGTCGGAGTTGGCCTCTCTTTTTCTTCGTCACGCGGACTGGTCAGAAATGATTTCTTTCCTCGAGCCGCAATTCGCTTCCTTGGATGGCCTGGATAAGCCTACTGCGGCGCTCGTCCTCGCCTTTGCCTTTGAAAAAAATAACGACCGAACCAACGCTTACACCTGGTTAGCGCGTTTTTTTGAAGAGCACCAAGGAGAAGGGGCTTTTTTCGATTTTCTGCCCCGCTCCGCCCAAAACGAAATCTGGGCTTACCTGCGTCAATGGCAAGCGCGCTATCCTCGGGTTAGCGACCTTTCCTTTTTAATTCCGGCTCAAACCTCGCCTTCTCTTTCGCCTCCTGACCGCTTTGTCCTTGCTATTCAAATGATTAACGCCGCCTTTTTTAAACTGATTTCTGAGGGAGAAACCATCAAGGCTGGCGAGCTGCAGCGGGGCCTAAACACTCTTAGCTTAGAAAGCAGCTCTCTAATTAGGCAAAGTGGCCTCCACGCCTTTCTTCTTGACCTAAAAGTGGACGACCTTATTATCCGGAGAGAAATTTCCATCGATGTGAACCTTTCTTCGGAGTTAGTGCTTTCTTCTCCGGCCCCGTCTGAAGTTAGCCGGAGCTATCGGGTTTCGCTTCTTCTTGGAGAAAAGCTTTTAGCCCAAAGCCAGAGTACGATAAAGCTTACCCCTCCCGTTCAATTAACCTTGCCGCCGGCTGATGGCCGGTATTCACCCTACGGCCCGGTCCATCCTTCTGGAAGAGACCCTAATACCATCGGGGTATCAATCTTAAATTTGCCCCTGGTTTTGGCTCAGTTGATCAAAGATTACAAAGCCAAAAAAGAAGAAAAGGAAAGGGTACCCGCCCCTGAAACTAAAAAAGAAATCCAAGTGGTCTATCTGAACCAGACTCAAAAGGGGTTGGAAAAAATGACGGCTGACCTGCGTCTGGAATTTAAGGGTTACCAAGCGATGGTCTTTTCAGCCAGCTTTCCTTAAAATTAAACCCGATGGGAAAATAACAAACGTTAAGGCGTAAGATTGGTCCGGCTGCTGCTGCGTTTTAGTCCCGACCGCCGAAGAGCCAACCTTTTCATTTCCATTATGGAACTTCTGGGTTTGGTGCGGGTAAACCTGGAGAATTAAAAGCCCGTGGAGAGCCTTTTGATGGGCAGCTTTAGACGAGTTTTAAAAGCCAATTGGCTATGTCGTTCTCATATTTTGTCGGTTTTCTTTTAATTAGCTTCATGGCCAATAAACCTGCCTGATGTGGATTCGTTAAGAGGGGCATCGCGTCATGATGTTATCTTATTTTTGCTCCCAAGAAAGTCGGAAGAACCATTATTGTTTAGGCAAGGTTTAAGAGGCCGTCCAAGCCGATCGCGGGGAAAAGTCAGGGTGGATTTTAGCCTAACCTATATTGAATTGGCGGCTCGCAGTCATTTTTTTATCTTAGTTTGAGACTTAATTTTAAGTTTTTCGCCTCCAGCCAAGAGGGTCTTCTTGACAGACTCGATAATCTAAAATATACCTCAAACAAATGAGTCTCAAACGCCACCTTGCCAGCATGATTTTCTTAGTCGGTCTATCTTCTGGCTTGGCTCTTTTCCTCTTACTCGTCATCAGGGTCGAGCGCCTCTCTGTCTTCCACCATTCCTATCCCTTTGACTTTTCCCTCTGGAGCGTTTTATTTATTCTGTCCTGCCTGTTTTTTGTTGCCCTCGGGATTTTTTGGGTTCGCGTATTTCGTCCCTATTTCTCAGCGGATAAAACATGGAGAACAGTTTTTTCTCTTTTCTCGCCTTGGCTGGCTTTTCTCCTTTCTCCCTTCCTCCTTCGCTTTTATTGGAGCCGTCAGGACCTTGTTAGCCGACTTCTTCTCCTTGTCCTTTTCGTTATTCTGGCTTCGCTAAGCATCGGCCTTTTGGCTTATGAAAAGGCTACTCAGAGATTAACTGGCTGCCTCAGGCATTTAATAAACTATTTCCATTCTCTCCCCCGCCGGCGAAAACTCGTTATTTTGTTTTTTGCGGCCTTTCTGCTTTATCAAGCCGCAACGCTCCTTCTGGTGCTCGAGGGCATAACTTTTTCTGGCGACGAACCCAATTATCTTTTGACCACTCATAGCTTACTCTATGACGGAGATATCAATTTGGCCAATAACTACGCGCGGCAGGATTACTACGCCTTTTATTCCCGCGAAGAACACCCCCGCCTAAAATTGGGAATCTACGGCCGCTATGGCCGGAAGGGCAAAGATTATATTTACCCCATCAATTTACCGGGTATTTCAGTCCTGATGATGCCCTTTTATGCCCTTAGCCAATTATTCCACGGCAAAATCTTAACTTTTATTCTCAAAGGCAGCCTAAGCCTTTGGGCCGCGCTTTTTAGCCTTCAGGTTTATCTTTTAGCTCGCCAAAGGTGGGGTCGGGAAGGCCTGGCCTTAGGCCTTTGGTTTCTGACGAGCTTTACGCCTCCAGTGCTCTTTTATTCCCACCATCTCTATCCTGAAATGCCCATGGCTTTCTTTTCTTTACTTATCTTTCGACGCTTAATCGCTCCCCATCCTCCTTCCTGGCTCGAAGCTTTAGGGCTGGGTTTTCTTCTGGGCACCTTCCCCTGGTTCGGGCTTAAATACAATTTTATTTTCTGGCCACTTCTCCTTATCGGTGTTTTCCGACTATGGCGGCATTACCAGGCTAAAGGGGCAGCCGCGGTTTTCTTGCTCCTGCCGGTTATTTCCCAGGTTCTATTCTATTTTTTCATCTACCAGCTTTACGGGACTTTTTCGCCGATCGCCGTTTATGAAGGAGTAATGACTAGCGAGCAGTTGCGGGCCTTTCGGCAAATGGTGCTGGAGATTCCCTGGAGACAACGCGTTGAATCTCTGCTGGATTATTTCCTCGACCAGAGAGACGGGTTGTTGCTTTATTCACCCCTCTATTTTTTTGCTTTAGCCGGGATAATCGATTTGGCTAAGCGAGCTAAGAGACTTCTTCTCTCTCTGCTCTTTATCTGCTTACCTTTTCTTTCCAATTATTCCTTTTTCACTCACCGCCAGGGATATTCGCCCCAAGCGCGCGTTTTAACGCCTATTATTTGGATTGGGATTCTGGCGCTTGGCGAATTTATTTACTCCAATCAAAAAAGTGTTTTTCGCCATTTTTTCTCCCTCTCGGTCCTGATCAGCTTCCTCTTAACGGGCTTACTCCTTTTTCATCCCACCTTCCTTTATCAACCGACTACCCATGAATTCACCTCCCGACCAGGCGACCTTTTTGTTTACCTAAGCAATACCCATTTCTTTCTGCCCTCGTGGCTCCCTTCTTTTATAAAAATAAATAATATTAATTATTGGCCTAATTATTTCTGGATATTTTTGCTTGGCCTTTTTCTTCTGACTTACGCCTTCAGCCGTCACCGGTTTTTCTATCAGGGCGGGTTCGGGCAAGGCAGTTGTTTAGCTCTTTTCGCCTTAGCCTTGTTTTTATGGGTGCTCTTTCCGCGGCCGGCCCTTTATCCACTTAAAACCATCACCTATTCCCCTCAGCGCTCTCTCGGTTTCTATCTCTTCTCTCTGGGTAAAGGAGTAGTTGCCAAGGAAGCGGGTGATTTTTATCTTCATCTGGAAAAACCCTACCGGTTTATATTTAGCGCTCGCCAGGAGCTCAAGAGAATTCAGCTCATCTTCGGGTCAGAGACTGGTGATTATAACCTCTCTCTTCAGGCTTTTGACCAGCCACTGGCCGAAGAGCGCATCCGCCGCGCTCGAAGCTCACTTGAAGTTGACCTGCCGCCAGCCTATAAAAGAAGGCATCTTTTTCTTTATGAGATAACCGTCAAACTGAAACACCTTTCTTCCGAGTCCATGCTCCTGGAACCATTTCTCTTCCAGATTATTCCCGGCCGGCGGTAAAGCGGGCGTAAGCATCGAGTTCCAAGACCGAAGGTAAGGGAAGACCTTTTTTTAATTTTAAGGCGGCTAAAGCGCCTACCATGGCCGCGTTGTCCGTGCACAATTCGGGCGTTGGAAGATAGGCCTTAACCCCGATTTCCTTTCCCAATTCCAGAAAGCCACGGCGCAACCGGCGGTTGCGGGCGACGCCGCCGGCAAGCAGGATGGCTTCAGGGTTATGATTCATCGCAGCCAAACTAAGATTATCAATCAAAGAATTAACCACGGCTGACTCAAAGCTGGCCAGAAAATCTTTCAACTCGGGACTAACTGAGGAAAGTCTTTTTTCTTTTATATATTTTAGGGCAGCCGTCTTCAGCCCGCTAAAACTGAAATCCAGGCTGTTATCTTTCATTCTGGGAAGAGCAAAGGGGAAGCGGGAAGCATTCCCGGCCTCGGCCAACTTTTCGATAACCGGACCTCCTGGATAGCCTAAACCGAGGAACTTGGCCACTTTGTCCAGGGCTTCACCGGCGGCATCATCCCGGGTTCGGCCCAAAAGACGGTAGCGAAGTCTTTCCGGCAGTAGAAAAAGAGAAGTGTGACCGCCGGAAACGACCAAGGCTAAGGCGGGCAAGGGAATATCCGGATAGTCCATAAAAACCGCCTCGATATGAGCCTCGAGATGGTCAACCCCAATCAAAGGTCGTTGATAAAAATAGGCCAGGCCCTTAGCCAAACAGACGCCGACTAAAAGCGAACCAATCAAACCTGGCCCTTGGGTAACCGCGAAGGCCTCGATACTCTCAAGCTTAGTTTGAGCCCTGAAGAGAGCTTCATCGACGACGGGAAGAATGGTTTTGAGGTGTTGACGGGAAGCGAGTTCAGGAACGACACCGCCAAAAGGAGCATGGATGAGGTCCTGACTGAGGACAACGCTGCTCAGCACTTCTCGCTCGAAGCTGACGACCGCGGCCGAGGTCTCATCGCAGCTGGTCTCAATGGCCAGGATAAGTCCTGGAGCCGGCGAAGGTGGCCTTGATTTTTTTAATTTCTTTTCTTTTTTCGGCATAAAAATTATTGCGCTATTGAGACAAGCGGACGATTACCTCCTCGTAGGGCGGCCAAAGAAGGCCTTTCTCCGTGATGATCGCCGTAATCAACCGGGACGGTGTAACATCAAAGGCGGGATGACGCACTGGAACTTCGGGCAAAGTGACCCAACACTGGCCAACCCGGCGCACCTCGTCAGCGTTTCTTTCTTCAATGGGAATTTCCTCGCCCGATTTAATTTGCGGGTCAATAGTGGAAAAGGGAGCAGCGATATAAAAGGGTATCCTGTTTTCTTTGGCTAAAACCGCTAAGGAATAAGTACCAATTTTATTCGCTGTGTCGCCATTACGAGCGATGCGGTCGGCACCAGTGATAATGAGCTGGACCTCGCCTCTTTGCATCAGCCAGCCAGCCATGTTGTCTGTAATCAGGGTAACCGGGATGTTAGCCCGGCGCAGCTCCCAGCAAGTCAACCTGGCTCCTTGCAGAAAAGGCCTGGTTTCACAGGCCAGAACCTTGATTTTCTTCCCCTCTTCCCAGGCAGCTCGGACCACGCCTAAGGCTGTTCCATAGCCGGCAGTAGCGAGCTCGCCGGCGTTGCAGTGAGTGAGGAGGGTTGAGCCATCAGAAATAAGCGAGGCTCCGTACGAGCCAATCTTCTTATTGGTCGCCACATCTTCCGCTTCCATGGCCTGAGCTTCTTGAAGCAAGCGCTGGATAATAATTTCTTCGGCTTCGCCTTGAGCTCGGTCATAAGCCTGCCTCATTCTTTCTAAGGCCCAGAAGAGGTTACGGGCTGTGGGTCTGGTTTGACTTAGGCGGGCAATAACTATCTCTAAAGCCTCAGCAACGGGCTTTCCCTTAGCTAATTTTTTTAGGCCAAGGACGACACCAAACGCGGCCACCACCCCAATGGCGGGAGCTCCTCGAACGACCATGGTCTCGATGGCCTGAGCCACTTCTTCATGGTCATAGCAGGCAATATAGGTTTCTTCAAAAGGCAGCTTTCGCTGGTCAAGAAGAAGAAGCTTTCCGTCCTGCCATTCAAAGGCTGGTCGCATTAGTGCCTCCTCTTTTTGGCAAAAAATATCTTTTCCCCGCCTTTGGCCTCAAAGTAACTCTTCATCCCAACCATTCTCGCCTTTTAGGTCCGCTCTTAAAATTAGATTGATAGATATTTATATCCTTGAGCTTAATTAGGCTCAGCCTCCTTCGTTAACTCACGGTTTAATATTCGTTTTTAAGAATCAGCCCATATCATGGCAGAAAACTTGGAAACCGTCAATTTGCTTACAACAAAAGGAAGAAGCCAGCGCCGAGGAGATTGAAAATTTCTCGGCTTCCTTGACTTTTGCCCCCATCTCGCTTAGGCTAATCTTGGTAAAGGTTTTTGCCGGCGTGAGCCGAAAGGAGGCTGTGATGTTCTTGTTTGGACCAATCGGACCGACCGAGCTCCTTCTTATTTTGCTTATCGTAGTCATCATTTTCGGCGCCCGGCGTCTTCCGGAACTCGGCAAATCCCTCGGTGAGGGAATCAAGAACTTCCGTAAGTCTGTCGGCGGGCGAAGCGAAGATGAAGAAAAAAGGGTCGATAAGGATAGAAACAATCCTCCCAGCCCGAAAGAATGAAGCGAGTCCTGGAGAAGCTGGCCGCTGAGCGCTTAGCCCAAGAAGAAGCTCTAACTCAAAAACTCGCGGCCTTCAAAGCGCCAAGAGAAATCAAAGCTTTAACTGAAGCTCAAGTTAGGCTAACACAACTTCTTGACCAGCTTCGCCAACTAAGGCATTCCGTTAAGACAAAGAAAGGGGCGTTTTCTTTTCTTCGCCGGCCTTCATCGGCGGAACCCTATCTAACTTTGACCGCCGAAATACTTGAGTCATTTCGACTTTGGTTTGATTACCAGAAGCAAATTATTGAGCAAACCCGTCAGGAGATGGGAGAACTCATCCAACTTCTTTCCTACTTGACTGAAGCTCGGGACCGAGAATGGGATGCCCTCGGAAGTAACCATGTGGGTATCATTTTTAAAAGCTTGGAGTGGCGGGTGGAAAAATTAGCTGCCGAGTGTCAGGAAGCCAAGACTCTGCTCGAAAGGTCTCATTTCTTAAGGGCTAAACTGGAAGAGGTGCTTTTGGCTTTGGGAGAAAAACCAAAGTTTGAGCCGGCTCCAGTAAGAGAGCTGGCGGTGCTCCTGCGAGACTGGCGCTATGCGGCTTTTGAAAATCGCTTCCGAGGGCCGGAAGAAGAAGTAAGAAAGCAATTAGAAAACTACGCCTCTCTCTTCCCCGCTAAGGGCAAAATCCTCGACCTTGGCTGTGGCCGCGGAGAAATGGTCGAATTGCTGCAGGAAAGAGGCCTTGAGGCTATCGGCGTTGACCTCAATGACCAGATGATCTCCCTTTGTCGCGAGAAAGGCCTTCCCTGTGAAAAAAAGGATTTGGTCGAGGCACTGACCAGTTGCGAGGACGGCTCCTTAGCCGGCATTTTTTCTTCCCAGGTCATCGAACATTTAGCGCCCGCTGTCCTGGAGTTAATGATTGACCTTTGCTATCTCAAGCTGGCACCATCTGGTGTTTTAGTTTTAGAAACCGTGAACCCGGCGTCGGTTTTTGCCCTGGTTCAAGTTTATCTTCTTGACCCTTCCCATGAAAAGCCAATCCACCCTCAATCCCTGCGCTTTCTCCTGGAGACTGCCGGGTTCAAGCAAGTGGAGATTCGCTATGCCGCCCCTTTAAAAGCTGAAAGACTTAAGGAAATTCCGGGAGCGGATGAAAAAACCACGATTCTTAACCAGAATATTGATGCCCTAAACGAGCTCCTCTTTGCGCCGGTAAATTATGCGGCCATCGCCTGGAAATAGATTTTCCCAATTGAGGCCAAGATAGCTGATAGCAAACGGCCGGAAGCGGACATCTCGCTGATTTAATTTTCAGGGCTGAGAATTATCTGCATTTTAAAGAGAGACGATGGGCTTAGCAGCAGGATTGGACATCGGGGGGACGCAAATCAAATTTGGTCTGGTCGACGGAGAAGGCCAGGTTTTTTTTAAAGGCGCCGCGGCGACCCCGCCCGATATTTCTGATTTAGTTTCTACTATTAGCCATATCTGGGACCGGCTGAAGAGGCAAGCCAAGCCAAGAAAAATTCTGGCCGCCGGTTTTGGGTTTCCTGGAATATTCAGCCCGGAAAAGGAAATAGTACTTCAGTCTCCGAATTATCCCGCACTCGATGGCCTGCCGCTGCGACCTCTTCTTCAAAAGCTCTTTCCGGTGCCCTTTTGGCTGGATAACGACGCTAATCTGGCCGCTTACGGAGAATGGTGGGTTGGAGCCAAGAAAAGACCCCGCAGCTTAGTCCATTTAACCTTAGGAACAGGGGTCGGCTCAGGGATAATCCTTAACGGGAAAATATGGCACGGCGCTGCTGGCTTTGCCGCGGAAATCGGCCATGTCACCGTCAACCCTGAAGGCGAACGATGCCACTGCGGCAACCGAGGTTGCCTGGAGACCGAGGTTTCGGCCCAGGCTATTGTCCGTAACTATTTTAGCTTTGGCGGAAAAACCGACCTTAGAACCGCCGCTGAGGTGGCGAGCCGAGCCCAAGAAGGCGAAGAGGCGGCCCAAAAAAGCTTTGCCCAGGCTGGCTATTTTTTGGGGATTGGCCTTGGGATTATCATTAATACCCTCAACCCCGAGGAGATTGTCCTGGGAGGAGGGGTAATGGCTTCAGGAAACCTCCTTCTTCGACCAGCTCTAAAAGAAGCCAAGAACCGTTGTTTTCGGCCAGCCTTCGCCTCCACCCGGATTCGCCGCGCCGTCTTAAAAAATAATGCTGGTTTTGTCGGCGCCGGCTTACTGGCTTGGTTTAAGCTCCTGAGAACCCAAGCTTAGGCCCTTGATTCAATAATTTGAATTCAATCGCTTGAATCGATTCAAATATTTGTATTTTTTTGGCGAACCGAAGAAGCGTTACCATCGGCCATCAGGCCAAATTGCGATGAATTAAGGCTGCTAAGCGATTTTTTGTTTGGCACAAATTTTGCATATCTTCTTAGTGATTAAAAAAAAATTTCTTTCTTTGCGGCTTTACAAAGGGCACAAAGGCGCAGTAAAATCCAAGCAAAGGAGGTGATAAGGGACAGGAAGCAAAAATTCAATTCGTTAACTTAAAAGGCAAAAATTGAAGAAAGGAGGTTTGAATGAACCAAAAGAAATTAATAATTGCGGCTATCCTTCTTTTTGGTTTTGCCCTTTTCGCTCAAGCTCAGAGACAGACAGGCTCTATCTTCGGTAAAGTCGCCGACAAAGAAGGTAATCCCTTGCCTGGGGCTACGGTTACTATCTCTGGTCCGGCCCTGATGGGAACAAATTCTTTTGTTACCTCTGAGGTTGGTATCTTTCGTTTTCCCTCTCTTCCGCCCGGCGAGTACGAAGTCAAAGTCGAGATGCCCGGGTTTAAGACTCTGGTTCAGAGAGGCATCTTGGTGAGCGTCGGCAAGACCACCGAGATTAACCTTGAACTCGAAGTAGCCAAAGTGGAGGAAGAGGTGACAGTGGTGGCCGCCTCGCCCGTAGTCGATGTTCAATCGACCAAAATGAGCATCAACTACGGCACTCAGTTTTTGACCAGTATCCCGATGAACCGCGACCTCTATGATATCCAGAACTCCATTCCGGGGGCTATTGCTGACGGCGCTGATTACCGCCGAACTTCTTCCATCCTTGGGGGTACGGTAAGAAGCCAGCTCTACGCCCTCGACGGTGTGCCCATGAACGACCCCGCAACCTGGTACTCAATGGTTAACATCAACGTGGATGTCTACGAAGAAATTGAGTTTCAGGTGGCTTCTCTGCCGGCTGAAGTTGGTCAGGCTGACTCAACCTACATTAACATCGTGACTAAAAGCGGCGGCAATAAATTTTCTGGCGGCGGCACTATCTACTATACTGGCGAGAGTTTAGCTCAAGATTTAATTTCTAAGGAACAAATCACGGCTCTCGGCGTTAACCCGCCGGAAAAATACACTGATTCTCGCGACGCTTCGCTCAACTTGGGCGGGCCGATTATCAAAGACCGCATCTGGTTTTTCATCAACGGCCGGCGGTTAACCTGGGACCAAGCTTATCCAGGAACCCCGGAGACGAGGATGTGGAAGCTCGGGTTTACCAACAGCCCCCATTATGACTTAAGGCATGAAGAGTGGATGGGCTTTGTCAAGTTAACCTTTCAGGTATCGAAGAACCTACGCTACATGGGCATGCTCCATTATAACCATATTTATGAGCCGGTATATTCCAATGGTGTCGGTACGAACATCTCTTATGAATTCACCGAAATCTGGAATCATGAAAACACCTATACGACGACCCACCAGTTCAATTGGGTATTAAATCAAAATACTTTCATTGATATTCGTGGTTCCTATGTCTGGCGCTATTTCCCTATAATTTCCCGCACCCAAGGTCAACCTTCCTTTTATTGCAATAACGTCAAGGTTTACTGGGGCTCCTCTGATTATAATGATGAATATCATCGGATCAAGATTCCTATTACTGGTTCCTTAACTCATTTCCGTGATGACTTTCTTGGAGCTTCCCATGAATTCAAGGCCGGAGCCGAATTTGAACAGACGGAATATCACCGCGATTGGTACCGGGCTAACCCTTATTACTCCTACTGGGCTGACTGGAACGCCAAGAACCCCTATTATTATTCTACCACCGGAGCAAGAGGCCGGCTGCGCATTCGGACTTGCCCGCCCGAAAAGGGCCAGTGGGATGTTCAGGATAATACCCGCCGTTTTTCCGCTTATGTGCAGGATAGCCTGGTTTCAGGCAGGCTGGCCATTAACCTCGGCCTCCGTTTTGATTATTCCTACCAGTATGAGCCAGAACAGACCAGACCAAAGCTTCGGTATAAATACGGCCCCTATGAACTTAATCCGGCCATAACCGACCCCAACGCGCTTCTGGAGGCTTTAAGGGCTCAGTGGTACGCTGACCCGACATTACCACCTTATTTCCCCTTTGACGAGCTTACCACCCCCTGGAAAAAAGTGGTCGAATTCAAGACTTTCTCCCCTCGAGTTGGCCTGGTTTATGACCTCTTTGGTGACGGCAAGACCGCCTTTAAGGTTTCCTTTAGCCGCTATTATGAACCCGTCTGGTCAGCCAAATACAATGCAGCCCAAATTTTTGGTGCCTCCTCGATCAACTATTACTGGTATGACCTGAACAAAAACAAATTAATGGACCTCCCGCCAGTGGATAATTATGTCTTGACCTCTTATCCCAATCAGGACCCTAACTACAATTATTATATTAAAGACCTAAAATGCCCTTACATGAACGAAGTAGTGGCCGCTTTAGAAAGGGAAGTTTATAAGGATTTTAAGCTCGGGCTACAGTTCATGTGGCGCCAGAATAAAAACATCGTCGAGGATACTGACCTCAATAATGGCTACGATGCTACCGCTAAGGATGAAAAAGGGTTAATCTGGCTACCTTTTAGTTTCACTGACCCTGGTTATGACGGCAAGTGGGGTACTTCCGATGACCAGCAGATGACCGTTTATGGGTTGAGGATAGACAGGCCAGTTCCTACCTGGAAAGGAATGAACCCTCCCGAGGCGAAAAGAGAATATTGGGCGGTAATCTTGACTTTTGATAAGCGGATGTCCAACCGCTGGCAGCTTAACGGTTCAGTTCTTTACAGTTCCTTTAAGGGCAATGCCGCCCCTACTTATGGCGCGACTGAGGGCGAAAGCGGCATGTTCGATAACCCCAACACTCTAATCAACGCCTATGGTTCTACTGATTTTGACCGACCGCTGCAAATCCGACTCATGGGCACATATATCCTGCCTTATGACTTCATCATCAGCGCCTATCTCCAGTTCCGTTCTGGCTCTCCTTGGGGAAGGACAATTGCTCGCGTTTACTTCCCCGCCAGTTTTGCCGCCCAAGTCCAGCAAGCCTATGTCTCAGTCAACGCCGAAACGCCCGGAAGTCGCCGCAATCCGCCCTATACCAACCTTGACCTGCGCGTGGAAAAAACTTTTAAGATGCGCAATTACGGAAAGGTCGGCATATATGTCGACATCTTTAACCTGGCTGGCCGCAACGGGGTCAACGTCAACCAGAATCCTGACCCCTATCTCCGGTTCGATAAAACACCTGCCACCTATGAAATTTCCACTGTCTATGGCCTGATTACCAGCTGCTACGGCGTCCGTTCTTTCCGAGTGGGCGCTCGCTACAGCTTCTAAAAGGAAAAGAAGCGTAAGGGAGGGCCAGAGGGCCCTCCCTTTTTTATTCCAGGAGAATCTTCCTCCCAAAAGATAATTGAGCGACATCCTTTGGGGATTCCTTTTCTGATAGATTCGGGATTCCTTAGCCAACGGAAGCCGCTATTTGAAGTATGAAACACCGGATTGCCGCAATGAACTTCCCAAAAATATGGCCGCCGTTGCTCAGGCCTGAGGGGCAAAATACTGGGACTTAGGTTTTCAAGAAATAATTTTTTAAGCAACCAAGGGACTTAAATATTTTCAGTTCAACCTGCATAAAAGGCCTCAAATCAGCTTTAGATCAGATTAGCCATCTGCCCGATTCAATTATTTGAATTCAAATAATTGAATTTATTCATAATTTTGAATTATTATGGGGCTATGCTGGCCATATTCCTTGCTCTATCTGGTTTATATTCAGATAGTTAGGAAAAACTATGGAGGTTGGCATAAAAATTGCAGCTATTTATAAATAGTAAAAATATTTATCTAAGATATGATTTAATGGAGGATAAAAAAAATCAAAAGATTCTTTAAAAGGAGGTGGGAGTTAGCAAATACAATATATCAAATGTGGGGTAAAGGTTTTTCTCTCTTCCCTCAGGGAAGAAAGAAGGGTTATAGGGTTAAGGAAAAGGAGGCTTAAGGAAAAATGAAGAAAAGTTTTTGGTTTTCCTTGGTCTTTTCTTTAATTATGTTGGCGGGGCTCTGGGCCCAGGAGCAGACTGGTTCCCTCAGAGGTATTATTACTGATACCGAGGGGAATCCTCTGCCCGGAGTTACAATTACTATCGCCTCGCCGGCTATGATGGGAACTCGCTCCTTTGTCACCACCGAAACCGGCTCTTACCGTTTTCCCTCTTTGCCGCCTGGCGTCTATAAGGTGACGGCTGAACTCAAGGGCTTTAAGACGGTGGAAAGGACAGATATCATTGTCCGGGTCGGGATGACTGTTACCGTGGATATTCAAATGGAAGTCGCGGCGGTGGAAGAGGAAATAACCGTTGTCGCCGCTTCGCCGGTAGTTGATGTCCAGTCAAGCAAGCTGGCGGTTACTGTCGATTCTAACATGCTTAAAAATATCCCTATGCGTCGTGACCTTTATGACATCATGACCGCAGCTCCTGGCGTCGTCTCTGAAGGGGCAACTTATCGCAGGACTTTTACAGCTCACGGCGCAACAGTCCGAGGCAACACCACTGCCTTTGACGGTGTCAACATGAACGACCCCGTGGTTATGTATACGTTGACCAATATCAATTTTGATGTCATGGATGAAGTTGAAATCATTACCGCTGGTCACCCGGCCTCCATTGGCTATACCGACGGCGCCTATGTCAATGTTGTCACCAGAAGCGGCGGCAATAGGTTTTCAGGCGGAGCCACAGTTTACCACACCCGAGAGGGCTTCAACCAGCACCTCTGGTCCGATGAGCAGATTAACGCCATGAAGATTGCCAAGCCCGAGGTGGATAAGAGCTGGTTCGACGGCTCCTTTACCCTGGGCGGTCCCATTATGATTGATAAGGTCTGGTTCTTTACTAACGGCCGCTACATCAAACTGGAAAGAAAGACCAATTTCATCGGACCCTGGACCGACTTTTTCGGCCGCACCCACAATCCTTATAACTGGACCCATGAAGAAAAAATGGGCTTTTTCAAGTTAACTTCGCAAGTATCGACCAAGATCAAGTTCATGGGCATGTTCAACTTTGTTGACATTTACCGACCGATGTATGAAGAGCCGGGCTCAAGAACCAATTTTATTTCTACGCGTACCTGGGATCATGAAAAAGGATATACTGGCAATGGTATCATCAACTATATCCTAAACCAGAATACCTTCCTTGATTTGCGTGTGGGTTATGTCCATCGCTGGTTCCCCATTCCTTTGAAAAAAGAGGTAGCTAACCTCCCTCTGATTGACGACCTTGGTGATCTTTATTCAAGTTTGACTACTGCCCGGTTCAACGAAACCTATTTGCGCAAGCGCTTCCAGACTGGCCTTTATTTCACCCG
>CAZVIN010000062.1:0-77334 GCA_964627255.1 uncultured Eubacteriales bacterium
GACCTCAGGATTTTTAGGATGAATAACAATCCGCGCAATGGTATTAGTGTCAGTCAAGCCCATATGCTGCCAGGTCTTGCCAGCATCGGTAGATTTATAGATACCGCAACCAGGATGGGAACTACGGAAAATATTGGCCTCCCCTGTGCCAACCCAGACTATATTAGGGTTAGAAGGAGCGATGGCGATATCGCCGATGGAGGTCGAAAGCTCCTGGTCAAAAACAGGTACCCAAGTCGTCCCTTCATTCTCTGTTTTCCAGACACCACCAGAAGCTGTGGCCACATAAAGGGTGTAATTCTTGCCTTTGGGCGTAACAACGGCCAGATCCGTGGCGCGGCCGCTCACGTTGGTGGGGCCAAGGAATTGCCACTTTAAGTCCTTGAAGGGGGAAGCTTTTTTCATCTCTAAGTGTTTGGCAAATCCCTGGAGCCTGACCTCGGGAGGAGTGGACTGAATCTTGGCTGGTTTCTTAGGCTGCTGGGAGAAAAGGAAGAGAAAACTGAAAAACAGAACGAGGAAAAAGATAAAAGGACGGAAGCCAAAGAAATTTTTCTTGCGGTTCACTTGAAACCTCCTAAAAATAAGCGGTCGTTAATATGATACCGTGGTGGTATCATTTTGATTAATAATTTTTACCAATTAATTTGCCTCGCTGGGAAAAAGGATATTCATCGAGGCAAGTAAAAAAACTTGGAGCCGAGCCTCTTGGTTTGGAAGTAAGCATTCTCGACTGAATATATCTTATTTAAAAGAATAATTGGCCGCTGTCAATAAAATCTTGATTCTTTTCGCAAAAAGGGCGTCCCGGACTTCCGGGCTACGTCTATGAAGAGCGAGGCGGGAAAAAGCAGCCAGGGAGCGATGCCATCTCGGAGGCTAATTAACTAACCTCGCCAGGATAGAAGAGAGGCCACAAAATAAAAAAAGCTTTTTGCCCTGTGTTTAAGGCGAAAAACCAAGCGAAAATCAGAAGGTTGCCGAGCTACTGCTTAGGGTAGCCGACGGTTTGCGCCAAAATAATTTGTTGGTCTGGCCTGAGTTTCATGGCTTTAGCCAGCTCCTCCCTATTAATCAAGGCGCGGACCACGGTGGCCAAACCTTCCGAAGCGCAGTAGAGGTAGACGTTTTGGCTGATGAAACCGGTGTGGGCGGCCGAATAGAATCGCTTATCCTCCTCAGTTCCTCGGGGGATTTTGGCTAAGTCGGCGACATAAATTAGGTTGACCGGCGCGGTCTTGACGAATTCCTGAGTGCCGGTAAGGCCGCGGACGTCTTCGTTAAGAACCTGAATCAACCTGTGTTCTTTAGCTTCATATAAATAGAGGCCATCGGCCAAGGCAACATATACGTCGATGTTCTGCCAGTTGACGGCTGAAGGCGCGGTCCGTTTGCCAGAATCAGGCCGGTTAATACCGTAGGCGGCCCAAAGGAGTTCGGATAGAGTTTGAGCCGGGAGGGAGTCAGGCTTAAATTCTCGGTTTGACTGGCGGTTTTTAAGGCATTGCATTAATGGCCGGCCAGCCTCGAGCCGGGGAGCGGGAAGTTTAATCTCCTTAGGCTTTGGCAGCGTCTCTTGGGCCCTAATTGAAGCCAAGGCAAAAAGAACCAGCGAGCCAAAGATTAAGAACCTGTTAACCATGAGGTCTCCTTAATTGGTAAATTAGACTCTAAAAATAGTCTTTCAATTTTAAATTATCATAAATTAAAATTTTTTTGGCTAGGCTAAAAGAGGTGACAGCGATGAAAATAACCTTGATTGGGACAGGCTTGATGGGGAGGCCGATGACCGTAAGGCTCCTTCAGGCCGGCAACGAGGTGACCGTTTTTAACCGGACTAAGGAGAAAGCGTGGCCGCTCGCCGCGCTTGGAGCAAAGGTGGCCGAGAGCCCTAAGGAGGCAATTGAGGCCTCGCCGGTGACGGTTTTAATGGTCGCCGATGCGCCGGCTTGCGAGGCGGTGCTTTTTCCTTCGGGCTCCCCGGTTGATTTAAAAAACCGGACAATTATTCAGATGGGCACCATTTCCCCCCAACAGAGTCTTGACCTGGCTCAAAGGGTAGCCAAGGCCGGTGGCGCCTATTTTGAAGCGCCGGTTTTAGGTAGTATAGCGGAGGCGGAGAAGGGAGAGTTGGTCGTTCTGGTGGGCGCAACTGAGGAGCAGTTTAAACAATATTTCTCTTTGCTCCGATGTTTTTCAGCCGAGCCCGTTTATGTTGGCCCGGTGGGGCAAGCGGCCGCTTTCAAATTGGCCCTGAATCAGCTTATCGCTTCGCTCACAGCCTGTTTCGCTTTTAGTTTAGGAATAATAAAGAAGAGAGGGGTGCCGCGGGAGAAGTTCATGGAAGTTTTGCGACGGACGAGTCTTTACGCTTATCATTTTGATAAAAAGCTAGACCGCATGTGGCAGGCGGATTATGCTCAACCCACCTTTCCTCTCCGCTTGCTCTATAAGGACGTCTCCTTAATGATAGAAGAGGCTGCGTCCTTAGGGCTGGAAACAGAAGGGTTAGCGGGCATTCAAAAGATAATTAAGAAGGCCATGGACCTCGGTTGGGGAGAAAAAGATTATACGGCAATTACCTCCGCTATTATTGAAAAGCTTTAAAAATAAAAGAGCCAAATCCTTAGGGGGCTGGTGGGTGGTCAGGAGCTGCTGTTAGCCTCTGCTTTTAGGGCGAACCTGGGCGTCATTTACCATAGCCGAGAAGCTGGCAAGACCTTTCGCTCTGATAAAACTCAGGCCGGCCTTCGAGTTAACCAAGGAGCAGAGTTGGAGAGACTAAAAGGCCAATTTAATATTGGCTACCTCCTCTGATCATTGAATTAGGGAATCCAGATAGTAGGGCTAAGTGACAACAGGGGTGGTCAATTTGGCGTCCTGATTGACGCCGACTGTTTACCATAAAGCGCACCTCTCTTGGCCGCGTCTATTTTTTCCCCTGTTTTAACTGAGATTATACAGCTCCCAAGTTGGCCCTTAATTTGCATAAAAGAAAGCTGAAAGGAGGTACCCATGTTTGGTCTTAGCCGTCGTTTCTTGGCGACGGGATTAATTCTCTTTATCTTCCTTTGGCCTCTACTTGCTCAGCAGAATTCGAGCCAGACGAGCGCCAGTTCGACCTCTCCCAAGGTAAATATCAACACCGCCAGCTTAGAAGAGCTCCAGACATTACCCCGCATCGGCCCCGCTATCGCCCAAAGGATCATCGATTATCGGAAAGAACATGGCCCGTTCAAAAGAGTTGAGGACCTGCTGAAAATTCAGGGAATCGGGGAGAGAGTTTTTGAACAGATTAAAGACCGCGTGACTGTTGGTCAAGAGGCTAAGGACAAGTAATCATCAGGGGGCGGCTTCCCTTTTGGCAGCCGCCCCAAAAAACTCTTCTAAGAATCGCCGCATTTGGCGCAGGGCTCGACCACGATGGCTAACTAAGTTCTTCTTAGACACACAGATTTCTCCGAAAGTGCAGCCGAAAGGTCGGTAGAAAAAAATGGGGTCATAGCCAAAGCCATGGCCGCCCCGCTTTTCCTCAGTTATCCATCCCCTGACTTCACCCCGGACGCATTTGATTATTTTCCCTTTCTTGGCCAGGCAGAGATAACAGATGAAGCGAGCCTGTCGCTCGGGCGGAGGAACTTTCCTTAGCTGGGCCAGAACCTTAGCTATGTTTTTTTCATCATTAGCCTCTGGTGCGGCAAACCGGGCGGAAAAAACGCCCGGAGCTTTACCCAAGGCCTTGACCTCGAGACCAGAATCTTCAGCCAGAGTCAGATAATCGGTCAATTGACTATAAAAAAGGCTTTTGGCATGGGCGTTTTGGCGAAAAGTTTTCCCTTCTTCTGGGCAATCAACGTTCAGGTTAAGTTCCTTAAGGCTTAAGATTCGAACCGGGAGGCCTTCTAAAGCAGCTTTAATTTCTTTTAATTTACCTTGGTTGGTGGTCGCCACGACCAGATTAACTTTATTCAACTTTGAACTCGATGATGTCTTTGAGGTCGGCTAAGCTCTGATGAAACTGGGCTTCCCTTTCTTCTGGCCCTAAAAGAGTAAAGCTCAGCCGGATAAATTCTGGTTCTTTTTTTAAAGAAAGGTCTGCCAGCCGCACCCCTAAATGAATCGCCAATCTTTTTAATTGGCCTAAGAAATCACGGGTTTCTTTTATTTTTAGTTCATAGCGATGATGTGTCTTTTTTAGAAGTTTGCCCTCGAGCGCCCGGAAAGAGATGAGGGTGATTAGGACGATGGCGGTGTAGATGACAGCCACCACCTGGTATCCCGCGCCAATGACCAGGCCTAAGCCTGACACCGCCCAGATAGTGGAAGCGGTGGTTAACCCATGGACGGCGCCTTGACTCTGAATAATGGTGCCAGCGCCGATAAAGCCAACGCCCGTAATAACAGCCGCCGCCACGCGCAGCGCTTCGCCGGAAGCTGAGGTGCCTTGAAGGAGCATTTGCGAAAGCAGCATCATCATGGTTGAACCCACGCAAATAAGGATATTCGTTCTCAAACCAGCTGGTTTCTGGCTCATCTCTCTTTCCAAGCCGATGAGCCCCCCCAGCCCGATTGACAAGAGAAGTTTTAATGTAATTTCGGAAAGGTTCATGGCTGATTTCCTTTCAATTTATTTTAGCGGCGGAAAGAAATCAAGAAAAGAAGCAGCAGGCCGAGGGTATAGAGAGCAAAGAGAGGTCGACGAAAGAGACGTTCCGGCTCTTCCATGACGGCTTTTTCGGCCAGGGTTTTCCAGAAAAAAAGCAAAAAATAAATAACCCAAAAGGGAATGTAGAAAAGATAAAGGTGGAACTGAAACTGGAGACAGAACCAGATATAACCAACGAAAAAGAAAAGATTAGAGGCGACCATCCCAACTAAGAGCGAGGTGGGGGAGTATTTCATGAGAGATTGGCGGTAGGCACCAGCCTTGTCTTTTAGCCAGCGGAGTTCTGAGAGTCTCTTGGCGACCATCAAGAAGTTGCCAAAGGCCCACCAAGAAAGAAGCAGACTCAACGGGGGTAAGGGGTGAAGAGAAGAAGCCAAAGCATACCAGCCGATAAAGAAACGGATGGGGTTGTTGGCGGATTCGGAGACTGAATCCAGGAAAGGAATATCCTTAGTGCGGAGCGGCGGAAGGTTATAAATAAAACCGGCTAAAAGGAGGGCCAGAAGAGATAAAAAAAAGGCCCAGCCGAAAAAAACCCGGGCAAAGGAAAAACAGGCTAAGCTGAGGAAGAGGCCGAGAAGAAGAAAAGGCCCCTTTTTAATTCTTCCGCTGACCAAGGGGCGACGGCTCTTAAGGGGATGGTGGCGGTCATAGGGTGCGTCGGCGATTTCGTTAACTACATAATTAACCGTGGAGACGCCCCAAGTGAGCAAGAAGGCTACCCCAACTTTCAGCAGAAGCGACGGCGTGTCGGCGAAAGAGAAATTCTTTGCTTCGAGGGATAAATAGGCAATGCTTCCTAAGATGATGGCTGTGCTCCGCGGCCATCTTTCAAGCCGCAGTGCCTCGCAGTAGGGGTTCAAGCCTTTTCCTTTTTTTGAGCGTAAACCTCGAAGGAGTCGCCCAGAGCCAATTTTATCGGAATTCTGGACCAAAAAGAAGCCAATCCGGGTAAATTCAAAAGCGGCGAAAGGAAGCGCCGCCGACGGAGGAGATAATTGAGGCTGAAACTCCAGCTGTAGCGTCGCCAGCTCAAGACATTGAACCCAGTGAGGTTCAGGAGATGCTTTAGGCTGTGGCGGTTAAAATAGCCCAAGTGTCCAGGCCGGAAATGCCACCAGCCACGACCGGCCAAGCGGGCGGCCAAGCTATTCAAATCGGGAGTGACAATAACCAGAAGGCCGTTCGTTTTTAAGAGGCCGTTGGCCCTTTTCATTGTCAGCCTTGGGTTAGGTGTATGCTCCAAGATATCAATCAAAGTAACAACGTCATAAAATAGTTGGTCAGTCTCAAATGTTTCTAAGGACCCTTGATACAGGTTGAGGCCGTATTTTATCCTGGCCTGCTCTCTTGCCCAGCGACTGGGTTCGATGCCGGAGACCTGCCAGCCGCGTTTCTGGGCTTCATCAAGGAACAGACCAGTGGCCGCCCCGACATCAAAAAGTCTGCCTTTTTCCGGAGCCAACTTCTCCAGCCGCCGCAGGATGCGTCGAAAATTGCGGCGGCGGCCTGAGGCCTCGGCTTCATAGTCAGGGTCTTTTACCTCAGAATAAAGCTGGGCAAGTAGTTCAGTGTCAGGACCGGGGTTGGCAAAGACAAAGGCGCAGTGCTGACAGCGGCTTAAGTTCCAGGTTAACCCATATTCAGCATCAGTAATCTTGATTTTTTCGGGCGTAAGATTCTCTAAGGAGAGACTCCCTTTTTTAAATGGCCGGAGGTCAGGAGAAAAACAAACCGGGCAGTGTTCTCTTTTTTGCCCCATAGAGCCAAAAATTTGACTTTAATTTTTTAATTCAATAAACGACCTTTTATCTTTTTTCGTGCCAATCCTCATTCAGGGGCAGCGAATCCCCACGAGGGAGCGAGCCGATTCAATAAGCTTCGCTGAGTCATAACCGAGGCCTTCTTTGAAGACGAGCTCGACTTTTTCGATGTCGGCAATATCCTTGGCGGGGTTTCCCTTTATCAAGACCATATCAGCCAGCTTGCCGACACCAATGGTGCCGAACTGGTCCTGAGCTCCAAGGTAAAGAGCGCCGTTATAGGTGGCAATTTTTATCGCTTCCAGCGGTGAAAAACCTGCCTCGACAAGGAGCTCCACCTCTCGCTGGTCGCCAAAACCGGGAAGAACGCCACCATAGCCAGTGGGGTCTGGCCCGGCCAAGAGCAATCCTCCTGCCCGGACAAAGGCCAGTTCGAATTCCATTTCTTTTTTGAATAACTTTTCCCAGGGAGAGTCTTTAGTTTCAGCAACTCTGGTTCTTTGGGTCAGATAGGCAATTCTTAAATCGGCGGACATTGCCTCCAGAACCCTGGTTTGAAGAGGGGGTCTCCCGGGCACAGAAATCTCAAAAACAGGCAAGGTGGAGGTTATGGCGACTTTGTGGCTAACTAACTCTCGAATCATTTCCTGGATAGCGGGGCTATCTATTTCCAGGGCAAGAAGGGAACGCCGAACCTCCTGGGAAGGAGGACAAATATCAGGTTTTTTCCCGGGGACAAATTCGGTGTCGACTAATAAGCCGTGCTCGAGGTTATCAATGCCGAGTTGGGCAGCCTCTCGGAAACCAATCGAGCAAAGATGGGCCGTAACTTTTTTCCCTAAGCGGTGAATCTCTTTAACGGCGGCCTCCAGCTCATTCCTTCTGATGTGAGTGTAGACTTTAAAATCATCGACTCCTTCCGTCGCCCAATATTGGACAAATCTCACGGCATCCTCGGGACCGGAGAGCTCGTTCATCTGCAGGGTGAAAGCGCCTGGCCCTTCCAAGTAAGGACTCGTCACATAAATTCGAGGCCCAGGGACTCGGCCCTCGTTGACGGCTCTTTTTAAATTGAGCTCAGTATAAGGCTCGAGGCTGCCAGTAGTGCGGATAGTGGTAACACCACAACCGAGGTAGAGCCGGGGAGCGCTGAATTCGAGGGTGTTGTAATGGGCGGCGCCAGCGGGATAAAAAAGGTGGTCATGCATACCCACTAAACCCGGAATAACCGTATAATCCCGACGTTCTATAACCATGGCCCCAGCGGGGATGGGCGTGGTAGCTGAGGGGCCGAGGCCGGTTATTCTTCCCTGGGAAACAACTATTGTCTGGTCTTCAAGCGGCGGCGCACCTGTACCGTCGATGACCCGGACATGGGTCAGGGCAAAAACCGGAGCCTCGACACTGATAAAAGCTTTAACCGCCGGGGAAACGGTAGGCCGGGTCTGTCCCTTGCTTTGGGCCCAAACCGGGCTCAATAAAAACATGGCAAAAAGTGAAGATATTAACCAGTCCCTTTTCATTTTTTTTCCCTCCCTTTGCTCTAAAACCGCCATTTCTAAAATTATTTTTTTATTTTAGATATTAGACCCCAAGCTATGCTTATTTCACTGAGAAGCGATGGAGCGTCACCGAGGCGTATTCTTCGCCAGGTCGAAGCTCGGTCGAAGGAAAGTTGGGTCGGTTAGGGGAGTCCGGGAAGTGCTGGGTTTCTAAGCAAAGGCCGTAATGCTTCTGGTAAGCGCGGCCGCTCTTCCCGGTAATCGACCCGTTGAGGAAATTGCCTGAATAGAACTGGAGGCCAGGTTCAGTCGTGAAAATTTCCATCAAGCGACCGCTCTGTGGTTCGTAGAGTTGGGCAGCAAGCCGCAATGACGCCTCGCTCTGTCTGAGGACAAAATTGTGGTCGTAACCACCTGGCACTTGGTCTATTTCTGCTCCGATGGGCTTGGCGGTGGTGAAATCAAAGGGAGTTCCCTTAACTGGGCTAATCTCGCCTGTAGGGATAAGCTCAGAATCAACCGGGGTGAAATAATCGGCGTTAATCAGCAATTCGTGGTCGAGGATGGGGCCTTGTCCTTCGCCCGCTAAGTTGAAGTAACCGTGATGAGTCAAATTCACAATGGTAGGTTTATCAGTCTTAGCTTCATAATTGATTTGCAGCTCGTTATCTTCGGTAAGTCGATAAGTAACGACAACTTCGAGATTTCCTGGATAACCTTCTTCACCATCCGGGCTGAGATAGCTGAGTTTAACGCCAAGAGCCCTTTCTTCCCTGAACGGCTCACCCTTCCAGAGGACGCGGTCAAACCCGTTGAGGCCGCCGTGAAGATGATTGGGGCCGTCATTAGTCGCTAAATGATACTCATTTCCGTTAAGCATGAACCGGCCCTTGGCGAGGCGATTAGCATAACGGCCCACCGTGGCGCCAAAATAGGGGTTGGTCTCCCTTTTTAGGTAACCCTCGAGGTTATTATGTCCCAGGACAATATCAGCGAGCTGGCCATCGCGGTCAGGTATCTCGAGGGAAATTAAGGTGGCTCCGTAAGTCATGATTTTAGCCCTTAAGCCGTGGCTGTTGGTTAAAATAAAGGCCTCGACTTCTTTCCCGTCAGGTAAACGACCAAAAATTTCTTTCTTCATTTCCATTCCGGCAACTCCCGTCACTCCTGGTTTTTGTTGGCGGCAGGCAATAACGGAGGTTAGAAGGCTCAAAAGGACGGTTAGCGAGATAATAATCTTTAATTTTTCTGGCATTCCTTCCTCCTATTATTTACCTTTCTTAGTCCATGCGCCGTTTGGTTCTTAATCCTATCCCAATCTCTTTTTTATTGCAATTGACCTTGCTTACCAAGAATCAAGCGGCCTTTTCTTCCTAACTGCCCAGGTCGAAAAAATTGGTGAGAAGCGAGGAAAGAAAAGGCGGTGGCTTCGCTCTCTTGTCTTCAAATTGGCGGTAGCCCAGGGCAAGAAAGGCTGATTTGAGTAATGGCTAACTTTTTTAAAAAAGCGGCTTTTTCGCCCTGCTTTTTTTTATTATTTTCGCCTTTTGGCCTATTTATTTTCTTGTCCCCGGCCGGTAACCTTAGGGCAATTTACACCTAAAAAAATCGGGCCAAAGTGTACCCAAAGCTTTGGGCCGCCACCAGAGTCTCCCGTTTAAAAATTTGAAATAGACTATTTTTGGCGATTTAGAGATTAAGAGGGGACTGAAGAGGCCAAATAAAGTTAAAACCTCCCTGTGAAAAGAAGGTCTTAACCATAGCCAAATAGCCCCACAGGGCTTGACAAATGCTTTGACAATCTGTTATGTACATATAGTCTATTGAATTTGTCGACTATTTATAGAGGCTGATGCGACTCTCGACCAAGGGCGAATATGCCAGTCGAGCCATGCTCGAATTGAGCCTTAATTATCCTCACCGGGCGCTTCATATTCGGGAAATTTCTGAGGCTCAGGATATTCCTCCCCGCTTTTTAGAGCAAATTTTGCTTCTTCTTAAAAGAACAGGTTATTTACGAAGCAAGAAAGGTCCGAAGGGCGGATATTTTTTGGCCAAACCACCCTCCCAAATTACGGTTGCTGAAGTTATCAGAGTTATGGACGGGCCGCTGGCCCCGATTGATTGTGTTAGCGTCACGGCCCATGAGTTTTGTCCCCGCGAAGACCGCTGCGGGTTAAGAGGGCTTTGGAAAGAAGTTAGAGATGCAGTGGCCTCGATTCTTGAAAGGACAACTTTTCACGATTTAGTCGCCGCCTCCACCAGAAAAGAGGGCCAGGAAAAAGAAGAAACTTGAATTTTTAAAGGTAAAATTTATTTTTGGCTAAATAGATTATAAAATCGGTCGATTAAATCATCTAATAAGGAGCTGAAATGAGTCGGATGGAGCTAAAAATGCCCTGGTCGCCCCAACTTCTCTTTCTCCTGATTGTCCTGACTTTTAGCTGGCTCGCTTTCCCACCTCCGGGCTGGTCCCAAGAAGAAAAGCTACCGGTTTCAGCCCAGCGGCCGGTTGATTTTTCTGTTTTCGCCCAAGTCAGGTATACTGATTACTCCTCTAATGGGACCGATACTTTTTCCCTGCGCCGGGTTCGTCTTGCCTTGACCAGCGCGGTTCTCCCGAGCCTTGATTTTAAGGTGCAGATAGAACAGACCAAAGCGATTAGTTTAGTCGAGGCCTATCTCTCTTTTCATCTTAGCCGCTATCTCGAATTTCGAGCTGGACAGTATAAAGTACCTTTCAGTTATGAAAACTTGAAGTCAGCTTCTGAACAAGATTTTATCAACCGCTCGTCAGTGGTGGAGACTTTGTGCCCAGGAAGGGATATTGGTTCCCAGGGAAGAGATATTGGCGCCACTCTTTGGTTTCATTCAGCGGCCATCGAAGCTGCAATCGGGCTTTTGAACGGTTCTGGAATCAACCGTCTCGATAATGACGACCATAAAGATAAAGCCTTTCGTTTGGTTCTTTCTCCCCTGAGAGGACTGAGTATCGGTGGTTCCTGGTACGAAGGGCTTTGGCCTGAAACGCAAAACGTTTCTTCTCGGCAGCGCCGGCGCCAGGGTTTGGAGGCTCAGCTCAAGTCGGGTTTGCTATCCATAAACGGAGAGTATATCTTGGCCAAAAATTATGACCAGGAAGCCGCCGGCTGGGTTATCCAGGTTAGTCTATTTTTACGCCAGGGCAGAATTCAGCCTGTGGTTCGTTTTGAATCTTTGGACCAGGACCGGGCGGTAAAAGATAATGAAGCCGAAGCCTGGACCGTGGGAATTAATTTTCATTTAGCCCCTCGCACCAAATTCCAGATAAACCGAGAATCCCGGCTGTTTAAACCCGAAACTAGGAGAGAGAATATCTATCTGGTTCAATTTCAAATAGGTTTTTGAACCATTATGATGAATTTAAAAAAATTAACTCAAAAAAAGTCCAAGAGAGCCGAGAAACTGAGTTGCCCGTCTTCGTATCTTATTCTGATTTTCCTTTTCCTAATTTCGGCCGTTTATTTCTTTCCTCTAAACCGGCCTTGTCTTGCCAATCAGGAGAAGCTTAGAGGCCGGGTGACCATTTCCGGCGCCTGGGCTCTTTATCCTCTTGTCGTTCGCTGGGCAGAGGAATTTCAAAAGCTTTATCCCTCAGTAAAAATCGACATTCAGGCTGGCGGAGCCGGCAAGGGCGTAGCGGATGTGCTTTCTGGAGCGGCCGATTTAGGTATGGTTTCCCGCGAGCTCCACCCGGAGGAAATGCGTCGCGGGGCGCGGGCCTTGGCTGTAGCCAGGGATGCCGTGGTGGTAACAATTAGTGAGCGCCAGCCATATCTGAATATTTTGCGCCGCCGCGGCTTGTCGAGAGAGGTGCTTCGCGACATCTGGATAACCGAAAAAATTAAAACCTGGGGAGAAGCCTTAGGCATTAGCAGTAAAGAACCAATTCATCTCTATACCCGTTCTGATGCTTGTGGAGCCGGTGAAACCTGGGCGGCCTTTCTCGGTGGTCAACAGGAGGACTTGAAAGGAACAGGGGTTTATGGCGACCCGGGTGTCGCTGAGGCGGTCAGGCGCGACCCTCTTGGCCTGGGCTACAATAACCTCAATTTTGCTTACGACCCTCAAACGCTGCTTCCTGTTAAGGGGCTGGTGATCTTGCCCCTCGATTTTAATAATAATGGCCAGATAGACCCGGAAGAAAATGCGACCGCTAATCGTTCGCAGATGGTCGCTGCCATCAAAGAAGGAAGATATCCCTCGCCGCCAGCTCGCGACCTTTATTTAGTAACGCGGGGAGAGCCATCCTCCAGCCTCGTTCGAACCTTCCTCGACTACGTGCTCGGTGAAGGACAAAAATTGGTTCCTGAGGCTGGCTATATTCAGGTTTCCGAAGCGGCCATCGAAGCTGGCCGACGGCGTTTAGAGAAAAAATAGCTCCGGCGATAAATACTATATGAGTTTGTTTAGTCAAGAAGCGAGATGAATCGAAATATAACAAATTATTTGATTATTAAGAGCTTTAATAGAAAATCAGAAATAAACCTAAGGTGAAAGGAGCCAGGCCTGAAGGAGGAACACCAGATTTGGTCCGGGGTCTAAGCCTGGCAGGGAAAAAAACCGGAGGAGCGGAGGAGGGATGAGTTTGGTCAACCGGCTGAGAAAAGAGTTTGTGGCAAGCCGGATTATTAGTTTATCCTCTATCTTTCCTCTTTTTTTAATTTTTTTCATGCTTTTTGGCCTGCTCTTTAAATCTAAGCCACTTCTTTTATCTCATTCTCTGGTCAAAATCGTTTTTTCCAGCAACTGGGCCCCGCTTAAGGGGCAATTTGGTCTCTGGCCGTTTATTATGGGCACAATCTGGGTTACAGCTATTGCCCTTATCTTAGTTGCACCTGTTTCATTGCTCGTGGCCATTTTTCTGTCCGAATACGCCCGGCCCGCCGTCAGAGAGCTGGCTCGGCCGATGATTGACCTTTTGGCGGGATTACCATCGGTTATTTATGGTGTCTGGGGAATCCTCATCATCGTTCCCTTTGTTGGCCGAATTCTGGCCCCGCTCTTCGGCACTTCTTCCAGTGGTTATAGCCTTCTGGCTGGCGGGATAGTCTTAGCCATCATGATTTTTCCCACCATCGTTCATGTCATTATGGAAGTTTTTAGAGCCATCCCCCAAGCAATGCGTGAGGCCTCCCTTTCCCTCGGCGCCACTAAGTGGGAAACGGTGAAACATGTTCTCCTGCGGCAAGGAGCACCAGGCATTTTAGCCGCCTATGTTTTGGGGCTTTCTCGCGCCTTGGGTGAGACTATGGCCGTGCTCATGGTTGTGGGCAACGTGGTCCAAGTCCCCCGCTCCCTCTTCGCCGGCGGTTATCCCCTTCCCGCCTTAATTGCCAATAATTATGGAGAGATGATGTCCATTCCTCTTTATGATTCAGCCTTGATGTTAGCCGCGGCTATTCTCCTGGTTCTAGTCCTGGCTTTCAATTTTCTGGCTCGTTCGGTCCTCGTCCGCGTCGAGCGGAGGCTAAGATGAGATGGCGTCATTGGGAAGAAAAATTTTTTCAGGGTTTGATGATAACTGCGACCTTTTTGGCTGCCCTTGTGCTTCTTTTTATCGTCGCGGCTATCGTGGTCAAAGGAGTTAGAGCGCTTAATTGGGATATCATCTTCCGTCTGCCGAAGGGCGGCTATTATCTTGGCCGGGAAGGAGGAATATTAAACGCGATCATCGGCTCTCTTCAATTAGCCGGAGGAGCGACTATCCTGGCCTTTTTCTTCAGCTTGCCAGTTGTTTTCTATCTCAATCTTTTTTCCCGGTCTGGTTCTTTTTGGCCATCAGTAACTCGCTTCTCTCTGGACGTTCTTTGGGGAGTTCCGTCAATTGTTTATGGCGCCTTCGGCTTCCTGTTAATGACTCTATTAGGCTGGAGAGCCTCGCTGCTTCTGGGAATTATCACCTTAGCCTGGCTTGAAGTCCCGATTATGAGTCGGGCCATGGATGAGGTTTTGCGACTTGTGCCCAGGGAATTATCGGAAGCCTCCTTTTCCTTGGGCGCAACCAAATTGGAAACCGCGTGGAAAGTGGTTTTAAGGCAAGCTCTTCCCGGAATCATCACCGCAGTGCTCATCGCCTTTGGCCGAGCCATAGGCGATGCCGCTTCAGTCTTACTCACAGCAGGTTATACTGACAACATTACTACTTCTCTTTTCCAGCCAGTGGCTTCTTTGCCCTTGGCGATTTTCTTCCAATTAGGGACTCCCTATCCTGAAGTTCAGCAAAGAGCTTATGCCGCGGCCATCATTTTGACGTTGATTATTCTCTTTATAAGCCTTTTGGCGCGGGGCATTATCCGACATTATGCCCGGCATACCGTGCGTTGAAGAGGTTTAAGATGAGTGCCGGCCGAACCGAATCTCATATTAGCCTGAAAAACTTAAGCGTTTATTATGGCGACCTTCAAGTCCTAAAAAATATTTCCTTGGATATTCCGGACCGCCAAATTACTGTTATTATCGGGCCTTCTGGTTGTGGCAAAACTACTCTGCTTAAATCATTAAACCGACTTCTCGATTCTACCGAAGGAGTCCGAATCAAGGGACAAGTATTAGTAGACGGAGAGGACATTTATGCGCCTAAAGTAGAAGTAACCCGGATTCGCAAAAAAATGGGCCTTCTCTCGCAGCGGCCTCAAGTGCTTCCGATGTCTATTTATGATAATGTCGCCTATGGACCAAGAATTCATGGGCTTCGCAGCCGCCGCGAGCTTGACCGGATAGTCGAGCATTATCTCAAGATTGCTGGGTTGTGGGAAGAAGTCAAAGATAGACTTGCGGAGCCAGCCTCTCGCCTCTCCTTAGGTCAGCAACAGCGACTTTGCTTGGCGCGGGGGCTGGCTGTTGAACCGGAAATAATCTTAGGCGACGAACCAACCTCAGCTTTAGACCCCCAATCGAGCCAGAATGTTGAACGCTGTTTGTTAACGCTTAAATCCCAATACACGGTATTGTTAGTTACTCATATTTTGCGACAAGCCAGACGAGTGGCCGATTACATTGTTTTTCTCTACTTAGGCGAGGTTATCGAACACGGGCCAGCGGAAGTTGTTTTCCGCCAGCCTCGTGACCCGAGGACCAGAGCCTATCTTTTGGGCGAAATTAGCTAAGGACTGGGCTGGGTAAATCGACCTCGAAATAAGCTCCTGCATCGATCGTTATTTACAATAATTTTTGCCGAGCTCCTTGTTTTCCGGCCGAAAGGTATAATTCTCGGGGTTCACCGACTAAAAAACTGGAAGAGCCATCGTCTATTAGCCAGCAGTAAGGAAAGCGATGCGGACTCAGCGGAGGTTTTTCAAAAAATTTGTAAAGTTGATTTCGTTCGCTTCCAGCCCGTAGGCATAGACATAACGGCTGGCTAAATGGGAAGCGAAGAGGGCGCGAAAATAGTTGGCTGGCACCCGCCTCATTAAACGATTTAACCCAACTCGGTTAATCAAAACAGACGGAACACAACAGGAAATGACATGGCGGAAAAGGGCTTTGTCTTGATGAATTTCCGAGGCATAAATGGCGTCTTTAATCTGGATAATTTTTTCACTGATGAGGTCGGAGAGGATAGACCGGGGAATCCCTTTTTTTTCGTTTTCCTTCCAGATTATTTCCCATTCTTGCCGAGCGTTTTCGCGGATAATCTGCAGGATTTCTTTGATGTAAGCCTGGCGGAAGGGAGAAATTTGGCCGTCATGAATACACATCAGCTCTTCATATTCTTTATCATCGAGGGCCAAACTAGCCAGGACCTCCAAGGAAGAAGAGGTAACACCGCCCTTGTTGGCGGAAGCATCTTTATAAATAATAACGCCTCTTTCCTCAAGACGCAGCCGGGCCTGCTGGGTAAGAAAAAGATTGGCGCCCTCGACTATGAGTCGAAAACGAGGTACGCCCTTCTCATCGATGAGTTCCTGCCAATTGTTGATATTTATGGAGGCGGGCCGGCCGCCGCAGGGAACAAAAATGTCGGCTTTAAACTTCGGGTGAAGATGAAAGGAATTGCGAAAATCAAGCCCGCTGGCCACCTTCTCCCCATCAGGTAAGACAACATCTTTTTCTTTTATCGTCACCAGGAATCCTTGCGGGGACAGAAACTGGCGACGGAAAAACTCCACTGGCCGCCTTTCTCGCGCTAAGCGCCGCAGCTCCTGGCGATTGATGCCTTCCGGGTCATAAAGGACTCCAGAGCCGTCGACGATAGCCAAAATCCTATCCTTGGAGATGAGGATCTCATTACTACCCAAGTCGCCGTCAGGCCCGCCAGTCATAACTTTGCTGACCGTCTCCTCTTTTAAGCCGAGTTTTTTGAGAGAGGCGAGGACGTATTCATGAATAGAATTGGTGGTCATTCCGTAAAGGTCGTGGGGAATACCACCCATCTCCACGGGTTTGCCAGTGGAGAAGGAGCGCCAATAGCGATAGCCTCTAATCTTAGCCCTTTCCGCCGCCCAGGCCATGAGTTCGGCTGTTCCTTCGTCGGGGCCAAGGAAAAGAATTACCGGCTTTTGATAATAATCGACAATATTACAGTCTGGCAGAATCAGGTCCAGCAGGCCGTCGATATATTTTTTAAAGGCGGCCTCGCCGCAGTTTTGAAATCCCCAGTTGAGGAGGATTGTTCCTTTCGAACCGCCCTCGGGAATGTCCTTGTTTTTACGCTGCTGGGTAAAAGCTAAATTGTAATTTTCGTCGAAGATAAAATCGGAATTATGGAGATAATTCTGAAGGTTAGTGGAGCGGACAATTCTAATCCCCCCGCGGGCAATATCGCGGAAGCGCACGTGAAAGCCACGCATTTCGGCTGAGACCACATGGATGATGGAATAGGGTTTTTCGGGATAGTCGATCGGGTCCAGGAAGTTAGGTTCATAGAGAAAAGAAAGCGAGGTTTTCTCTGGGAGATAAAAATTGGTTTTGAGAATGGCGCCGATAAACTGAACCGCGGCCAGGACAATGTGGCGGTCAATTTCGACCGGTATCTCCCTTTGAATTTCCTGTTTCACTTGTTCCAAGTCAGGCTGGATGTTGCGGTCTGAATAGTCAGGATTAAATTTTCGGTCAAAAAGAGCAAAGAGCTTTTTAAGGTAAGGATAATATTCGAGGTAGGCGTCCCAAACTCTTTGTTCATGGTAAGTATCTTTAACCAGTTTGGTGCGCAGGTGCCGGAGAACACCCAGCAGCTCGGGTGAGTCCTTGAGAGCCTCGGCTAAACGGCGATACTCCTCGTTAAAACCAGACAAAAATTGGTGGGCAAAGCTCCAGGCAGCCACCCCAAAAACTGTTTCTTGGGCGGTGAGTTTTCCTTCCCGAAAGAGAGCATTCAAAGGAGAGTCAGGGATGACATAGAGCAGGGAGATATCTTGAAGGATATCTTCGAGCAAAGCTTTATCTTTGATTGCGGGAAGATAGAAGGCGTAGGCGGCGCGGCCGTTGGCGAATTGCTCGATATATTTCCGGTTCGAAACAAGGCCGTGGGAATTAAAGACGTCGGAGACGTTCGAGAAAAAACGCTGGCTGCCATCTTTTTTGATGACAACTGTAATTCTTGTCTCCCCTGTCTTCTCTACGCTAGAAACTTCAATATAAGGACTTTCCCAGTCCTTGGTTAAGCGCAGCAGTCGCGCATAACGTTTAATTGTCTCTGGAGGAGAAGTAGTCAAGAAAGTTTTATCAGCAACGAGGTGGATATTGGTTTCGAGGGGCGAAACAGCCTCTTTTTTGAACTGAGGCATACAGACTACGTACATCCTTAAATGGCCCAGGCCGGGCGATTTTCGTTGGGTCCGATAGCATTGGAGCCGGCAGTTGGGATATTTCTGCTCCACCCGACGCTCTATTTCCAGAGCCCGGGGATGGACGTCATCGACGAGATAAACAGCGTGATTCTCTTCTTCCGTGCTTAAATCGATGCGGACTGATTTTTTTTCGGCTATGGTGGCGATAATCTCCGCGGCCTTGATGGCCTGGATATGATTGGCCATGGTGGCTAAGGGCGTGGTCCGAAAGTAATATTCGTTCATGCCCAACCGGGAGCAAAACCAATCCAGCTCTTCCCGGACTGTTTCGGGAGAATACTCGCCTTTTTCCAGGATGATTTTCTCCAGTTGGGCTAATTGTTCTTCGCTGAGAGGGGAACGGCCGGCAATTTCTTTTAGGGATTTCATCCTAACCTCCTAAGGATGACATTTTAACATATATAAAATTTTTATCCAGCCGCCGGCCAACCGCCTTAAAAGTCGGCTCGGTTCTATCTTAGGTGGGTTAAAAAGCTGGCGATGCCGCCCCACCTCGGCATAAATTTTTAGCGCCGCCTCGTCATCGCTTATCCCAACACCGGCAGAATTTGTCTATCTCGTCGCAGATGCAGCCAGGGGGTGTTCTGTAATCTATCGACTTTTGCCCATTTCGGCCAATTTAGAGTCAATCATAAGCCACCCCCAAGGTTCTCTTGGAGCCGCGGCCGAAAAGTTTGTGCCTTCCTTGGTCGCCTCCGTCATTCCGGGCTTGTTCAGCAACTCAGCCTAAAAAAGGAAGGAAGCAAAAATTAAAATAAAGAATAGGGCAAAAATAGGTAAATATGTAAACTGTCACCCATTTTCCCTTCCTTAGTCTTCAACCTGGCCCCAAAAAGGGCAAAAGAGAAAGAAACTAAAACAAAAAAATAGGTAAATTTGTAAGTCGCCATCTTTTTTATCGCTGAAAGTCGGTTGGGGGGAAGCCTAAGCCTTCCTTAGGTGCCTTCCGCCATCCTAAGGTTTGGTTTCGGCTCTGCCCGCCAAGAAAGAGAAGTGAGGTAAAAATTCCAGGAAAGGGGAAATTTACCTCAGAGCATTTTTGAAAAAAAATCAAGCGTTTCAAGAAAGCTTGT
The DNA here is from genome assembly GCA_964627255.1 of uncultured Eubacteriales bacterium. Classification (GTDB taxonomy): domain Bacteria; phylum Acidobacteriota; class Aminicenantia; order Aminicenantales; family CALLJL01; genus CALLJL01. The sequence goes on from CAZVIN010000062.1 coordinate 18,835, forward strand.
TATCCTTTTATTTTCAATAAGATAGATGGTTTAAAGGAAGCGTTTTGTCCCATCTTTTGGCATTATTCTTGCTTATCTATTTCCCTGGCAAAAACTATTTTTTTTGCCGCTCAAAGAAATCAGGCCTCGATAAAAACGCGGGTGATAGTGAGAGGCTATTGAGGAGGTTACTGAATGGCCAAAATTAGTCCTCGAGATGAGAGCAAAGCAGCCTCCGCGGAGCTTCTTAAGTCTTTTTGGTGGCAACTGAAAAATATCCCCGGCGGTCAAAAGGATAAACGTTGTCTTCAGTGCGGTACTTGCACCGGCTCTTGTCCGGTTAGCAGCGCTATGGATATAACCCCACGCGAAATCATCGCTCTTTTTCGCGCTGGCGATTTAGAAAGAATTCTCCAATCGCGGACAATCTGGATTTGCGCCTCCTGTTATGCCTGCACAGTTCGCTGTCCCGTAGGAATTAAAGTTACCGATGTCCTTTATGCTCTGAAACGGCTGGCGATGGAAAACAACCTGTTTCCGCGACGCTTTCCGGTTCACGCCCTTTCCCGCTCTTTTGTCTCCTTAGTAAATTCCTTTGGTCGCAGTTATGAACCCGGCCTACTAGTACTTTTTTCCTTCCGGACTAAACCGACTCGCCTCCTTGGGTTGCTCCCCTTAGCGTGGAAGCTCTGGCGACACGGCCGGGTTGGTCTCTGGCCGAAAAGAGTAAAAAAGAGAAAAGAGTTGCGAGCCCTGCTGGCTGAGGCGCAGATTATGGAGCTTATCGTGCCTTGGGAACCGGAACCGTCGGCCCGTCATTAGGTTGAGAGGAGGGACACATATGGCTTATCTTTATTATCCAGGCTGCAGTTTGGAATCATCGGCGCGAGCCTACGACGAGACCACCCGCTGGGTATTCCACACTTTGGATGTTGAGCTAAAAGAATTAGATGATTGGAATTGTTGCGGGGCAACGATGTACATGTCCATCAAAGAAACCATTTCCTTAGCTTTTTCGGCTCGCAACCTGGCCCTGGCAGAAAAGGTTAACGGCGAGATTATCGCCCCTTGCAGCTCCTGTTATACCATCCTGAACAAAACTAACCACGTCCTTCAGGAAAATTTCATCCTGCGGGCAAAGGTTAATCAATCGCTGAAAAGAGCTGGCTTGGAATATCAAGGCCAGGTTAAAGTTCGTCATCCCTTGGATGTTCTGGTAAATGACATCCGTTTAGAGACGATAAAAAAGAAAATGGTCCGCTCCCTTAAAGGCCTCAGAATAGCACCCTATTACGGCTGTCAGATTGTTCGGCCCGACGGCTTTTTTGACGACCGGGAAAACCCTGTGGCCATGGACCACCTGTTCACTGCCTTAGAAGCGACTGTCGTTCCCTATCCTGTTAAGCTGCGCTGTTGCGGTGGCATGCTGATGACGACTTTTCCGGAAGTCGGACTTAGCCTGAATCGAGAAATAATCGAGGCGGCGGCAGCAGAAAAGGCCGACGCCATCGTTACTACTTGCCCTCTCTGTCAGATTAACCTGGATGCTTACCAGGACAAAATAAACCGTAAGTTTGGGACTAATTTTCATCTTCCCGTGTTATTTTTTACCCAGCTCTTAGCCCTGAGCTTAGGTGCTGACCGGTATGAGCTCAGGCTAAAGGAAAACATCATCTCTGTGCCGGAAAAGATTCTGGGAGGTCAGCCATGAGTTCTAAAGAGACTCCAAGAATTGGCGTTTATATTTGCCATTGTGGTTCAAATATCGCGGCCACGGTGGATGTCGTCGCGGTTCGAGACTTTATCGCTGAGCTTCCAGCGGTGGAGGTAGCACGGGAATATAAATTTATGTGTTCTGACCCCGGCCAAGAAATGATCCGTCGCGATATCCAGGAGCTGGGGCTTAATCGCGTGGTGGTGGCCAGTTGTTCACCCTTGATGCATGAGCCAACTTTTCAGAAGAATTGCGAGCAGGCTGGGCTCAATCGCTATCTTTTCCAGATGGCTAACATCCGGGAACATTGTTCCTGGGTTCATAAAGACCGCAAAGCAGCCACAGAAAAGGCCAAGTTGCTGGTGGCCGCGGCGGTGCGCCGCGTGGCTTATCACGAACCGTTAGAGCCGATGAAGGTGGAGATAAACCCCGCTACGCTAATAGTCGGCGGCGGCGTGGCCGGTATTCAAGCTGCCTTGGAGATTTCCGAGGCCGGCTATGAAGTCTATTTGGTCGAAAAAGAACCTTCCATCGGCGGTCGGATGGCTATCTTAGACAAGACTTTTCCTACTCTCGATTGTGCCGCCTGCATTTTAACGCCAAAAATGGTGGCCGTCGGCAGCCGGCCAAACATTCATCTGCTCAGTTATAGCGAAGTGGAGGAAGTCTCGGGCTCCTTAGGTAAATTCAAAGTCAAAGTTAGGCGCAAGCCTCGTTATGTCGACGAGACAAAATGTACAGGCTGCGGGCTTTGTTATTCTTTTTGTCCTGCCGTCCGCCTTCCCTCGCGGCGGGTAATTAAATTGGGCGACCGAGTGTTGAAGGAAATTAGCTGAGGATTAAAGAAAGAGGAGGCCAAAACATGGAAGTGAAAGACGAGCTCATCCAAGCAATCCTGCAAAAATGGCAATACCGAAAAGACTTTCTGATTGAAATTTTACAGGATGTCCAAGACGAATTCCGGTATCTTCCCCAGCCTGTCTTAGTGGCGATTGCTCGCTACTTGGAAATTCCGGTTAATCAAATTTATGAAGCCGCCACTTATTATAAAGCCTTTAGCCTTGAGCCCAAGGGTAAATATCAGGTCAGTGTATGTAAAGGAACTGCTTGCCACGTTAGGGGAGCGGCGACAGTTCAAGGCGCTTTAGAGCGAGAGCTGGGAATTCAGATGGGAGAAACAGATAAAAACCTCGAGTTTACCTTAGAGCCCGTCCGCTGCCTGGGTTGTTGTGGATTAGCCCCAGTAATCACGGTGAATCAAGATGTTTATGGTAAGGTGGAGGCAAGCGAGGTCTCTAAGATCATAGAGAAATACAGGAAGGGCGGCGAAATCGCCCAAACCGCAGTCGCCGCGGGGAAAGGGGGACGGCCATGAGGATGTTGAAAGTCGAGGACTTGGCTCAAATTAAGCAAAAAAGGCTGGAGGAGATAAAACTTAGCGAAGCCGGGCCATTCAGGGCGCGCGTTGTTGTTCATTTGGGAACATGCGGGTTAAGCGCAGGCGCAGGCAGCATTCTTGAAGCCTTTGAAGCTCAGGTTGCCTCTCATCCTGAAGCCAAGGTTTATCTTCTCAAATGTGGCTGCGGTGGTTTCTGTGCCCGAGAGCCGATGGCTCAAGTGGAAGTTCTGGGAATGGAGCCTGTAACGTATGTTGACCTTAAGCTCAAGGACGTGAAGGCTATCTTTGAAGAGCACGTGCTTAAGGGAAAGGTGGTTGAGAGCAAAAGACTCTCGCCAGACGAATCTTTTTTTAGCCGCCAGCATTTTATTGTCTTGCGGCACCGCGGTCTTATAGACCCTGAAAATATTGAAGATTATATCGCCTATGATGGCTATACGGCCCTGGCCAAGGTTTTAACTTCTATGACTCCGGAGCAGGTTATTGCTGAAGTCAAGGCTTCTGGGCTGCGGGGCCGAGGTGGCGGCGGTTTTCCGGCCGGGGTTAAATGGGAGACCTGCCGGCAGGCCGGCGAAGAAAGGCATGAAGAACGGTACGTGATATGTAATGCTGATGAAGGCGACCCCGGCGCCTATATGGACCGGAGCGTTATTGAATCCGACCCCCATTCCGTTATCGAAGGCATGATTATCGGTGCCTATGCTATCGGTTCCCATCAAGGCTATGTTTACATTCGCAAAGAATACCCGGTGGCCTTAGAAAAGCTGAACATTGCCTTAGCTCAGGCAAGAGAATATGGTCTCTTGGGTAAGAACATCCTGGGAACTGGCTTTAGCTTTGATATCGAAGTCCATCGTGGGGCAGGCGCCTTTGTTTGTGGCGAGTCAACCGCTTTGATGGCTTCCTTAGAAGGAAGAGCCGGTATTCCTCGGGCCAAATATATCCATACAGTGGAGTATGGCCTCTGGAATAAGCCAAGTTGCCTCAATAACGTCGAAACCTGGGCTAACGTGCCAGTTATCATTAACCAAGGTGCTTCCTGGTTTACCCAAATCGGCACGGGTGATGTTACTACTAACCCTTGGGGGGGAAGCAAGGGCACGAAGGTTTTTAGCCTTACGGGTAAGGTCAAGAACACCGGACTGATCGAGGTGCCGATGGGCATAACTTTGCGGGAAATAATTTTTGATATTGGCGGCGGCATTCCTGGGGGCAAAAAATTCAAGACAGTCCAGACTGGCGGGCCATCGGGCGGTTTCTTGCCGGAAAGTTTGCTCGACCTGCCAGTTGATTTCGATAGCCTGACTGAAGCTGGTTCCATGATGGGGTCGGGCGGGATGATCGTTGGGGACGAAGATACCTGCATGGTCGATATGGCGAAATACTTTATTAATTTTCTGTTGGAGGAATCCTGCGGCAAGTGCGTTCCCTGCCGGGAAGGCTTGCGCTCGATGCACGCCATCCTGGAAAGAATAACTAAAGGCCAGGGTAGAGAAGGAGACCTGGAGGCCCTGAATGACCTTTCTCGGGTAATGATTCAATCTTCTCTCTGTGCCTTAGGCCAAAGCGCGCCTAACCCCGTCCTTTCGGCTATCCGCTATTTTCGGGAAGAATATGAGGCCCATATTCGCGACCATAAATGCCCGGCCGGAGTCTGTCCCGACCTCTATGAAATGATGATTGTCCCAGAGCTTTGCACGGGCTGCATGGTTTGTGCCCGCTACTGCCCTACCCAGGCCATTTCAGGCGAGAAGAAGAAACCACACCGGATTGACCGGAATAAATGCATCAAATGCAATGTGTGTTATTCTCTCTGCAAGTTCGGGGCTATCAAGAAAATATAGGAGGCAGTCATGGAAGAGAAGAAAATCGTCACTTTGAAGATAGACGGGCATGAGGTTCAGGCTGAAAGGGGCACCCCAATCATCAAGCTGGCTGCTAAGTTGGGAATTCACATTCCGACTCTTTGCCATAATGATTTTGTCGAGCCCTTCGCCAGCTGCCGCGTTTGCTCGGTGGAGATGAGGCGTGGTAAGAGAAAACGTTTGGTTACAGCCTGTAATTACCCAGCTCAACAGGGAGAAGAGATTTACACAGATACGGAGTGGGTCAGGGAGAATCGGCGTCTCATTTTAGAATTGCTCTTAGCCCGCTGCCCCGAGGTCCCGATAATCAAAGAAATGGCCGCCGCCTACGGCGTAACCGAGACCCGGTTCGAAAAGCTCTATTCCGACTGCATTAACTGTGGACTCTGTGTTCGCGTTTGCTCGGAGATTGTGGGGGCTAACGCCATTGGCTGGGCCGGCCGGGGCGTCAACCGAGAGGTGACTACCCCCTTCGAGTTCGACCCCGAAGCCTGCATCGGCTGCGGAGCCTGTGCTGGTGTTTGTCCCACGGGACGCATTAAGATTGAGCCTATCTGGGAAATAGAAGAAGGCGAGTTGCGAGAATTCACCCTAGGCCCAACGAGCGCTATTTATATTCCTACTTATCAGGCTGTTCCCAAGGTGCCGGTCATCGACCCCAAGGCCTGTATTCATTTTAAGACTGGCGGCTGTCAGGTCTGTAGCCGGGTTTGTGAGCCAAAGGCGATTGCCCATGACCAGGAAGAAAGAATAGAAGAATTGGAAGTGGGACAAATTCTGGTGGCTACGGGATATGAGCTTTTTAACCCGCAAGTTATGAAACAATATGGCTATGGCGCTCTGGATGATGTTTATAGCAGCCTGGAAATGGAATACCTGCTAAATTCCAGCGGCCCGACAAACGGGCGGATTTTATTGAAAAACGGTCAAGAGCCGCGCTCGATCGCCATTATCCACTGTATTGGTTCTCGGGATGTTAATCATCATCCCTATTGTTCCCGGATTTGCTGCATGTATGCGCTCAAATTTGCCCATTTGATTAAGGACCGGTCAGAAGCTCAAGTTTACCAATTTTACATTGACATGCGAGCTTTTGGTAAAGGTTATGAGGAGTTCTTCACTCGGATTCTCGACGAAGGAGTCAATGTTATTCGCGGCCGGGTAGCAGAGGTAGTTAAGGCCGGGCCGGGTAAAAATGAGACGGGAAAATTGCTCGTTCGCACCGAGGATACGTTAATTCATCAGTTTAGAGAAATCCCGGTGGATATGGTCATCCTCTGCAGCGCGGTGGAACCGCAGAAAGATGCGGACCGTATCCAGCGCCTTTTTTCTCTTAGCCGCAGCCCGGATGGCTTCTTCTTGGAAAAGCATCCTAAGCTTGACCCCACGGCTACGCCCACAGACGGCGTATATATAGCTGGATGCTGCCAAGGACCTAAGGATATTCCCGATACCGTCGCCCAGGCCAGTTCTGCGGCAGCCAGGATTCTGGCCACGATTGCCAAAGGGATAGTGGAAGTAGCGCCTATCGTCGCTCATATTGACCCAGAAATTTGTGCCGGTTGCCGTTTATGCCTTCAGCTCTGTCCCTACGGAGCAGTCGAATTTTTGGCCGACAAAGGAATCAGCCAGGTTAATGAGGCTCTCTGCAAAGGATGCGGGACCTGTGTTTCCGCCTGCCCTTCTGGGGCTTCGGCGCAGCGACATTTTCGGGACGAGCAGATAATGGCAGAAATCGAAGGTTTGCTCCTGGACCAGAGATAGCTACTCCTTTAATAAAAAATAAACAACTTGGCGCAGAGAGACAGTTCAGGGGGGTCAAACTTCAGCTTCTAAGCTCACGAGGGTAAGCTCGGTGCCATCGAGGATGGTCACATCGGCCGAGCCACAGCGGGGACAAAGAAGCGGCAGGTCATCTTGGCTCGCCTCCTGGCCGCAGTGGCGACATTGAAATTTCACCTGGACTATATCCAGAATTAGCTCAGCTTCAGAAGCGAGGGTTTCTTTTTTATAGATATCAAAGGCGCTCTGGAAACATTCGGGCACCACTCCAGAAAAAGCGCCGCAGCGAAGCCTGACCAGGGTTATGCGCTTGATTTTTTCTTCTTTTGCCTTCTGCTCCAGAAGCTCGAAGAGATTGGCGACTAAGGATAGTTCATGCATGGCGGCTCAAGAGTTTCTGGCGTTGATTTAGAAGAAATTGAATCACGGCCGAAATTCCCTCGCCAGTCTTAGCGGATGTAGCCAAAATGCTTAAGTTGGGGTTAATTTCCTTGGCCTCTCTTTTGACCCTTTCCAAGTCAAAATTAAGGTGGCTGAGCAAGTCTATCTTGGTAATAATAAGGCTTTGTGAAGTCAGAAAGGCCTTGGGGTATTTTTTTGGTTTGTCTTCTCCCTCGGTCACCGAAAGAAGTACCCACCGGAGGTTTTCACCCAGGTCATAAGAAGCGGGACAGACTAAGTTACCCACGTTTTCGATAAAGAGGAATTCGGTTTCCGCGGGAATTGCGCCGATAACCCGGGCAATCATCCTGGCTTCGAGGTGGCAGGCACCGCCAGTCGTTATCTGCCAGGCAGCTACACCCTTGGCTCTAATTCTGGCCGCATCCAGCTCGGTTTCGATGTCCCCCTCGATGACGGCCAACCGGTGCTGAGGATGAAGGGCTTCGATAATTTTTTCTATCAAGCTGGTTTTGCCTGAACCCGGTGAGCTCATCAGGTTAATGGCTAAGATCCTGCGGTCTTCCAAAAGGCGTCGGGTTTCGGCGGCTATCTTTTTATTAGAACCCAGCAGGTCCTCAAGAACGCTGATTTCTTTGCGACTCATCGGAATTGGTTTCAAGGCCTAAAATAGATTTTATATATTTAACTATAGCCGGGAGGCTGGCCTTCATTTCAGGCGACAAAGCTTCGCCAAGATGATAAATGTCCTTAGCCTCGACGGCGATTATGGTTAATTCCTGCGGAACGGGGAGGTCGGCGGCCCGGCCGATTTCTAAGACCTGGTTAAAAGATAGATAATGAGGCGAGGGGCCAGGGACAGCTCTCAGGTCATTTTCTTTTAAAACCCGGATGCGACCAGTCTGCGGGTTGGGCTGTTTGATGGTGTCAATGATGAAAAGACGGTCGTACCCAAGAATAAAGTCCAGGATAGCCAACCCGGTGCAAGTTGAGGCAACAAAATCCACCTGGCCCATGGGAGTGGCTATGGAGTCTGAGCTGTCCATATCATTCAGCAATTCTTTTCTCAATCTCTTTACGACCTCAAGACCGACGCCGTCATCGCCAAAAAGGTCGTTGCCTAAACCAAGAACCAGGGTTTTCATCGGTTATTCGCCAGCGGCAAAAGAACGGTAAAAGTACTACCCTTTTCAGGCACGCTCTGGACTTCGATGGAGCCGTCATGGGCTTCGATGATTTTTTTGGCGATGGAGAGGCCAAGACCAGTCCCTTTAGTCATTCCCTTTCCCGGTCGGGGGACGCGATAAAATTGGTCGAAAATAAAGGGCAAGTGTTCGGGTGGGATGCCAATGCCGGTATCGGCGATTTCGATAGCTAAATGGCTGTTAGTTCTACGGATTTTTACTCGGACTGAGCCTCCTGGTCGATTATATTTGATAGCGTTATGGAGCAAGTTGGCCAAAGCCTGTTCGAGGCTTTGTTCATCAGCCAAGACGATATCGGTCGGCGTTTCAACTTCTAAACGGATTTCAACTCGGGCTTCTTCAGCTATTGGTCTTAGGGTTTCTATCTGTTTGGTGAGGAGAGCTTGGCAAGATACAGGTCGAAACTTTGAAACCAGCTCCTGGCGATTAATCCGGGCTAAGTCAAGCCAATCGTTAATCAGTCGGAGCAGGCCGTCGATGCGTTCCCGACAGCGGCGGAGCATATCGCTAATTTCCGGACTTACCGCTCCCGCATAGCCAGCGATGATGGTTTCAAAATATTGCTGGACGGCGACCAACGGGCTACGGAGTTGATGAGAGACTAGGGTGATAAAATTTTCTTCCAGAAGCTTTTTTTCTCGGCGCAGGTTTTCTGCTTCGCGGGCTAACTCGCGTCTTTCTAAGGCCCGGCGGATAATGATCCGCAGCTCCTCGGGCGTAAAAGGTTTAGGTAGAAAGTCATAGGCTCCTTTTTTCATGGCTTCGACGGCGGATTCGACGGTAGCGTATCCCGTAATAACAATAGAGATGATGTTCGGGTCTATTTCTTTTATCCGGTCAAGGACTTCGAACCCGCTGAGGCCAGGCATTTTGAGGTCGATGAGAGCCAGGTCCGGTTTTGAAGCCGCGGCTTTTTCCAGCCCCGACTGTCCATCCGCAGCGGTTTCTACGCGAAAACCATAGCGAACCAAGATTTGAGTGCAGGAATCGCGCATGGATTCTTCGTCGTCGATGACCAAAACCAACGGCTTAGCTTCCATTATTTTCTGACTCCAGAGAAGTTCTTAAATTATTATTTTAGCCTAAAACAAAGCTTTCGGGTAGAAAAATTTTTGGCTTCCCAATCGGCGTGAATATGGTATTCGGCGCTCTTCGAATGACGGAGGGTTCAGAATTCTTAAGAGGCGAATTTGTTCTGCTGGCAGCTTCGGCCTCAGGGAAGATGGAAGTTTAATCGTCCGAACAAAGAAAAGACTCAACTAAAAAGTGAGCTCCTTCTCGCCCTTCAGCCGGAGAAAATTTATCCTCCGGCTCCGGTCTTACCCCCAGGTCAAAGGGTGAGGTCTATCTTCCTCGACGATGGCTTTATTTTTTCAAGAATTTTTCGATACGCGCCAGCAGGTCGGCAGGAACAATAGGCTTATCGATGTAATCATCTGGGCCGACCATCCCCTGTTCTTCTCCTTTAAACTGAAACCTCGTGCCGGCGATTTCTTTAACGGCCGAGACAAAGATGACAGGCGTGTCTTTAAATTCCTTGAATTCTTTCGAGGTTTTGATGGCGTGGCAGAGGGAGAAGCCATCAAAGAGGCTATCCATCATGATATCGAGAAGGATGAGGTCAGGTTTTTCCGAGAATATTTTCTGCTTGGCCTCGTGAGGGTTAGAGGCGGTCGCTACTTCATAAAGCGCTGCCTTAAGAACGGGAGTAACTGCCGCCAAAAAATCAGGGTCGTCATCAATAACCAGAATTTTCTTTTGACTCATTAATTATTCCTCCTTTCATCAGGAATAAAAGCATTTTTTATCGCTAATTTTAACTCTTCCAGGCCGAAAGACTTGATGAAATAGAAAAATATATCTTGCGCTCGGACCTTGGCTTCCAGCTTTTTAGAATTTTTCTTGGTCATCATAATGATTCTTAGCTTCGGGTCAAGGCTTTTCAGGACAGAGACAGCCTCGTAGCCTTTCATTTCTGGTAAATCTACTTCCATCAGGAGACAATGATAATTGCCTTCGGTTATTTTCTTTATGGCTTCAGATAGGTTCTTGACTGTGTCAATAGTGTAAAGTTCGTCTTCCAACCGTCCCGCCAATTCCCTTCTTTCCCGGGGGTCGGGGTCAATGATTAAAACCTTCTTTTCTGACGAAGCCATAACTTCCTTCCAGCGCTTTGATAAAGAGCAATTAACGTGCCAATTCCGATTTGTCGAGAATTTCTGGGGCGAAGTTAACTTGTTGTAAATAAATAAGTTATAGACAAAGAAATTATTTTTTGGGGATATCATTTTTGGCCATAAGAACTGCGGGGCAATTCTCCCCATCTTTGTTCCAGAATTTCCTCCTATTTTTTGCCGCCAGCATTATAGCCCAGAAAAATAGACAAGAGCAATAAATTCTCTTGATTTTTTATTCTGTTCATATTAGGAAAAAGGCGTCCAGTGGCCTTAGGGATTGATGCAGGATTATAAGGCAGGCCGAGCGGCTGACCGCTCGCTGGTCAAAGGGACCACTGGACGAAGGAAAGAGGCTAAAGGTTAGCCTCTCGCCTCATCTTCATTTTTTAAGAATCTGAACAATCTTTTCGATGGATTCAGTTACGGGCTTAGAGAGCTCGCCTTCCCTTAGCGTCTGAGGCTGAATGCCGAGGAGATAGGCCTTTTTAAGATGGGCCAGAGAAAGTGAATCAAGAAGTGGCGACAGCAAACGATGCGTCAAAGACGAATTCCACAAAACCTGGACTAAAGGCATCAAGGTTATTTGACCTGAAGCACCGCCAAAATTGAGGGCGTCAATTAAAAGGAGGGGTCTTCCTTCAACGCTCGACCAAAAGACTTCATCATTAATAACTTCGTCCTCTACATAGGCCTCGGCATGGCCAGCGGCCTTCAGCCTTTCCGCCAAAGTTAACCCCGCCCGGTCATCTCCGTAGTTTTTAGTTCCGAGACCGATAATTATCGGTTTAGTTTCCTTTAATTGTTCGAGTCTTTTCTCCCATTCAGTAACTTCGGCTTGTCGGACTTCAACTAAATGGGCCGAACAGCTAATGCAGGGGTCGAAGGCCCGGACGACCATTTCTAAGCGGTCGCGGATAAGTTCCTCCTTATTTTCGTCTAAAAGTCTTTGAGCCGCTATTAGACAATAGCGCTCAATCTCTTCGGCATTTTGAGCCGTCGGAGTAATAATATCCGCGAAGGTAATCCGGCCGTCCTTGATTTCATAATGATGGATGAGTAAACCTCGGGGAGCCTCGACCAACCCCGTTCCAACCCCTTCGTGAGCTGAATAAGGAATAATCCCGGGGTCTTCAGGATAGGATAGGATAGCGTCCACAACCTCAGGAATTTTTTCAAAACAGTACATGATTTCCAGCGCTTGGGCGGCATTTTGGAAGAGCGGGTTACGCTTATACCGGTCGTTATAAAAACGACTGAACATCCGCCCTGCTTCTCCCCGCAATCTTTCGCCGAGGAGGTTGACTCTGGCCTGGGCGCCAACGGTGTAGGATTTTCCCTGGTAGCGACTTCTCTTGGCGGTAGAATGGGGCACGAGGAACTCATTTGTTAGGCGAGGATAATCATCCCGGTAAATTTTCTCGCCGTTGGAGACAATAATTTCATCGCCCCAAAGCCCGTACTGTCCGTCTCCTGGCTCGCAACAAGCAAAAATAGTCTCTTCTTCGGGGATATCAGGATAGGGGAGGCTACAGAAAAGTTCAGTGGTTTTATGGACAAAAGGCATAAATTGAATAGCTCTGGCTTTAATAAACAGGAGCTCTTCTCGCGTCGGGTAGCGGCCAAAACCACCGATAACTGGATTCTCGCCATGGATAAAACGGCCGCTTAACACTTTCATAATATGATTACCAAATTGTTTCATTTCTAACGCAATTTTGACTTCAAAGGGGAAGCGAGAGGCCATGGCGATGGCATTGGGAAAGCCGACAAAATCAGGCAGAGCCAAATAATAAAGATGAAGCGAATGACTCTCGATGAATTCACCCAGGTGCATCAGCTCCCTCAGCAAGGTAACTTTAGGCGGAACTTTTACCCCTAAAGCATTTTCCATTGCCCGGATAACAGCGTTCTTGTGCGAAAGGGTGCAGATAGCGCAGATGCGGGGAGCTACACTGACATCTTCTTCCGGAGTTTTCCCGACGGCTAATCTTTCAATCAATCTGGGCCCTTCGTTTATTAAAAATTTGACTTCGCTCACTACGCGTCCGTCAATCGTGGCTGTCAGGCTGCCATTGCCTTCAACGCGGGCCAAATGGTCAATGGTTATTTTTTTCATCTTGAACGCTTCTCCTTTCCCAAGGACTTGAAAAAATCAACCACGGTTGTCCCGGAATAAATGGCCATTTTTCTTTTAATGCTTTCTGGGTCAAACCCCTTTTCCTGAAGCAGCTGAAATTCTGCGGTCCGGTTAGCTTCTTCAGATGGTCCCCAGCAACCGAAGCAGGGCAAATTGTGGGAAGGACAAATCGCGCCACAACCGGCTTTAGTCAGCGGGCCCAGGCAGGGTATTTGTCGGTTGAGCAGACAATCGTTTTCGTGCCACTTACATTCTAAGCAAACGGGAAAGCGATAAAGCTCCGGGGGATGGCCAGCTAAAAGACGGGTGAAGGCCGCGAGAAATTGCTCTTGGCCAATAGGGCAACCGGGCAGGTAATAATCGACCTTGATAAAGGCATCAATAGGCTGGGAAGGCAGGGGCCGGACGTTGGTATGTTTTAAATCTTTATATACCTGTTTAAACTCCTTACTCCAAGTTCCGGAGGCAGTTAAGGCGGCTTGAATTCCGCCCTCACAGGCACAGTTGCCGATGGCCACAACTATTCCTGCTCGCTGACGAATCGCTAGAAGTTCTTCCTTTTCTTCTTCAGTCGTCACGGAGCCTTCTACTAAAGCCACATCCACCGGTCCATGACTGTTATCGCTCTTGGCCATAAGAAAGGCCTCGATGTCCGCGGCCGCAAAAATATTAACTAGCTCGGATTCGCAATCAAGAATGAGCAGAGCGTCTCCGGCACAACCCGTTAGTTCATAGACCCCTATTTTGACTTTGTTCATAGGCATCTCTCCCTAAATTAGCTCCCTCATATGGAGCACATCCCAGTAGGTGAAGACAGGTCCATCCAGGCAGGTGTAGATGTAATCGATGGCACAATGACCACACTTGCCCACACCACATTTCATTCTTCTTTCCAAGGTCATCAAAATCTGATGTTTGGGAATATTAAGCTTAATTAACTCCCGAATGACATATTTGTACATAACAGGCGGGCCGCAAACCAAGGCGTAGGTATTGACCGCGTCAACCTCCTTTAGTTTGGGAAAGAGAGTGGTAACGACACCAGTATTTTCTGTCCATTGGCCGGTATCATCCGCATCCACAGCCAAATGGCATGCCAGGTCACCTCTCTTTTTGAGGTCAAAGTATTCATCGCGGAAGATCATTTCTGCGGGTCGCTTGGCGCCATAAAGAACGCTTATCCGGCCAAACAAGTCACGATTATCTAAACAATAGAGAAGCACCGAACGAAGCGGTGCCGCCCCTAAGCCGCCCACCACGATGATGATATCTTTTCCCTGCATCGCCTCCACCGGGAAACCGTTGCCGTAGGGACCTCTTAGACCGATCAGGGAGTTTTCTTTGAGGCGGAAAAGAGCGTTGGTGACTGTGCCTACTCGACGAATGCAAAATTCGAGCAAGCCTGGTCGAGAGGGGGGAGAGGAGATGGAGAAGGGCGCTTCTCCTGCCCCCAAAACTGAGACCATAGCGAATTGACCGGGCCGGTAGCGAAAGCCAAGAGCTCGCTCCATATCAACCAGCCGAACCTGGAAAAACTTAACATCCTGAGTCAAATGATAAGCCCTGACTATCCTGGCTGGCTCAGGAACAAAGGGGTTATTTTGAGTATTTTTTTGACTAATCATGGTTTCACCTCAGAGCGGAGACGAGACCAAAAAGCATCACTCGGTTTACCCTCTAAGGCCGAGGCGATGGAATGAACGTTGATGCCCACAGGACAGGTCACTAGGCAGCGGCCACAGCCGACGCAGCTGGGCTTACCGTATTTCGAACCGAAAGCTTGGAGTTTATGGGTATACCAGAGTTTGAGTCGGGCTGACTTCTTCTCCCGGAAATTCTCTCCACCGGCCACCTGAGAATACTCGGGAAGAGTGCAGGAATCCCATTCTCGCACTCGACGTCCCGGCTTTCCGGCTAAAAGAATTTCATCCCGGACGTTGTAACAATTGCAAGTCGGGCAAACCATTGAACAGGAACCACAGGCTAAACAGGCTTCGGCAGCCTTTTCCCAGAGGGAGTCGTGGTATTTCAGTTCCATCAGGTCTGGCATGAAGACAAAGTTGATCCTTCTCTGGAAAACCTGCGCCCTTTTTTCGCGCCATTCGATATACTTTTGAATATCAGCCTCGTTCAGGTTTTCTTCGAAAAAGCCTGGTTTCATTCGCACCAAGTCGTCGCCTTGGCTGGAGCCAATCCAGACCAGATATTCATCTTCCAGTTTGGTGAAGAAGAGGTCGTAGCCCTCTTCGATGATATCGGTGTGAGTGGATTGGCAGAGGCAGTATTCATCTGGCCAACAGGAAAGGCCGAGAATAAGAGTTTTTTGCCGCGCCTGAAGGTAATAGGAGTCAGGGAAATTCTGAGTAAAAATGCGGTCAAGAGTGAGGAGGCCGTGAATATCACAGGGATGGATACCAAAAAGAATCCGTTCTTTAATCCATGAAAGGTCTTCTTTATAGCCTTCGGCCGTCACCTGGAACATATTAAAAGAGGGAGGGAGGAAAAGTTTCTTAGGGGGTAAGAGTGTTCTTGTGGCCTCGAGGTCAATCTTGGTGATTTCCTCGGCCGCCAGCGGTAAAAAAGCTGTCTTATTTTGTTTCTTTACTGGCGCCCAGAGTTCAGCCCCATTGGCCAAAGCCGCAAGAAAGGGATAAAGATTTTGACTTTTGAGCTTAAGTATCCTCATGGTCTTGTCCCTTTACCGTCATTAATTAGTTCCTCCTTAAACTTATCTTCCTAAAATCCGGCATCGGATTATTTCATATGCAAAATTTATGCCGAGTTCAATTATTTTCCCTTTTCCTTCCCCTTTCTAACTATAAGCAAAATAGGTAGTTAAGGCAAGGTTTATTAATTATCTGATTTATCTTCGTTCTTTTATTCGCCGCTAAGGGGAGATTTTCCTCAGTCTGGGGGAAAAAGGAACGTCTGGCCGGGCCAAAGACTAAAAAGAAAACGAACTAAGGTGATTCTGATTCAATCTGGTATTTTTTTATTTTAGCCCAGAGAGTCTTTCGGTCAATCCCGAGGGTCTTGGCGGCCGCACTGCGGTTACCTTTGCTCACCTGAAGCACAAATTTAATGTATTCCTTTTCCATCTCCGATAATGTTTTGGGCGGCGACGGCCACTGAGCTCCTGGCGCGACCCGGGCGGTGATGCCGTGAGTTAATAAATCCTCCAAGTCAATCGTCTCGCCTCGGGCCAAAACAACTGCCCGCTCGATGGTATTCTCCAGTTCCCGGATGTTTCCTGGCCAATCATAATCTACCAGGGCTTTAATTGCCCTGGCGTTCAAGCCTTTGATGGCTTTCTTGGCCCGGCGGTTGTATTTCTGCAGAAAGTGTTCCACAAGAAGAGGAATATCCTCCTTTCTTTCCCTGAGCGGCGGTAAATGAAGCGGAACCACGTTGAGGCGATAAAACAGGTCTTCTCGAAATTTACCCTTTTTTACCAGCTCGGCCAGGTTTTCGTTGGTGGCGGCTAAAATTCTGACATCCACTTTGATGGGCCGGGTGCTTCCGATCCTGGTTATTTCTCTTTCTTGAATAACTCGCAAGAGCTTGGCTTGAATATTGGGCCCGATATTCGAAATCTCATCAAAGAAAATGGTTCCGCCGTCCGCCACTTCGAATCGTCCATGTTTGGTCTCATGAGCGCCGGTAAAGGACCCCTTAACATGACCGAAGAGCTCGCTTTCAAAGAGGGTTTCCACTAAAGCGCCGCAGTCAACAACGACAAAGGGAGCCTGACGGCGGCCGCTATGTCGGTGGATTTCACGGGCGATAAGTTCTTTCCCGGTGCCGCTTTCGCCCGTAATCAAGACGGTACTTTCTGTGGGCGAGACGCGGCGGACAATGTCCAAGACTTTTTGCATAGCCGGGCTCTGGCCGATGACCAGCTCGAATTCTATTTTTGTTTCCAGCTCCTGGCGCAGATACATGTTTTCAAAAACGAGACGGCGACTTTCCAGAGCTTTTCTGGTTATTACTCTTAATTCCTCGGGCGTAAAAGGCTTGGGCATATAGTCAAACGCGCCCCTTTTCATCGCTTCCACCGCGGATTCAATGGAGCTGTACCCAGTAATAATAATTACCGGCGTTTCCGGGTTAGCTTCTTTCATCAAGGAAAGAACGTCCAGGCCTTTTATTCCGGGCAATTTAAGGTCGAGAAAGACCAGATGAAAATTTTGCTTCTGAAAAAGTTCTAAGCCTTCTTTACCTTCTTGGGCTTCCTTAACTTCATAGCCTTCCCGCTTCAACACCTGGCTCATAGCATCGCGGATGGCCTCTTCGTCGTCAATGATGAGAATTTGGGCTTTTTCAGTCATGGGATAATTCCTTTGTTAGGGGGAGAATAATAGTGAAGGTCGAGCCCTGACCCACCTGGCTGCTAACCTCAATGGTCCCCTTATGTTTTTGGATAATGCTGTAACTGATGGCCAGCCCAAGCCCGGTGCCCTTGCCTACTTCCTTCGTGGTGAAAAAAGGCTCAAAGAGCCGGGGCATGTCTTCGGGCAGGATTCCATGGCCAGTATCCTTAAAAGCGATGCGGATTTGTTCCTTCTTCGGGTCAAGAGAGGAGGTGATGGTCAGCGTACCTCGGCCATTCATAGCTTCGGCCGCATTCAGGATAATGTTCATGAAGACCTGCTGCAACTGAGCGGCATCCGCGACAATCCGGGGAAGCTGGCCATATTCTTTATTTATCTTAATATTCTGGAAGAGGGCTTGTTTTTCCATTATGGCTAAGGCGCGGTCGACAGTTTCGTTGACATCAGTTGCCGACATCTCTGGTTCCTTGGGTCGGGCAAATTCGAGCAGCCCTTTAACGATATCTTTACAGCGACTGGTTTCTTTCACAATCTTTCTTAAATTTTCATAGGCCGGTGTATTCTTCGGCGTTTCTTCGAGGAGAAGATGGCTATAGATTAAAATGGCGCCCAAAGGGTTGTTGATTTCATGCGCCACACCCGCCGCTAATTTTCCTAAGGAAGCCAGTTTTTCTGATTGCAAGAGTTTGGTCTGCATTTCGGTCAGCTCCCGGGTTCTTTCTTCGACCTTTTTCTCCAGGGTTCGGCCCCATTCCATTAATTCTTCGTTGGCCTGGCGGAGCTGGTCAATCATTTCATTGAAAGAAGTGGCTAAAAGGCCCAATTCATCCCGCGAATTTATTTCCACTTTATGCGATAAGTCGCCCTTAGCTATTTCCTCAGTAGCGACGACCATTCTTTGCAGTGGCCGAGTGATCTGAGTCGTGGAAAAATAAAGAATAATTAAAAGGAAAACCACGCAAAGGGAAGCCATGAGGATAAAGGTCAGCATCACCCGGTTAGCGGTGTCGATGTAGGGTTTTTCAAGCATGCCGACATAGAGGATGCCGATGATTTTTCCCTCAACGTTTTTAATCGGCTCATAAGCGGTGATATACCAATCAGTGACCACAAAAGCTCGGTCTATCCAGGCCTTCCCTTCATCGAGGACCGCCTTTTTGACCTCGGCCGAAAGGAGCGTGCCGATCGCCCTTTCCCCTCTTTCGTTACGGACATTGGTTGATATTCTGAGGTCATTAAGGAAAATAGTCGCTGTGCCAACGTCCCGACCTTTATATTTTTCGCCCTTAAAAACAATCTCTTTAATGCGGTCAACAATCTCATAATTACGATTCAAAAGAATTCCGCCATAGAGAACTCCCCAAATGCGGTGCTTCTCGTCCTGAATGGCTGCCGCGGCCTTAAGAACCAAGCCGCTACTTTCAAAGTCTTTGGTTTTGGGTGCGGCTCGCGGGGTGGGGATAAATTCGAAATAGGCCTGAGCGGCCAAGTCCTCGCCTTCCAGACGTAATTGGTCGCCTGAAATTACCTCGGGATGGGCGCTGACACCTCCTTTGAGGGCCCAGCGAATAAGCTCGTCTTCAGCTTGACTATCCCCCACCTGTTCGGGGTTTCTCGTCCGGATAATGACTTTACCTATGCCGTCAGTTAGAGTAAGAATATCCAAGCCAAAATCAGTCCGAACCCGGGAAAGATAGCGCTCGAGAAGAGAGGTGTTTCCACTTTTGAGAGCTTCCAGGATGCTCTCGCGGGCCGCGGTCAGAGTAACAATTTGCTGGATATCATTAAGCTTTTCGTTGAAAACCATCCAGGCCGCGGCTAAATCGTGTCGGACCTTAAGTTGAGCTTGGTCGATAAGGGTCCGCCGGACTAATCGCGAGCCGATGACGAGAGAAATAAGCCCGCCGATAATGATAACTGTCAGAAAGCTCAGGATGAGCTTCGTGCGGAGTGAAAAAGATAATCGCTCCATTTAATTTAGCTTTGAAGCCGGCCTTGGATTATTCTCGCCTCTCGGCTCCAAAGCTCGACTAATTGTTGAGGCTTTTGGAGTCGATTAAATATCTACTCTTTTTTAAGTTGTTCTACCAACTCCCGGCGACTATTATAGATGTTAATTACGAGAGGCATATCCCCAGGGAGAGCGTGGGTGCCGCAAGCGTGGCAAGGGTCATAGGGACGGAAAGCCATTTCCGCTAAATTAAGCAGCCCCTCTGACACCTTGCCGCCCTTAATAAAGGCCTTAGCGGCCTTTTCGATCGACATGGTAATGGCCGCGGAATTATTCATCGTGGCTACTATGAGATTAGCTTCAGTGACCAGGCCGCGCTCGTCAGTTTTATAATGGTGGAACAAAGTTCCCCTCGGCGCTTCCACCACACCCACGCCTTCAGTCGGAGTCTCTGTTGGGATCCGTCGGATATCCGGGTTAGTAATCTCCTTATCCTCAAGAAGAGTAACCATGGCTTCAGCTGCTTGCAGAGCTTCGATAAGACGCGCCCAGTGAAAGGCTAAGGTGTTATGAGCTGGTTTGCCGCCCAGGACCTGATACATTCTTTCGTATTCCTGCTGAGCTAAAGGAGTGGCCATGCCGTCAGAAGCATTTAGGCGGGCTAAAGGAGCAACTCGATAAATGCTGGTTTCTTTTCCTTCGATAAAGCCTTTCCAGCCTATCTTTTTTAAATAAGGGAATTTAATATAAGACCAGGGTTCAACATGTTCTGCCACGTGTTCTAAATAATCGGCGGGTTTAAATTTAGCAAACTCTTTACCCTCGGGGTCGACCACCCGGATCAGGCCGTCATAGAAATTGACCTTGTTCTTCTCATCGACCAGGCCCATATAATAGGTGGTTAGTTTGTAGGCGTCTCCAACTACCAGGTCAACATATTCTTTATTCTTCAAGACAACGTCGTCAAAAATCTTCAGGGCAAAGCGGGCGAATTCAACAGCGTACCGGGCTGTTTCCAAAAATTTTACCCTGTGTTCTTCATCCAAGCCTTTAGAAACGCCTCCGGGAAGACCACAAACAGGATGAATAACCTTACCGCCAAGATAATTAATTATGTCTCGGCATTCTCGCCGGACTCTTATTACCTGACCGCCAACCTCCAGACCAACTTTGCCTAAGACCCCTAAAATGTTTCTTTCCGCGGCTGGTGCCTGAGGCCCGACGACAAAGTCTGGGCCCCCCAGGAAGAAAAAGTGCAGGGTATGGTCTTCCATCATAAAGGTGTTATAAATCAATTCCCTTATTTTCCGGGCAGTGGGGGTTGGCTCAACATGAAAAACAGCATCCACACACTTGGTCGCAGCCATATGATGGGCTGTGGGGCAAACGCCGCAGATCCGCGGAGTTATCCGGGGCATTTCCTCTACCGGCCGACCCACCGCAAATTGTTCAAACCCTCGAAGTTCCGGAACTTGAAGAAACGCCCTTTCAACATCTCCGGCGTCATTTAGAAATATTTCAATTTTGCCGTGACCTTCCAGTCTGGTTATAGGGTCGATAGTTATTCTCTGACTCATTTTATTGCCTCCATTTTTCTTCGGCCAAGAATCGATTTAGGCAAGCTAAACCGATAAAAGGTGCCCGCCGGGTCAGCGATGGTCTGGACAATCTTTTCTATTTCCTTCTCATCCTTAAAATCAATCAGTGAAGCCAAGGCAGAAAGAAATTTAGCTCCTTGGTCGTAGACCTGGTCGGTTGGCCCGAAACAGCCGCGACAAGGCATATTGGCCTCAATACATCTTTCATCGCATCCAGTCCTGGTCGCCGGCCCCATACAAATAACTCCTTGAGCCAAAAAGCACTTTTCGGGGTCAAGAAAAACTTCCCAGGGACGTTTGAATTCTTTAATGGTTAGTTTCTCGGGCTTGGTTTTATTCCGGTCGCAATCGTCACAGAGAGATTTATTAGGCGAGAGGACAGCTCCTTTTGGCGGCAGCTTGCCTTCCAGAATGGCCCCCACCGCATTCAGAATAAGGTCCCTGGGAGGAGCGCAGCCGGGGAGATAATAATCCACGTCAATAACCTGGTCAAGGGCTCTTACCGTTTCAAAAAATTTGGGCAAGGTAAGCTCTTTCCCCTCAACTATGACTTTTTCTTGGGGGACAACACCATCAGGGTTGACCGTGGAAGGGGTAGTGAAATAAGCCCGGCGGAAAATTGTCTCCTTGTTCCAGAAATTAGCCAAACCTGGAATTCCACCAAGATGGGAGCAACTGCCAAAGGCGACAACAAGTTGAGATTTGCGGCGCAGAAGGTGAACCATCTCTTCCTGCTCGGAAAGACGTACCGAACCATTGATAAAGCTCACGGCGATGGAACCGTCGGCCATGGCTTCAAGGTCTTTTTTCTTAAAATCAAGGGCTACCGGCCAAAAGACGATATCCACTGCTTCCACCACTTTGAGTATATCTTCGGCTAAATCCACGACGGCTTCCTCACAGCCACCGCAGGAGGCGCACCAATAAAAAGCGACCTTAGGCTTGCTCATGAGAACCTCCGTCAAATTTGAAATTTAGCGGGCCGAGGCGACGAATCTGCTCAGTAAACTCATTAACGACGTGCTGGAATCGAGCTCCCTCGGAAGCTGAGACCCATTCCAGCCGGAATCTCTCCTTTTCTATGCCCAGTTGTTCTAACATTCGAGAAAGGAGCTTGTAGCGTCGTAAGGCTTTATAATTGCCCTCTTGATAATGACAATCTCCGGGATGACACCCAGAGATAAGGACGCCGTCAGCTCCTTCCCGAAAAGCCTTGAGAACAAATTGGGGGTCAACCCGACCACTGCACATGACCCGGATGATTCTTATGTTGGGGGCATAGGTCATTCGGGCTGTGCCCGCCAGGTCAGCCCCGGTGTAAGAACACCAGTTGCAGAGAAACCCCACTAAGCGGGGTTCGAAAGTACTATTACTCATTAATGCCTCCTCGTCGGGTAAAATCCAGTGACATTGGCCTAATTAAACCTTACATTATATCCCAAGGAAGAATTTGTTGCTACTCCGAACCTAAATTAGTTAGAGCAGCAGTAAACCTTCAATCTCAGCCATAACTTGTTGGTCTCGGAAATGCTTCTGCTGAGCTGCGCCTGAGGGACAGGCCGCAACACAGGTGCCGCAGCCTTTGCAGAGGGCGTCATTTACCACTGAAATTTCCTTTTCATTATCAAACGTAATAGCGTTAAAAGGACAGAGACCAATACAAATCTTGCAACCGGCACAGAGGTCTTCTTTAATCTCAGCAGTTACGGGCTCGAGAGCAAAACTTCCTTTATCGGCCAAGGCCAGGGCTTCAGCTGCCGCTCCCCCAGCTTGAGCCACGGTATCCGGGATATCGCGCGGGGCCTGGCAGCAACCGGCGAGGAAAATGCCGTCAGAGAAGGTCGAAACTGGCGCTAATTTGGGATGTCTTTCTAAGAAAAAGGTATCCTGACTGCAGGAAATATTGAAAGTTTTAGCCAATTGGTTATGGTCGAGACTGGGCTCAAGGCCGGTGGCCAGAACCACCATATCCACAGGAATCCTGCGGACCACTCCGAGCAGGGTGTCTTCTACCCTGATAATCAATTTGCCCTCTTCTTCCTTGGTAACGGCTAAATCCGTGATTTCCGAGACTCGGCCACGGATAAACTTGGTACCCTCCTCCAACAGGCGGTGGTAGAATTCTTCATAGCCTTTGCCGAAGCAACGCATGTCGATATAAAAATCGTAGATGTCAGCCTCTGTTTTTTCTTTTACCAAGTGGGCAAATTTGAGTGAATACATGCAGCAGACTCGAGAGCAATATTCGTTATAGTTTTCGTCTCTCGACCCCACACAATGGACTAAGCCGACGGTTTTTGGCTCCTTTCCGTTCGTTAAAAGAATTTTTCCCCCGGTGGGTCCAGAAGCATTGACGAGATGTTCAAACTCCAGAGCCGTGATGACATTGGGCAAGCGACCATAGCCATAAGCCGGGATCCGCCTGGCATCAAAAGGTTTGAAACCTGAAGCTAAGATGATTGAGCCGACTTCGACTTCGACCGTCTCATCCTCCATTTCATGGTTGATAGCCTGACGTTCACAGACCTTGGCGCAGAGCTGGCATTGGCCGGTTTTAAAATGAATACAAGCTTTCTCGTCAATAAAGGGAACCATGGGAACAGCCTGGCGAATAGGTACTCGAATGGCCGTAGCCGGACCAAGATAAAGCTCGGAGTGAATAACCTGGCGGCCGTATTTATCCTCGTAAGTAATTGCTCCAGTGGGGCAAAAGTAAGCGCAGGCAGTGCAGCCAATACAAGCAGCTGAGGGTTCGCCAAAGGGAGGCATAACCTTTCTTTCTGTACCTCGGTCGACAAAGCTGATAGCGCAGGCGCCCACTACCTGTTCGCAGGCCCGGACGCAAAGACCGCAAAGAATGCATTTTTCATTCGGGTCCTTAACTGGAAAACGAGGCTTGTCAATGCCCATTTCTCGGGCTAAGCGCTGGACTGGTTCGGCCGCCGGCGCATGCGCTAAGAGCATTTCTACATTTAGTCGCCGACTCTGGAGGACGCGCGGGGAGGCAGTTTGAATCTCCATTCCGTCCTGGACTTGGTTGTTGCAGGAAGTGATGAGGTCTGTCCGGCCTCTCAGACTTACCTCAACCAAGCAGACCCGACAGGCGGCATAAGGCTCAATAAGCGGATGATAGCAAAGCGTAGGAATTTTTATATCCAGTTTAGCCGCGGCCTTTAGAATGGTTGTCCCTTCTTCGACCTGAATCTTCTTTCCGTCGATAGTTACGTTAACCATCTTCTTTACCTCCTCAATCAACTCTTACGGCGCCGAAATTACAAACGTCGTAGCAGACGCCGCATTTTATGCATTTAGTTTGGTCAATTTTATGGGCTTCGCCTTTTGCCCCGATAATCGCGTCCGAGGCGCAGTTGCGGCGACAGACATCGCAGCCATGGCCTTTTTCTAAACATAGCTGCGGGTCGATGGTATAGACGTTTAGCTGCCGGCAGACATGGGCAGGGCATTTCTTATCTTTGATATGGGTGATGTATTCGTCGCGAAAATAGCGCAGGGTGGTCAAAACCGGGTTCGGAGCGGTCTTGCCTAAACCGCAGAGGGAAGCTTCTTTAACCGTATGAGCCAGCTCTTCCAGTAGGGTTAAATCTTCTTCTGTCCCTTTCCCTTCAGTGAGGCGGGTGAGGATGTCTAACATGGCCTTGGTTCCTTCCCGACAGGGGGTGCATTTACCGCAACTTTCATCCTGGGTAAAGGAAAGAAAATAGCGGGCCACATCGACCATGCAGGTATCCTCGTCCATAACTACCATGCCTCCCGAACCCATCATGCTCCCTGCCTCAGTTAAGCTTTCGTAATCAATAGGTAGGTCGATTTTTTCAGCCGGGATGCATCCCCCTGAAGGCCCGCCTGTCTGCACCGCCTTAAATTTCTTACCTCCAGGAATGCCGCCGCCGATATCATAAATTATTTCCCGCAGGGTAATTCCCATGGGGACTTCCACTAAGCCCGTGTTGTTGATCTTGCCCACCAGCGAGAAAACCTTGGTGCCTTTGCTGGTGGCGGTGCCGATAGAAGCAAACCATTTACCACCGCGGTCGATAATGACCGGAACATTGGCCCAGGTTTCAACGTTATTAATGCAAGTCGGTTTTCCCCATAATCCCTTTTCCGCCGGATAGGGTGGTCTTGGCCTTGGTTCTCCCAACCGGCCTTCAACCGAAGCTAAGAGAGCCGTTTCCTCACCGCAAACAAAGGCTCCTGCTCCTCGGACAACCCGAATATCAAAGTCAAATCCTGTTCCTAAGATATCATGTCCAAGTAGGCCAAATTGGCGCGCCTGGTCGAGGGCAATCAAGATTCTTTTTACCGCCAGGGGATATTCATTACGAACATAAATGAAGCCCTGGGTGGCGCCGATGGCCTTGGCGCCGATGAGCATGCCTTCAATCACCGAATGGGGGTCAGCCTCGAGGATGCTTCTGTCCATAAAAGCTCCGGGGTCTCCTTCGTCGCCGTTACAAACGAGGTATTTATCGCCGTTGGGCGAGGGAGAGTTGCGGACCAATTGCCATTTGAGGCCAGTGGGAAACCCGGCGCCGCCTCGGCCGCGAAGGCCAGAAGTGGTGATTTCCTTGATAATCTCTTCGGAGGTCATCTGAGTGAGGGCCTTTACCAGAGCTTTGTAGCCATCCCGGGCGATATAATCTTCGATCTTTTCCGGGTCAATCAATCCGCGGTTGCGTAAGGCCACCAAAACTTGCTTTTTAAAGAAATTGATTTCGCTAAGCACTGGAACCGGGGTCTTTTCTTCAGGCGGCTGGTACATCAATTTCTTTACTGGTCGCCCCTTCAGAAGATGTTCTTCGACTAAGTAGGGAATATCTTTGACCGTGAGAGTTTGATAAAAGATATTTCCTGGCTGAACGACTATCAACGGCCCACGTTCGCAAAAGCCATTACAGCCAGTAGCGACTACTTTAACCTCATTTTCCAGCCCCTGACGTTTAATTTCCTTTTCCAGGGCCTCCTTTATTTCGAAGGCGTGGTTGGAAACGCATCCCGTCCCAGCACAAACCATTAGGTGAATGCGGTAAAGTTTTTCCTTAGCTACGGCCATTTTTAACTCCTTCCTACAGGTCGGTTTTTTCGCTGCCAATGCCTAAGGCATAAGCAGTCACAATCTGGCCACCCAGAACATGTTTCTCAAAAATCTCCTGGGCTTTTTTTTCCGTCAAGTCAACATATTTCACCGGAGCCTGCCCGGCCAGCTCCACGGTGGCCATTGGTTCACGACTGCAAAGTCCGGCACATCCAGAAGTAGTGAGCAGGACATCGGTGGTACCTCTTTTTTCTACTTCTCGGAAAAAGGCATTCATTATGTTGCGGGCGCCCGCGGCAATGCCGCAGGTTCCCATATGCACGATAATCTTGGCCTTAAATTGACCTTGTTCCCGGATAAAGATAGACTTTCTCGCCTCTTCTCTGATTTTTTCAAGTTCTTCTAAGGTAAGTTTTGGCATTTTCCTCGCTCCTTATTTCTTGTATTTTTTGATAATTCCCGGGACCTTGGTTTGAGTGACTTTGCCGTGAACCTCCTCACCCACCATCACTACGGGGGCTAAGCCGCAACAACCCACACACCGCACAGCATCCAGGCTGAACAGACGGTCTTCGCTGGTGTCGCCGGATTTAATCCCCAACTCTCTCTCGAATTTTTCCAGAATAAGCTGAGCCCCGCGCACGTGGCAAGCGGTTCCGAGGCACACATGGATGGGATGTTTTCCTTTCGGCTTAAGGCTGAAAGCTCGAAAGAAAGTAGCTAAGCTAAGAATACGGCTGAGGGGGACGTTCATTTCCCGGGAAAGTTGCTCCAGAGCTTCCCGAGGCAAATAAGAATATTCCTCCTGGAGGTCCTGGAGCATAGCGATGAGGGAACTCTCATCGCGGGCATACTTGGTCAGGATTTCAGAGACTTTGGCTTCTACCATGTTCCCTCCTTAAATAAGATAATTTCTGGTCAATATAATTCCTGATGGCCTTTAAGACCTCAGGATGATTGAGACCGATTCCAGGATAGCTCTGTTTAATTTCTTGAGAGTTAAATGTAAATTCAAAATTATTTATACGATGATAATAGTGCCACTCAATCTCGGGATGTCCGGCAATCAAAGTGATCAGCGTCAGAGCAATATCACCGATTGGTTTTCGGTCAATGTGGCTCAAACGAAAAGTGGCCCTAACTCGCGTTCCTGTGCCTGGAATTGATTCCAAAGTTAGGTTGCCTTCAGCGCTCTGGCAGGCTTCCTGAAGGAAGGGAAGACCGAGACCGACTCGCCGAGTCTGGCGGGTCGTATAAAAGGGGTCAAAGGCCCGTTGACATTCTTCTTGACTCATGCCCCGGCCGTTATCTTCAACCACCAGAGACAGAAGGTCAGAGGCCGATTCTTCGATGACCGAGATCTTAATTTTGGTCGCTCCCGCATTCACAGAGTTTTCTGCGATGTCTAAAATATGAAGCGACAGGTCTTCCATGTTTCTCCTTAATTAAGAATTCTTCGGCCTCCTTCAGAACGAAGGGCAAGAGAAATTTCTTCCAAGCTGGGCTCAGCTAACAAAAAGGCGGTAGTGGCCGCGCCAATTTCCTTTAAATCATGGGCATCGGAAGAAGTAATTAAGGGGTAGGGTCCAGCGAATTTTTTTCGGGCTGCCTGAAGGGAAAGGCGAGGCGAAACTTCTAAGGCGTCAAGCGGCAGGCCAGAGGGAATAAAACCCAATTGACCAATGAGGCTAAAACCCTCTCGGTCGATATGGGAGGCGATGGCCAAACCACCAAGTTCATGGATGAGATTAATGGTTTCTTCCAGGCCTAAGGTGGTAGCGCCGATGAGCAGGTGGGGATTAAAATCGAGGACTTCGCCACTCTCGTTGACCACCACCTGCAGACCATAAAGGTCGGGGTTGTTTTCGCCGGGCAGAGACTCATAGACTTTGGCTTGGAGGGCCAAAGCCGCCTCGATTTGACTGAAAAGAGCTAACAGATGGACTTCTTCTTTGGTCGTAACTTCTATTCCCGGAATGACCTGAATCGCTAACTTCTTTCCCGCCTCGATTAACGCGGGTACGTTTTCCGCTGAATTATGGTCACAAATACCGATAATTTCAATCGATTGTTCCTTGGCTTTTTGAGCAATCCCCTGTGGGGACATGGAAAGCTCGCCGCAAGGCGAAAGGCAAGTGTGGATATGAAGGTCAGTTTTCACCGCTCGCAGCATCTCCTATTCTTTTTTCCTTAACAAGGCGTAAATTTGGCCGGAAATAATAAAAGCATTTTCCACCGTTCCTAAAAGAGGTATTTTTTCTTCCCGAGCTTTCTTCTTCGTCTCTTCTTCAGGCTGACGGCCATGAACCAAAATAATCCCCGCCAGGTCTTTAAGCTTGGCCACAGCCACGATGTTGGGATGGGTCTGGAGCGTAACCCACAGGTTTCTTTCCTGGGCATGGGCGATGACATCGCTTAATAAGTCTGAGGTATAACCGTCGCTGACTTCGACCTCAAGCTCGCTCTCGGCCGTTAAAACTTCAAGCCCGAGCTTATTGACAATTTCTTTTAATTTCATTTTTTTTCTCTCATTGATTATTTTCAGGCTTTATTTCCGGGTTGGACTTCTTCACCCCGGTTTTTTCGACCAAGGTAATAATCTCTTGGGCTAATTCGATTATTTTTTGCGGCCAAAGGAAGACACAGTCTTTGAGCTCCGCCTGGCCTTGAATCACATCTTCCGCAAAGGAGAGGCAGGAAGGCGAACCACAAGCGCCGCAATCAATCTGAGGCAATTTCTCGTAAACAGCTTCCTTCATTTTTTTCTTTTGGATGGCCCGGCTAATGTCTTCGTCGAGGGCGGCCAGGGGTCGAGGTTCGAGCTGGCCTTCGATAAAATAATATTTTTGCTCGTAACGCCGCCGCACTTCCCTAATATCGGGGCAAGCTTTGACTCTCTCATATTCCAAAGTTTCAATAAGTTTAATAATTTTATTATATGAGCTATAAGTATTTTCTACGGTTAAAGACCCGCCAACGCAGCCTTGATGACAGGAGTAGGCTTCGATGAAATCGATATTGCGAATCTTGCCTTTTTCCAGGTCGTCGAAAACCTTAGTGATTTCCGCCAGGCCGGCGACAGCGATCGAGTTGCGGAGCCGGAGCGTTCGGCTCATCCCGCCGACTACCGCCCAGCCGATACCCAAAATGCAGATACTTTCTAAGGCTTTACGCGGGGTTTCTGGTTCTTCGAGGCTTTCCATGGCGGAGATTAACGGTCCATAAATATCAGCAATCGAAAGAGCGCCGTCGAGATGGGAACGGCCCTTCTCCGCTGGTTGTTTAATCGAAATCATCTTCACCGGACAAGGAGTAAGGTAAAATGTTCCGATGTCTTTCTCGGGAATTTCGAGCTGTTTCGCCTTTTTCTTTTTTATCTCCCGGGCCGCAATTTCTCTTGGGGTGTCAATCGGAACGATGTGGTCGATAAGTTCCGGATATTTTACTTGAATGAGACGGACAACAGTTGGGCAGGCATTAGAGATAAGGGGCCGTGGCCCGTTATAATGACGCAAAAACTCTTGGATGGCAAAACTCACTTCTCCACAGGTGTAAGCTAAATCAATAGCTTCATCGAACCCTAATTTTTTTAGTCCGGCCAGAATCCTGTCAGGCAAGATTTCGCGGCCAAATTGGGCATACAAAGCCGGCGAGGGTACGGCAATCGTATAACGGAAACGACTAAGTTCACCGAAGGGGTCGGTGAGAGGAATGACGGCTCCATTCGGGCAGACATTGATGCATTCGCCGCAATCAATGCACCTTTCGGTAATCATCTTAGCCTTGCCATTTCTTACCCTGATGGCCTGAGTGGGACAAACCCGGAGACAGCGCATCCGGCCCTGACAGTGTTCCTCGTCGAAACGAATAGAGTGATAATAATGGTTCATCGCTTCTTTCCCTGGTTTAAAATTAGGGAGATTTCCAATTTAGTTCCCCTGCCCACTTCCGATGTAATTGCCAACCGGTCAGCATTTTTTTTAATATTGGGGAGGCCCATCCCCGCGCCGAACCCCATTTCTCTCATTTCCGGGGTCGCGGTGGAATAGCCTTCCTGCATGGCCAATTCAATATCAGGAATTCCCGGACCCTCATCCTCAACCGCAAAATTGACTTGCTCCGGAGTGACCTGCAAAGTAAATGTTCCTTTCCGCGCGTACATGACCACGTTCATCTCCGCCTCATAGGCCGCGATGGCGGCGCGTCTAATGATACCTGGCTCAATCCCTAATTCCTTTAAAATTTCCTTAACTTGGGTAGAAACATGGCCGGCATGATGGAAATCGCCGCCGAGGATCGAGAAGCTTTGAATAAGTCCGCTTTCAGGTTCATTGTTGTGATGGTTGAGCATCGCCGGCTTTATTCATCCTTGACGCTTTTTAAGCCTCGATTAAAGAGCAAACCACAGGCCTGATACATCAAAAAATCGGTCGAAAGAAGCGGAATGCCCTTTTTTTGGGCCAGAGCTATTCCTTCTTGGTCAGGCTTCTTGCCGCGGACATAGATAATGGCCTTGGCTTCGATAATGTCAGCTGTCCGCACACTTTGCACGTTAGCCAACCCGGTGATTAAGAGCATTCCTGGTTTTCCTAAAGCCAGAACGTCACTCATCAAGTCGGAGGCGCCAGCTCTTTCTACTTCCAAGTCGAGATGGTCGTCACCCCAAATAACCTGGGCTTTTAACAGCTCCTTGACTTCCCGAAGTTTCATCTCAGGCTTCTTTTTCTACTGTCTTAATAATTATGTCTCCCTTCCTGATTATTCTTTCTGAAGGCGTAATAGTGGTCGGGCAATTTTCCCAGCAGGCGCCGCAACCGTTGCATTTGCTTAGGTCAACGTAGCGGGCCTTTTTCTTGATTTTAACCTTAAAATTGCCGACAAAACCCGCTACTTCTTCCACCTCGCTCCAGGTCATCAACACAATATTAGGGTTCTTGCCGACTTCGCTCATTTTCGGAGTTAGAATGCAAGCCGCACAGTCAAGAGTAGGAAAGGTTTTGTCTAAATGGGACATATGACCGCCGATAGAGGGTTCCTTTTCTACCAGATAAACTTTTTTCCCTGAATTGGCGTAGGTCAAGGCAGCATGAATGCCCGCAATACCGCCTCCCACGATTAACACTTCAGGCCGGACTGGGACTTCTTTTTTCAGGAGCGGGTCGTGGAGGGCGACGCGTCGCACTGCCGCTGAGACCATGGCTTTGGCTTTTTTCGTGGCCTTTTCCGGGTCTTCGGTCACCCAGGAGACTTGCTCGCGAATGTTGGCCATCTGGAAAAAGAAAGGATTTAATCCGCCTTCAGCAGTCACCCCGCGGAAGGTTGGCTCGTGCATCAAGGGTGAGCAAGAGGCTACCACTACGCGATTTAAGTTATGCTCTCTAATAGCTTGGCGAATTAGCTCTTGACCAGGGTCAGAGCACATAAATTTATATTCGCGAGCCACGATGACATTATCCAGTTGCGAGGCAAAAGCTACTACTTCGGAAACATTAACTCGGCCAGCGATATTAGTGCCGCAATGGCAAATAAAAACACCGATTCTTGGTTGACCATTCTGATTCATCGGCTCCCTCCATTTCCAATTTTTTGCCAGAAAAACTTAAGGTCAATAATCGACCGGTTGAAGCCCAAGTCCTCTTTGGCGAGCCCAAAGGCCAGCCCCATTAACTGACTAAAATAGAGGACGGGCAAAGTTACGTCCTCGCCGTAAGCTTTGGCCATCTTGTCTTGAAGGATTTCTAAGTTAAATTGGCAGAGAGGACAAATAGTAACAATAGCGTCAGCTCCTTTCCTTTTGGCTTCCTTCAGCAGGATAAAATTAAGTCTCTTGCCCACTTCCTCAATGGTCCCGGTCAAGGAGCCGCCACAGCAACGGGTTTTAGCCGAATAGGGCACAGGTTGAGCCCCGATGGCCGCCATCAGATTATCAAGGGTGGTCGGATAATCAGGGTCGTCAAAATCAGTAAAGGGCCGAACAAGTTGGCAACCATAGTAGCAAGCCACCTTTAAGCCCTCCAGTTTAAAGCGGACCTTTTCTTTAATTGAGTCCAGCCCGACGTCCTGAACCAGAACCTCGAGAGGATGCTTAACTTGCACGCCGCCGTGGTAGGCACAGCCCGCCTTTTGCAGAGCGTGATTTATTTTCCTGGCCTTGGGGTTATCGCCTTTGAGCACTTTGTTGGCTTTTTTCAGCGTGAGATAGCAACCAGCGCAGGGGGCGATGATGTCTTTTCCCTGCTTTTCAGCCAGACTCAAGTTCCGGCCGCAGATGGCGGTGGCCATTGTCTCGTCGACGGAAAAATAGGCGGTGGCGCCGCAACAATTCCAGTCCTCAAGCTCCTCTAAGGGCAAGCCAATTTCTTTAAAAACAGGCAGGATCGATTCCTCGTATTGTTTCGAGTTCCCTTTAAGGGAACAACCGGGATAATAAACATAGTTATTCATCAGACTGCCTCCTTAAGGGAGTTCAAAAGGGTTTGAAGCTGTTTCTTGTTCTTAATGGCTTCCCTTTTCAGACTCATCCGGCCAGTCTTCATTAACTTCAAGCCTAAGGGCACCATCTTTAGTAAACCTATGGGGTTACGCGATTTAAGATAAAGCCGGAGGATAAGCCAGAGCTCAGAATTACGACCGTAGGTTTTAATCAGCTGGCTCATCTCTTTGTCCAGAACCGGAATCGCCAATTTCTGGGGATAAACCTTTTCTTCAATGGCCAGTCTCTTTAGGGCATACATGACTTCGGTAATTTCAATTTTCGCCGGACAACGGACTTGACAGGTATAGCAGGAGGAACAGAGCCAGATGGTAAAGCTCCGCAGGGCTTCTTCCTTAAAACCATTTTTCACCATGGCGATGATCTTGCGGGGCGGGTAATCCATATAAACCGACATCGGGCAGGAGGAGCTGCAGGTGCCGCACTGAATGCACCGGTCGAGGTCTTCGGCGCCAGACATGGTCTTGATTGTTTCGAGGAAGGCTTTGTCCAGTTCTTCCTCATATTTAACTTGACGATGGATATCCATGAAGCCTCCTTGGGTTAAAAATAGAAAATTTATAGAACAAAATTAGGCTAAAAAGCCGAACAAGAAGAAGGCGGAAAAAAAGGCAAGAAGCTCCCTCTTTTTTTTTCAGGAGCCAGTACCTGCCTTTATAAATGAATGCCATAAAAAATATTTAGGAATTAATTCGCGCTGAAGGTATTACTCCTCAGCCGCTTAATCAGGCATTCGACCAAATTTTTATCCTGCATCAATCTACTGAATTTACCGACTCCTATTTCCGGTAAAATCAGGAGAAGCATTTTATTGATAATTATGTTGGCTTGTCAACAGGAAAATAAATAAAAAGATCGATTGATTTTTCCGCCCCATCTTGCCTATAATGGCGGCACATGAACCGGCATTTTGACTTGGAACATATCTGTCGCTTGGCTCATCTTCGTCTCGAACCAGAAGAAAAGGCCAAGCTCGAGCCCCAGCTCGAAGCAATAGTAGCTTGGGTGGGGAATTTATCGCGGCTAACCATAGATAAAAAGAAAACCGAAGTCAGGCCACAATTGAGCTTACCTCTTCGACCGGATGAGGTTAGCCCTTCCTTCCCGCCAAAGGCGGTTTTAGAGGCCGCGGCCGAGAGTGATGAGGCTTTTATCAAAGTCCCGAAGGTGCTTGAGGAAAGATGAGGGCCGGCTTAACTGGTTTGAGCTTAATTGACCTCAGCCGCCTTGTCCGCCAGGGCGAAGTGAAAGCCCAGGAAAGCATCGAAGCTTATTTAAATAATATAAAGGAAAAAGAACCTCGGCTGAAGGCATTTATTACCGTTACCGAAGATTATGCCTTAGAAAGGGCTAAGCTGGTCGACAATAAAAGAGAGAAGGGGAGGCTGGCGGGGACGGCGATAGCCATTAAGGACAATATTTTAACTGCCGGCATTAGGACTACTTGTGCTTCTCGGATCCTGGAAAATTATGTGCCTCCCTATAACGCCACGGTCGTGGAAAGGCTTTTGGCTGAGGATGCGGTCATTATCGGCAAAACAAACTTAGACGAGTTTGCCATGGGTTCGTCGACTGAAAATTCTGCCTTTTTCCCCACCCGAAATCCCTATGATGAGCACAGAGTACCGGGAGGTTCAAGCGGCGGGTCGGCGGCTGCGGTCGCGGCCCAGGAAGCCACGGCCGCTTTGGGCTCAGATACGGGCGGTTCGATTCGTCAGCCCGCGGCTTTTTGTGGCTTAGTAGGGCTTAAGCCAACTTATGGCCGTGTCTCGCGTTATGGCTTAGTCGCCTTTGCTTCCTCTCTGGACCAAGTCGGCCCAATAACGCGGTCGGTGGCTGAAGCTGCCTATCTCCTGGAAATAATCGCCGGTTATGACCCTTGTGATTCCACATCTTCGCCGCAGTTAGTGCCCGCCTATTCAGAAAAACTCGAGACAGAAATAGCAGGTCTCAGGGTTGGCTATCTTGATGAGGCCAAGGTAAAAGAGGCCTCGATGGAAGTGAGAAAAGCCTATTCGAATTTACTCCATCTTTTAGAAAAGGAAGGGGTAGAGCTCGTCCCCTTTGATTTTAAGCTCTGGGAATATGCCCTACCCTGTTATTATATTATTGCCCCCTCAGAGGCCAGTTCTAACTTAGCTCGCTACGACGGCGTCCGCTACGGCTTCCGTTACCGGGGAGAGAATAATTTACGAGAAATGTATGCCTTGACGCGTACCGTCGGTTTTGGCTCGGAGGTTAAAAGACGTATCTTGCTGGGCACCTTTGCCCTTAGCGCTGGTTATTATGAAGCCTATTACGGTCAAGCCAAGCAGGTTCGTAATCTCATCATTGAGGAATTCGAGCAAGCTTTTAGACAAGTCCAGCTGATCCTGACGCCGACCACTCCCGAACCCGCCTTTCCTCTTGGCGCGAAGGTCGACCCGATTGCCATGTATCTGTCTGATTATTTTACGGTCACGGCTAACCTGGCTGGAATTCCTGCCCTTTCTCTGCCTGTGGGCTTATCACCGGAGGGGCTGCCGCTCGCAGCCCAAATTATGGCCCCGCCCTTCGCTGAAGAGCTCCTTTTTCAGCTTGCTTTTTTCCTTGAAAAAAAAGTAAAATTAAACCGAAATTAATTTAATTTTGGAAGGAGGAAACATGACCAGGAAGGGGCTTATAGTTATGGGAGTTGTCATCGCCTTTCTGGCTCTGGCCAGCTGTGCCTCAAAACCAGAGGAAGCGCTTTTAAAACGTTATTTTAACGCCCTGCAATTAAGAGACGTGACAACACTCTCCACGATGGCGATTGAGCCAGTGGAAGTTGATGTCGCTGGCTGGCAGATCCTGTCCGTTACCCCAGAGAAAGTAGAGACAGCAACGCTTCCAGAGCTGAACAAAAAAGAGTTGGAGTTAAAGAAAAAAGTCGAAGACAATATCGGCCCGACTATGGACGCCAAGGACGCTCTGGACTTAGCCCAGAGCGAGCTCGAAGCGGCTAGAACTGGAGGGGCGAGAGCTACCGCCAAGAAAAAGGTTGAAGAGGCTCAAACAAAATACGACCAGCAATATAATCTCCATAGACAGCTGCAAAAAGATTATAACGACGCCAAAGAGACCGCCTCTAAGGAAGAGGAGATAACGCTCTTTTCCTTGGGCATGACCCAGCTTCCGCAGGTCCGAGACCTTATGGGTACAGTTCATTCCAAGGAGGTCGAACTCAAGATTAACGACCGACAGGGCAATCAAAGGACATACCGTTTTTATTTGCGGCGCTATGAACTTAAGGATGAAGGTACAAACATGCATTATCGCGGCCGCTGGGTAATTACTAAAATCGAACCGATTGCCTGAACTTGACTCCTCCCGTCTATAGGCTAAAATATACAGGTTCTTCTAAGGGCCGTTAGCTCAGAGGGAGAGCACCGGCCTTTTAAGCCGGGTGTCGCTGGTTCGAGTCCAGCACGGCTCACACCATCGAGCGCCCCTGTCGTCTAGCTCGGTCTAGGACATCGCCCTTTCAAGGCGGCAACACGGGTTCAAATCCCGTCGGGGGCGCTAATAATTGTCCGAAGTTATTTACGAGCGACGCTTTTCTCTGACCATTGAAAATGCTCGCGGCGAAAAAGACGGAGGCAGGCATCGACGGCCTCTGAATCATAGAGAATTCCTTTGTATTTCAATATTTCGACCAAGGCCTTTTCTATTCCCAAGGAAGGACGGTAAGGACGGTGGGAAGCCATGGCCTCTACCGTATCGGCCACAGCAATCAGCCGCGCCTCGATGAGGATATCTTCCCCCTTAAGCCCTGAAGGATATCCCGAGCCATCCATCCTCTCGTGATGCTCAAGGACGATTTGGGCTATCGGCCAAGGGAAATCAATATTCTTAAGGATTTCATAGCCGACTTGAGGATGGGTTTTTATGAGGCCGAATTCCACTTCGTTGAGTTTCGTCGGCCGGCTAAGGATTTCTGCTGGCACGGAAATTTTGCCGATGTCATGGATATCCCCGGCTACCTTAATCCCCTGGACCTGGTCAGAGGACAACCCCAAGACCTCGGCCATGGCTGAAGCCAGCTCGCTGACTCTCCTTTGATGACCGGCGGTATAGGGGTCGCGGATTTCAATAGTCAGAGCTAAGGCTTGAATGGTGCCTTCCAGAGCTTTCTGGAGCCGCTGCCAGCCTTGAAATATTTCTTTTTCGGCCCGAACGCGTTCGCTGATGTCGCGGACTACGATAAGCTTACCGTTGACCTCTGGGGACTTTAATTTTAAAGGTGATGAAATATATTCGACTGGAGTCAGCTGGCCCGTCTTTGATTTCAGAAAGACCTCCGGGAGCTCTGATAAAGCCTGGAAGTTTATAGGCTGAAAAACGTTTTCGAGGGACTGAGAAAGAGCGTCGGAGGTCTTCCAGCCGGTTAATTTTTCAGCCGCAGGGTTCAAATAGGTGACCCGTCCCTGACCGTCGGCCGCAATTACGGCATCCCCGATGGTGCGGAGAATAGTAGCCAAATAATGTTCTCTTTCCCGAAGTTTAAGCTCCAGCTGGCTTTTAAAAAGAGCCATTTCAATGTTGACCCGAAGCTCTCTTTCGTCAAACGGCTTTAGAATGTATCCGAAGGGCGCTGTCTCTCGAGCGCGGTTAAGAGTTAACTCGTCGGCATAAGCAGTAACATAAATAGCCGGAATCTCCAGCTCCCCCCAGATTTTCTGGGCGACTTCAATGCCGTCAAGCGGGCCTTTTAAAATTATGTCGATTAGGGCGACATCAGGTTTTAAGCTGGAAGCCAGCTGAAGCGCTTCTTCGCCGGAAGTGGCTAGGCCGCAGACCTCATAGCCAGCTCGTTGGGCCATAGTTTCTATATCATGAGCCACCAGGCCTTCGTCTTCGACAATAAGCAAGCGGATTTTTGGCTTCATTATCAGCTTCTCTATTATACTTAGTCGGCTAAATTTTTGAAACTAAGATTTTTGTCGGAAAGCAGCAATAGTTTGAGCCGCGAGATTGGGTGGCTTGGAGACACTCATAAGCGCTGCGCCTCAGGGAGCGAATCCCGTCGCCCCCCAGAAGCCAACCCGTTTCCCTTTCGGGAGGGGAACTTCTGGAGGGAAGCCGGGCCTCACAGCGTGCGTATCCCAAGGCGTTTTGACTGCCACACCAAAAAGGTTGCTTCACCCGAGTCCGCTTTCCCTGTTAAAGTTCATTATTCTTGGCAGTCCGGAAATGATTTTAAGGGGAGAAAAAACATAGCTGGGGCCAAAATAGATGGGAAGGGGGTTTGAATGAAACCAAATTCGTCCCTTTTAAAAAGCTAAATAAAGCAATCAGGCTTAGGAATTAGCCTCTTGGACCCGGCCTTTCTTGACACGGAGGAACGAAAGGTATTATTTTTTTATCTGAATGGGCGGTTAGCTCAGTGGTAGAGTATCGGTCTTACAAACCGGGGGTCACTGGTTCGAACCCAGTACCGCCCACCAACTTTTCCCCCTATTTTTTCCGCTAATTCAATTCTCGGAAGGGGAAGAAGGATTGATAAATGCCTAAGAAAAGGGCGTCGCAAGACAAAAAGCAATCGGAGGAAAGAGAGTTTTCTAAGTTAAAAAAAGGAGTCGCGACTGGGCTGACATCCTCTAAGGAGCCGCTGGGCTTTAATCCATTTGAGCTTTTTTTCCAGCACATTCCCCATGCCTGCTTCCTGGTGGCTGATGACGGACGGATAAAGGCCGCGAATCAATTAGCCAGCCGTTGGGTAGAGACAAAACCTGAAGAGGCTTTCGGTCTTCCCTTAGAGGCGGTCCTCGGTTCACCCTTACCTACTCCTCTTTACCAGGCCTGGGAGGAAAACAAACCGCTCAACTGGGACATGAGTATCGGGCCGAAAATAGTCCGCTGCTCCCTCCATCCCTTGCCCAAAACATCCTTTTTTCCCGAGAGGTTGGCCGCTCTTTTTTTAGCCGACATAACGGAAAACATATTAAGAGAAGAAAAAATTCGTCGCCAGTTAGAAGAACAGCGTTTTCTTCTCCAGTTGGCTTCTTCCCTCCTGATTTGTCCAATCGAAAATATGGAAAAACAAATTGAGGAAGCACTTCCAACCATAGGGCGGTATGCTCAGGCTGACCGGGCATCAGTAATCTTTGAACGAAGCAGCGGCCAAGGTGCGGTAATGGTAGCCGAATGGCGTCTTGAGAGCCGGCCTTCCCTTAAACCTCAGTTTCAGAATTTTAGCCTTTCGACTTTTCCTTACTGGTACGAAATCTTAAAAAAAGCAGAAATAGTCCGAGTTTCTAAGCCCAGTGACCTCCAGGCAGAAGCCAAGGCTGAAAAGAAATTTCTCGAAGCTTATGGAATCAAGAGCCTACTCATGATTCCGATATTTCAAGAGCAAAGGCCAATCGGGGTCTTAGGCGTTTCCAGCCAGGAGGAAAAAGAATGGCCTGAGGAAACCGTTAATTTTATGGCTTTAACTGCAGAAATCTTAGTTAGTGCCTTCAAGCGCCGCCAGAGGGGCCAAACGATAGCCACGTTGCTGAATATCGGTGAGGCAGCGGCGGTGGCCGAAAGCTTGGAGTTATTACTCCAGCTCATTCATCGTTCCATCAGTCAATTGTTACCAGTTCGCAACTTTTATTTAGCTCTTTACAACGAAGAAAAACAAGAAGTAGCCTTCCCCTATTTCATCGACGAAAAAGACCCTAAACCTCAGCCTCGTTCGCTTCGTCGAGGCTTAACCGAGTATGTTTTAAGAACTGGTCAAC
Source organism: uncultured Eubacteriales bacterium (assembly GCA_964627255.1). GTDB lineage: Bacteria > Acidobacteriota > Aminicenantia > Aminicenantales > CALLJL01 > CALLJL01. Next base: position 57,667 of record CAZVIN010000062.1, read on the forward strand.
CTTTGTTGGCCAACACCAAAGATATCGAAAAACTAGCGGCCGCGGGTGAAATTGAAATCATCGGCACAATTCCTGTGGTCTGGTTAGGAGTTCCGCTGAAAATTAACGGTAGAACCATCGGCGTTATGGCCCTTCAAAGTTATGATGAAACCGTCGCCTATACTCAAGAAGATGAGGCGTTGTTGCGCTTGATTTCGGAAGATGTAGCCTTAGTGATTAATCGCAAGAAGAATGAAGCGGAATTAGCCGAAAAGGAGCAATTCCTCCGCAACATTTTTATGAGCCTCCAGGACGGCCTTTGTGTTTTGGACCGAGACTATAACATTATCAGCGTTAATCAGGTTATGGAGCAATGGTACAGCGCCTCAATAACGCTCGAAGGGAAAAAATGTTACCAGGTCTACCATGGCCGCTCTGAGCCCTGCTATCCGTGTCCAACAAGGCGGACCTTAGAGACCGGCCTGCCCGCGATGGAAGTCGTCCCGTTCCGGCCAACAGCGGGACAGACCAAGGGTTGGTTGGAGGTTTACACTTTTCCCTTAATTGACAAGAAAAACAATCAGACAAGAGGAGTGATTGAGCACGTGCGCGACATTACCGCCAGAAAAGAGGCAGAAGAGAGACTTCAGGAAAGCCTGAAGGAGAAGGATACTCTGTTGCGAGAACTCCACCATCGAGTTAAGAACAACATGCAAGTTATATCCTCCCTTCTCAATCTTCAAGCCAATCACGTGGCCGACCCTGCGGCTAAGGAGATGTTCCGGGAAAGCCAGCGCCGTATCCGGTCTATGGCTTTGGTTCATGAACAGCTCTACCAGTCGGCCAATCTTTCGCGAATTAATTTTGCTAATTATTTGCGACACCTTTCCAGCCACCTTTTCCAGTCCTGTGGAGTCAGCACCCGCCGGGTTCATCTCAATCTTGAGTTGGAAGAATTATTTCTTGAAGTCAACACCGCCATCCCTCTGGGGATGATTTTTAACGAACTCCTGACTAATTCGCTTAAGCATGCTTTTCCGGGGGAAAGAAGAGGAGAAATCGCCGTGAGTTTTCGCCGCTCTGATGAGCAGAAAGCCTGCCTTGAAATAAGAGATAACGGGATAGGCCTTCCCCCTGATTTTTCTTTTGATAATACGGAAACTTTGGGGCTCCAAATCGTCCACACCTTGAGTAATCAAATCAAAGCCAGGATTGAGCTTGACACCACCGCCGGGACTTCCATTAAGATTCTTTTCCCTGTCTCCGGAGAACCATAAGCTCGAGCCCCGCTATCTGCTTAGCAATTAAACAAGAATAGGTTATTCGACCATGGAAATGGAGGTAAACGAACCCCATTAGCTGCTTGACAGTTGAACCTAAAGGAAAACGCTTTTTGCCCTCCTTAAACCGTTATTTTCTCTCGAAGCTCGGCCAGCCAGGAAGTTCTAACTGGCTCGGACTAGGTAATTTTTAAGCGGTTTAATCATGCCTTGGGCCACGCACAGAAGTGGGCGGGAGAAGCCTTCGAGCTTCCAGATGGATAGTGAACCCTTTGGCCTACCGGAATGAGCCCCGAAGAGCTTGGTTTCCTGGGCCGCGGGAGTCATGAGCGGTTCTAAGCCCTGCAACCTGGCGCCCTAAGGTTTGGCTGCTTCCGTAATTGGAACCAATTTGACAGGGGATAAATCCTATGATAAATTTACTTTTCCTTAAAGCGAGGTCGTAAATTACCATGTTAGCGATAATTAAAACAGGCGGCAAGCAATATCGCGTGAGTGTGGGCGAAGTTCTCGAGGTCGAGCGGCTGGAAGGTCAGCCCGGCGCTCAGGTCGATTTCCGGGAGGTGCTGTTAATTGATGACGGCGAAAGGACTCTTCTTGGCACTCCCTATTTAGACCAGGCTTTGGTGCGGGCAGAGCTTCTGGAAGAATTTAAGGACGAAAAAATTATTGTTTTTAAGAAGAAAAGGCGGAAACAATACAAGAAAAAAAGAGGACATCGGCAGCTCCAGAGCCGGGTCAAGATTATCGAAATAATCCCGGAAGCTAGATCAAAAGAGGAAGTAACGGCGGCTGTTAAACCTGCTGAGGTCGGGATGGAGAAGGAAGAAATGAAGCCAGAAGAAGGAGTGGCCTTAAAGGTTCCTTCGGCTGAAGCTGAAGAAAAAAAGGAACCGGCCGCGCCACTTCGCCGGCGCCGGGAGACAGCGGAACAGGCCGCCAAGCCAAAGAAATCAAAACCAAAAAAGTCAGAAGTAAGCAAAAAAAGGTGATTAAACCAGCTGGGAGTTAAGTCATGGCGCATAAAAAATCAGGTGGCAGCGCCCGCAACGGTCGAGACAGCCAGGGAAAGAGGCTCGGAGTTAAGCGCTTTGGGGGGCAGTATGTCTCTGCGGGCTGCATTTTAGTCCGGCAGCGAGGCACACCATTTAGGCCTGGTTTAAATGTTGGCCGGGGAAGTGACGATACCCTTTATGCTTTAGTCAACGGAAAGGTTGTTTTTCAGGATAGAGGGAGCCGAGGTAAGTTTGTTTCTGTCTTGCCTGTTTAAATCTTTGCTTACCTTATCCAACCGACTTTAAAGTGAAAAGCCTTAATCATTGGGGCGATTTTCTATAATAATGAGGCTTTATTTAGGGGCTGATGTTTATTGACCAGGTGAAGATTTTGGTTCAGGCTGGTCACGGTGGCAAAGGATGCGTCAGTTTCCGCCGCGAATGGGGCGTGCCGCGCGGCGGGCCGGATGGCGGGCCGGGAGGCAGAGGTGGTCACGTCATTATCGTGGCCGACGCAAGAGTGAAATCCTTAGCTTATTTCCGTTTTCATCCAATTAATAGAGCCAAGAATGGCAGGCATGGCCAGGGAAGTAATTGCCGGGGCAAAGCTGGCGATGACCTAATTTTGAAGGTTCCAGTGGGAACCATCGTTCGAGAGGCCACCTCTGGCGAGGTCATTCATGATTTTCTTCAGGTAGGAGAAAGATATTTGGTTGCCCGGGGAGGCCGGGGAGGCCGGGGCAACGCTTCTTTCGCTACGCCTACGCATCAAGCTCCCCGGGAAGCCGAGCCAGGCTTCCCGGGTGAGATAAGAGAACTTATTCTGGAGTTAAAGCTGATTGCGGATGTGGGGTTGATAGGTTTTCCCAATACGGGTAAGTCGACTTTGATTGCTAAGATTTCCGCTGCTAGACCTAAGATTGCCGACTACCCGTTCACTACTCTTTCACCCAACTTAGGAGTAGTGGACGTAGATGAAAACAGAAGCTTCGTGGTGGCCGATATTCCGGGGTTGATTGAAGGCGCCCATCAAGGCCATGGGCTGGGGATTAAGTTCTTAAGACATGTGGAAAGGACCAAATTATTGGTCCATATAGTTGATGTTTCTCCCTATTCCGGTCGAGACCCGGAGAAAGATTATGAAGTTGTCCTTGAGGAATTGAAGGCTTATAATCCTGACTTACTAAAGAGGCAGCAGGTCTTGGTGGCCAATAAAATCGACCTTTTGGCCCAAGACCGGTCACGGCTCGAAGCTCTGCGGCGATTAGCTCGTCGCAAAAAAATTCCCTTTGTGGCTCTCTCTGCCCTGAAGGGCCAGGGAGTAAAGAAGTTAGTTTCGCTGATGGTTATTTGCCTGGAGAGAATAACCAAGCCCGAAAACCAAGGCCCGCCGGAAGTTTCTGAGGAACGGTGGGAGGATAAAAATATAAAAGAGGCTGAAGAGAAATAAACCTGGGAAAAAATTATGACCTGGCCAGTTAAGAAGTTAGGCCTCTTCGGGGGGACTTTTAACCCTATCCATAACGGGCATTTGAAGGTTGCCTTAGAAGTGCGGGACCGGTTATCTCTGGACAAGGTCCTTTTTATTCCCTCCTACTTGCCGCCGCACAAGCCCAGTCGAGATGTGGCCTCGCCAGCCGACCGCCTTCGGATGGTCGAGCTGGCTATTGCCTCTTTACCTGGCTTGGAAGCCAGCTCCTTAGAGGTGGAAAGGGCTGAACCATCCTATTCTATCGTGACCTTAGAGAGAGTCAAAAAAATGTATAATCTGGCCCAAATCTTTTTCATCATCGGCATTGACGCCTTTCTCGAAATCAAGACCTGGAAAGATTACCAGAGAGTCCTTAAGGCCTGTTTATTCGTTGTGGTCAGCCGCCCAGGCTTTGTCCTGGAGCAAGCTGTTTCTGTTTTGGGGCCTGAATGGAGGGGAAAAATCGTGACCATCGAAGACAAGGATTATCGCCTAGAGAATCTAAGAGAAGGGGTATCCATTATTCTTTTTCCTTTGCCAGCCCTGGATATTTCTTCGAGCCTCATTCGCACCCGGCTTCATCAGGGGAAATCTATTGCTGGGTTAGTCCCTGAGGCTGTCGAGAAATATATTTTCCAAAACCATCTTTATAGCGACCAGCCATGAAAACAATAAAAAGTAAGAAATTGACCCGGCGCAGCTTGCCTTCTGAGGTCAAACTTTCTCTCAGAATTGGCCAGGCCAAAAAGGCAGAGGATATTGTGGTTCTGGACTTGAGAGGGTTGGCCTCCTTTACGGATTATTTCATCATCATGAACGGAAATTCCACGCGGCAAAACATGGCCATCTATCAGGCGATAGAAGAAAACCTGAAAAAGGCCAAGGTTCTACCCTTAGGAGTGGAAGGGGAAACAAAGGCTGAGTGGATTTTAATAGACTACGGTCATTTTATTATTCACATTTTTTCCCGCCGGGCCAGAGATTATTATGGTTTAGAGAAACTCTGGGGCGACGCGCCTTCTATTTCGGTTAAGTCCTGAAATTTCTTACCTTCTTCCCGTTTTAGTTCGGGAAGCAAGCCCTTTTGCTGCCCGAAATGAGGCGGAGACTGGTCGGCCAAGACGGTACGTCATTGCGCGGCCGGTGTCACATTAGACGGGGCTACTTAAGATAAGAAACAAAATGGCGGCTTTTTACCTCTGGAATGTCCGTTATTAAATACTTAAATAAAAAGAGAAAGGCTATTGACATTTGGGCCAACTGTCGCTATTTATTATTGGCCTTAAAACAAAGAGGCCGGGGATTCAAACTTTTTGGAGATAAGATGATTAGGTTTCTTTGGCCCGGAAAAACAAAGAATCCGGAATTAAGAAGGCTGATTGCGGATTATGTTCAGCGGATTACCCGGCTGTCCAATTTGGAGCTGATAGAAACTAAGGGGGTCAGAGGATTAAGGGAAGAAGCGGCCGAAAGGATAAAGGTGAAAGAAGCCAGCGATTTGAAGACCCGGTTAAAAAATGATTTTCTGGTTTGCCTTAGTGACCAGGGCAAGGAGATGACGTCGGAAGAATTTGCTCAGTGGTTGCGGCGGCGCTTGGAAACCAATTCTCGGCCGCTAACGTTTTTTATAGGTGGCTATGCGGGAATTGACGACAGGCTTCTTCGGCAGGCTGACGAGGTCTTATCTTTGAGCCGGATGACCTTGAGTCACGAGCTTAGTCGTCTGGTCCTGCTGGAACAGGTTTATCGTGCTTTAACTCAAATGAAAGGATGGCCCTATGCCAAGTAAGGGAGGACTTCTGAGCCAAAAGGAACTTCAGGATTGTAAAAAGCGGCTTCTGGAAAGAAAAGAAGCTATCCTGAGGAAAATGCATCAGTATTATCGAGAGAGTCAGGAAGTGGAGGCCAACATCGCCCAGGATGCCGTTGACCGAGCGGAAAGCTCTTATACCAAAGAGTTTTTGTTGAGTCTTACCGATGCCGAAAGAGAGCAGCTTGCTTTAATCAATGAAGCCTTGAAACGACTGGAACGAGGCGGTTATGGACTTTGTCTTAGCTGTGGCCAGCCGATCAGCAAGAAAAGATTAGAGATAGTACCCTGGGCGCCGCTTTGTATTGAATGTCAACAGAGAAAAGAAAAAGAAGAGCAGGAACAGAAGGAAATCGAACGAGAAAAAGAAATGCCGTGAAGGATAAATTTTGGCCCTTCTGGCTTAGGGCGGCCAGACTGGTTGAACTCATCTTTTTCCCCTCTTTTTGTCGCCTTTGCCAGAGGCTTCTCGATAAGCCTAAGGAAAGGGTTGTTTGCCAGGAATGTTATGATTCCATTCGGCTGCCGTCAGCGGCCTATTGCTGGCGGTGTGGTCGGTTTTTTGCTGTTGTGGGTGAGCCTTATCTATGTCTTCAATGTCAAGTGCAGCTCCCTCCCTTTTCCCTTCATCGCTCCTGCGCCCGGTATGAAGGGGTAATGAAAGAACTAATCCTCCTCTATAAATACGCTAAACTCAAAGTGGTTGGGCAGCGCCTGGCTAATTTGGCTCTTGGTTTTGTAAGAGAAGAAGAATTCTGGGCAGGGCTGGAAGTAGTGGTTCCCGTTCCTCTTCATCCTAAGAAGCAAAGGGAACGCGGTTTTAACCAGTCATTAGAAATCGCTCGAGTCGTTGGCCGAGCTAGGGGATTAGAGGTAGAAGATAAAGCCCTAATAAAAATTAGGAATAATCCGCCTCAAGCTTCCTTAGAAGCCGAAGATCGTCGGGCGAATGTCAAGGGCGCTTATCAAGTTAGAAAAACAGAAAAAATAAAAGGCAAAGTGGTATTGCTCGTCGACGATGTTTTTACCACGGGGTCAACCATCGAGGAATGTAGCCGAGTTCTGAAGCAGGCCGGTGCCCAAGAGGTCAGGGCTCTTACCCTAGCCCAGGCTTAAACCGTGCTTAAAAGAAAAAAGCCCGGCTCGGTGAGCCGGGCTGGAAGCTTTTTCAGGCTTATTTTTTGTTAGCCTTTTCTGGGGCAGAGGGCTTCAGCACCTTTATTTTGCGGGGCTTCAGCTCTTCCCGTTTAGGCATAACCACTCGCAGCACCCCATTCTCATACTCGGCCCGAATCTTATCCTGGTCAACATAATCGGGCAGAGTGAAGGAACGATAGAAGCTGCCATAGGACCGCTCGATCCGATGATAATTTTCTTCCTTCGTCTCCTTTTCGAATTTTCTTTCGCCCTTCAGGATGAGGGTATTGTCTTCGATCTTGATTTCCACGTCCTCCTCTTTAATGCCTGGGATTTCTGCGGTTAGGATGAGCTCGTTATCCTTTTCGTAGATGTCAACTGCCGGAACCCAAGTGGTGCCGATGAACTCCTTTTCCTCAGCCCGGAAGGGGAAAGTTTCTTCGAAAAGGCGATTCATTCTTTCCCTGAGAGTCATCAGGTCTTTAAAGGGGTCCCATCTGATAATGGCCATCTTTTCACCTCCTTGTCAATTATTTTTTCCATTTATATATATAATTCTTTAGCGTCATTTTGTCAAGTTTTTTTGATAAAAATAATTAAATTTTTTGCAATTTTATTTTGATACCAGGGGTCATGGCACAAAACATCTGGTGAAAGAGGGCAGAGAAGGATTGGCCGCCTTGAACCGCTTTTCCCGGGAACCTTAGGTCATAGAGGATTTCTGAGCGTAAAATTGTCAAAGGTAAAGGGCAAAAGGACGCAAAGGATGCTTTGGCGTCTATGACCAGAGAGGCGTGATTGGCTGACGCGGCAAGGGAAAAGAGCCAAAGGCCTGAATAACCTGAATCGGGGCGAGCCCGTTCCTGGGCGTTATGGCCTCATATCAAGTGATGGAAGAGAATCAATTTAATTAAAAAAAAATTCAGGTCATCCAGAAGAGCCGAGGTGTTTGTCCTTTATGCGGGCCTTAAAATAGCTAAAAGCCTGTTTTGGCGGCGATTCCCCGCCTGTTTCTTTTATATTCCTGGGTTAAGCGCTGGCGCCGCGGAGAAAGCGGAGCAATTATTTTTTACCCTCGATTAAAAGCGTGATTTCTCCCCTTAATTGCTTTCCCTGAAGCTGTTTTAATAACTCTTCTATTTTCCCCCGCTTAAACTCTTCATGGATTTTGGTTAGTTCCCGGGCGATAACGATTCTTCTGTTTCCGAGTATCGAGAGGACTAACTCCAGAAATGCCCTTAGGTTCCGACTTGGGAGGTAGAAAACCAAAGTGGCAGCTTCTTGTTTTAAAGCAGAAAGCAGCCGGCTAAGCTTCCCCTTTTTAGCCGGGGGGAAGCCTAAGAACAGGACTCGATTTAGCGGCAGGCCGGCGGCACAAAGAGAGGCGGTAAGGGCGGAGGGGCCAGGGATAGGAATAACAGGAATACTGGCTTCAATAGCGGCTTGAATCAGCCGATATCCGGGGTCGGAAATCCCAGGGGTGCCAGAATCAGAGACAAGAGCTACTCTTTTGCCCTGTCTCAGGAGCTGGATGATTTGAGGCAAGCGGGCTAATTCCTTTGGTTGGAAATAGCTTATTAGTCTTTTTTTCAGGCCATAGCGGTTCAACAGTTTAAGAGTCACGCGCGTATCTTCGCAGGCAATAACATCTACTTCTTCTAAGACCCTCAGACTGCGAAGCGTTATATCTTCTAAGTTGCCGATAGGAGTGGCGACGATAAAAAGAGCTCCCTTCCCAGGCTTTGGCCCGCTCAGTGCCATATTTCAGCGGTCCCAGTCATAGGGATAAAGGAAGTCATGGCCCACTGTCCGGGCCGAAACCTTAACGATGGGCGGCATTCGCCGCTTGAATTCGTTTCGTTTCATTAATTCCCAAACCCTGTTAACCTTGGCCTGGTCAAAGCCGTTAGCTATTAAGTCCTGTCGGCTTCTTCTCAAATCGACGAGCTCATAAAGAATTCGGTCCAGCTCCTCATAGCTGAGGCCGATTTCGGCCTCGTCAGTCTGACCGGGCCAAAGCCCCGCGGTGGGCTTTTTCTGAAGAATTTTTTTGGGCACACCCAACCAAGCTCCGAGCTCTCGGACCTGAGTCTTATAGAGGTCACCTAAGGGATTAAGGGCGCAGGCCATGTCGCCGTGGATGGTTCCATAGCCGATGAGCAGCTCCGATTTATTACTCGTTCCTAAGATCAGAGCTTTTTCTCGCACCGAATAATCATAAAGAATCGACATCCTCTCCCGGGCCATTTTGTTGCCTTTTTGAATCAAGTTATCAGTCGGGTGAAGAGAAAAATAGGCATCAATCAGCGGTTTGATATCAATTAATCTCGACCGACAACCAACTAAGGAAGCGACACTCTGGGCATCCTCCGTGTCTTGAGCGAAGGTATTCCCGTAAGGCAGGATAAGGCTTATTACTCCTTGCGGTCCCAAAGCCCGGGTGGCTAAGAAAGCTACGACTGAGGAGTCTAAGCCCCCGGATAGTCCGAGAATAGCCTGGTCAAACCCAAGTTTTTTCAGCTCTTCGCGAATAAAGGCGGTTATGATTCGAGTGATGAACTCAGGGTTAATCTTCATCTTTGGCTATGGTCCGTTCGAGGCTGTGAAGGATGACTTCAGGTTTATCGTCGCGGAGAAAAGACCACGTTTTCCTGGCTTGGCGCAGTTCTTCCAAGTCGAGGTCAATTAGCCAAAGGTTGGCCTCGATGTCAGGAGCTCGCCAGATTTGTTTTCCCCAGGGGTCATAAATAAAAGAGCCCCCGGCAAAGACCACCCCATCTTCAAAACCGACCCGATTGCAGTAGATAACAAAGGCTGTTGAGAATCGGGAAATAGCCTCCCCCATCAACTCCCACATCTGGCTGGAAGCAAACCCTGGCTGAGCCGACATTCCTCGGCCAGGAGCAGCGCTAATGACGATGATCAAATCAGCTTTGCCGGCAAAAAGCAGGTAGCTGGCGCCATAATGGAGAAAATCGCGACAGATGAGGAGGCCGACTCGACCAAAGCGCGTCGGGAAAGTCTGAAAAGACCGGCCAGTAGCAAAGAACTTTCCTTCTTCAAAAAGTCCGAAAGTCGGAAGAAAGACTTTGCGATGGCGATGAAGAATTTTTCCTTGGGAAAGATAAAGGGCACTATTGAAGTAAAGCCCTCGGCCATTTTCTTCAACCAACCCCAGGACCAGGTCTATTTTTCGGCTTAAATCTTTAAGCGGGTTGAAGCGAAGGTCTTTCCAAGGGTTAATAGCCACCTCTGCCGTTAAGTCCTTTAGAGTATAGCCAGTCAGGCTGAGTTCGGGAAAAACAAGGAGTTCGGCTCCGGCCTTTAACGCTTCTTCGGCATAATTTTGATGAAGAAGTAAATTTTTCTCCAGTAACCCAAGATGAGGTGAAAGCTGGACAATGGCCACTTTCATGTCTATCAAATTATCACAATTAACGGAGAAAAAAAAGAGCCGCGAAAGTTGGCAGACCTTGGAGAAGTCAGACTGGGCAAGCTAAAATTCAGTCTCTTCTTCTTGCAAAAATAGCCGATTTATTTTATAAAATAGGACAAGGTGGTGGGATGGAACATCTCGGCCTTCATCTGCGGCGGATTTACTTTAACCGTCGGTCCGGTGAATTAGCGGCTATTTTTGGCCGCATCGAAAAGCATCTTTATTTCGACCAGGGCGACCTCATCTTCGCTAAGACTAATCAACCTGGCGAAAGGTTGGGTGAGATTCTATTTAAGTTGGGTAAGATTTCTGAAGAGACCTTCTTAAAGATTGAAAATTATCTCGACCCACAACAAAACTTAGGCAAGATTTTGCTGCGGCGAGGCCTGATTTCCGAAAGAAATTTGCAAGAAGGCCTTGTTTATCAAATGAAGGAAATAACCCTGAATCTCTTCCACGTGTTTGAAGCTTCCTTTACCTTTATCGAAAAAAAAGGCGTGACGAGCCCGGTGGGTGAGGCGATTAGGATTGCTTCGCCCCAGTTAATTGAAGATGGCATCCGCCTGATGAAGTTGCATCCCTCCTTGACTTCCTTTTTCGAAGACAAAATTCCCTTTCTTAAAAGCAAAACCTTCCTTCATGTTTTAACCGATGAGGAGCGAGAGTTGCTGACAAAAATCAATGGCCAAGCCAGCGCCAGGGCACTTTTTAAAATGAGTGGCCAGCCGCCCGAATTTTTCTGGCGAAGTCTTTATCTTTTCTATTGTTTGGGACTGATTGAGTTCAAAGGAGAGACAGAAACCTGGGAGGCAGAAGGAAAAGCTGAGGAGGCTGAGCTTCAGGCCTCTTTAAACGATGTCCTGTCTTTCGCAACCCGGCTGGCCAGCCTGAATTATTATGAAATCTTGGGAGTGAGCCGTAGTGCCTCCGAAGAAGAGGTGAAGAAAGCCTATTTTCATTTGGCCCGGCGTTTTCATCCGGACCGGTTCGGTCGGGAAGTGCCTTTTGGTTTTCGTGATAAGGTCAATCAAGTTTTTGACCAAATAACCAAGGCTTATAAAACGCTAATCAACAGCGACCTCCGTCGTTCTTATGATATTTCCCTTTTCAGCGCGCCCCGGGAAGAGGAAAAAAGCTTGACTGTCAGGGCGGAAACTAAGTTTCGTCAAGGCCGAACGCTTTTTAACCAGGGTCGCTATGAAGAGGCAGTCATCTTTTTAGAAGAATGCACGCGCTTAAATCGCCACAAAGCCGATTATTGGCTTCTTTTAGCCATGGCTGAGTCGAAAATTCCAGCTCTTCATAAAAAAGCGGAAGCTGATTTTCTTCGCGTTCAAGAGCTTGAGCCCTGGAATGCCGAAAGCTTCGTTGGGCTGGGGCTTCTTTATAAACAAGAAGGGTTATTGGTTAAAGCTACTAAACAGTTGCGGAAAGCTTTGGAGATCGACCCCGAACATAAAGTTGCCCGTCAGGAGCTCGAGCTTCTTGAGGGGAAAAAAGTTCCGGCCAAAAGTCTTTTCTCTTTTTTTAAAAAGAAGTAGCTTTTAACCCCAGATTATTTAATACCGAGTTTTTTCTTCGTTTCTTCGAGGAGTTTGTTGAATTGAGCGATCGCCATGTTTTGTTCGGCCTGAAGTTTTTCGATAGATTTTTTCGCTTCTTCAATTTGGCTTAAGAGATTTTTCATTTCTTTTTTCTCGGCTTCGCTCAAATTTTCCTCTTCTTTATTGCCAAATTTAGAATTATAAGTGTTGGTTAGTTCTTCAATCTTTTTGCCGAGCTCCTGAAGCTGCTGGACAGTTTCGTTATATTTAAGGCTCTTGTTGGCGGTGAAGAACAGGCTTTCCGCCATGCTCATGGCCTGTTGAGCCTGACTGGGATAAGTAAAACTGGCCTCAATCAGGTAAGTAATAGCTTCCATAACTGCGGCGGGGTTAGTTTGAGCTTCCTTAGCCAGGATGAGTCCAATGTTATAAGCGACTTCGCCAGACCGCTGTTTGGCATAGGCTTCTTTAAAGTATTTCAAAGCTTCTTCATTTCTTCCGTTACGATAAAGGCATTTGGCCAAGAAAACCGAGCTTTCAAAGTCTTTGGTCAAGTTATAAATAGCCCGGCCGGTCTTTTCTGCCTCGGTGAATTTCTTGTTGTCATACTGATTTTTGGCTAATTTTTTTAGGGTTTGGAGGATTTGAGGGTTTTTGAGGAGGCTGTAAGAAGCAACATACGAGTCGATGGCGGCGGCCGACTCCTTGTTTTTCTCCTGGGCCTGACCAAGAGTAAAATAGGCGGCGCCAATGATTTTATTCCACTCGGCCCCAGTTGACTCGGCAGACCCCTTATCTTTATTCGCTTTGCCGATTTCCACCGCCTGGTTGGCATAAGACTTAGCCCGGTCCAAATTTTGTCCTAATTTGCTATAAAGGCCGGAGAGGACAAGCAGAACTTGGGTTTTAGTCAGGTCATCGAGTCCGCCGACGGCCAACGCTTTCTCGCCGTAGTCAATGGTTTCCTTTTCCGTTTTCCCCGGATAGGCCAGAAGACAAAGGTTAGCATAAGCAAAATTTTCGTAATTAGTTCCTTTACCTGCGTACTTCGCCAGGTAATCCTTCAGCAGTTGAGCCCGTTGCGCCGGTGTTTGGGCCGTCATCGCCTTAATATAGGCTTCGTCAGCCTCGCTGGTCTGGGATATCACCAGCTGAGGGAGAAAGAGGAGAGGAATAAGAAGGGTTGTCAGAACCAAAGTTTTCCTCATTTTACTTACCTCGCAAAAAGGTTTTTTGAATGATAGCCAGGTTAACTCTCGTTGTCAACGCCCTATTTTTTTCATGAATCGGCTTATCATGCTTAAGCTAATTATAAAGTATACCAAAACCCGCCAAAAAAAAGAAGCCACTTAAGGAAGCAACTTGTTTGCTTTTAGCTTATTATAATCTAAAATGACATCAAGAATGCCAAATTCTAACCTGGCTATTGCCGAGCTTTTCCGGAAGGCTGTTGGCCTCCCTGTAGAAAAGAATGTAGCCTTAAAAGAACACTCGACCTTCAGAATTGGCGGCAAGGCGGATTTTTTCTTTCAGGCTCGGAGTTTGGAGGCTCTTCGACGGGCAGTCAGTTTTGCTCGGGAACAAGGTTTACGTTTCTATGTCATTGGCGCTGGGAGCAATATTCTTTTTGCTGACGAAGGTTATCGAGGGCTGCTCATTAAAAACTTGGCTAAGGGCATCAGGCTTTCTTTGGACCCGCCAGTGGTGGAGGTAAATTCCGGCACCCAGCTCCAAGAGGTAATTCAAGCGGCTCAGCAAGTAGGTTTGGCCGGCCTCGAATTCTTAGCTGGTATTCCAGGGACAGTGGGCGGCGCCATCTGGGGCAATTCGGGTGCCTTTGGTCAGAGTATTGGCGATGCTCTTGTTTCCGCTCAAATCTGGGGAGAAGGCGGCGTACAAAGCGTTCAACGGGAGTTTTTCTCCTTTGCCTACCGGAGCTCCCGTCTGAAAGAGAAAAAGCATCTTGTTCTTTCGGCTCGTCTAGCTCTGGAAAGGGATAAACCTGAGCTTATTCAGAAAAGAATAAATGACCTCCTGGCCCTGAGACGGGTTAAGCATCCCCCAGAAGGAACGGCCTGTGCCGGCAGTTTTTTTAAGAATGTCCTCTTGCCCGATGGTCAGAAAATCGCCGCGGGTCTTCTTCTTGACCAAGCGGGCGTAAAAGGTCTTAGAAGGGGCGATGCCGTTGTTTATTCGGGTCACGCTAATTTTGTCCTCAACGTTGGCCAAGCCAAAGCTAGAGACGTCCTGGAACTGGCTCAGGAAATGAAGCAAAGAGTAAAGGAAAAATTCGGCCTGGAGTTGCAAGAAGAGGTTATTTATCTTGAAGCTGACGCTTCCATGCTTTTGCCTGAGCTGGCCTAAGTCCTTTTTTCTGAGCCAAATTAACTGCCTCCAACCCCAGTTGCCGATAGATTTTTTCGGCTAAGGGATAGGAGCGGAGAGCTTGGAGGTGGCGGCGGACAGCGGGCCAGTCAGCCCGAGAGATTGGTCCTGTCAAAGCTTCCGCGGGGCTGGCTGAGTTTAAGTTTTCACCCGTTCCTGCGACCAGGGGCCGAAGAGCTTGAATCGCCTTGGCTTCATCCAGACCAGCTTCTTTTAAAAGGTTGACAGCTAAGGAAAAAAGGGCGACGAAATGGTTGGAAGCAAGGCTGCAGGCAGCGTGGTAAAGAGGTTTTTTCTTCTGGCTAATTAAGAGAGGCTGCGCCCCAAGTTTTTTTATTATTATCTTGGCCAGCTCCACTGCTGGCTTATCTCCTTCGAGGCTAATAAAAATGTTTCGCCAGCGGGCCGGCGGCATGTTTTTGGCTGCAAAGGATTGAACAGGATGAAAAGAGGCTATTTTGGCTCCCCTTTGTCGCAAAGGCCGAAGACTGTTCGAGCTAAGCAGGCCGCTGGTATGGTAAATTATTTTGTTTTTCCAATTAAGCTTGGCCTGAGCCAAATCCTTAACCAGCGGGGGCAGTTTCCGCTCCGGAACGCAAAGAAAAATAATTCTGGCTCTGGAAACAGCTTTCACTGGAGCGAAAACTATTGAGTCCAACCCAAGGAGGCGAGCGCTTTCCTCCGCCGATTCTGAGTGCTCTGAGGAGAGAGCGCGCAGAGAAAATCCGGCTTCTTTTAAGGCCAGACCCAAGGAAGTGCCCAACCGGCCAGCACCTACAATGGCCACAGTTTTTACTTTTTGGTTAAGGTTTCTAACCATAGTCTTGTTTCTAAGGCGGATGTTTGGAAGGAAGGTTTGCGGAGTTCTTTTTGCTTCCTTGTTTCTTTGAGAACTCTTTTCAACCGGCTTCCAAAATCCTGTGAACTCATGGTTTTCGCGCCCGAAAGCCGACCCGCTACGCGGAGCTCCCGGTCTGAAGTCACTAAGGTTATAGTCGAAGGTTGAGGGCTCTGCTCGATTATTTTAAGAATTAATTGGTCGGCTTTAACCCCTTCTTCAGGGAAAAAAACTTTGAATTTTGACCAGCGACAACATTGAGCAGCTAGGTCAGAGTCAGGTGGGCCGTCAAAGACAATCCAGAGCCGCTGGCGAGTGGCTCGTTGAAAGAGCCAGAGCTGTCCCAGGAGCTCGAAGCGACTGCGCGGGTCCTTCTGGCCGAAGCTGGAAATAACGCCGCTGAGATTATTACCGTCGATGAGAAAGGGCATTAAGGCCCCGGCAATTAAAGACGGTAAACTTCGCCCGGCCGAAGGATGATCACTTCTGCCCGGGAACCGACGAGTCGCCGCAACTCTTCAGGGTCAGCGTTAACAATGGGGAAAGTGCCATAATGAATAGGAATTACTCGTTTTGTCTTGAGAAATTCCACGGCCTTGGCGGCTGAGGGCACGCCCATCGTGTAGCGGTCACCTATGGGAAGAAAGGAAAGGTCCGGCTCAAAGAATTCGCCGATAATCGTCATATCATATGTTAAGCCAGTGTCGCCAGCATGATAAACCCTTCGCCCATCCATTTCGACCACCACACCGGCGGCCGTGCCTCTTTCGGCAGAATGGAGAGCTGGTACCATATGAACTTTAACCCCCTTAACTTCAACGGTTCCACCGATATTCATCCCTTCGGCCAGAAGACCTTGAGCTATGGCCTCAACGGCGATTTCGTGGATGGCGACAACCGTGGCGCCAGTGCGGCGGGCGATTTCAAAGGCATCCCCGCGGTGGTCACCATGGTCATGAGTAACAATAACGATATCAGCCTGGTCTATCTCTTCTGCTTTGACTGCAGCTGCCGGATTGCCTGTGAGAAAGGGGTCGATAATAACTGTTCTTGACCCTTTGACTTTGACGGCTGCGTGGCCGAGCCAAGTTAATTCCATTTTCGCCTCCTTCAGAAAATATCCGGCCTTATCCGGGCGGCCAGGAAAAGCGTCGACCGCCCAGCAAATGGACATGGAGATGAAAGATTGCCTGCCCGGAATCTGGGCCGGTATTTATAACCAGACGATAGCCGGTTCTATCGATTGCTTTCTCCTTAGCTAATTTAGCGGCGATTGTCAACAATCGGCCGAGAAGCGACTCTTTGTTTTCGGGAACATGAGCGAGCGAAGCGTAATGCTCCTTGGGGATGATTAGAAGATGCACCGGGGCTTGAGGGTTAATATCTTCAAAGGCCAAAACGGCCTCATCTTCATAGACCAGCCGGGCTGGCTCTTTTTGGTCTCGTACTCGACAGAAGATACAAGCTGGCGTCATCGGAGCGCTTCTTTTTCTGTCGAAATTCTTTCGATGGACGCGCCCAGGAGTTTCAGTTTTTCTTCAATTCGTTCATAACCTCTGTCTAAATGTTCAACTTCGTTGATAATTGTTTCTCCTTTAGCGATCAAACCAGCTAGAACCAAGCAAGCCGAGGCCCTTAAATCAGTGGCCGTGGTTTCCGCTCCGGAAAGAGGCGTTTTCCCTTTGATAATAGCTTTATCGCCGTGGACTTCGATGTTGGCTCCCAGACGCAGGAGCTCGTTAACGTGAAGGAAACGGCGGTCAAAAATGGTCTCGGTGATGATCGAAGTTCCGTTGGCCTGAGTCATCAAGACCATGAATTGAGCTTGCATATCGGTGGGAAAACCAGGATAGGGAGAGGTGATGATATCCTGAGGTCGAATTTCTTCGCTACCCTGGACGCGGAGGGAACCGTGATTTGCCTCTTCTATTCGAGCTCCAGAGTAGCGGAGTTTTTCGATAGTCGTCGTCATGTGGTCTGACCTCACCTGACGCAAATAAATGTCACCCTTGGTCAGGGCGCCAGCAATCAGGAAGGTGCCAGCTTCAATCCGGTCAGGAATGATTTCGTGGAAGGCGCCGCCCAGCTCATCCACCCCCTTGATGCGGATCGTTTCCTCACCGACCCCGTCAATTTTAGCCCCCATCTTTATTAACAGCTCACAGAGATTAGTGATTTCAGGCTCCTGAGCGCAGTTCTTCAACAGCGTTTCTCCTTCAGCCAGGGTGGCCGCCATAACGAGATTTTCGGTTCCGCCAACGGTCTTTTTTTCAAATTCAATAGTGCTTCCCCGCAACCTTCTGGCTTCGGCTTTAATATATCCATGTTCGAGAAAAAAATTAGCCCCGAGTTTCTCCAGACCGTGCAGATGAAGGTCAATGGGCCGGGACCCGATGGCACAACCTCCGGGGAGAGCGACTACCGCCCGGCCGTAGCGAGCTAAAAGCGGCCCTAACACCAAGATAGAGGCTCTCATCGACCGAACCAATTCGTAAGCCGCCTCATGACAAGCAATTTTGGGGGTGGTTATGTTTAAAGTATTGCCTTCGATTTTATATTCAGCGCCCAGCTCTGACATCAGAGTGAGAATAGTAAAAACATCCTTAACCAAGGGAACATTTCGCAAATGGATCGTTTCTTGGGTTAATAAAGAAGCGACGATCGCTGGCAGGACCGCGTTCTTTGCTCCGCTAATCGTCACTTCACCCCGCAGAGGTCTCTCCGGCGTCCCCACTATCCTTATTTTTTCCATAGATTCTAACTGCTTTCTTTGGCCTCATTTTAATGCAGACCCCTCAGGAATTCAAGGAGGTCTAATTAGGAGCGATTTGTTTGGGGGGACTTGCAGCTTTTTCTGCTACGGCTGAAAAGATTGTTCAGAAGAGCAAAGTAATTGGTGATTTATAGAGATTAGAGTCAAATTGGTGTAGAAAGGTCCGTTTCCGACAACTGATTCAGAGCGATTTTAAAGCTTGTTCTAAGTCAGCTATAATATCCGCCGGGTCTTCTGCTCCGACACAGAGGCGAATGAGTTGCGGCGGAATGTCCGCTTTTTGGCGAGCCTCCTCTCCCTGCTGTTGATGGGTGGAGATGGCCGGTATCGTCGCTACGCTTTTCAGCCGGCCCAGGTCAGTGGCTCGAAAGATTAGCCGCAGGCGGTCGAAAACTTGCCTGGCCCTCTCTGGTGGACCCTCAACTCGAAAGCTCATCAGATGGCCATAGCGATTGATTCCCTGCCCGCTGCCATCGTCAGAATCAACCAGCCGCAGGTATTTTTGGGCCAGAGGATGATACCTAAAATCAGGCAAACCGAGGTAGTCTACCTGGTAAACCTGGGGCTGTTTTTTCAGAAACTCAGCCACTTGAAGCGAATTGCGACTGAGGATATCCATTCGCTGGCGGAGAGTGCGGACCTCTTGGAGCGCCATCATGGCATTGAAAGGGGAAGGTGAAGGGCCGTGGTCCCGACAGGGAAGAAATTTGACGTATTCGGCAAAGCTTTCTTTGAAAAGAGGGTGGTCGTTTTTCACCTTAGTTATTATGGGCTTTCGGCTGATTAAGGCCCCGCCAATGGCTAACCCGCCAGCTGTGATGGATTTGGTCAAAGAATGGACGACGATATCAGCTCCATAAGCAATTGGTCGCATCAAAGCGGGGGTGGCGCAAGTGGCGTCTATAATCAGCGGGATTTCCCAGGAATGGGCTAAATCGGCTAAAGCTTTGATGTCAGCAAAGGCCTGCTGGGGATTACTGGGCGCTTCCACGTAGAGAAAGCGTGTCTCCTCGTCAATTTTAGCCCGCCATTCCTCTAAGTCATCAGGGTTTGACACCCACCTTACTTCTATTCCCCTTTCCTGGCCTTTGCGGACTGAAAAATGCTGGTAGGTACCGCCATAGAGCTGGACAGACGAGACGAAGTTAATTCTTTCCGGTCCCGACTTCTGTTTAACCAAGAAGGGGTCGACCGCCATGGCAATAGCCGACATTCCGGAAGCGGTGACCAAACAGGAAGTATCAGACCCAGTTTGATAACCTTCCAGAAGGGCCAGAACCCATTCCAAATAATAAGTCGTTGGATTGGCAATACGCGTGTAGCACCAAGTGGGAATAAGGTAGGCTAAGGCGGCTTCTAATTCGTCGGAGTCTCGATAAGCCTGAGAGGTAGCCAGGTAAAGGGGCTCAATAATTGCCCCCTGATTGCGGTTCAGCGCCTCTTCCACTGAGTAAAGCCCATGGACAGCAATGGTATCGAAGCGATAACCCTTAACGCGGGCTTTCAGGGCGGCTTGCTCGGCCAGCCATTGTTGGGCTTGTTTGATGTATTTCTGGACCCCTGGGCTATAATTGGAATCATCACTCATAATACCTCCCCTGTTGATACCAAAGAATGTTATTAAAGCTCATGAATTTTTTATTAATACCTTAATAACTAAAAAGTCAAACAGAAAGAAATTCGGAGTCAAAAAGCAGGCCAAAAGTCCAGGCTTTTTAATTCGAATTATTCTCTTGTTTTTGACCATAAAAACCTGTTGAACTGAGGAAAGCAGCCCCGGACCGAAGGAAATAAGCCAACGAAAGAGAAACGAGGGAAGAGTCACGGAAGAGCATGGCCGGGCTTAAAAATATTTAATTAAGTTGCTGTTGTCCAAAGGAGCCGCATATCAAACAATTGGTTAAAAAGCTCCACGCCTCCCAAATATCGGCGTAATTTATCCTCTTTGTTTAAACCTTCTTTAGCCTTCAATGGGCTTTATGCCGGCTTAGGTTGCTATGGATGAAAAGGATATCGTTCA
>CAZVIN010000063.1:0-3581 GCA_964627255.1 uncultured Eubacteriales bacterium
AAAAGGAGATTTCTCATGAAAATCTTTAGAACATTTATTATCAGGGTTTTTTGCTTGTTTATTCTTTGGAGTTTTTCTTTTATTGCCGCCTGGAGCCTTCCGAACCAGCCGGAAAAGAAAACAGTTTCCTCCTACCAAAATTTATATAAGGCGTTGGAATGGCGCTTGATTGGGCCCTTTCGTGGCGGCCGAGTCACGGCGGTAACTGGTATCGGCAGCCAGCCCTATACCTACTTTTTCGGTGCCACGGGCGGAGGCGTTTGGAAAACAGAAGATGGCGGGCTGAACTGGAAGTGTATCTCCGATGGATTTTTTAAAACCGGCTCAGTTGGGGCTATTGCTGTTTCTGAGTCGGACCCCAACGTAATCTATGTTGGCATGGGTGAGTCCCCCATTCGAGGAAATGTTAGCCACGGGGATGGCATTTATAAATCCACTGATGCTGGCCGGACCTGGAAGAATATGGGGCTTGCCGAGACAAGACAAATCTCGCGAGTTCGTATCCATCCCCAAAACCCCGATATTGTCTACGTGGCTGCTCTCGGCCACGTCTATGGTCCTAATGAAGAGCGAGGTGTTTTCCGAACTAAAGACGGAGGTAAGACATGGGAGAAGATTCTCTACCGTGATAATAAGACCGGAGCCATTGACCTGATTCTTGACCCTTCCAACCCCCGGATTCTTTATGCCGCTCTTTGGGAGTTTTATCGGACTCCCTATAGTCTTTCGAGCGGCGGGCCGGGGAGTGGCCTTTTTAAATCAACTGATGGTGGTGACACCTGGACAGAAATTTCGCGAAATAGAGGGCTTCCTAAGGGACTTTTAGGCAAGATTGGGGTGACAGTTTCGCCGGTAAATCCAGCGCGGGTCTGGGCTATTATTGAAGCTGAGAATGGCGGTATTTTTCGTTCAGACGACGGCGGGAAAACATGGCTAAGGGTGAATGAGGACAGACAGTTACGGCAGCGGGCATGGTATTATAGCCGAATTTATGCTGACCCCAAGGATGCCGATACTGTCTATGTGCTCAACGTAGGATTTCACCGCTCTATAGATGGTGGCAAGGCTTACAGTACGATCAATGTTCCTCATGGCGATTGTCATGATTTATGGATTGACCCTGAAAATTCAAAACGAATGATCCTCGGCAATGATGGCGGCGCTTGCGTTTCCATAAATGGCGGACTTTCTTGGACCGGTCTCGATAATCAGCCGACCGCTCAATTTTATCATGTAGTAACAGATAACCGGTTTCCTTACTGGGTCTATGGAGCCCAGCAAGATAACACTACTGTCCGCATTGCGAGCCGGACTGATAGCGCCAGCATAGACAAGCCTGATTGGCATTCTGTGGGGGGCGGTGAGAGTGGTCACATTGCCCCTCGCTATGACAACCCAGATATAGTTTATGCCGGAAGTTATGGAGGGTTAATTACTCGTTGGGATTATAAGACGCGGCAAACAAGGGTTATTTCCGCCTGGCCTGATAATCCCATGGGATGGGGCGCTGCCGACCTAAAATATCGCTTTCAGTGGACAGCGCCCATCTTGGTTTCCAAGTTTGATTCGAATGTTCTTTACCATGCCGCCCAGGTTCTTTTTAAAACAACCAATGAAGGCCAGAGCTGGGAAATCATAAGCCCTGATTTGACGACCAATGACAAAGAGAAACAAAAATCTTCAGGGGGCCCAATCACTAAGGATAACACAAGCGTCGAGTACTACTGCACCATTTTTGCTTTGGCCGAGTCCTATCATGACCCCCATATCCTCTGGGTCGGAACAGACGACGGCCTGGTTCATATCACGAAAGACGGAGGAAAGAAATGGGAGAACATTACTCCTAAAGAGATGCCCCAATGGAGCTTGATAAGCATGATTGAACCTTCTCCTTTTAATCCGGCCACAGCCTATTTAGCAGTAGACCGTCACGAGCTTGATGATTTTAAGCCTTATATCTATAAAACCGATGATTTTGGCCAATCCTGGAAGCTAATCGTCAACGGTCTTCCCCAAAACACTTTTGTTCGGGTTGTCCGTGAAGACCCTAAGAGAAAGGGCCTTCTTTACTGTGGCACAGAGACGGGGGTTTTTGTTTCTTTCGATGCTGGCTTAAATTGGCAATCCTTACAGCTCAACCTTCCTGTCGTCCCTATTCACGATATGGTGGTGAAGGACGATGATCTTGTTGTTGCTACCCATGGCCGTTCCTTCTGGATCCTCGACGACCTCACGCCTCTTCAGCAAATTAATGAGAGAGTGGCCAATTCTCGTTTCTATCTCTTCAAGCCTCGCGATACTTATCGAATGAGGGTAGGCGGTGGTTTTGCCATGTTACCTCCACCTAATGCGGGACAGAACCCTCCTGCTGGCTCTGTCATTTATTATTATTTCAAAGAGAAACCCGAGACTGAAGTTACCCTCGAATTCCTGGATGGTTCAGGTAATATCATTAAAAAATTTACAAGCAAGGCCGCAGAGGATTCTGAGCTTGAGGGGCTGAGCGCCGAGCGCCTTCCTGCTGAAGCGGGAATGAATCGCTTTGTCTGGGATATGCGTTATCCAGATGCGGAGCGAGTCCCAGGCGCTATTATTTGGTCAGGAATGCTTAGAGGGCCGGTTGCCCCTCCAGGAAAATACCAAGCAAGACTTCGAGTCGGCGAAGAAACAATGACGCAAACCTGGGAGTGGAAGAAAGACCCGCGCCTTTCAACGAGCCAAGAAGAATTGGAGGAACAGTTTGCCTTTTTGATAAAAATTCGTGAAAAAATCAGCGAAGTAAATAGAGCGATAAACGAGATTCGTTCACTACAAAAGCAATTAGAAATCCTTTCAAAACAAATCAAAGACATGCCAAAAAGCAAAGAAATAATTGAGGCTGGAAGAAAGATCACAGAAAAGCTAAAGGCGCTGGAAGATTCCTTAATCCAATCGAAATCAAAGAGCAATCAAGACCCACTCAATTATCCTATTATGCTGGATAACAAACTCGCCGCGTTAGCGACGGTGGTGGCCAGCGCGGATGCCCGACCAACAGATGGCGCATACCAAGTTTTCAAAGAACTGTCGGAAAAGGCTGATGCCGAGCTCGCCAGATTCAGGAGCCTAATTGAGAGCGACCTTTCAGCTTTCAACAAAATGGTCCAGGAAGCAGGCATCCCAGCTATCATCGTTAAAATCGAAAAATAAAGAGCCCTGTGGCGGCAATCTGAATTTAAAGAAACGAGTCTCTTCCATATTGCATGGGTTAAGCTCTGAGACGTTCGGGATGGCCTCGCTCCCCCCTCAGGTTTTTAACGCCGTTTCGTCTTCGCCCTTCTCGGCGCCTGCGGAACTCGCCTCCCTGTTCAGAGACATAGCCCGGAAGTCCCTTGCCCCCCTTGGCCTCTCCCTTTGTGCTGTTCAGGCTCAGACATCCTCGGCGGCCAGAGGTTCCCTCGAAGGGCGATTCGGGAAGGCTAAACCTTCCATGGTCACTTCTGCCCTCCCGAACTTAGCCTGCAAACCAGCTTATATAAAATGGAAGAGAACCAAAGAAATTAGCTCTTTGTAATCTCATTCCGAGCGACACCTAAGGGTAT
>CAZVIN010000064.1:0-7446 GCA_964627255.1 uncultured Eubacteriales bacterium
AATTTTAATTTGGGGAATTATGAGCAAGCTATAGAGTACCATAATAAGGCTATTGAGCTGGCTCTTAAGTTGAGAAGCGGCCAAATTCTATGGGAAGCTTATCTGGAATTAGCTAATGCTTACAGAAAAAAGGAGCAGGAAGCAGAGGCTATAAAAAATTATAAGAGCTCAATCGCTATAATTGAAGATATAAGGTCGAGGCTGAACCTCGAAGAATACAAGGCAACTTATTTAGGTACAGATAAAAGACTGGATGCCTATTATAAATTGATCGACCTGTTAATTAAAAGGGGGTTAAAAGAGAATAACAAAACCTATTTAGCGGAAGCCTTTAATTATCTGGAAAGAGCCAGAGCAAGAGCATTTTTAGATAGTTTGGAATTATCTAAGATCTCATTTAACGAGGGTATTGACCAGAAACTGCGGTATCGTGAAGTGGAAATTATGAACGATATTTCTACTCTCTACACTAAGCTCTTAAACCCAGAACTAACTGAGGAACAGAAACAACAAATATTTCAAAAATTAGATTCGGCTGACCAAAACTTAGAGGCTTTAAAGCGTGAAATGAGAGCCAATAATCCAGCCTATGCTAATCTTAAGTATCCAGAATTTGTTAGTCTTCAGGAGGCTCAGAAGAAACTAATTCCAGGCGGCACGTTAGTAATCGCCTATCTGCTTTCTCAAGACGCTTCTTATGCATTTGCCTTAAATAATAAGAGGATTAACGTTTATCCCCTTCCCTCTGTAATCGAAATTAAGGAAAAAGTAACGAATTATTTGACGCAACTCACGGATTCATCAAACACAGATTTCAGCGCTGGCTACGAGCTTTATCGCCTTTTACTTGAACCCACTTTGAATAACCACGTGCAAAGAATCGTTATTATCCCCGACGATATTCTCCATTTTCTTCCTTTCGAAACTCTCCGCCTCCCTGAAGGAAAAGAAGCTCAGTGGTTAATTGAACAATACTCAGTTTCTTACGCACCATCTCTTACTTCGCTAAAAGAAATTTTGGAAAATAGTAAAAGGCGTGAATCAAACCCAACAAAAGCCCTGCTCGCTGTCGGAGACCCAACCTATGAACTAAACGGCGATAGGCCTTCCTCAGAAAGCATTACTCTTAAAAGCTTTTATGAACCGGGAGCAGACCTAACCTTATCCAGACTCTTTTTTAGTCTTCAAGAAGTGGAAAAGATAGCCTCTTATTTTCCACCAAAAAAAAGAGAGATTTTAGTTGCAGAAGAGGCTTCAGAAGATAACATAAAAAGCTATGACCTAACCCAGTTTCGCATTGTCCATCTGGCTACTCATTGTATTATCGACGATAAGAAACCAGCTCGTTCCTCTATCGTTCTCCGCCTTGACCAGGACCCGCAAGAAGATGGCCTGTTGCAGATGCGCGAAATCTTTGGTCTCAGGCTCAACGCCGACTTAGTAGCTTTGTCCGCCTGTCAAACCGCCTTCGGTCCGTTCATTAAAGGAGAAGGAATCGAAGGGCTAAGTCGAGCCTTGTTTTATGCTGGCGCCTCCTCTTTATTGCTCAGTCTTTGGCCAATCAACGACCAGGCTACCTCGCAACTAATGGATAGGTTTTATTACCACTTGAAATCTCACCTGCCTGTAGAAAAGGCCCTCCAAAAGGCTAAACTCGAGCTTATTAACTCTGGTCCATTATCACATCCCCTCTATTGGGCAGGTTTTATTCTCAGCGGCGATACCGGCCGTGCCATCATTCCCAATACTCTACCTATCTGGGTCTTCTTGGCTGGCGGGTTGGTTCTCGGTGCCTTTTTCTATGCCTTTTTAAAAAATGGAAAAAATGGGCACGATAAGAGGAAATCTTCGAAAGCCAATTAGCGCGTCAGCCAAGATGGTTCATTAAGTGTCAAAAGCGAATACGGGAATACCCACCAAAGACAAAGAGCAGTCAAAATACCATACGGAATTCCATAAATGAAAGTCAGGTTTTTTTGTGTTTTCAAATAATACATTGAGACAATTAATGAGATTAAAGCTAAGAAGGCCAGCTGTTGAAGGATGAATAAAGGGTCATAAAAAAAGGAATAAAAGATGACGGCTGTCATGAAGAGATGAAAAGGGTAAAGAAAATTGAGAAAAAGGAAATCAAGGGCAGGAAGATAGCGGCTTTTAAGCTGGTAAGAGGAAATGATAAACTTGGCAAAAATTATCGATTCTCGAATATAACTCCTCGTCCAACGAATATGCATCCGGTTCATCTGCCTGAAATTATTGGGCACTTGAGTATGAACAACTGCGTTAGACTGATATTTAGTTAAATAACCATTTCTTAAAACTAGATTAGTTAAGGCTTTATCTTCGCCATGGGTACAGGTCTTTCCCATGAACACCTGGCTGGACCATTCTTTTAGAATCGGGCTTATAGCTTCACGACGAAAGGATGAGAGGGCTCCCGGACAAACAAGCACCCCCCCATAGACACTCTGGTAGGCCCGCCCAAAATCAAAGGCTATTGAGTACCTTACGGCCAGCATTCTGGTCAAAAGATTTTCTTTCTCATTCAATGCGGCCACTCGTCCCGCCACGGCTCCTGTTCTGGGTTCTAGCAATAAAGGAAGAACGATATTTTTTAAGGCATTCTGGCCTACTCGGCTATCGGTATCTACAGTTACAATTATTTCTCCTGAAGAAGCCTTTATTCCCGAATAGAGAGCCAGTCTTTTGCCTAAATTTCTTTTAAACTTGATTATTCTTATATATCCGCCATATCTCTTTTTAGCCAATCTTAATTTCTCATAAGTATTATCATGAGAGCCGTCATCAATGACAATTACCTCCAGTCGGTTGCGAGGATAATCAGCGGCAAATACTGAATCAATCGCCTGAAGAACGAGGTTTTCTTCATTAAAAGCGGGCATAATCACTGAAATTAGAGGCCAGTCAACTTCATCGATCTCTTCCAGGGTCAAAGGTTTATATCTCAACCAAAGAATCGTTCGGAAAAGAAGCCCTAAGATGAAAATAATCCATGAAATTGCTAAGGGATAAAGGGCTGTCTTCAAAACAGTCGAGCTTCCTAAAAAATTGACCCATTGAGGAATAAGCTTTAGCTCAATAGTCAAAACAACTATAAGCGAGGTTGAAACCGCAACGATTATAATGGCTATAACATCTTTTTTATCTTTGCCAAAAGGGCCGCCGACTAAGTAACCAGAAGATTCGTTTTCGCATTCAAGCTCAACGACGGCTTTTTCCCACATGAGACCTCTGGTTATGTCTTTAAAAGCAGGCAATTAAAGAACCGGGCTCCTTTGCAACCCTGCTTTTATCTTAGATAATCCATTAATTAGATGTCAAGAAACTTTTCTAATAGGCTAATAAACCTACCTTATATTTTTGCAAAAGGCGGTAAAAATGACGCCGACTTGTTCCTAACCTCCTTGCAGCTTGAGTTTTGTTCCAACGACAGGCTTCCAGAACCTCCTTTATGCGGTTCGCAGAAAACTTTTTTTCTGAGTCCCTTGAAAACCCACGGTTATCAAATTGAATATCGTCAGCTTTGATCCACTCGCCTTCAGATAATAATATTCCTCTCTCCAATATATTAATTAATTCTCTGATATTACCAGGAAAATCATAAGCCATGAGCTTTTGTAAAGCCTCAGGGGTAATTCGCTTAGTAATCCCCTGCTCCCTATTTTCTCGTTCCAAAATCGATTGAACTAGCCCCGGTATCGTTTCAAGATGAAACCTTAAGGGCGAAATATAAATTTGAATGACACTAAGGCGGTAGTATAAATCACGTCGAAATGTCCCCAGCCTCACCTCTGAGGCCAAGTCCTTATTTGTGGCAAAAATAAATCGAGCGCCACAGAAACGATCCCTTGTTTCACCTATTCGCCGGTAAGTCCGGTTGTCGATTACCCGAAGCAGCTTTGCTTGCAGGGCCAAGGATAAATCACCGATTTCATCTAAGAACGCCGTCCCGCTTTCTGCAGCCTCCAGCAACCCTATCTTTTCTCGCAACGCTCCAGTAAATGCACCCTTTGTGAAACCAAAGAGCTCCGCTTCGAACAGCTCTTGGGGAATACTGGCGCAATTAATCGCCACAAACGGTGCCTCCCGGCGCTCGCTTAGCTGATGAAGAGCTTGGGCTAAAATGTCTTTGCCGGTTCCTGTTTCTCCCAGAATAAGCACACTTTTCTCACTTTTGGCTATCCTTTTTAATAATTTTAGTCGCTCTAATCCTGCAACCTTGCGGCCCATAAATTCGATGGCCTCCCAATCCTCGGCTATCTCTTCTTGAAACCGATCATTCATTAGTAAGAAATCCTTTACCAAAATGACGATTCTTTGAGTCCTTTATCTCAAATTTTTTGGAGATTTTGAGAATTTTTTAGTATTATTCCGTCAAAATGTTATGCCAAGGCCAGGTGGTCAAAATTGTTAGTTTCGAGCGCTTACGGGGATGAGCAAAAATAAAGAAGAGGAATTGGCCAGGCTCTTGGCCTCATTTTCTAATTTCATCCGGGTTCATATCCTCAAATACAATCTGCAAAAATACGGCATCGACCCTGATGACATAGCTCAGGAAATAAAAATAAAACTTTGGAGAGTCTTGAACCATGAGAAAATTATTGACCATAGACCGTCTTATATAAAGAAGGTTATAGATTCGACAATAATTGACCATCTAAGGAGGTGGAAAAGAGAAGAGGCCGCCATTAACCAGGCTATCATGAGAATGATTTCAGATAATTCCAAAATTTACCAATCTCCAGAAATTAATGTAGACGACCGCCTTCAAGAAATTATAATTAAATCAATAAATCAACTGATAGAATCAAGACGCAAAGCAGTTAAGCTTTTTCTTTTAAACATGAGTCTGGAAGAAATTGCTCGGCATTATTCTTGGAGCAAGGACAAAACCAGAAATCTGCTTTATCGTGGCCTGAGCGACCTCAAACGCATTCTTAAAGAAAAGG
Source organism: uncultured Eubacteriales bacterium (assembly GCA_964627255.1). Lineage (GTDB taxonomy): Bacteria > Acidobacteriota > Aminicenantia > Aminicenantales > CALLJL01 > CALLJL01. Next base: position 4,971 of record CAZVIN010000064.1, read on the forward strand.
ACATTTATTATGATTCTCAAGAATAGCCATCTCAAAACCATTTACCAGAGACACCTTCTTTCTGGCAAAACACCCTTGGAAGAGAGGTGTCCATCTTATGAAGAACTAATGAAGGCTTTGCAGTCTCCGTCAAGAAAGACCAGGAAAATCGTAAGCCATATTATGGACTGTGGTCAATGTTACTCTATTTTCGTTTTTTTCCGAGAAATAATTCAGGAAGAGCAGAATTTATTAGACGCACTTCATAGAGATTACCTAGCTCAAAAAAATTCGGCTTTCTTTCTCAAAAAATATTACTGGCCATCTCGTTTCTTGAAATTTCTCCCTTATTCTCTCGCCACTATTGCTGCCTGTATTTTGGTCTTTTTTATTTTTTCGCACCTTTTTATGCCCCAGCCACCCTCCGTCCGAAGCCCACTTCCGACCTTTGTTCTTACCTTAACTCCCAAAAATGAACCCAATGGGACTATTTCTTATTATTTAGAATGGAGCCAAGTACCCTTAGCTCATTCTTACTCTATCTATGTTTTTGACCTGACGCTTAAGAGCCTATGGAATAGCACCCAGCATGAAAATAGCTGTTATTTGCCCCAATCAGTATGTGATGCCATTAGGGCAGGTGAACGGCTCATGCTCTGCCTGGAAGCAGTGGCTGCAGATAATAGTATACTGCAACTCTGGATTGGAGAGATAACCTCTATTCCTGGCCCTGACTCTCAAAAATCGGGCCAAAGGCGTCGCCGCTGAGAACGAACCCCGCCCAATAAAAAGGATGATTATGTCGAGACGTGAGCATTTCAATCTTCGCTTCTTTTAGAGCCTGGGCTATTCCCATTCCTTTTTTTAAAGATCTATAAAAATAGTCCATAAAAATGGCCGTAGAACGGTCATTTATTTTCCATAAAGAAGAAAGTACTGCTCTGGCGCCGCTCGTGAAAAAGACCCTATTTAATCCTAATATTCCTTCTCCTTTTTCCAGAGGTCCTTTAGCTGATTGACAAGCCGAAAGGACGACAAGGTCGGCATCAAAATTAAGGTTAGAAATTTCATAGGCTTGGAGAAAGCCATCCTCGCCACGTTCAGGTTCCGGAGTCAAGACAAGGGCCGAACGAAATGGAAAGCTTTCATCGACAAAACCATGACAGGCAAAATGGATAATTCTGTACTCATCTAGGGGCAGATTTTTGATGATATTTTCGCTTGCTTTATCTCCAATAAAGACCGACCGACTCTGCCGCGGAAATTTATGAGCGATAGTTTTTACTTCGCGTTTAGTATACGGCAATGGCGACAACTGAAAGCTATTTTGGAACAAGAGGTCCCGAAATGCTTCCTCCCAATCCTGATTAGAATTTTCTTTATTATTCTGGGGGAAGAAGTCGTAGCGAGGGAAACCCACCGCCAATATCTCCTTGCTTCTAAGCTTGTTTCTTTCTTTTTTCTTTAGAGCCAGAATAGAGGCAATAGAAGGGGCATAAGAAAAATTGTACTTCATTACCAAATATCTAATTTTATTTTTCCGAGAGTCAGCAGGAAAAATTAAGGCCTCAAAAGGAAGGTAATGAAGGCTCCCATCGGGAACGATGATAATATTTTCAATAGTCGAAGGAAAGTGCTTTTCTATCTCGCCAAACACCTCTTGGTAAATTCTCTCAGCGGCCAATTCCCCCCGAAATTCGCTTAAAGGAGGGTTAGACAAAAGCTTAGTATATCCCTGAATTGAACTCTCAATCGTTTTTCTATCCGGTAGAAAGAACAATTTAAAGTCATTTTTAGTTATCAATAATGCGACTGAGCCCCAATCACTAAGGTAAAATTCGATAATGGCCGTTTTCCCATCTAATACATTATTTTGGATATCTTCAAGATTAATCGTTTCACTCTCGATGCCTTGTTTTATTTCCTCGTTTTCTTTCCTTTTGCTGGCCATTAAAGTTAGATATGAATCTTCTTTGCGGATGAATCTGAATTCATCTACCGACCTGTTTTCTTTATCTCCACGGCCTTTCGAAGCAGATAGATTGAGGATTTCCCGGGCCAAATCTTTTTTTAGCTCCGCTTCTTTTTCATCTTGAACCTCTGGCCCAGGGAATTCTCGACCGCGGCTGATGTTTTTTAGCGAGTCAACAAAAGACCTGGCTTTAGCTCTTTCTACGGCCAAGAATATCTCTTTTTGATTGAGATCGTTAGGCGTAGAATCGTACATTTTCTTTTTAACTCTGATTAACGCATCAAAGACTTCACCCTTGTTTCTCAAGAAGCCGGCCTGGAAGAAATCATGTTCAATTTGACGTCTTGTCTCCTCTATTCGTCGAATTGACTGTTCATAGCTCTGGGCGGCCGCATCAAGCCTATTAAGTTTTTCCAGACACCGTCCTAAATTATAATAAACCACCCAGCCAGCATCGTAATCCTTTAAACCTGGCAAATACTTCAAGGCTTCGGATAAATATTTAAGACCTAATTCTGGGTAATC
>CAZVIN010000065.1:0-29580 GCA_964627255.1 uncultured Eubacteriales bacterium
CAGATAATTTCGAAAACATCCTTCTTCTTTTCGCTCATCTTAATATTAACTTACCAAAGAATTCAAACCCTGGCAATAGAAAACCCCTTTCTGTCTTCTTTATACCGGAAGAAGCTTTCGGGGTCTAAAGGAGCTTTCCAGGTTTATCCCAAAAATGAGTTCTCTTCCATGTCGTGGAGTTAAGCTACGATGCGTCCAGATTGGTGTCGCTCCCGTTCCGGTTTTCGTCGTTTTTTCCTTTTTGTCCTCTGCAGCGCCGGCGGGGCTCGCCTCTCGTTTTACTTGTCCAGTTCTTTAAAAAGATAGCTATCGTTCACCAGGCTGAACAGAAGAAGGTCAGCTATTATTTTTTTCGATAAGGTGGTATCTTTTCAGCAACTTGGTCAATCCCTGACGGCTAAGGCCAAGGCCTCCGGCCGCTCGCGTTCGATTGTACCCGTAACGGGCTAAGGCGGTGCGTAGAAAGCGTCGTTCGAATTCAGCCCGGGCGTCAAAAAAATTTTCGTGCCGAGAGACCGGCTTCTCCTGGGGAGGGAATAAACGAGGAGACAGGTCTTTTTCTTCAATAATGCCTTGTGAACCGCAGAGTATGAGGGAGCGTTGAATTTCATTCTGTAATTCTCGAATATTTCCCGGCCAATCATAGCCCAGAAGCCGCTCCAAGGCGGCGGGAGAAATAAGGACATGGGGCTTGCCCAGCTGGTGGCCGTAAAACCTCAGAAAATGGTCAACAAGAAGCATTAGGTCTTCTTTCCTTTCTCTGAGCGGCGGGATTTCGAGAGTGATGATTTTCAAACGATAATAAAGGTCTTCTCGAAAGCGGCCTTCTTTTATCTCTTGTTCCAGGTTACGGTTAGTGGCGCTCAAAAAACGGACATTGGAACGCCGCACCTTGGTCTCACCAACCCGGCGAAATTCTTTCTCTTGAATCAAACGCAGCAGTTTAGCCTGAAGCGGAAAGGCCAGGTCGCCTATTTCATCTAGAAAAAGAGTCCCACCGTTTGCTTCTTCCACCAAACCAGGTTTATCTCGCTGAGCACCAGTAAACGCTCCTCGGGCATAACCAAAAAGCTCGCTTTCTAAAAGATGTTCTGGAATGGCGCCGCAGTTGATTACTACCATAGCAGCCTGACGTCGGTGACTGGTCAAATGAATAGCCCGGGCCACTAATTCTTTTCCCGTGCCGCTCTCGCCCACGATTAGAACCGGGGCATCGCTTAACTGCAAGCGCATGATTGTCCGGCGCAAATTTCTGATGGCCTCGCTTTCCCCGATAATTAGCTCTTTAAGAATAGGCTCCTCGACCTCCTGGTTTTCCCTCTGGTCAATCCCGCCCCTTGAGCTCTCTAACCAGTCTAAAATATAACCTATAGGTCCAGCCATTTTCTCCGCTAATTTCAGCTCCCAATCTTTAAAGGCTTCTTTTTCCCGGAGTAAAATCAATAAGCCCTGCCGGCAGGGATGGAGAAAGGAAAGTATTAGGCAATTTCCTTCGGACACCAATAGAGTTTTCGGTCCCGGCGCGAGCGGGAAACTTCGGGTTATTATATTTTCTCCATCAGAAAACCAGCACTTGACTCTTTCGCTGGAAGCAAAGATGCTTTGCCAGCGCTTGCCTCCATCTTGAAGGAATAAGCCTGCTTCCTGAGGGTGTAATTCTTCTTGAAGTAGGCCCCAGAGTCGTTCTATTGCTTTAAAGCCGATTTTCTCCAGCTCCATTGCATGAAGGAAAACGACTGATAGCTATTATTTTCTCACCTAACATTATTTAATCAATGATTGGTAGGCTCTATCGAAAAATGGGTGGTGATTTATCGGGTTTGTATCGGCTGCATTTCTTTCAAGAGCAAGAATATATAAAATTTTTAGCGAGCCATAAGGGCATTTTAAAATTGAAGGACGATTTATTCTCATTCTAACTCTTAGAAGCAGGCCGGGTTAAGGTTCGGAGAAAATCCCTGCTTTCCCCCAGAGAAGCACTATTTTTGGAGGGAAAAAGGCTAAATATTCATCACAAAAAAGCGCTGAAGCCACCACCCTCTTTAAGGCTGAGCTGGATTGGCGGGGGTTTGTTTGCTAAAGCCATCCGCAACATAGAGCCTACGGCCAAAGTTTTTTCTTTATCTTTTTCAGATTTCCTGGCGATAAAAAAGAATCGAGGTTAGCACCGCCTTTTCAGGTTTAGCCAGATGGAGGTATCAGAAGAATTGTTCAACGGGCAAAATAGCCTTGTCGATGGACTACTCGGGCTCCTGGAATATTCACTCTCACCCTGATTTCCCGAAATCTTCCATCCTTAGCTTTGTTGGTCGGGGAGTAATATAAAAGATAATAAGTTTCGCTGGCTTCGACAGCCCGCATCAGCAGGGAAGCAGGATTAGAGGAGCTATCAACAAACCCGCCAGCAGCTCGAGCTATCTCGTTAAAGGCGCTGAAAATATCATCAACCTGTTCATCCGTTCGCACCCCAACCAAATCCTTGCGGGGAGTGGTGATAAACATGAAATGGGCCGAAATCGAGGAATCGGAAAAGGCCTGCTTAATTTTCTCGGCTTCTAAAGAAATATCACGGCGGTAAAACTCAAAAATCCCGGTAATCGTCTGATAAATATCCGGCCGGTCCTGATACATCTCGATATATTGATAAAGCACTTTAGGGTCAATCTTAGGGATATACTCTTTCTGGTAAAGGAGGAAAACATATTTCTGTCCCGCCAGGTCCTTGAGAAAATCAGCAAAAGCCAGGAAATGCGCTTCGTCGATAGTCCTCAGAGTTTCTAAACGACCAAGTAATTCAGCATAGCGCTGCAGTTGCTCATCAAAGGAGCGATTCTGTTCTCCTGAAGAATCTAAATCATCCATCACCATCAACGAGGCATTGGCGCTTCCAGGCGGCAAGGTAGCTTGGCCCGAAACAAGTTGAGCCAAGGACTTGGCCAGGGATTCCATTTCACCCAAAATACTCCGGTATTCTGCCGCCCCAATCAGAGCATCGCGGCGGACCAGTCCTTTTAACTGGTCGAGAATCTGCTCTCGCGGTTTGGCTTCTAAAGCCTGAGCGCTTAAACGATAGCTCTTTACCGGCGTCATCAAAAAAAGATTATCCCCCGGTCTTATGACTTCATGCATAAAATAGCTTAACGCTTCGTTGAGCCGAGGCATGTACTCGGCAATCTCAAAGACAAGGAAGAAATTACGGGAGGTGGCGGGTTTAAAGACTCTTTCTTCCTCGCGGCGCTCAATGGCTCTTTTCCTGATTAAATAAACAGCCTCCACTTTCTGGGGCACACCGTCTTCAGTAACCTCAAAATCATTGAGACCAAGAGAAGCGATAAATTGATTACCCTTAAAAACTCGAACCGGGACTTCGACGTTGATAACAATCGATTCTTCTTGAAGCTGCTGGCTGAAGAGCCTCGTTTGAGGCGGAAAGTGAGACTGAACGAGAAATAACCAAGCGCCAAAGATTAACCCAAAAGATGGTTTTAATATTAAACTTAGCCTCATTTTTTGCCGTCCAACCAGAAATTAATTTCATGATAGGGTCTTCCGGGTCTCTTGTCAACCTGGGCCAGGACGAACTTTCTTCGGCGCGCGACTGACAAAAAGAGGCAGCCAGGCTTCTTCAGTTGTCTCTAACCAGGGTTCAATTTCCGCGGCCAGGGAGCTAATGTCAGTAAGGAACCGCTCGGCCAAATCCTTGTTTACACCCCGGACCACTTGAGTTTTTCTTTTCTGGGGAACAAAAAGTAAAATCTCTTCTGGCTTAACCAAACGGTCACGCCAAAGGGCAGGATGATGAGTGCTAAGAATAAGCTGGGGCGGGCGATGACAAAACCGAGCCAGTTCTTTTAAAACCCGAGGCATTTGGCCAATAGCTTCGGGATGAAGACCGCTTTCCGGTTCTTCGATTAGCAGGCAGCTTTCCGCCTCAAAAAGAGACCAAAAAATTGCTATCAGCCGCAGCCAGCCATCAGGAAGACGAGTTTCATCTTGCCAGGAAGCGCGCGGCCGCCAGTGCTCGCAGCTGACAAGAAGGTGCCAATGGCCAAAACAATCCATCTCTACTCTTATCTCGCCACTCTTCTGGACCAATTGCTGCAAGGCCTTTGAGATATGCTGGAAACGAGTCTTTCTAATTTTTTCAGGGGTGGAGGCGACGCGCTGATAAAAATCTTGGCTGGCATATTCTCCACCCAGAAGGGAAGGCAAGCTTGACTGACGCAAAAATTGAGGCCAGGGGTTGATATACTTAAGGGAGCGGAAAAAATCCCTTAGGGGGCCGATAGAATTCGAGCTCAGCCGCGGGGAAAGCCAGGACTCTCGCTTCCTTTGCGGGTCTTTCTGGTCTTCCCTATCAGGTCGACGCATAACCAAATTAGTCGAATGCCATACCGTCTCCTCTTTAACTGCCAGATGGCGACCGGCCTCGCCAAACCGCAGACGGTAAACCCAAGAATCATTCTTCTTTTCCTGGAGATGAACCTCGAGAACAATGTCGGTCTCCGGGAAACGCGCTTCGAGGTTACGGAGGCAGGAAAAGCCGCCTCTTTGCTCCACTACCTCTCCGAGGCTAATTCCCGAGGCTAAGTCTCGAAGGAAGCAAAGAGACTCCAGAAGGCTCGTTTTGCCCGCGCCGCAGGGTCCGGTGATAATCGTGCGGGAGCTAAAAGGCACGTTCACCGAAGCCAAACAGCGCCAATTTTGCAAAATCAAACGGGCAATTTTCATCCTGCCTTGTTATTCCCCTATATTTAATTAATTCTCACTTTCAGTCAAATTTCGCTCCTCTTGTCTGGGCTGGGTTTGAAGGATAAGCCCGAAACGGCCAATTTATTGTTGCCTTTTCCTTACTTATTTTCTCCCTAATAAAGGGAAAAGACTACTGGTTTTTTGCTTCTACCTTTAGTTTCCCGTTGAGCCGGATATCAGCCGAGGAACTGGCCACCATGATTTCTATTTCTCCGGGCTCAAGCGTGGGTTTCAGATTACAGTCCAGAAAAGCCAAGTCCGATGTTTTTAGAATAAAACGCACCGTTTTTTCTTCTCCTGGTTCTAAGCTAACCCGTTCGAACCCCTTTAATTCTTTAATCGGCCGGGCTACAGAAGCGATAGGGTCACGAAGATAAAGCTGGACAACTTCCTCGCCTCGATAGTCTCCGGTATTTTTAATTTTGGCTTGAATGGCAATTTTTTCTTCACCGGCAGCGGGAGTTATTTTGTCCGGTTCAATTCTCAAATCACGATATTCAAAGCTGGTATAGCTTAATCCATGGCCAAAAGGAAAGAGGGGTTGGCCGCTCAGGTCAACATAATCCCAGCCTCGCCCCGTCGGCTTGGGGTTATAATAAAGTGGTGTTTGGCCTGAATGGCGAGGAAAAGTAATCGGCAATTTGCCCCCAGGGTTGTAATCACCAAAAAGGACGTCGGCCACTGCCCGTCCCCCCTCTTCGCCTGGATACCAGACCTGGAGAATTCCCGGGACATGGTTAAACCAACTTTCCATGGTCACCGCACTTCCGGTCATTAAGAGAACAACTACAGGCACTCCGCTGGCGGCCAAGGAATTAATAATTTTTTCCTGAGCTCCGGGGAGAGATAAATTAGCTCTGTCCCTCCCCTCCCCTTCCAAGATGCCAGCAACAAAAATGGCGGCCTCGGCGCCCTGAGCGGCGGCCAGAACTTCTTTGACCGCTTTTTCTTCCTCTTGAGCTAAGTCCCAGCCGAAAGAGGCGACGGCACCACCGCCGTTTTCATAATATTCAATCTTTATTTCATAGCTTTTGCCGGCTTCTAATTTAATAGTAACAAAATCAGTCGTCGGCGCCCTATCTGACCAGAAATCGATTAAGAGCCGGTTATCCAAATAGAAACGAACTCCGTCGTCTGTGGTTAAACTCATTTTATATAAGGCTGTTTTGGGTGGAATCAATTTGCCCGTCCAACGGACAGAAAACTGGTCAGCCGGAAGCTTAGGGTCTGCCGAATCAGAGCCCCAATCAAAATTGATTTGGGGGTCGACTCGGACTAAGGTTGGCTTCCCTTCAAGATACATATTGTTAAAATATTCTCCTTTTAAGCCCTGCTTCCCAGAGGGCTCACCGGCAGGAACCAGAAACTGAGAAGAAATAGCCGGGAGGGGCCCAAGCTCTAATTCGCACCCCTGGACAAAGCGAACTTCCGTCGTGGGACTAACCTTTTCTTTAATCCCGTCAAGAATCGTTACTACTTTCATTCCGAAGCCGCTGTAGCCGCCAAGACGAGCTACGTTGGCGTTAGGCCCGCTTACCAGAATTTTCCGCAAATTCTTTTTTAAGGGCAGGATAGGACCCTCATTTTTTAAAAGGACTATAGCTTGCCGCGCCGCTTCTAAAGCTAATTGCCGGTGTTCAGCACAGTCGTTTATCTTCGCCGCTTCCTCCGGGTCGACATAGGGGTTATCAAAAAGACCTAATTTAAATTTAGCGCGCAGAACGCGGCTTACTGCCTGGTCAAGAGCTTCTTGGCTCACCAACCCTTCTTGCACGGCTGCAATCAACGGCTCGCCGTAAATGTTGACCGAGGGCAGCTCCACATCCAAACCGGCGTTAAGGGCCAGGGCCGCCGCCTCCTTTTTAGCAGCGGCCACCCGGTGCATGGTCAAAATACCCGAGACAGAGCCATAATCAGAAACGACAAAACCCTCGAAGCCCCATTCCTGACGAAGAACCTTGGTGAGAAGCCAGGGATGAGCCGAACAAGGAAGGCCGTCAAGCGAATTATATGCGGCCATTACCGAAGAAGCGCCGCCTTCCTGAAAACAGGCCTTGAATCCCGGAAAATAAATTTCGCGCAGCAGCCGCTCGTTGAAATGAATCGCGTTCGAGTCTCGGCCGCCATCCCCAACATTAGCGGCGAAATGCTTGGGAGTGGTAATAACGCCCTCCGCCTCCACCCCTTGACAAAAGGCAACCCCTAAGCGGGAAGTCAAATAGGGATCCTCGCCGTAAGTTTCTTCTGTTCTTCCCCAGCGAACATCGCGGGCAATATTGACTACTGGTGAAAGAACTTGTCTTATGCCCCTGGTTCTCGTTTCCTTACCGATGGCCTTAGCCACCCTGTACAATAACCCAGGATTCCAGGTGGCGGCCAGTCCTATGGCCTGGGGAAAGCTCGTCCCGCCGCGAGCACAGACCCCATGCAGAGCTTCATCATGGATGAGGACAGGAATTCCCAAGCGGGTTTTGGTCCGGGCCAATTTCTGAATTTGATTGGCTTTTTCTGCCCCTTCCTTTGGGCCAAAATTTCTCAGCGTCACGGCTAAGTGGCCTATGCCGCTTTCAATAATGCCTTTCCCTTCCACCTCGCCTATCTGGCATTGAAGCTGACCGACTTTTTCCCTCAGGGTCATACGGCTTAATAAATCCTTGATTCTCGCTTCTATTGAAAGCTGGGAATTGAGATAGAGAGCGGAGCTGGATTCTTGCCGACTGCTTTTGGCCGCGGTAATTGAAAGGAAAAAGGTGGTCAAAGTGAAAATCAAGATTGGCCAAATTAGGAATTTAATAAACCTCAAACTCATTTTTTCCCCTCCACCTTTCTTAGAGGCTCTTTTCTTATAATCTCAGCAGCACGGTAATGTCAAGATGAAACGGTCATCGTTTAAAAGGGCATTGGCTTCAGCGCTTTTTTATCATGAATATTTAGCCTTTTCCCGCCTAAATGAGCTCTTCCGTCGGGGGAAAAGAGGGGTTTTTTTATAAGGCCTTTCCTGGTCTCCTCTTAAAGGTTACAAATAGAATAAATCGTCCTTCCATTTCAAGATGCCCTTATGCCCGCCTTAAAATTTTAGGCTCTTATCCAATTTAGTTGATGAAAATGTAACCTGAGAAAAGCAGAGGAAATGGCTAAATTCCTCTTTTTGCTATGGTTGGTATTTATCAAGCCCCAGAAAATCTTCTTTCCACATTCTGGCTCTTATATCTTGGCCTTAAGCTTGATCTTTACTCCAATGAAATCTTATAGTTACCCAATCAATTATTCATTTTTTTATCAACTAATCGGGAGATGAACCAAATTTTATATCTCTTTGTTTTTAAAAGAAAGGCCGACGATATAAGTCTAATAAATCGCTGGGTTTTTGGCGCAAGAGTTGATGAAACAGGAACCAAGATTGGCGAGAAATCAATTGTCTGTTGGGAAACAGTGCTGGCGAGAAGGGCTTGTTTTAACCTCGGGCCTCTGGCAATATAGATTAGTGGTCTCGAGGATAAAACTGACACCAAAAAAGGCTAACCAAGCTAAATTGGCTTTATTATTTTTGAGAATATTTATTGCTCAATTTCTTATTTTTTTTCATTCACTGCCGCTTTTTCTTCGAGCGGCGGAAACTCCCAAATATAATGTCCTGTTAATCACTATTGATACTCTGAGAGCTGACCGGCTGAGCTGTTACGGCAGTCAACGACCCTTAACGCCTAATATTGATAGGCTTGCCAAGCAGGGAGCTCTCTTTCGCTTAGCCATCGCCCATACGCCCACCACTCTTCCTTCTCACACTAATATTATGTTAGGAACAACCCCTCCCTTTCATGGCGTCCACGACAACCTCAATTTTATTGTCGCTCCTGATTTTGTCACTCTATCTGAATATCTAAAGAAATTTGGCTATGCAACCGGGGCTTTTGTTGGGTCCTATCTTCTTGACCATCGCTTCGGACTCAACCAGGGTTTCGATACCTATGATGACCATTATTCAAGACCTCATGCCCAAAAATTGGCCAACCTAGAAAGAAAAGCGGAAGAAGTAATTAAGTCCGCTTGGGATTGGCTGAAAAAACAACCAGGGCCCTGGTTTCTCTGGCTCCACCTTTATGACCCCCATGACCCCTATGACCCACCGGAACCGTTTCGGTCTCAATATGCTGAGGACCCTTATAACGGCGAGGTCGCCTACGTTGATTCCGCGCTAAAGCCTTTATTAGACCTATTAGAGACGCCATTTTACCGGGAACGGACGATAACCATTTTTACCGCTGACCACGGCGAGGCGCTGGGTGAACATGGTGAAGAAACGCATGGCTTCTTGGCTTATAACTCGACTTTATGGGTGCCTTTAATAATTTCCGCGCCGGGCTTGAAGAGAGGAGTAGTTGAGGAATCAGTCAGCCATATCGACCTCTTCCCCACTCTTTGCGAACTCTTAGCCCTTCCTATTCCGGAACATCTTCAGGGTATATCTCTTCTTCCCGCGCTCAAAGGAAAAAGGTTGCCGAATCGAGTGATTTATTTTGAATCTCTCTATCCCTATTACAGCCGTGGTTGGGCGCCGATTTACGGCTTATATCAAGATAATCTTAAATTTATCGATTCACCCCAACCCGAGCTCTACGATATTAAAAAGGATTTTAAAGAACAAAATAACCTGATTCGGTCAGGCTTGGTTGAAAAATACAAAAAACAGCTCGCCTCCCTCATTATCGGTTTGTCAGGCGTCGGCGAAAAATTGGCTGAAAGGAGGACGGAACGAGAAAGAATTGAAAAGCTCCGTAGCTTAGGCTATGTGTCCAGTCTGCCGACTGAAAGGCGACAAACTTTTGGTCCTGAGCATGACGTTAAAACGCTTCTTCCCTTTAATAATCAAGCCGTGAAAGCTATGACTTTATATGAGCAAGGTGAAAAAGAAAAGGCCATCGCCCTCCTCGAGGCGGTGATAAAAAACTGTCCGCAATTAGATAATGCCTATTCTAACCTGGCCATAATCTATGAAAAGGAAAAAGAATTAACTAAGGCGCAAGAAACTTTGCGCTTAGGCCTAACCAACATTCCTTCCAGTTATGAATTCTTTTTTAATTATCTCAGCTTGCTGGTAAACTCAGGACAATGGCAAGAAGCTTTAAAATTTTTTGAAGAGAGGAGTGCCCAGTTTTCTCGGGCCATCACTGACCCGGAAGTCCTTAACCTCCTTGGCCTGGCTTATGCCCAAAGCGGCGAATTAAAAAAAGCTATCGAAATCTATGAGACCGCCCTCTCCATAGATAGCCAATATGCGCCGGCTCTTTCCAACTTAGCCACAGCCCATTACTCCCTTTTTCTTCAAACTAAGGACCGCAGTGTTCTGCGAAGAGCCCTCGAAGGGTTCAAACAGGCAATCGAAGTTGACCCGGGTTTTGCCCATCCTTATAACGGTTTGGGAATGATTTATCGTCTCACGGGGAACATCGATGGAGCTATTTTTTGCTGGGCAAAAGCTCTGGAATTGAACCCAGATTGGCCCCAAGTTCATTACCACCTTGGTTTAGCTCGAATGGAAAAGGGCGAATGGGCCAAGGCGTTGAGCTTATTTAAGACTTATGAGGAAAGGTGGGGCGCCACTCTTTCCCCGGCCGAAAAAGACCGGCTCTCTTCATTAATTCAAGCTTGCCAGGATAAGCTCCGAGAAAAATAAAAATACTCGGCCAGCTTTCCCACCTATTTTAACTCAATAAATAAATCGTGTGCCTCGCTAATCACCCCAGGAAAAAACCGAGAACTGAATTCTGCTTGCAAATAAGCCCCAAGAGCTTGGCGAAAAGAAAACGGCCGAGGGAATTAATTTCCAAGATGCCGTTTGAAATCAATAATAAACGACGCTCTTTCAGCTTGTTTATGTTAGGCCCCAAGAAGTCCGCAAAGGAAGAGGACCAATTAAATTGTGTGTGCAAGCAAGCGAGAAAAGCTTACAGAAAAGAAAACCCCGGATGGCATCAGCTTCTTAGGTACCTTTTAAAGTCAAGGGTCGATAGCTAAAGAAAAAAGGAGAAAGGGAGGAAAGCCTTCCATTTCCTCCCTAAAAACTAATTTTAGATTTCTTAGGTCTTTTGCCCTTAAAAGCCGTAACGGAGCGAAATCTGGAATGTGCGCGACAAGTTGCTAATGCTGGTGACTCGCTTGTAAGTTCCGGAAGCGGTAAATGTACCTACGGTAGTATTATTATCCACTGGCCTCCAGGTGCCGCCGGGGTTCTGGGTGACGTTCAGATAATGAGTACCAAAAAGATTGTAGACTTCAAGGATAACGGTGAAATAGCCAAAGCGAGACAGACCGATTTTCTTATCCAAGCGGGCATCACAATTCTGATAGGTGTAATATCGGCGCGAACCTTGTGACTCCACGTTGACGGTATAAGAGGCGCCCCTGACTGTATCCACATTGTTTGCGGCCGCCCAGGCTGAAGGCACGTAAATCGTAGCACTGCGTTGCCACGGCGTCCCGCTGTAATGGTTATAGTAGAAGGAAGCCACAAAACCATAGGGTAGGTTAAAAGTCCCGTAGAGCTTTATCACCAGAGGTCTGTCTTCTCCCAATCGGCCCTCAGCGTTCACTACCCAGTTGGCAGTGTTACCAGTGCCAGCGTAACCAAAGATGTTGCCGTAATCACCAGGATGATTACCCCATGTCTTCGACACGGTCACCGAACCTCCAAGATGCCAACCATGGGAAAAGCGCTTCTCAAAGGTAATATCAAAACCGGAGTACTTGCGGTAGGCTTCAGGAATGTTGGTCAGGAGACGCAGCATCTCTGGCGCATTCTTGGTGGGATAATAAAGGGTAACCTGAGCCGCCGGGAACTGGTCAATGGCCGGAAGAGTGGTAGTAAAGGGCACCCAATAAGGGCTATCAGGCATATACCATCTCTGGCCAGTATTGAAATCATAGAGGGCATCATCGACGATATTTTTCTTGTGCTTATATTGATAGCTTAAACCAACCCGGAAGTTAGGGAAGAGTTCGTGGTCAATTCCGATGATTATCTGGTCATCATAGGTTGCCTTAAGGTTCTTATCAACCAGGCGGCTCCAATAGTCTCTCATCATTACCAAGGGGCTGCGGGTGGTGACCACAACGTATTGGTCAATACCAGCATTATCGGGTTTGCCGTTGCCGTTTAAGTCCCACCAGTTGAAAGTATAGGAGCTTAAACGGATGGGGTTATAACTCACGAAGAAGGAAGAATAGAGCCAGCTGGAAAAACGGCCAACCTGGAGTTTAAGGGCGGTCTTACCGTTACCGAAAACATCAAAAGTTATGCCGACACGGGGAGTAAACAAGCTCCACTTAATAAAGTCATCGACGCCTTCCTGGCGGAATTCATCGTAGGGGTTTATGCCATATTGAGTCTTCAAAGTTGCCTCACCCACCGAATAGGCAATCCCACCGCTTTTGCCTTTGTAGATATCCGGTATCCAGCCGCGCTCGATATCATAGCGAAGCCCGAGGTTTAGCGTCAGGCGATGCTTTATGGTCCAGGAATCCTGAATATAACTGGAATAACGAACATTGGCCGATTTGGCCATCGTATCTTCTCGTTTCTGCCCCATAACATAGAGTAAGATTTGGCCATCACCGTAAGTGGGATGAGGCCCAGTTAGACCATAAAGTCCTCGCCAGTAATAGGGACTACCGTTATAGTAGGTAACACCGAGAGGATTTCTTTTCCAGGAAGACCAGTTGCAGGCGCCAGTGACAACTTCTAATCCGGCCTTAATCTCGTGGTCCCCACCAAGTAAATTGTCCTGAAACTTAGTTAAATGGAGCGAAGCTTGCTTTGAGGGCCGACCTATCCACTCGTTAGTTCGATAACCTGTGCCGAAGTAATAGCCGGTATAGGCATCACGATAATAAGGAATATCGTCTAATTCATCTCTCAGAAGAGTTAGCCAGGCACTAACAGTGAGATAACCGCCTCGCAGCTCAACATAGGTATTGGGGTCAACAATCCAGGTTAAAGCGCCAAAACCATTGTAATTTCCCCAAGGGTCATCATGATAATGACAATCAGCCGGCATAAATAATCCACTGGCTCGCGTGTTGATATAGGCTTCGCGGGCATTTCCGTTAAGAACCAACCTGATGTTCTGCCGCGGCTGGAACGTCAGCTTGAGAAAGGAACCCCAGTTCCAACTCTTGCGATTAAACTCATCATATGTCACCCCTGTCGGTGCTGTCCACTTAACAAAACCCGAAGGCGTCTCGCTCCGACCATACCGACCATTGGCATAAAACCAGAGCTTATCCTTTATTACCGGACCACCAAGACTAACCGAGGTGGAATAATTATAAAGAGCTACAGTGGGACGGCCCAAACCCAGAGCTCGGAGGTGGTTTTCTGGGATAACGGGCTTGGACATGCTGTCATCGGTGTAGATAAAATCAATCAATCCTGAGAACTTGTTGCCGCCGGATTTAGTCACCACGTTGACAAAACCGCCCGAGCTTATACCCACCTCAGCCGGCATACCGCCAGTGATGACGTTGACCTCTTCCATGATGTTGAAGTCAACGTTGACTCCCAGCTGGGCATTGTCCGGGTCGTTGGCATAAAGCCCATCCACCTGGTAAATTGTATTGGCCGCGGTCCCTCCCCGAACATTGGCGGCGCTGAC
Organism: uncultured Eubacteriales bacterium; assembly: GCA_964627255.1. Taxonomy (GTDB): domain Bacteria; phylum Acidobacteriota; class Aminicenantia; order Aminicenantales; family CALLJL01; genus CALLJL01. Next base: position 13,404 of record CAZVIN010000065.1, read on the forward strand.
TACTCCTGGGGCTAAAGTCACGATATTGCCCAGAGCCCTGCCTATGGGCAAGTTAAGGAGAAGCTCTGACTTGAATACTTGGGCCACAGTTGACGTCTTAACATCAACCACTGGAGAAGCGGCGGTAACCACCACCTCCTCTTCTACCTTGGCTGGCATCATCTCGATGGTTACCGTGACTGTGCCCCCTAAGGTTACCTCGACATTCTCTCTCTTTACTCTCTGGAATCCCTGCAGCTCCGCCGTTATCGAATAGATGCCAACGGGAAGCAGAGGAACACGGAAGGCGCCTTCCTCGTTGGTCATGGTGGTGCGCGTCCCCATGATAGCTGGGCCAGAGACGATTATACTGACGCCAGGCAGAGGGTTACCTTCGTTGTCTTTAACAAAGCCCCGGATATTCCCGGTATCTTTACTCGTTCCCTGAGCCGCCAAAAGAGAACTTAAAAGAAACAAGCCCATAACCAGTAGAAAAACCTTTCTTTTCATCCTTACCTCCTTTAGATATTTTCAGTCGGATTGAAATAAAGATTTCCCTCTTAAATTATCACCCCCTTTGTGAAATATACAATATACATTTATTGTTATCGTTAACAAATTTAAAAATAAACTTAATTCTTGTCAACTATTTTTTTAAACTTTATTCCTTTTTGATTCATCCGGCCCTAACTTGATTATATTTTCCCCCTAAGTCCGATGGCCAAAAGCAACAAAAAATATCTCTATTTCGGAGCTCAGGGAAACTAAGCTCTTTTTATTGCTTTTTTCGGGTGTTTGCTCTAAGCAATAAGGCGGGCGGAATGGGCTTACCCCCAATCAGGTTTTCGACACCTCTCTCTTCTCGCCACTCTCGACGCCTGCAGACATCCCTCGCAAGCCATAGCGGCAGCCAGCGAGTCTCTTGGGGCCTTTCTTGACCGCTTTCCCTATCTAGATTAGGCTCTAAAACCTTTGTCGGCCAGAGCTTACCTTAAAGTGCGATTCAGGCGGGCCAAACTCTCTATAGCCGCTTCGGTTATTCCGGGCTTAGCCTTCTACTCAGCCCCGACGAAATGGAAGAGAGCCTTTTAACTTAATGGATGACTTCCCTTTTATTATCCGGCCGCTCCAACTCGAGTCATTTAAATAAACTCCATTCTGGCCGTTACCATATATCTTCGTAGGACCGACTTTACCTTTTTCAGGACTTACTCATAATTTTCTGGTTCTCTTCTATTTTTCTGGGATGGTTTGGGGGTTAAGTTCGGGGTCTTAAAGGTGACATTTTACTGACCAAATTTTTATAAGGATGCCTGGGCCTAAACAGGACAAGCGAAGAGCGGGAAGGGGGCAAAAAATAGCTAACACCTTACATATTTACCTATAGAACTGGGCAAAGGGAAAGGCCAAGAGGAGGTTGGCGGCTTCAAGGTTACATCTTGGATTGGGCCGGCGATTTCCGCAGGCCCAGAAAAGGGCGAAGATAAGAGGGCATCAAAAAACGGGAGCGAGAGCGAGGCCACCTCGGCCATCTCCGAGACTAACCCACCCCAGATGGAAGAGAATCAGTTTTCCAAAAAGTAACTAAGAGGCAAGAATTAAACCTGGCTCAAAATGGCTTTTCTGCTGACGAACAGCTTGGAAAATTAGAAGACCTGCGATAAAAAGGTGAAAAAGGATAAGGGAGGAGGGTGTATCCCTCCTCCCTCATTGCCGGCTCTTGAAGACATACCTTTTGATTTTAACTTTAAAAACCGTAGCGGAGTGAAATCTGGAATGTGCGCGACAAATTGCTAATGCTTGTGACGCGTTTGTAGTTTGAGGCAGCCGTGTAAGTACCTACGGTAGTGTTGTTATCCACGGGTCTCCAGGTGCCGCCAGGATTTTGGGTGACGTTCGCATAATGGGTGCCAAAGAGGTTATAAACTTCAAAGATGACACTGAAGTAACCAAAACGAGAGAGCCCAAACTTCTTATCTACTCGAGCATCACAGTTCTGGTAGGTATAATTGCGCCGGCTTCCCTGGGGTTCAACGTTGACCGAGTAGGAAGCACCTCTCACCGTGTCGACGTTATTCGCGGCCGCCCAGGCTGAGGGGACATAAATCGTGGCCGTACGCTGCCACGGAGTGCCGCTATAATGGTTGTAGTAGAAGGAAGCCACAAAACCATAGGGCAGGTTAAAAGTCCCATAGAGCTTGATTACTAACGGCCTATCATCCCCAAGTCGACCTTCAGTGTTTACCACCCAGTTGGCGGTGTTGCCAGTGCCAGCATAACCAAAAATGTTGCCGTAATCACCGGGATGATTGCCCCAAGTCTTGGATATGGTCACCGAACCTCCAAGATGCCAACCATGGGAAAAGCGCTTCTCAAAGGTAATATCAAAGCCGGAGTACTTGCGGTAGGCTTCAGGAATGTTGGTCAGGAGACGCAGCATCTCTGGCGCATTCTTGGTGGGATAATAAAGGGTAACCTGAGCCGCCGGGAACTGGTCAATGGCCGGAAGAGTGGTGGTAAAGGGCACCCAGAAGCCGCTGTCGGCCATGTACCAGAGCTTACCAGTGTTGAAATCATACAGGGCGTCATCGACGATATTCTTCTTATGCTTGTACTGATAGCTTAAACCAACCCGGAAGTTGGGGAAGAGTTCGTGGTCAATACCGATAGTTATCTGGTCATCGTAAGTTGCCTTAAGGTTCTTATCAACCAGCCGACTCCAATAATCTCTAAGCATTACTAAGGGACTGCGGGTGGTCACCACCACATACTTATCAATTCCAGCATCATCAGGAACCTTGTTTCCGTTAAGATCCCACCAGTTAAAGGTGTAAGAACTCAGGCGTATGGGGTTGTAGCTCATAAAGAAGGAAGAATAGAGCCAGCTGGAGAAACGGCCAACCTGGAGCTTAAGGGCGGTTTTACCGTTACCGAAAACATCAAAAGTTACGCCGAGACGGGGAGTAAACAGGCTCCACTTAACAAAATCATCAACACCTTCCTGGCTGAATTCATCGTATGGGTTCATCCCATAAAGAGTCTTTAAGGTAGCTTCGCCGACAGAATAGGTAATTCCACCGCTTCTCTCTTTATAAATATCAGGAATCCAGCCGCGCTCGATATCATAACGAAGCCCAAGGTTCAGTGTCAGGCGATGCTTTATCGTCCAGGAATCCTGAATATAACCGGAATAACGAATATTGGCCGATTTGGCGACGCTATTCTCCCGCTTCTGGCCGATGACATAAAGCAGAATCTGACCATCGCCATAAGTGGGATGAGGTGCGTTTAAACCGTAGAGACCTCGCCAGTAATAGGGGCTCCCGTTGTAATAAGTGATACGGATCGGGTTTCTTTTCCAGGAAGCCCAGTTACCGGCACCCGTAACGACCTCAACGCCAGCTTTAATTTCATGGTCGCCACCCAGGAGGCTGTCCTGGAAACGAGTAAAATGCACCGAAGCCTGGGTTGAAGGCCGACCCACCCAGTCGTTGGGTCGATAGCCGGAACCAAAATAATAACCGGTATAAGCATCATAATAAGAAGGAATATCATCTAATTCATCCCGAACCAGCGTAAGCCAAGCATCAACTGTGAGATACCCGCCGCGAACTTCCACATAGGTATTAGGGTCAACAATCCAGGTTAAAGCGCCAAAACCATTGTAATTTCCCCAAGGGTCATCATGATAATGACAATCAGCCGGCGTAAATAATCCACTGGCTCGCGTGTTGATATAGGCTTCCCGCGCATTCCCGTTAAGAACCAACCGGATGTTCTGCCGCGGCTGGAACGTCAGCTTGAGAAAGGAACCCCAGTTCCAACTCTTGCGATTAAACTCATCATATGTCACCCCTGTCGGCGCTGTCCACTTAACAAAACCCGAGGGCGTTTCGCTCCGACCATACCGACCATTGGCATAAAACCAGAGCTTATCCTTTATTACCGGACCACCAAGACTAACCGAGGTGGAATAATTATAAAGTGCTACAGTGGGACGACCTAAACCTAGGGACCGCAGATGGTCCTCAGGGATGACGGGCTTGGACATGCTGTCATCGGTGTAGATAAAATCAATCAATCCTGAGAACTTGTTGCCGCCGGATTTAGTCACCACGTTGACAAAACCGCCCGAGCTTATACCCACCTCGGCCGGCATGCCGCCCGTGATGACGTTGACCTCTTCCATGATGTTGAAATCAACGTTGACTCCCAACTGGGCATTGTCCGGGTCGTTAGCATAAAGCCCATCTACCTGGTAAATTGTATTGGCCGCGGTCCCTCCCCGGACTTGCGCCGAACTAACTACCCCTGGAGCCAAGGTCACGATATTACCCAGAGCCCTGCCTATGGGTAGGTTAAGAAGAAGTTCTGACTTGAAGACTTGGGCCACAGTTGACGTCTTAACATCAACCACTGGAGAAGCCGCGGTAACCACCACCTCCTCTTCTACCTTGGCCGGCATCATCTCGATGGTTACCGTGACTGTGCCCCCTAAGGTTACCTCGACATTCTCTCTTTTTACCCTCTGGAATCCCTGCAGCTCCGCCGTTATCGAGTAGACGCCAACGGGAAGCAGAGGCACGCGGAAAGCGCCTTCTTCGTTGGTCATCGTAGTGCGGGTCCCCATGATAGCCGGGCCAGAGACGATTATACTGACGCCAGGCAAGGAGTTACCCTCATTGTCCCTGACAAAACCACGAATAGTGCCGGTGTCTTTGCTCGTCCCTTGAGCGCCTAGAACTGAGCTAAGGACAAGCAGCACCATGATAGTTAAAAGTACTTTTGACTTCATTTTACCTCCTTAAAATTCAACCGTTATCTAAATCCGAATAATATAAACCTCTCCGTGATTATCACCCCCTTGTTTTATAGTATACAATATACCTTTCATATTATCGTTAACAAATTTAAGAGAAAGAAAAACCTTTGTCAATAAACAATTTTTTGGCAATTGACGATGGAAAGCCGATAATTATGAGGCGGCAAGAATCGCTTAAGATAAAAAACTTATCTCAACGAATTAAATAATGAAATTGAAACTAAAAGATAAGCTTAAAATTGTCGATTTAGAACTACAATAGTTCTTTTCAGTTTTGGGTGCAGTTAGTCCCGCGACGCTCGCGATGGCCTCGCTCCTGCTCAAGTTTTTCCCGTCCCCTTCACCCTTCGCGGAACCTGTAGAGCTCGCCTCCCTGGTCCAAGACGTAATTTTTAAGCTTTTAAGCGGTTAACACCCCTTTGGCCCCTCTCTTTGCTCAGTTTTATAAATATGTAAAGTGTCAGTTATTTTTTCGCTCCCTTTTACCCTCTCTGTTTGTTCTTTTTAGGCTCAGACATCCTCGCTGCCCCGATGTTTGCTCAAAGAACAATTAGGGAAAAGTTAAGGCCGATACCTTTCACGAGAGAATCAGCCATCGCCGAATTATCCCTCAACCTGGCCTGAAATCAGGAATGAGGAAAAAAATGAAAAATACAGGAAATATCAGGCAAAAATTGGGTAAATATGTAAGACGGCATCAATTTTTGGCACCAAATTTTTAATTTTATGGCACTAATTTTTCATGTTTTTCATGGGTACTTCCGCCATTCTGGGCTTCTTCAAACCGGGCTAGGAAAAAGGCAAGAAAACATATAAAATTAAATGTGTTATATATTGAAAATATTATATTTGCTATTGAAGGGAAAAATTATATAATGAAGGTGTCGCCTCGAAAATGATAAGAATTGCCTAATACATTATTTGAACGCAAGGAGAAAAGAGATGAAACATCGATATTTATTCTTTCTCTTAGCGGGTTTCTTTGTGAGTTTAAGCTTTGGTTTAATCTTGATAGCTGCTCAAAAACGAGCTGGCGATAATGCCTTGGGGACGAGAAAATATGACGATTTCCAGCCGCCTAAGCTCTGCGCCTCTTGCCATCAGGATATCTACCAGCAGTGGACGCAAGCCATGATGTCTCAGGCTTATACCCACCATTGGGATGAAATTGAGTACTTTAAGCTGGCTGTGCCCCACGCCGAAAAGGACCCAGTAGTGGCCGGAGTAAAAGCGGGTTGCAATGGCTGCCATGCTCCCTTAGCTTTTTTGGCAGGCGACGTGCCGCCTCCGCCTCCAGCTAAACAGAGCCGGGCTAACGAATCAGTTTCTTGCGACCTTTGCCATACCATTGTCGGGTTTGAAGGAGAAGTCCCGTTTAATTTCAACTGGATAGTTGAACCCGGAAGAGCCAAGCATGGTCCCCGAGAAGGTAAAAACTCACCCGAGCACGACATGGTCAAATCGAGCTTTTTGGCCACGGCTGAATTCTGCGGTACCTGCCATAACGAAAAAAGTCCCTATGGAGTATGGGTCAAGGCAACTCATCTGGAATGGAAGGAAGGCCCTTATGCCCAACAGGGAGTCCGCTGCCATGATTGCCATATGACCTATGCCGAGGGCAAAAGTGCCGCCATGGGCCAAACCTATCCTGATGTCCGCCAGCATCTTTTTCATGGCGCCCACGACCCCGGCAAAATCAGGGGGACAATAGAACTTCGGCTCCATCCCAATGTCCGCGAGGCCGAGCCTGGAGAAAAAATCAAATTGACACTGGTCCTTTTCAACCAGAAAACTGGCCATAAATTTCCCTCCGGTTCGGTCGAAGACCGTCTTGTCTGGCTTCATGTCGAAGCCGTCGATTCTAAAGGGAATGTCTATCATCTCCCTGTGGATAAGAAAGGCTTCCCGGGAGAAGAATATACTATCGCTTCTGATGTTTTAGCCTATCAGGACTTGGGAATTGCCCTGGGTGACCCAAATTTCGCTGGCCTGCGCCGAGATGGAGTGCCCAAAGGTGACCGCATCTTCCGCCAAGCCTACCTCGACCCGCAGGGGAGAATGACCATCCAGCAATGGAATACCAAGTCCTTCGGGGTTGATTATCGCCTCGGGCCGCGACAGAGCCTGATTGAGACTTTTACTTTCACCATTCCGGCCAATTGCCCGGCCGGACCGCTGCGGGTCAAGGCAGTTTTAAACTACCAGAAACTCGTCAAGCCTGTGGCTGATTTTCTGGGCGTCCCGGCTGAAGAAAGCGAAATCATCCAGGTCAATGAACATGAAACAACCATTATAATTCTACCCTAATTCTTATTGTGAGGGAGAAAATGATTAAAAAAAAGAGGCTTTATTTCTATCTGGTGTTTTTTATTTTGATTTTACTTTTCTCTATTGTTCGCGAGGCCACAGCCATCCCCGCCTTTGCTCGCCGCTATAGCTTTAGCTGTAAAACTTGTCATGCTCCTTTTCCTCGACTGAAAGATTATGGTGTCGAGTTCATGGATAATGGCTATAAAGTAAAGGACCAGGAGACCCCACGCTATTTTATTGACAGTGGAGATACCTTCTTGTCGCTTCTTCGAGAAATTCCTGTCGCCTTCCGTTTAGAAAGTTTCCTCACCTATAACAACTCGGCTACAGAGAAGCTTGATTTCAGCGCCCCCTACCTTATCAAACTTCTTTCCGGAGGGGAAATCACGAAGCATCTCTCTTACTATTTATATTTCTTCTTCACTGAAAGAGGGGAAGTGGCAGGCCTTGAAGATGCCTTTCTGATGTTTGATAATCTCTTTAACAGCGGCTTCGACTTTTTCCTGGGCCAGTTTCAGGTCTCCGACCCTCTTTTTAAGCGGGAATTGAGACTGAGTTTCGAAGACTATTTAATTTACAAAACCAAGGTAGGCCGCTCTCAGGTCAACCTGACTTATGACCGGGGAATAATGATTACTAAGGGCTTGGCTTCAGGAACTGATTTGGCCTTAGAAATTGTTAACGGCAGCGGCCTGAGCGAAGCCAACATCTTTCGCAATTACGATTCGGATAAATATAAAAATCTTCTCTTCCGGCTTTCTCAGGATATAAGTAGCGAGGCCCGCATCGGCGCTATGGGCTATGTTGGCAAGGAGGGTAAGGACAATGAAGCCAATAGTCTCTGGATGCTGGGGCTGGATGGGACCATTGCCAGTCCGTTGGTTGAACTCAATTTCCAGTTCGTCCTCCGCCATGATTCCAACCCCGATTTCCTCTCTTTTGCCAACAAGGCTGTTAAAACAAAGGGCGGCTTTGCCGAATTAATTTATCTCCCGCGGGGTGATGAAAGCCGCTGGTACGGGGTGGGACTCTTCAACTGGGTCGACTCTGACCAAAATGAGCTGGATTATACCACCTTCACTCTGCACGGTGGGCTACTAATTTCCAGGAACCTGAGGCTTACGGCCGAAGCCACTCACCTCTTCCGTTCTCCTTACGGCCGCCATTTACGCTTTGGTCTTGGCGTAATCACCGCCTTTTAGACAAATTCGGCTCGATTTTTAAGGCCTATAAACAAATTTTTGACCGAAAACCTGGTTGATGAAACGCCGTGATTAAAAGGGGTCCTCATAAGTGTTTTAGCCAAATTTCAGCCAACAAATTTTCTAAGAAACAGAGGAAACGACAGACACGGATAAAAGAGGCAGAAGAAAAGCTGGCCACGCTTTTAGTTTTTTTACCATAAGCCGATTCATTTGCCTGATAAATCGAAGTTTAAAAATTAGCTCAAAATTGATAGAACAAAAACACGGCCCGAGGAATAATTTATCGATTTCCAATTAGAAAAATTACCATAGATATGGCTCATCATCTTAAATTTCGAACAGATGTAAGAATCGTGATGCAGAGCGCAAAATCAGCTAAAAAATGATTCCGCCTTCCGCCTAAGAGCAATAATAAGTTGCATTAGCGGTGAGAAAAGAAAATAATTGAAAACGGGAAATGAAAAGGCCAAAAACCTCTCGGCCGTTTTTAGCCTTTCTTTTCAGCTTTCTTTTCTCAACTGCTCTCTCAGCCGTAGATTTTACTTGGAGCTCTGAGGCGCTGAGTATAACCTATCGCTACCTTCCAGCTACTGGGACTCTTTATGACCTTCAAGTCATTACCTCAGAGGGCTTCTCTTTCCGTCCCTGTCGCTTCGGCGGCATAACTTCCTTTCTTCTTTCTGGCCATATTTTTTATTCCTGGGAAGGACGGCATCAGAGCGAGCTTGTTGGCACATCCTATAATTCTGGAACTTACCATGCTCGCTTCCGCTGGCGCTTCGGTGGCGAAGCCTTTGAGTTCTCGCTCTGGCTGCGGTTAGAAGGGAAAACCTTAGTGGTGGAGGCGGAAGTTGAGGCCGCTTCTTTGGCTGTCCTCAGCTTCAGCACCGACCGTTCTGAAGGTACTCCCAGCCCCAAAATAATTGAACTTCCCTTCGGGCATCCGGTCCTTTTTACTAATGGCTATTTCATCTCCGCCATTATCGACCCTTTTTATTCTCGCTCCTCGTGGTTAGTTCCGCTTCATCAACCGGTCGCCGCTGACTCCGCCGCCTTTGGCTACGGCGCTTGGTATTTTCCTCGTTCTGACGGCCGGCGAGTTCCGCTGCGCGAACGCCTTTTCCTGACGGTTTCGCCCTCGATTGAGGATACTTTTTATACCCCACCCCTGGTCGTCTCTCCCTATCGTCAGGACTTAGCCCAGCGAGTTGTTGTCGATATGTGGTGGGATTCGTTTTCAGAAGAAGAAGAATTCCTGCATTGGTTAGCCTCGTTTTCTTTTAAAGATTTACTTGTGCTCATTCATTATTGGCAAAAGTATGGCTATGATAACGGCTTGCCCTCGACCTATCCAGCAGGAGAAATGTATGGGGGAGAGGAAGGCTTAAAAAGGATAGCTGAGCTCTGTTATCGCTTGGGATATCGGCTTGGCCTTCATACTAATTATGTTGATTTTTATCCCAATTCTGACTTCTGGAACCCTGCGGATGTCGCCCTCAACTCTAAGGGGGAGTTAACCCTTTCTTGGTTTAATTCGGCCACCGGAGGCCAAAGTTATCTTTTAAAACCAACCCGGGCCATTTTTTATGCGTTGCTTTATGAACCCTTAATAAAAGCGGCTTATAGGACTGGCGCGGCTTTCTTGGATGTTCATACAGCCATTTTACCTTCATTCAAATTAGATTTTGACGTCGGGGTTGAAGGTGCCGGCGAGCAGGTCTCCACCTTTTACGCCTATCGCGATTTATTTAAAGTTCTACGTCAGGTTCATCAAGGACCGGTGGCGGGCGAAGGATACGGCTATGCGGCTAACATTTGGGCTGGCTATATCGACTCTTTTGAAGCCGACCCTCGCTCCCTTCATTCCTTAGACAAAGGCAAGAGGGCTTACGCTATTCCCTGCCTGGTTGATTATAAGCTTAGAGTGCTTCACGAGCGCTTTGTGCCTTACGGCCTGGGGTTGGGAGAAAGATTTGCGCCTGACACGAGACCCATACCACCAGAAGGATTTCAATTTTATCGCGCTACAGAAATTGCCTTTGGCCACGCCGGCTACATCCAGCTAACGCCAGGAATTGAGCTCTTCCCGGAGGAGATTCTCCGGGAATATTGTTTCCTTAAACACCTCCAGCCCAAATATTTTAACGCCTCAGTCCGCGAAATTGCTTATGAAATTAGCGGTGAATTTTTTTCTCTTTCCGAGGCTCTCCGCCGTCTCCTTCCGGCCTGCCTCCAAATAGACCCCGAGAATTTTCTGGCTGCGAAACTAACTCGGTTAAGAATAACCTATGATAATGAGTTAGTCATTTTTATTAATCGGTCGCCTGATGAGCCTTGGGATATCTTCGTCAACGAAACAAGCTATACCCTGCCCGCAGGCGGATTTTTGGCTAAACAAAACAACTCTTTCCTGGCCTATACGGCTTTGGTTAAGGGAGTTAAGGAGTTTTTCCTGTGGCCAGCCGAGCCAACCTGCCGGGGCACCCTCCAGGAATTAATTCTCGCCCCGCTCGACCTCAGAGGGGAAAGAAAACTAAACCGTTCTCTCTTTCAAATTGAGTATATAAATGTCCTTCGTTGGGCTCCCAACCCGGCCAATCATGACCTCCAGGGTTATCGAGTCTATCGGGAAGCGGACGGAAGGCTGGAGCTAAGAGGCGAGGTTAATGCCCAAACCTTTAGTTTCTGGGACCGGGGCGTAGCCAAAGACAGAACTTATCGCTATACAGTGGTGGCCTTTAATTCCTACGGCCGCGAGGGACAGGCCGCTTCGATTGACGTTCGCTAAAATAGCTTTAAGAGGCTCTTTGCAAAGCCGCCACTCTTTTGGCGACGTCACGGAAAGAAGCATTCCAGCTTAGAATTTTCTGGTAAAAAGACAGAGCTTTCTGGCGGTCCTGAAGCTTCTCATAAAGAGAAGCAATCTCGTATTCCAAAGCGTGCAGCTTTTCAGCATCGGAGCGGCATAATTCCACGCATTTTTCGAGCCAATGAATAGCCTCGGCGTAATCTTTTTTGCGCCGACAGGCTTCAGCAATTAGGGTACAACTCTCCAACGCTTTTTCTGAACTCTGGGCAGAAATCATAAACTCTTCGATGGCCTCGTCATATATCCCCTGCTCCAGGAAGGCCATTCCCAACTGAAAGTGGGTCTCGTAATCTTCGAGACCGAGTTTTATTTTGGCCTGATGCTTAAATTCCAGGATGATTTCAGCTAATTCCTTTTCTTCGGCTCCGCGGCCTTTTTGTAACTGGTGAATTATTGCTTCTCTTATGGCCGCCAATTCTTCCGCTGTTTTCTCCGTAAGTTCATAATATTTTTTTTCTGTTGGCTGGGCGACAGTGAGTGGCAAAAGGTCTGTGCCATGAAAAATTTCGGCTGAGGTTACTTTTTCATCCAGAGCCCCGGTCTCCCGCAAAAAGGAAAGAAACGACCTGGCGCCTCCTGGTCTTTTCTCGATTTCATTTTCAATGGCTGAAATCTTCTCCACCCTCAAGACCAACTCTTCCTCGGGTACTTCCACCCGCGCCTTGTCGATAAACTCGACCCGCTGGCGCACTCTCTCGTCGTCAGGACGCTGTAAGGCCAGGTTCTCGAGAATGCGTCGGGCATTACGATAAAGCCCTTGATGAATGTAAATATCTGCCCGGGCCAGAAGCTCTTCAAATTCTTCATCCGTTTCTGTTGGTGGCCGTCCCGGCTCTTCTCCCAAACCAAGTTCCCGGCGTAGGCTCCAGAATTCCCGGCTCACTTCTTCATCCCTGGGAGCCAGCTCCATTAAATCAACCAAGGCCGCATACATTTTCTCTTTTAATTTGCGCTGCCGGGCTTCTTCTAAGATAGCCCGAGTAACCACCTCTAAGTTAGCCTTCTCGTTTCTTGCTTTATAGATATCAGCCAGCTTTTCCAAGGCGCCTAAAGGCATTGTTTGAGAAGAAAGAACTATCCCCAGAAGGCCGATAGCCTTATCTTCTTTCTTCTTTTTAAGCAAACTGTTGATTAGCGGGTCATAAAGTTCGTAGGCTCGTTCGGGCTGTTCTTTCAGAACGTAAATTTTGCCTAATTGAACCCGAGCCCGGACATCAGTTGGCCGCTCCGCAAGGATAGACTCAAAAATTTTCTCCGCCTCGTCAATTACCTTTTTCTCTAAAAGGAAGGTACCTAACCAATAGCGAAAGGTTAAGTTTTCGGGGGCCTCGGCCACAACCTTCTTGATGAGCTGTAAAGCCTTTTCGGCTTGACCTTTATTCTTCAAAACCTGAATTGAGTTGCCGACAGTTCGTTCGTCTAAGGGACCAACTTCCTGAGCCCGTTCGAGGATGGAATGAGCTTTATCCCACTCTTGCCGGGCCACAAGTAATTCCGCCGCCTCATTTAACAGAACCAGGGCCTCTTTGGACCGGTTTTGATTGATATAGAGTTCTGCTAAATATAGCTTGTGCTCGGTATTCTCTTTATTCAAAGCTACAATTTTTTCATAAACCGGGATGAGCTCTTCCAACTTTTTTTGCCGGCGCCAGATAGCGGCCGCTCGCAGGTATTCTTTTTCTGCTTCTCGGGCATATCCCTGGAGACAAAGAAGGTCAGCTAACTTAAGGATATATTCTGGCTCTTCGGGCACAATTTTAATTATTTTTTTGATTATCGCTAAGGCCTGGCTCGAGCCGCCGCGGTTTTCAAAAAAATCAGCCGCCTGCTGAAAATATTTGACCGCCGAGTTGACCTCGCCGAGGCGAACATAAAGGTCGCCGATGATGTTGAGGATTGTCGGGTCAGGGATTTCCTCAGCCAATAGCTTTTGGTATTCAGCGATGGCTTCATTTAATCGACCGGCCCGGACGAATTTCTCCGCCCTGTCAATTATCCGGATTCTTTCTCCCTTGGGGTTCACGCCTTCCCCCCTTAAATCCTCAACCGAAAATGCCGCCGATGAAGCGGCGTTGGACCCAGTTCCTGGAGAGCCTGAAAATGCTTTTTGGTCCCATAGCCCTTATTATGGCACAAATCATAACCTTTGAAAACCCTGTCCAGTTGAATCATCAACGAATCGCGAACAACCTTAGCCACAATAGAGGCAGCCGCAATAGAGCTACATAACCGGTCCCCGCGTTGGAGAGATACTTGGGGAATTGGGGTCTTCTCCAGCCGACAGTTTGACCCGTCAATAAGAAGGAGTTGGGGAGCGAGAGGCAAGCGGCTAATAGCCCGGCTCATGGCAAGAAGAGAAGCCTGATGAATATTTAGTCTCTCTATCTCTCTAACGCTGGCCGCGCCAAGACCAACGGCCGCTGCCCTCAGAATCAAATTTTTCAGTCTTTCTCTTTTGCGGGCTGGTAAAAGCTTAGAATCGTTAATTTCTACAGCCCAATCCGGACAACAAGAATTGAAAAAGTCAGGCGGGAACAGGACCGCGGCCGCTAAAACTGGCCCAAAAAGGGCGCCACGGCCAACTTCGTCCACGCCTGCGATATAAATAAACCCCCGCTTTGAATATTTTTTTTCTATATCAAAACTGGCCACTTTCTGGCTATCTGGGAAAGCCAGTTTTTAACAACTCTTTTTCTGTCACTTTTTATTTTTCTTCTCTTAGCTTAGCCGCCTTGCCCTTGAGTTGGCGTAAATAATACAGTTTGGCCCGCCTCACCTGCCCGTGACGAACTATCTCCACCTTTTTTAAGGACGGCGAATGAAAAGGAAAGACCCTTTCCACGCCCACGCCAAAGGATATCTTGCGCACGGTAAATGTAGCTCCTAAGCCCCGACCATGCTTAGCAATAACATCGCCCTCAAAGACCTGAACTCGTTCTTTATCCCCCTCTTTTAAAATCACATGGACTCGAACTTTGTCGCCCACGCGCGGCATCTCCAGGTCGGAGCGCATTTCCTTAGCCTCTAATAAATCAAGCAAGCTCATGGTCGTTTCCTTCCTTTATTATGTCGTCCAGAAGACGCTTTTCTTCGGAAGAAAGAGTTTTTTGAACCAAAAGATCCGGTCGCAATCGGTAGGTTTTCTCTAAGGCCTTTCTCTTGCGCCAGCGAAGAATGGCTTTGTGGTTACCAGAAAAAAGAACAGAGGGCACTTTCATTCCCTTGAAATCACGGGGCCGGGTATAATGCGGGAAATCCAGCAGGCCGTCAAAGAAAGAATCATGGGCTACCGAATCTGGCCGACCCACTACTCCTGGGACAAACCGCGCCACAGCGTCAACCACCACCCAAGCCGCTGGTTCGCCGCCTGTAAGGACGTAATCGCCAATGGAGAGCTCACCGTCGACCAAATACTCACTTACCCGCTCGTCGACTCCCTCATAGCGGCCACAAATCAGGATTACCTGGGGCTTAATAGCTAAGCCTCTGGCCAGGTCAGAATTAAATTTTTTCCCCTGGGGCGAGAGCAGATAAACCACCGCCTCGGGATTAGCTTTTACGGTCTCTACAGCCTTAAAAATTGGCTCAGGTCTAAGAACCATCCCCTCCCCGCCTCCGTAGGGACGGTCATCTACCTGGCGGTGCTTGTCATGAGTAAAATCCCTTAGGTTATGCAACCTCACCTCCAGTAATCCCTTATCAATGGCCTTTTTAATAATGCCGCCTCCAAAAGCCTGGCCAAGCAGTTCGGGAAAGATAGTTATTATATCAAATCGCATTAAGGTCCAGAAGGCCATCAGGGGGGTCGACCATTATAATTTTCTTAGCCACATCAATTGACCGACAAATAGCCGCCTCAAAGGGTATAAGGATTTCCTGCTCTTCGGCCTTGACGACCATGATTATTTTCCCTCCGACCTCCCAAAATCCTGAAACCTCGCCCACTTCCTTAGAATCTCTTGTTTGAACTACACAACCGATTAATTGGTATTCATAAAACTCTCCCTCGGCCAATTCGGGGAGTCTCTTTTCCTCCACCAAGATATCCTGACCGACAAGAGGGAACGCGGCTTCTCTTGAATCAATACCATAAAGCTTCAAAATTAGGTCTCTTTTTATCTTGCTTAGGCTCTCGAGGCGGTAGGGAAAAGGCTGGTTTTTTCCGCCGATAAAAATTTCCTCCCCCGGAGCCGGAATATACTTATTCCCTTCGTAAGGTCTAAACCTCAGCTCCCCCTTTTTTCCTATCAGTCTTATTATTTTGCCGAGGGCGACCAATTAACCTTTTTCGATTATTTCCAGGTTAAATCTCCTCTTAAGTTTCATTCCGGCAGCACCAAGAATCGTCCGAATGGCTCGGGCTGTTCGGCCCTGTTTTCCGATGACCTTGCCCAGGTCTTCAGGCGCTACCTTAAGCTCGAGGATAGTGGTCTGTTCGCCTTCGAGCTGAGAGACATGAACCTTATCCGGGTTGTCCACCAGAGACTTGGCAATCAATTCAACTAGGTCTTTCACCGTAACCTCCTTATTGTAATTGATTATTCAGTTGCGTCCACAGTTAGCGAAGCACGTTCCAGGAGAGATTGGACCGTCTTGGAGGCTTGGACGCCACGCGCCAACCAAGCTTTGGCCTTGGCCAAGTCGACGTTTACCTCGGCAGGATCCTTAAGCGGATCATAATAGCCTAAATAATCGATGGCCTTGCTCTCCCGGGGCCGGCGGGAATCAATAACAACTATGCGGTAAAAAGCCTTTTTCTTCGCTCCAAAGCGCATCAGCCTCATAGATAGCATGGTGGACCTTTTCTTTATAATGAAGCTTAATCTTAACCGAATTTTTAGCTCAAGTCAACTCCGAATTAATGATTTTCTGGGTCTTGTCCCTTTGTCTGGAGATGATTCATCGGACCATAAAGGGAGAGAAGGCGTTTAAATTCCAAGGGGTCATAAAAAGAACATCGGCCTTCCCCATAAGCCTTAGCTACTTCAACGA
>CAZVIN010000066.1:0-11549 GCA_964627255.1 uncultured Eubacteriales bacterium
CACCCAGTCACCGGCACACTCCCAAATACCTGCGCACCCTCCAACGGCGTATCAAAACATCCAAAGGGCTCACCGTCAGCCCCAGACCCATATATAGTTAAAGTAACATTTATCACCTGCGGGGAGTTGGAGGCATTAACGTCTTCGACGCGCAAAGAAGTGGTATAAATCCCAGGAGAAAGGTTAGTGCGTTTTATTCCCACCAAAATGAGGCCATTGCCTGTGCCGCTTGTCGGCGTCGCCTCGACCCAATCAGTGTTTGTTATCACCTGCCAATTCAGCACCCCACTTCCGCTGTTAGTTATCAACACTTTTTCCGCTGAGGTAGAAGCTCCGTTCTGCTGGGCCCCAAAATAGATATTCTGGCGAGAGAGCTGAATTATCGGAATACCCCCGTGATTGATAATAACCGGTCCGCCCGCATATCCTCTGGTCTGATTTAGGTCGTCTGAAACTACAGCATATATCCAGTATTGGCCGTCTGGTATCGAGGCTGTATTCCAGAGATAATATCCGTCACTCGCCGGGATTCCCTGAGCGATAAGCGTCCCGTCATATCCTGTATTATCAGAATCATAATAAAGGGAGATTACTGCTGAGCTATCTCGATCAGTCGCCTCCCAACGAATCTCGAAGGAGGCATCAACTCGCCAATCAGCGGTAAGTTTCACATCGTCAAAAAAGAAAGTCCGGCCATCGGCAAACTCGTGCGGGTCAATCCGAAAGCAATCAATTTCCCCGGTCCAGCCGGAATGAGAAGGACTCCCAGCCCCCTCTTCTAAAGGAAGATTTTTCAGGTCGCAGACTACTTTATGCATGACCCAGCGGTCGGGAAGATGGCGGATGACAATGTCCTGGCTCACGTTCTCCACGGACTCAGTCTTGTTTTTCCAGATAACGCGGGCGATAGAGCCATCGGCCGTGCTATGAGCGCCGCTTATCCCCATTTTAAAGACAAGATTGTGGTATTTACTGGCGTTAATGGTAGCTGTCTTTCCGCGATAAAGAAAATGGAGGAAGAAAACCTCGGGGTCGCCGACTTGAGGCGGCGAAACTGGAACGGCCTCGGCCATAAAAACAGTTTGGTTGGTGGAAGTGCGGCCGGCCAAATCTTCATAATCAAGGGTAGTAAAACGGGGGTTACTAAGGTTTACGGTGTAATCAATGTCTTGGCTGGAACCCATATCCCAGGGATTAGAAAAATGAACCGTAATAAAATCTTCGTCGCTCCCTTCTTCTGAAGGCCGGATAAAATTAAGAACTGGGACTTCATTCACATGGTAATAGCCTGCCGAATAGACATAATTGCTTGTTCCGGTCAGAGCTATCGCTACGTAGTAATCGCCGCTGGCTAAAGCCCCAACTAAAAAATTATAGCTGCCTCCGCCCACGTTTCGCGCCACCAGCCCCAGGTTTCCGTTGGCTGCGTTATTGTCGCTATCCAAATAAATATCCACGTTACCGCCAAAACCCGACCAGGTGATCGTCCTAAGCCCAGAAGAATCATTTTCTACCAGCCGGATCCAGTCAATCTGAATGAGCTTATCGGCCTTGACGATAGGGTCGAAGCGAAGAGAATCAATAAAGCCCGACCAGGGGTCAGACCCAAGAATAATTCCGAGGGAAGGAATATCAACGGTATAGATAGCCCAGCCATTATAGACCTGGAAAAGGCCGGAGCCGGTGACGCCGTTATAGACAGTATTTTTCGACCAGAAAAGCTGGCCAACCCGGCCTTCACTATTAGGCTCGAGGTACATGCGGAGCGCGAAGATTCGGTATTTATTAGCGTTAATCGGATAATTTATGCCGAATTTACCCACGGGTGCGGCTCCGAGGTAGGCGGAATCAAGGATGGAAATATTAACATCAGAATAATCACGACCTGAAGTGAGGGTGGTGCGGCCAGAAAAGAGGCCGCCAGAAAATGAAATGTTAGTTAGATAGGAAGGAGCCTGTTCGACAGTATTAAAGATACGCCAACCAAGGTCAGTCCTCTCATTCATATCCCAGCGGTCATGAAGAACGTCCTCCGCGTAATCGGCGCACGCCTTAACCACATCGCGAGAGGAGGGGGAAGTAACCGTCTGCGAAAAGAGAGAGAATGAGAGTAAAATTATTAAAAAAATTAAAAATAGGGCCCTTGACCCCAACAAAGTAAAAAGCTTGTGCCAGCAGATAGAAACCGAAGGCATCAAATTCCCGCGCTCAACAATACATTTATTCTCCATAATTGGATAACTTTTTATAATTAAGACTTTAAAAAAATTATTGCGACCTGAAGCCAAAGGCAATCCCCTTTAGCGGTGGAAATGGGGGTGAATTTCGAAGGTTCATTTATCCACCAACATTATCAAGGGAAAGAATAGATATTGATATTATCGATCTTAATGGATCACTGATGCGGCAAATCCTCTTTCCATTCTTTTGATAATCTTGGCCACAAGCCGTTTGTTATATCTCTTTTCATTATATCGATAAGCCACCCTGTCATTTGATCTATATTTCCATCACGGATGATATCAGACGCATAGAACTCAAAGAAAGGGCTGGGACGCTTTTTCCAAGGATAAAGTACATAAACAGGATTACTAGCAAAAGCCCGGGTATAGATTATCTCAGACATAACACCATACGATGGTTGATCCGACAAGTGGCAAACAACTGTAGCGTGGGTGCTTTCTATAAGCTTATAATCTCTGTAAACTGTTTGTGCTCTTATTTCATCAATCGCATCATTTACTTCATTTATATATAGTTCCACATTTTGATTAACGACCTCAACTCTTTCACTGCCACTTTCGAGTGCTTTATCATATGCATTTATGATGTCCCAATCCTTTATTGCGTAAGGGTCGATACATATGAAATGCTCTTTTAGTTTATCTCTTATAATTCCGATTTTATTTATCGACTCCTCTTGCACTCCAGTGATATGATAGCTGAGGTAGATTCTTGGCTTCTTATCTTCTATAAGGTCTACAAATGTTTGATAATCGTGCCCTTTTGAAAAAATAACTACATCTAAAGGACATACATTTTTTTGAGTTAAGAAATTTTCTCTAATTTCCATTACTACATTGATCGACTCTTTCCGCCAATTAGCTATTGTCTTTAAATTCGAATCAACTTTCGTATTCCAAGTAGAATCCCTGGAAAGATTCGATTTGACCTCAAGGAGGTCAGCTATAAAGATGATAATCATTTTGGGATCAAGGAGTTGAATATGTCCTTCATTAAATCCGTCTATTATGCCGCTCGGGGAAGCAGCAGAGGGTCTCAAATGAAATCTTGCCGGAGTGCTAACGAGAGCAATAGGAGCATTTTTTGCGTTATGAGCAATTTCTTTAAAAGCATCGTTTCTAATCTTATCAAGTGTGCTGGAAGCAATATTTAATATATTTTCCCTGGTCAAGTTAGCTAAGCCATATGCAGGCCCCTTTTTCTTCATATAATCAAATACGTGAAAATAAGCTATCCCTTTTGCTTCCTGAATTGCCGATTGAATGTATTCGTCTCGCCCGTTAAGGGGTGGGCCTGTAACCAGGATTATTTTCGAGCTCATTTTTACAAGAATTCTTAATAACAGCAATTAAAGATATCCAGGATGAATCTTGTCTGTCCCCCTCCTGATTTATCTTTTTAATAATGTCATGAGATACATTGGAACACTTGCTAATAGCTACGAACGTGGCCGCTTTTGCGAGATTATCAGGGGCTAAAAGCGGATTTTGGCGTAACATCAATTGGGCTATTAGTCTTGCATTTTCGGAGCAAGTCTCATCAGATATTCCAAGTTTTTTAATAAAAATAGCTATTCGAGAATTAACCTCATTTTCCCTGGTCAACCAAAGCCGAAATTTATCTTTTAAATTTACCATTATTGAATTCCTTTTTTGCGGTTAAGCCCTCCTTTCGATTTAAACAATCGACACAACTTTTTTTCGCTTTCCTGTTCTAATTCCCTATTTCAATTTATATTAGGAGTTATGAAAATGTCAAGAAGAAAGAGGCTCTTTCGCCAAAAGTGTGGTAATTTATTAGGCTCATAGCTACTGTATTTCCTTCAAACACAACAAAATATAAAATTTTAGGCGGGCCATAAACGTATTTTAAAATTGGGAGACGATTTATTCTCATCCTAACCTTTAAAGAGGCTAAGATAAGCCTTTATAAAGCCCTTTTTTCCCCAGATAGAATAGTTCTTTGAGGAGAAAAAACGCTAAAAATTTATGATAGAAAAGCCGTGGGAGCACCAGACTTTTTAAGTATGAGCCCGGAGGGTATCGACCTCAGCGATTTGATTTATAAACAAAAATTGTACAGAAAAACTTGATAGCAAATAAAAAAGGAAACAGAATCAGGAAGGAGAATTTAGACCTGAGGATAGGAAGAAAAAGACACAGAAAAACACCTCGGTATAAGAAAGTAGGCGGAAGCGCAGAAAACGGGGTCAGCGGCGGCGCGCCTCGCCCTGAGAAGCTCGTTCACCTGGACCGCAGAAAACGCTTCGGGACGATGGTCACCGTTACCTCCACCACCGCACTCCGCCTCCACCCATCAGTCACCGCAAAATGAAGCCCATGCCGCCCCAAAAATCCCGGCCCCGGTATCCACCTGAATACCCCAGCCTCCCTATCCAACGTCGAACCTATCGGTAATGGCTCCGATTCATCCAAACCCCAGCCTATAAACCTCATCCCCCCTCTTCCCCGTAACCTCACCTCCACCATCCCTAACTCCTCTACCTCTACCTCCTTCCCCCCAACTACTTCCACCCATAAACGCCCGCTTAAATCCTCCTCAAAACCCACAACCTCTGTCACCCCTCCTAATGCCCCACCTATATTCTCCACATCAAAATAGCGCGACCCTATCCCGCTCGTCTCCCCACCGCTGTCCGTCACACTCCAGGCTATCGTGTGCGTGTCGTTCGTAAGTCGGGTCGTGTCAAGATAATAATACCCCACCGCTCCATTCGTATTCGCATACCCCGGAAACAACGCCGCTATATCCGCCCGATACTGATTGTATACCGGATGACCTAAAGGCTGACTGTCTACCCATACCCATATCGTCGAACCATCAGTCGGTATATATTTCGGCTGCGGCGTCAAAGCCCAACCAAAATTAACATACGAAGACCCAGACACTGTCGCCCCCTGTCCCGGCGTATCTATCGTCCCAAAGGGAAGCGTCGCCGAAGCATTATCACAATGAATCGTCTTCGTCCCTAAAAGCTTGCGATGTCCACTCGTATCATAGGCAAATGCATACAGAGTAAAAGTCCCATTCCCCTGGTTGGGTAGAAAATTAGTCAACATCATATATCCCCAACCTGCCCGCTCCGCCCGAGGATAATAGGGATAAAGGCCGCTAACATCAGGCCGTGCCCCCCGCACAAACACCCCATCCCCAATGTAAACCAGCCCGTCAGCCCCAATCACTACCGGACTATCCAAAGGATGAGGCGCCCGCTTTATCTCTACCCGCGTCACCTCAATATCATCCAAAGCCCACCCAGTTACCGGCACACTCCCAAATACCTGCGCACCCTCCAACGGCGTATCAAAACATCCAAAAGGCTCACCGTCACCCCCAGACCCATAAATAGTTAAAGTAACATTTATCACCTGCGGGGAGTCCAGCGCGGCCGATGCCTGCACAGTTATCGACGAAGAATATGTTCCAGGAGCCAAACCAGTATGATTTACCCACAGGTAAAGCTTGGCGTTGCCCAGGCCACTCGTTGGGTTCAGTTGAAGCCAGCTGGCCCCCGGCGTTGCTCGCCAGTTAAGAACTGTTCCAGTTGGCCCCAGGTTAACGATTAAAAGGTTTTGGGTGCCGGTAGCCGCTCCTCCTTCTTCCGCGCCAAAAAAGAAACTTTTCTTACTGAGAGAAAGAATGGGAAGACCGGTGGAAGGCGTTGTGACCGTGATTTCATCGGAAAAAGGACCAGCTACTCCCCTTCGGTTAATCGCCCGAATTTTGTAATAATAAGTGCTTCCAGGCACAACCGCCGTATCCCAATAGGAATAATCTGTCATCGTGGCCAGACGCGTGCTGGTCGTGGGAGTAAAGTTAGGAACAGTGCTGCGATGAACCTCGAAATAGCTAAAATCTCCCCAATCTTTCCATAACCAGGGCTCATCACTCCAGATACGGCCGCTGGTCTGAATCTGAACAGCGCTGCGCTCAAAAACAAAACTTCCCGAAAAATCCGAGACCTTTGGCGGGTCATAGACAATGTTAAGGTCAGTGTTTCTGGCCTTATCCCGAACGCGTTGGATGAATTGCTGCAGGGCTTCTTCTTTGTTCATCCCTTTGATGCGATGTTCCCCGTTTGTGTCCCACCAGCGCCAAAAATTGATGAGATGCACCCGGTAATGGTAAATTCGTAGGTATTGCTGCAGAATAAAATCGACACTGCTCTGGGTGACAGAGAAACCCACGGGGTAAGTCTCTGCATCATACTCCATGATGGCCCAGTTGGCGGACATGGCCGAGATTGCCGGCACACCATATTCAGTTGTGCGAGCGAACCAGTCGGGAAATTTGATGTCGTAAATAGTGGCTCCGGCCGAGCCATAGGGCGCCACGTTAGCCGTCCAGAGGGGGGAAGCTCCGGTATAGTAGCGGGCATTCTTATTAGGCGTTTCGGGGTTAGTGCCAAAAAGATAATCACCTGGAATCTGGTGCGAGAACCAACGGTCCGAAGCGAGGCTGGCTTCACTTGCCCATTTGGCCAGATCTTTAACAAAATTGGCCACCATGGTTTCGCGAAACAGGTTCCACAGGTCCCAGAATTTATTTCCTGGCTGCATAACCCGCGGGGGGTCAAAACCACCGGGAATATAATCAGGGCCTGAAGTTGGCATCATCCCCCCATGGATGTATGAGGCAAGAGGAATGCGATGGGGGTCGGGGTTGAGGTAATCTTCGGGGTTGGTATCATAATCGTCGCTCAGGCTCCAGTTAAAATACTTCAGGTCCCAGGTGGTAAAATTAGTGCCAAAATCAGCGTTAAACTGGGCGAGCCCGGCCGCACCTTGGTATTTGGCCCCGCCGCCGCTGTACCCTTGTCCCTTATAGAGACCGGTCATATCGTCATAAAGACCGGTGTGGCAGACCCAATCTCTAAATTCAAGAACTGCAAAGGGTGAATAATCACCAAACCAATCCTGAATACTTTTACTATGGTCGATGCGGCCGAAGTTAAGCTCGGCCTCGCCCCAGGCGCTAACGGCAAGAAGCGTCTCTGGGTAAAGGTCCATCATTTGTTTCAGAAAAGCCAGTGATGCTTTAGCTTTGGCCTCAAGGTTAGCCCTCATTTTCCGGGCATAGCGCGATAAGGTGCCAAAGACATATCTATCCATATAGTTAGAATCCAGGATCTGGGTATCCGAGGCGAGCTTGTTGTCGTTATACCATTGACAATTGCGAATATCCTCTTCCTTGGCTTCCCGGTAAGTAGAGAGAGCTCGCGCTAAACCTGAGCAAAGGACAAGATGCAAGCGAACATTCTTTTCTCTGGCCTTCTGAATCATAGTGGTGACTGTATCTTTGAAGCTCTGGATGCCATTGGACGCATCGTCGAGTGAAGCATGCCAATCAAGCACCGGCACCAAGGCGGTTCGCGAAAAAGATAGCCAAGCATAAAGACCAAAAGGAAAATGGCTCTTGATGTAATCAACCTCCGCTGAATCTTCCACCGCGTGCTCGATGCTAATAATAACCGCGTTCTGATAGGATGGCCTGGGAAGCTCCTGGGCCATAAGTATCCCCACCCCCAGGATTACCCCCACTCCAATAGGGAATACAAGCCACGTTTTCCTTTTTCTTCTCATTTTTTCCTCGTTAAATATCCCACCTTTTATGTATAGCCAAATATTATTCTTTAAAATTATAAAATTTTCCACTCCTTTAACTTATTAAAGGCTGATTGAGCCCAAACTTTCCCGGCGGAAAACCACCCCCTTTTCGGCCCAGCGCCCATTTTTGCCTGTCTGCTCTTTTAGTCGATTATTCCCTAAAAAAATGGAGAATGGTAAAATGCGAGGGTGTTAGGACGAAGGTTCAGTTGGCTACTTTTTCTGCTTTTTTTATTTAGCCCCAATCTTCTGGCTATTTCCCTATTTTCTTCTGCTCACCGGCCGAATGTCGTTTTAATTGTTCTTGATTCCCTGCGGCGGGACCACCTCGGCTTTTTTGGTTACTCGCGGCCCACCTCACCCTTCCTTGATGAGCTGGCCAGGAGCGGGGTCGTTTTTAGTAATGTCGTAGCTGCTTCCTCCCAAACTGGCCCGGCTGTCGCTTCCCTTTTCACCGGCCTTTATCCTTCCCACCATGGCTGTCAGTTTTATTCCTTTAAACAATCCTTCCATCCCATTTTTAGGGATGCCTCGCCCCATCTTGACGAGAGCCTAATTACGATGGCTGAAATTTTCCAGCAAGCGGGCGCCAACACCCTGGCGCTGGTTTGTAACCCCTGGCTTAAGCCTGAGAATGGCTTTGCTCAGGGTTTCTCTTCTTATGTAAATATAGATTCCTGGGACGGCCGCAACCTCAATGCCGCCTTCTTGCGTCTCTTAGCCTCAGGAGCTAATGACCAGCCCTTTTTTATTTATCTTCATTATATGGACACCCACGCCCCCTATTACAGCACGGATAGGTTTCGCGGCCTCTTCACACCTTTTAAGGGAGACCATGTTTTTGGGATGGGTTATAAGGATTATGTAACTGAAGCTGACATCGCTTATAGCGTCGCCCTTTATGACGAAGAGATTCGTCAAGCCGACGACCTTATCCGCGAGGTGGTCACCGCTCTCCGCGGCCGTGGCCTTCTCGACCGGACACTTATCATCATTACCGCCGACCACGGCGAGGAATTTAGCGAGCATCAGGGATTTGGTCACGGAACAACGCTCTATGAAGAACAAATTGGCACCTTTTTTATTTTTTACGGCCCAGCTCTTGTGTCTTCGAAGGAAATAGGCGTCAAAGTCGCGTCGGTCGACCTTTTTCCCACGGTACTCGACATAGCTGGTTTACCTCAGCCGTCATCAATTGATGGCCAGAGCCTCCTCGCCCTTTGGCAGGAAAGTCCTTCGGCCCATTTTTTCTCGAAATATAAAAGATTTTTCTTTTCTGAGCTCGCCGATAAAAAAGCTGTCCAGGATGAACGCTGGAAATATATCTGGAACCCTTTTTTGTTAACCGAAGAACTCTATGACCTGCGCCGGGATTATAAGGAAAAGCGCAACAGGGTTGATGATGAACCCAAGAAAAGAGCCGAACTCAAAAGAATTGCTCTCGGCCTAACCCGCTCTTCCACCGTAAATTCAGGGCTTAACCAGCTTCCCACCGAAACAATCGAAAGGCTTCGCTCATTGGGCTATCTCACCAGTAGTGCAAACTCTGGCGGAAGCGAAGAGCGGAATCTTTCTTTGCCTATCTCACCGGTGATAGATTTTAATCAACCCCAGCATAATC
Source organism: uncultured Eubacteriales bacterium (assembly GCA_964627255.1). Lineage (GTDB taxonomy): Bacteria > Acidobacteriota > Aminicenantia > Aminicenantales > CALLJL01 > CALLJL01. The sequence goes on from CAZVIN010000066.1 coordinate 9,493, forward strand.
CCTTACAGCTTATTTATGGGTGGGGCGCCCCCCTTCCCTTAAAAGAAATTACAAAAAGAAAGGGTCAAGAGAAAGGGGTTTTGGCCTCGCCACAAAGTGAACAACAAGCAAAGGAAACGGAGGCAAGAAGTAGTTTAAGAGAAGCGCTCCCTTCTGACCAAGCAAATTCCCTGGTCTCGCCACTCAGCTCTTTTGCTAAATGGGTCTTAGCCAGCTCTTCCCCCGGAAAAAGGCGGTTCATTCTTCAGGGCTATGCCCATTTTCCCTCTTCTCCAAATAATACCCCCCTCGTTCTTGACCTCTTCTGTGATGGAGAAAAATTGGCCGAATGGACTTTAAGCCGCAGCGGACCTTTTCTCTTAACCGCGCTCCTTCCTTCTCATCGAGGCCACAACCGTTCCCTTGAGTTTACTCTCATTCAGAAAACTCTGCTCCCCCCTTCTCCTTTCACCCCGCGTCTTCTTATTTCTCTTCTGGCCCTTCAGAATTTATAGCCAAACCCAAGCCCCAGGTTAATTCCCCCGCTGTCGAATTTAAATTCGGCAGGCTCGAACTTACAGGATGCGAACTCAATTAGCAAAGAGAGGGGAAGATGCTTGGCCGGGAAAAGAAGTCCTTCCAACCGCAGAGCGTAGCCCATGTTCCCGGTTCGGATATCGCCAAGAGGGTTGAGCTCGGTAAAAAGAACATAATTGAGGGAAGCGCCAAGATTTAGAGCCCATCTTTTTTTGGCTATTATTTCGTAGCGAAGCCCGTAAACATAGCGAACCAATTTGAGGGTCGTCTCTTCCTGGGTGATGGTAAGATTCCCCCGCCGGAAAAAATAGCCTATTGCGGCCCAGAAATCGAGCTGGCGCCACAAAGGAATGCTTATCTCCAGACTGTAATCAGGCCCTCCGCCGTATATATCCTGAAAAGCTTGCTCTCGCGGTGAAAAATAGCTAACGCGGGGAATAATAGATATGGAGGCTTCAGCCCCGCCGGCCAGGACAAAAGCAAAAACCAAAACCAAGCCCAAAATAAAATTAACAGAAAATATTCGCTCGCTCATTATTTCTTTGATTTTTTTTACCGCAACCAGCATCAGGACTTCACCGGCCACATTTTTGCTCGCCGTTGCTTTTAAGCTTAATAGACCACCACAATAGCCGGCTCGCTTTCCTCATTGCTCCCATTTACCGTCACCACCGCAAAAGTGTAAGTCTTATCCTTGGCTGCGCGGCGATGGAGGTATTCAAAAGTAGTAGCGCTGACCTCAGCCTCAAAGAGGCGGTTACTTCCCTCCAGCCGATAAATTCTGTACTTGGATACAAATTTATTGTTTGGGTTGGCTTCCCAAGTAAGTTTGATGATGTATTCAGCCTGGGCTAACGAGCGATTGACGAGCTTTATACCCTGGACATTAAGCGGGGGATAAACCGTAATCCGGAGGAAATTGGCCAGGATATTTTTATCCCGGTCCATGACAACTGTGAGCGGGTTTGTTTTCCCCGTGGCATCGCCGCTCCAGCCAATAAATTCATAATAAGGGTCGGGTATGGCCTGGATGGAAACCGATGCTCCTGGCTCATAAGTATAAGTGCCGGGAGCTGGGTTGGTTGTGCCACCGGTTGTCGCCGCCAAGGTCAGGGTGTAGCCAGGAAGACGAATCTCGGAAGAGGCCGGGCCAGCTACACCTTTGACGTTAACCGCCCGAACCCGATAATAATAAACCTTTCCTTCCACCACGCTGCTATCTTCAAAAACGTAATCCTTGGTTGTCCCGACGCGGTGGGCCGCATCCAGGGGGAATCCCGCTTCTTCGCCTCGGAAAACTTCAAACTGAGCCCAATCGCCCCAGTCCTTCCACATCCATTCGAGGTCCGGCCAAATCCGGCCGCCGAGTTCCAGACGCATGACCCTTTTTTCCGGGACATATTTACCCCACACACCAGCTACAGCCGGCGGGTCAAAAACCAGATTGAGGTCGGTCCGACGGGCCTTATCTCTTACCCGACGGATAAATTCGCGGAGCGCCACTTCCTTATTCATACCTTTGATGCGGTGTTCGCCGCTCG
>CAZVIN010000067.1:0-21158 GCA_964627255.1 uncultured Eubacteriales bacterium
AATATTCATGATAAAAAAGCGCTGAAACCACCACCATTTTTAAAGATGCGCCTGATTGTAATTGACATTCATTTTGTCTAAGATTTATATTTCTCAGCGATGGTCGAAGGATGGCAATAGGGAAAATGACAATCAGGATGCATTCCCAGCCACCTCAGCTGAAAGGGAATTTCCTATATTTTTATGGAGAAGGTCGCTGAATATATCGAGTATAAGAAAGTTTGAATTAATGATAACGCTCCGGGCGGCTTTCTTATCCTCAGGAGAGTCGACAGATCTTCTCAGGATTGAGTCGGGGAAAAAGTTTTCAGGATGGACAGCGGTTAATGAATTCGAGACCCAACGGCTATACCTGAGATGGTGCCTCCCAATCAAGGAAGGATTCCTCAGCCTGCCCCGGCGTGGCATAGTGGCGCACGAAGATGATTATATGAGCCGTCATCAGATATTCAGGTATCGAATTCAATGAAAACACATGAATTTCGTTTATTGGTGCAGATTTTTGTAAGTAAACTATCCTGCGGCTGGCCCCAGGGTATTATGATATGAAAGGAGTGCCATGAAAGGATTTCTTATGTTCTCCAAAAACAAAGCCCAGAGTAAACTCTTATTTTTATTTGTCTTATTTTTTGCCCTGGTCCTAGGCCTGTTTTCTGGACCGCAAGAGGAAAAATCTCCAAAAGTTCCAGAAAGAGTTAAACCTGGCTTCCTGAGCATCCAGGCTGCTGATTCCAGAGCTTACCTGTCCTTCCTGGCGGCTGATGAGCTGGAGGGCCGGGATACGCCCTCAAAGGGACAAGCTATTGCCCGACGTTACATTGAGAGTCTTTATAGAACCTGGGGCATCATTCCTGCTGGTGACGGCCAGGGGCCCAGCCGTTCCTATGAACAGCGGCTGCCGATGATTATCAAACAGTTCGGGGAAGGAACAAAGCTAGAAATAGTAGCTCCATCCAGAACCCAAAGGTTTATGGCCGAAAAGGATTTCAACTATGTCATGGGCGTGGATTTTGCCGGGACCATTGCCGGGCCGGTTGTCTTTTGCGGCTACGGAATTTCTGCTCCGGACCTTGGCTATGACGATTTTGCTTCGATTGATGTGCGCCACAAGATAGTTTTAGTGGCTGCTGGAAAACCTGGCGGCCAGCGGCCTGAAACACCCTTTAATTCGGCCAAACACTGGGCTCGTTTTGAAGGCCGGCGGACCCCGGCTGAGAATTGTGCTCGGCTGCTGGCCAAAAAAGGTGCGGCTGCTCTTCTGGTTGTGGATGAATCCTTTGACCGTTATGTCAGTCCCCATGGCTATAAGCGCGATGCCCGCATTTCTTCTTCCAGTAATCGCATTTTTTGTCCGCCCCTGTCCGTGGTCGACCTTATGGTGCCTACTTTCTGGGTTTCGCCCCGAATTGCCGAAGCGCTGTTCCAGCAAGTGTCTAAAAATTTTGCCGAGACGGTGGGCAAAATTGATAATGACCTCAAGCCCAATTCTTTTGCTCTCACCGGGCTCGAAGTAAATATTAAAATTGACCTGGAGCAGATGGTGTCAGCCTGTGCTAACCTCCTGGGAATGGTTGAGGGGTCAGACCCAGAACTCCGTAACGAATATATTGTAATTGGAGCTCATCTTGATCATGTCGGTCTGACTAAAGATGGTTATGTCTTTAATGGGGCTGATGATAATGGCTCTGGGTCGGTCGGAGTCCTGCAAATCGCCAGAGCCATGGCTCTCAATCCGGAAAAGCCTAAAAGATCAATTATTTTTGCTCATTGGACTGGTGAGGAAAAAGGGCTGGTGGGCAGCAGATATTTTCTGAAGTTTCCGACTGTCCCCATCAAAAATATTGCCGCCTACATCAACCTGGACATGATCAGCCACGATTGTTCACTGGATGAGGTGAAAAAAGAAGCCAAAATGTTTCATTTAACGGATGAAGAGATGGCTCGCCTCACCGGTCAGCCGGAAAAATTGCTGAGAGCTTATGTTTCCGCTCCTTCTGCTGAACTGGCAACAAAAATTTCTCGATTGAATGCTGATTTTATTGGTTTGGACGTGGTTCCCTTGCTTTCTTTTCCCATGCTCGGAAATAGCGACCATTATTTCTTCGCCCTTGAGAGAGTCCCTTCAGTCTTCTTTTTTACTGGCGGCAATGAATATGCTCATACTCCATTAGACACAGTGGAGAGAATAAATGCCGAAAAAATGGCGGCTGTGATCAGGCTGGCTTACCTTCTGGCCTTTTCCTTGGCCGACGAACCCCATCGTCTTTCCTGGAAGCAATGACTCCCTGAGGATAATGTCTGTTCGGAGGCGGCAATAAACGCAAAAAAGCACCCAAGGTTATCCCTGGCTTTATTCTTAATCGGATGGCTTAGTTTATCTCCGGCGTCTGCTGAAAATGTTATGACAACTTGATTTGTTAAGTCCTGAAGGCCGAATCTTACAGTCATAGACCCGGACCTTCCATAAGACTTTATGTGGTTTTTTTATGGATGTCGTCAGTGGGTAATAATACGGTCTTTATGGGAAGGCCCTCAGGGGCGAGGTACGCAAGGCGCAGCTCGACAAGCTCCCCTTGATCATCTTTGAGGAGGAGATTCCGAGAGTTCCCCGCCGAAGCTGGGCCGAGATGAACCGTAAAGTGGATGAGATGAATGGCTCATAGATTCTAAGCAAAGGCGGCGATTTTTGTCTGTATAATTATGGACAGTTAAGAAAGGAGTTAAAAATCTTCTTAGGAGAAAATAGATGAAAAGAGATGGTCAGAAAAAGCTCCCACTTCTTTTAGTTTGCTTTTTGACCTTATCTTTAGCCCCTGTTTTTTTCTCCTGGGATGACAATCAATACCAAAGTGCGGCCAGCGAACTGCCAATCCAACTATTATCCCACAAGGTGGAAGTCATTCGGGACGCCTGGCAAGATAAGCTCAGGCAAAGGGAAGTTCCAGCGAAAATATATTATCCTGTTGGGCTCAAAGGTTCGGCACCGGTGGCGATTTTTTCTCATGGTTTGGGTGGCTCAAGGGAAGGTTATGAATATTTGGGAAGATTTTGGGCCGAAAATGGGTTGATTTCAGTTCATCTGCAACATCCCGGAAGCGACGAGGCAACCTGGAAAGGGAAAAAAGACCCGCTGGCTGAGATGAGAAAAGCCGCGGCGAACATAGCAAACGCTTTAGATAGAGCAAAGGATGTCAGCTTTGCTCTGGATACCTTAGAGAAGATAAACGTTCAGGAGGGGCCCTTAAAAGGCCTAATCGACCTCCAAAAAATTGGTCTGGCCGGTCATTCCTTTGGTGCCCACACGACTCTTTTAATCGCCGGGCAGCGGGTCTTGTTGCCTGGAGGCCGTGAGCTTTCTTTCGATGATAAGCGCATTAAAGCGGCCATTCCGATGAGTGCGCCTGTGCCTTTAAATAGAAGAAATTTGGATAAGGTCTATGGCGCTATTTCCATTCCCTGCTTTCATATGACCGGCACGCTTGATGATAGCCCTATTGGGGAGACACAAGCTGAAGAAAGAAGGATTCCCTTCGATCACATTAAGAACTCTGACCAATATTTAGTTATTTTTAAAGAGGGTGACCATATGATTTTTTCTGGCCGACCTCGCTTGACAGGAATTTGGCGGCGAGGCGAAAAGGATGAGCAATTTCAGGAAATGATTAAAAAATTAAGCCTTGTTTTCTGGAAGGCCTACTTAGAGGGAAATAAAGAAGCACAAAAATGGCTGCGAGAAGGCGGGCCCCAAAAATTACTCAACGGCTTGGCCTCCTTCGAATATAAATAACCACGGCCATTCGGCAAAAAATTTCCTTGACTTTTTAAACAGCTTAATTAAAATCCATCTAGGGATTAGGGAAAGAAAAATTATTAAAAGAGAAGGGGATTAATGATTTGTTATCCAAGAAAATGTATCATTTTGTAATAAACAGTATACTATAAGGAGAATTTAAGATGCCTTCGAGGAGGGAAAGGCCTCACTTCCTTTTAAGTTTGGTTGTAATAACGATTGTTCTCTTTTTGCCTTTTTTGGGCCAGGTAGCCGCCTTTAATTTACAAAAGGCTTTGGAGGTCTATGATATTTCTGGGAGGTGGCAGGGGTCTAACCGGATTATTTATACAATAACCCAGCAAGGGAGTAAATTTACTTGGAAAGCGGAGCCAACCAAGGGCAGTGGGAGCGGCACAATTCAAGGGACTAACCTTAGTGTTAGTTGGTCCCTAGGGCCTTTAAAGGGAACAGCCACAGGAAAGATAACTCAGTTTGACGAATTGGGAAGACCCTTCCGTATTGAATGGTCTAATGGCGTTATTTTCACCAGGCTAACTGAGGCGGCTCGGAAGGTTGCTCCAAAAATCCCGATTCCCGCTCCTTCCCCCAAAAAAGAAGAGTCAGAAAAGATACAGCCGAAAATTCCATCGCCAATTCCTAAGCTGCCACAAACGCTCTTTATCGGCGATTTTGCTCTGGTTGTAGAAAACTATTCTCATCCCGGAACTTGGAACCAGGCAGAGAAGACTTGGAGTGGCGTCTCTGGGACAGGATGGGTTGATTTTAAATGCGCCACTGCTGAAATTTCTCCCTCGCTCTTGGGTTTGGGGTCAATTATAAAAAAGACATATACCGTAGTGAGTGCTGTTTCTAATCCCGAAACGGAAATAAGCTTAGCCGAAGCTCGCCTCGTTAACCCGACAATTAGGATCGGTGAATCACTCACTCTTGAACTTAATCCAGAGCGCTTGACACCAGAGGGAATTCTGGCAGCCAAAAAGAGATTCCTTGACGGTCTTCTTTCTAAATCCTTACTTAAAAAGGGGGATGCCCTTCTGGAATTTATCAATGTCACCATCGCCCAGCTTTCCACTCCCGTAAATTCAGGCCGAATAATTCAAGGCACGGCCAACTATCCGGCTTCTTCTGGGGCCATTCCCGAGGTTATTGGTCTGGCCATAGATGGGTTCCAGGTTCAAATAAAAGAATTCAGTTTAACCCCGAAATCATCTTCGGCTCATTTAATTCTTCAGCTTCCGTCTTCTCTCGGAAATTTGGAGGATTGCGGTCCTGCTTTCCTTGATTTAGGCAGTGCTTCGATTCTCCCCGATTGTCAATTTTATGTGAGTTCTAAGGGAAATTTTGGCCCCTGGATTATAGGCGATACTGGTCTCGTCGCCGAGGGGACAGGTTATGTAGCTGATTTTTCCAATAGTCAAAGTCCTCCGGGAAAACCGCCGGCATGGAAAGGCCTTTATTTGCTGGATGGTCGTGCCTCCGGAGACTTGTTTGTGCCCATAAATTCAAACACAGGGTATCTCGCAGCTAATTACCGGTTTTCTGGAGCCACAGTCATGGCCAAAGGATTTGAAGGAGTTCTAATTCAGGTGGGAGATATTTCCTTTAACCCTAGCCATCCTCAAGGGTATTCAGTAAGCGCTTCGGCGGGAAATCTCAGTCTCGGCGAAAGCCAGGTCCAATCCGGGGAATTGCGCAATGGAGAGATTCGGACGCCCATAACAGCTGTTTGTGTTGATTTTGCTGGTGTTCAGTTTAGAGCCCATTTCAACTCTCTAAATATCGATAAAGATATGAACCTCTCAGGGAAAATTACTTTTCCGGATAAAACTAGAATTGGCTGGGGAGAGCTTACCCACCCTAAGGAAGAGACAGTTATTTGGAGGGCAACCTTAGAGTCAACCTCGAGAGGATATTTTTATCTTCCCGCCAAGGCTCAATCGACTTTTAGTCCCGATAAAGGCGGAGACTTTCTAAATTTTAATTGCTCGGGCTCGGATGAATCTATTTTAAATAATGTAAAGGCTTTTGATATGGCTGGTCTTACCATTTGTCTTATCGGGACTCTTTATCTTTACTCGGAAGACGGAGAATGGGGTAGCCGAGGACCCATCGCTCTTCCCCTGACAACTCCTAACTGGATTCATATAAGTTCGTTAGGAGTTAATGGCTGTCTTTCCGTTTTTTTCCGTCACCCCACTGATATTCGCCTCGGTAATACCTCGAGAGAGGGATATGTGGGCGGCCAACCCTTTAGTATTTCGCTAAAGTCGCTTCAGGAAAAGAGATATAAATTTTTGTTTGTCGACAGTGCCGTTTATGACTCGGAACTAAATGGCTCGGTCGCTATTCCTGAGCCCTGCGGTATACCGGAACTTGAATTCAAGGATTTAGAAGTTACCTCAGCGGGGAGTTTGGTTGGCGGTAAGATTCATTTGCCACCCACAGGAGAGGAGTTGGCTTACTGGAAGCTTACACTTGCTTCAACCTCTGATACGGGGGAGGGAGGAACCATTAGTATCAGAACAGGCCGAGTTCTTTTTACGGCCGCCAGAATAAGCGAGGAATTTCATTTTGATCATGCTCATGGCCTGAATTCAATGACCCCTTTTAAACTTACATGGGGAGAGATGCGAGCTGACGGCAATTTCGGCCAGCTCTTCCTTGACCCCAATGTCTATGGCCAACGCTTCGATGGTCTCCCCTTTGTTGCTAAAAATTTTATCCTCTCCCGGTATACGCCCGGAGCAACCAACGGCTATTTTGATGTCTGTGGCACGGTCCATTTCAATTTTTTTGGTAGTGCCTATGTTAATATTCGTGATTCTCGAAATGACGGGGCTCCTCCCCGCCACCATGGTCGCTTTGTAACTGTTATTAACCAGGGGGAAGCCGGAGCAGAGTTAACCAATCTTCATCTTCAGGGCGAATGGAATAACCGTGTGGCTATCTTTGATTTCCCTAACGAGGCAATGGGCTATAACGAGGCAGCCCAATGGGGTTTTAAAGGAAGAGGAACCACCGAAATTGACCTCATTCACTCAGCTCCATTGGATGCTACCATTGAAATCCACCATGAGGCTATTGATATATGCCTTTCTTCCAAAACTACTCACGACCTTTTCCTCCCTTCTTATTTTCATGCTTTGTGCGGAATAAAAGAAATTTATGGCTGCGTCAGGATTGAAGGCCCGCTTCTCCAGCGGATTGTCTTAGGGGGCTACCTTGAATCATCCGTAGCTTCCGGAGAAGGAATTCTTGCGCCTAAGGCGGCTTCTTATGCGGAAAGCATTGTTTCTATTACTCCCACCTCCACAACCTTCTTTGCCGCCGGCGATATGATGCTTTATTTCGCTGCGAGTTCAATGGATTTATATGGCCAGGTATATCTAAACATAGACCGGTCCCGAAACTCTGCTGAGGGTGAAGTTAAAGGGAAACTCGACGCCGAAAGCATTGTTGGGGGGCTTTCAGGAGAGGGTGAGCTTACCTGGTTTCTTAGCCCAGAAACTTGGTATCTCCAGGGCCGAGCCAAAGTGGCTGTTTGTAGCTGGACAGGTGGAAGCGGACTGGAGGGAGGCTTTTTTGTGGGCAGCAATGTGCCTAAGGAAAAGGCTTGGGTGCTATATTCTGGTTCAGAACACTTTGGGTTAAACGAGAGAATCTTGCCCTCCCGGCTCACCGGTCTTTACGGCTACGGGCAAATCTCCTTTAGTACCATGCTTTGGTATGTTTTTACTGGTGGCATCGAAATCTATGCCGGGATGGGGGCTTTTTCTGAATTGGCTCCTGGGGCTCAACCCGCTATCGAACAAGGTGAACTCGGGCTTCCTTATATTGTCGGCACAGGGGGTATCCACGTCCACGGGGAAATTCTCGGAGGCTTAGTTTCAGCGGCGGCGTGGGCTGATTTGGACTTGAGGGGTCCTATGCCGCTCTATTTTTCGGGAACAGTTGGCCTTGAAGGTTGTGTCCTTTGGGTACTCTGTGCTTCAATTGAATTGACTGCGGGAATAAGTCCAACTGAAGGGTTTTTCATTGAATAAAATTTTTGGTAATAAGAAACTGAGAATTTTAGCTGCGAAGGGATTTTTAGGGAGAGAATTATGAAAACGTTTGGGCCTAATTTAGGAAAAGTTTTTTTGATTTCGGTGGCGTGTTTGACAGTCGGAGGTTTTAACTCCGTTAAGCCAACGGAGTATCTTCTTTCCGCCACCCTCCGCCCTCCGGCCAGCGAAGTTAAATTAACTGCTACTTCAGCGGGGGTCTCTCCTCTCAAGACAACTTTTATTGTCCTTTATTGGAACAAAGAACCGAAAGCATCTGGATATAATATTTATCGTATCCAAAAAAAAGGACTTACACCTTCGCCTATTTTGCTTAATTCCGAACCTATCACTTCGGTCAAAAATTGCGAAGAATTAAAGAAGATTATTTCTCCCGGTTCGCCAGAATGGTTGACGATGTTTCGAGCCCTTTCAGCGGTGGGGGTTCGAGAAAAAACCGGGATTCCCTCGAAACCAGTGCCAGAGGTGACAAAAAAAGCAGCCTCAGAAGAAACGGTGAGCAAATTCCCTATCCTTAGTTCGAGCCGGGGAGTCGGCGGGCTACGAAGTTTATTGGCAGCAATCGACCTCTGCCCTTTTTTTGAGAAAGGATTAACCGCGGAACAAGAGGCTGTATTTGACGTCTTGGCCAGCTATAATCTCAAGTTTCGCTTAGCCCGTGGCTTAGCTTTTATCGATGATAAAGTAACTCCGGAAGAGGAATATGTTTATGAGCTAAGGGCGGTGGATAAACAGGGTAAGGAAAGTCTTTTAGCTACAAGCGAAACGGTTAAGGCCGGCCGTTTTGTCCCTCCCTCTGCGCCTAAGAATCCCTCCGCCTCTGCCGGCGATAGCAAGGTTTTGTTAACTTGGGACAGGCAGCAAGAGGATTTCTCATATATCGTATTGCGGGCGGAGAGAAGAGGCGGACCATATCAGGTAGTCAACCCCCAGCCTGTGGTGTTTGATGTTAAAACTGATTTAGAAGGAAACAGCTTGGTAAAGCCTCAACCAGGGTTTGTGGATTATCAGTGGTGGACCGAGGAGGGCTTGCCCACAACCCATGAAGTTGAAGGAAATCTTATTGACGGCCCAAAAAACGGGAAGACCTATTTTTATAAAATTGCTGCCCTTGACATCCTTGGCCGAAGAGGGGCGGAAAGTAATATCGTAGAGGCGACACCTCGCGACCTTACCCCGCCTTCGGCTCCTACTTCTTTCGTGGTTAATGTTTCTCCCTCTCGGCCAGTGCTTATTTTAACTTGGAAAAAATCAATCCGGGATGTGGAAGGGCATCGAGAACAAGACCGCCGTCATGTCTATCGTATTTACCGTTCTGAGCGAATGGAAGACATCGAGCTTTTAGGAGTCAGGACACCAGATAAAAGCCGCAAGCGACCCCTACCTAAGGAGGTAGAAAGTAAGGTCAGATTTACCGTCGAGAGAACCCGGCCGGTGGCCGAGATTTCGGCTGACCCAACAGATATTAATCATCTTGACCTGAGCTGGACAGACGACTGGGCCGGTCTTGTTCAAGAATACGGAGAAAAGGATTTCTTTTACCGCCTAATTTGTGAGGATGAGCAAGGCAATCAGAGTGCGCCTTCGGCAATCGTTTCCGGAAGAATCCCTGACCGCAAGCCTCCTGGAAGAACAAGGGTAGTTGATAGCGAAGGATTAAACGATAGAATAAAAATTTTCTGGCTACCTAATCCTGAGCCCGACCTTGCTGGTTATCAAATATATCGCAGCTTTTGCGACCGGGGTTCGGTTTATCGCCCTGCTCAGCGGACCAAAGAAGTGGCCAGACAATTTATTCCTTGCGATTTTGTTCTCATTGGCCAGGTACTACTGCAGGAGGGAGGAGTTGAAATTGACGCCTCAGGGCGTATTTTATTTGAGGATAGAACAGTCCCGGAGGGTTCGCCTATTTGTTATAGCTACTGGGTAAGAGCTTTTGACCAGGCCAGGAACGTTTATCCAGGCGATTCTAATCAGTGTCCTAAGGAAGGTGAGTTCATCTGTCAGAAACTTTATGAAAGAACACCTCCTCCTGCTCCTGTCATTACTGGTTTGAAAGCAAAAAATAACGCCGTCCTGATTGAATGGACCTCTTCACCTATTCAAGACCTGCGGGCTTTTCATATTTATCGGTCCTTGGAAGAAAATGGAGAGCCAGAGTTTGTGGCTTGTGTTTATATAGACGGCACACCTCCCAGCCGGGAACCTTGGAAAGGGGTAGGAAGAGCTCGTTGCGAAGATATCCCCGCTGAACCCAATCCTGTTTCTTTGGCGGTTTCCTATTTAGACAACACAATCCTGCCAAACAGGATTTATTGGTATCGGATTTCGGCTTTAGATTGGCTTGGAAATGAAAGCCAGGCTGATAATCTTCTGAGTATCCCCGCTACAAGTACCTTTACTTATACCAAGGATTTGCCGCCTAAGCCAGTTGTTCAGCCTCCTGCCAGCCCAGTAACAGCAGGATGTAGTCGGATAATTCGCTGGAGGCCTCTTTATGACCCAGCTACATATCAAGGATTTATTGTTTTTCGCAGTCGGGAGCGAGAGGGGGTTTATAGACAAATAAGTCCTATTATTAAAGGAAATGAATTTCAAGATACTTCAGCTCTTCGAGGAGCAAAATACTGGTATCGCGTGCAGGCCGTTGAATTGCGGGGTAAACTTTCCGAACCCTCCGACCCCGTTCAATACTAAGAGAGGTAGGAAGATGAGAGAAAAAATCGTCATTTTTGGGTTAATGTTAGTGATTACAATAAGTATTCTTCTCGGACAGCGGGTTTTTGACCCTAAAAGAGATGGTTGGTATTTTAAAAATTGGGGAGAGAAGGATTCGTATTGTCTTGGTTCTTGTGATTTCCCCTGGGAGCTTTTTCGGCAAACATATCTCGGAGTTTATCCTTATAACGACCCGGCGGCTGCACCTCTCGATGCCGCTTTTTATGAAATTTTTAAAAACTGTGCCCAGGATGGAAATTGTGGGGGAATGTCTGTCCTCGCCTTGGCGCTCTTTAAATATGGTGGCTATTTTGGTTTTTGCTCGCCAGCAAATTTCTATACAGGAACTATCGGGCCAGACCGAGAAGATCTTCATAGAGCAATCAATATTATCCACGCCAGGCAGTTTAGCTATTCAGGAATAAGCAGATTTATTGATGCCGTAGACCGGGGGACACTCGAGAATGCCAATGCCGCTTTTTCCAATGTCGAGGATGAATTGGGAAAAGGTGATTATCCTGTTCTCTGGCTATCCACTGCTTTCTGGGGAGAAAATGCCCATACGGTCATTCCTTATAAAACGGAAAAGACAATAGGAAAAAAGTATCTTTATATCTGGGACCCAAATCTTCCCTACGATGATAATGTAGACCGCTATGATGATAATCGTGGCAATAAGCTGGAAATAACCACCGCCACAGGGGATTGGTCTTATACTTCAGGTAGCAACAGTTATGGCCTCGGGGGATGGTGCTTGTGTGTACCAATGTCAGATATTCTTAGGAAGTCGCGCCACCCTTTGGCTATGGATGTCTTTAATGAAGCTTTAAGAACGCTTTTTGTTGGGGGGCCAGGAGCGGCTGTTAATCAGATTACAGATAGTGAAGGACGCCGATATTTTAAAGTAGAAAAGGATTTTCAAGCGAGCTGGGCTGATATCGAAAAAGACCGCCTAAAGCGGATTCCGGGATTAACCCGTTGGCCTTGGTTGGGTCAGGCAAAAATTTTGCCTCCCAAGGGAGACATTTATTTTATGAAGATTGTTCCTGGTCGGAAGGTTGATTTGACGATATCTATACGCGGAAACCAATATAAGGCTCTCTTTTATGAATCTGGGAACTTAGTTGAAATAAGGGGGGAAGCAGCCGTTAAAGCCAAAGACGTAATTCGGTTTTCTGGTGTCGGAACGTCAGAACAAACAGTTGAGATCAGGACAGGTGCCGCCAAAAGGAATTTGACGATTCGCCAGTTACGGACAGATTTTAGCCGTCGCAACTGGCGTTCTTTCGAGGTCAAAAACCTCGCTCTAGAAGCTGCTACTCCTCTAAGTATTAGTGCGTGGGGAGACTTGGAAAGCTTAGGAATGAGCACTGGCGAAAAAGTAATTAATTTTGACCTTGATTTGCTGCAGCGCGAGGCAGGCGAGCTGGTTTCTCGGAAGATGAGCGGTCTTCAAACATCGCCAGGTAAGAAGATATTAATTGTTCCGAAAAATTGGAAAAAATTAGGGGCAACGGAAATTGAGAAGAAAGAACTATTAAGAGAGAATATACGATTTTGAGGGGTAAACAAAAAATATATATTACTATCAGTTTCCCCGCGTCTTTAAATTTGGGTGACTATCGGATGGATATTGTGGTAGATCATACCTTTCGCATTCCTGAAAGGAATAAAGACGGAAATTGCTCTACGTCTGTAGCCTTAAGGATAGTTGAAAAATGAAGGTGAGACGTTTCATTTACATAAGGATTATTATATTTGTTAAAACTAAGTCGGCTTGCTGAGATTAAAAGGAAGGAGACAATTTAAAAAGAAAAAAATAAATCGACATAAAGAGGCTGATGTCGCCGGGGCTTAATAAATTGCCCATTTCGAACATTAAGAGCTCCTGTCTGTTGATTTTATTTTTCAGATTGGCAAAGCGAATCTATCGTGTTGGTTGTCCAGGCGTTATGGGACAGAATGAGGGGTAGACACAATAAGAATTATGGCGGGTTAGTCTTTTTTGTTTCTGGCCATCGGCGTCCATAATAAAAAGTTGGGGATGACCATCGCGGTTAGAAACAAAAACAATTTTCTGGCCATCGGGTGAAAAAACTGGCTGGTCGTCGTGACTGCAGTTAAAAGTTAAACGCCTGATTGCGGTGCCATCAGTGTTCATAGTATAAATCTCAGGATTGCCATCAGAATAACCTGTAAAGACTATCTTCTTTCCGTCTGGAGAAAATTTAGGGTAACAATCAACAAAACTGTTATAGGTAAGCCGCGTAATTTCTTGGGTCTTAGCAGCTAAGAGGTGGATTTCTGGGATCCAGTAATCGCGTGTCGAAGCAAAGGCAATATATCTGCCATCAGGGGAAAAGGAAGGGTACTTGTCGTCACGTGAATTATTGGTAAGATTAAGAAGATTGGAGCCGTCCTCATTCATTAAATAGATTTCCCAATTTCCCTCTCGATTGCTGCAAAACAATATATTCTTACCGTCGGGAGAAAAAGAAGGATATATATCATCTGCCTCATGGAAGGTCAACCTTTTTACATTTCTTTCCTTTAGCCTTAATAGATAAATCTCGAGGTTTCCGTCACGACCTGAGCAAAAAACAATTTTTTCTCCATCTGGAGAAAAAGAAGCATAATCGTCATAGGCAGGATCATAGGTTAATCTCTCTGGATATAAATCACTAAAATTCATGAGATAAATTTCAGCATTGCCATCTTGGCCAGAAGTAAAGATAATCCTTTGATCTTTTAAGTCTTCTATAATCAGTCGTTGACACCTCACTCCAAAAATGCCTGCAAGAAACGCCATCAGGGTAAAGAATACAAAATAAAAATAAAAATGTTCTTTTGGCCCAAGTTTATTCACCAAGGAGTCCAACGAGGTACTAATGACTTAAATAAAATGTTTAGGCCATACTCAAAAAGAAACAGAAATTTATCTTGCCCCTGGTTCGAGAGTAAACTGAGCCCAGGCAATGTCATCATCAATGGCTACTTTGCTACGAAGGCTTTGAATAGGGATTAGGCGGCATATTGCGCCCTGGCCTCTAGAAAAAAGCAGCTTTCCTCTTTGATCGTAGAGGCGACATTCCCCCTTTAGCCCAGGGTCTCCTACTATCCCTGTCTGAGATGCTTTTTGGCCTCTAATCTCAATCTTAGAACCGTTAGCTAAAAGAAAGAGCAAGGAACCCTGTTTCGTTCTCTCGATTTTTGCTCCCTTAGGAATAAGGATAGATTTGCCAGGCGGGTCAGGCTGGGGAGATAATCCCTTAAATTGAACAAAAATAAGGTCATCGGTTGAAGTATCCTGGTTTAATAATTTTTGAACAGGGACGACAGAAAATAACCTGGCTTGCTTCCCACTGTAAAGAAGCGCTCCCTCCTTATTGTAGGCCCTTACGCCTAACTGGCCGGCCAAACCGATTAATTCCAATACTCCGTCGGGAAGAATAAACCGGGTTATTTCACCGGCCGTTTCGATTTTAGTACCAATCGGAAGCCGGACGGCATTTTCACCCATCCTGAGCGCATAAGTGAGGGAAAAAATTGTAGTTAGGATAAGGAAGGAAATTAAAAGGCCCTTTTTCCATCTTCTCATTTTAGCCTCCTTTTATTCCCTCTTTTTTTCAGATTTAATATAAAGGCAAAATCGGAAATTGTCAAAGACGTCGCCGGCTCGCGTAAATAAGTGCGCCTTCATCCATTTATGAATATGGTTCATCTTACAATTGGCCGATAAAAATATGGATAATCCATTATTCAAATATAAAATTTGCCGGGGATTAGCGTGGGGTTGAAGACCATAATAACGGACAAAGGATGAAGGATGCTTATTTTTTGGTTTGATATATGCTAGTTATTCCAAAAAAGTTAGAAAATCTATAGTCTTTCCGAAAATTATATATTGATTAGCTAATTGGAAGAGGAGTCTTAGATATTCGCTTCCCATTCCTTGTAGTTCTAAAAGTACATTGTAGGATAAGAAAGTTAGAAAGATAGCGAGGTTTATTTAAAGTACATATTCTTAACTACCTTCTTTCGAGAGAAAATAATTGGGGGTAATTTTTGGCTAAGGGAGGCATACACCAAAAAAGGTAAAGTAATCTTTAAGAAACATAAGCCGAGATGGACCTGATGAATTATCAGGTCTTTAGGCCAGAGCCTTCAGAATGTTGACAGAATCTTTAATTTTTTTTATTTTAATCAAAAAATAAACATAATAAAGAGTAGGGCTATTTATTTTATGGGATTGGGGAGATGTTATTTTGATATGTTAACAAGGGCAGGAATATTTTTCATTAGGGAAGAGGCGGTCAATTTTGAGGGAAAAGATATATATATTTATAAAAAGCTAAAAGGTGTCTTAGGGCCGGCTCATCATTTGTCGATTAAATTTTATTAGAAGAAAAGTAAAAAGGTATTTTTTAGTATGTTCTTATAAATATTAAAGAAAGGAGGGAAAATGCCAAAAAGGGTGTGGTTGATGTGGTTAGTTATCTTCTTATATTTCTTTATAGCGGCGGAATCATCGCGAGCGCCGGCAAAATATGATGCGCCCTCTATCATGGTTACGGCCCCAAATGGCGGTGAAACTTGGGTCCCGGGGTCTACTCAGATCATAAATTGGAGATATGTAGGGATTACGGCAAAAGAAATCACAGGTCAAATCGAAATAGACTTGTTGAAAGGTGGTCGGTTGCACAAAGTAATAACATATAATGCTTTGCCCGGGTCTGATTCAGGTGGTTCGTATACTTGGCAAACTCCGTTATTCATGGCTCCAGGAAAGGATTACAAGGTACAGCTCGTTGCTTATTATCGTTCTCCGAGCGACCCGCTTTTAGATGTTCGGATGATTGATGAAAGCGACGAATATTTTACCATTTTATCCGGCGGGAAAATTGTCTTTGTCTCCCTTCCAGAAGGATTTACCCAGGGTGATATTTTTCTGATGGATGAAAACGGCTTAAAAAATTTAACTAATAGCGCTGACGAAGAAAAAAACCCTACAGTATCAGCCAGAGGTGATAAGGTAGCTTTTGCTTCCAGGAATCCGGTAAGAGGAGAAATCTATGAGGAAATTTATACAATTAATATCGATGGAGCCGCTCGCCGTCGCTTAACCACAAATTCTTACAATGACGAACATCCATGTTGGTCGCCAGCTGGGGATAAGATAGTTTTCTGTTCCAATCGAGATCGAAACTATGAAATTTATATAATGAACTCGGACGGCACAAATCTCCAAAGGTTAACTAACAACCCCGCAGATGACCGCACCCCTTCTTGGTCCCCTGGCGGCGATAAGATAGCCTTTGTCTCAGATCGAGATGGTAATAGTGAAATTTATACTATGAATCCAGATGGAAGTAATCTAAGACGCCTGACAAGTTCGCCGGCTCAGGATACTGACCCGGCTTGGTCACCTGACTCCTCAAAGATTGCTTTTTGCTCCGATAGAAACGGAACTTTTGATATTTACATTATGAATGCAGATGGCACGGGATTAAGACAGGTAACTACAGGCCCTAATAATGAAATACATCCTACCTGGTCTCTTGATGGCACCAGGATTATTTATTGTCATAATTTTTATGGACCCTATCTATTGGTCCTAAAAAACCTCTCCGACGGGAGCGAGACAATGTTGCTTGATTCGAAAAATCCCGCATGGGATCCGAGTTGGTCGCCTCGCCCTCCTCTTTCAATAGAACCTCGGTCTTTGGCACCAAAACGCATAATAAAGAAAATAAAAGGAGTTACCTAAACTAGGTTTTAAATTTTCTGCGATTTTCTCAAGCGAATTATGATAACTATAGATAAGGGGAGGGATTAATGCGGCCGCGATTTTTGCCAATTTATATTATTTTTGTTTTGGAATTAATTGCCTGGGCTGGCCTCTTGGCCGCTGTTTCTTTTGAGCCAGTAAAAACTCAGGCGAGAGAGGTTCGCATCATTCCGCTGCCGGAGGCTGAAGAGCCACATGATATAAAGGTGGAAAATGATGAAGTCTTCCTTTCTGATAGAGAAAGCATCTTAGTTTACTCCTTAGAGGACGGTCATCTGCGACGCAGAATTGGGCGAAGGGGCCAGGGACCAGGCGAGTTCTTAATTGGGCCACTTAGCTTAACCGTCATTGACGACAGATTGATCGTAGGTGATATCCGGCGCATTCTCATCTTTTATCTTCAAGGGGATTATTTAGGTCAGGTTAGAGAACCGGCTTTGCGATGATAAAATTTATGTTATCACTCCTGCCCAAAAGGATGAAAAATATGAAGTGATCGTTATGAGCCTCAAGGGCCAAATTTTAGGAAGGAATTTTTGTTTCCCTTTTAAGCCTCAATATTATTTCCTCACACTTTTTAACCGAACCTATGATATCGAAAAAGATAAATTCATCTGGTATGCCTATAATAAAGGAAAAGAATATTACGAAATTTTCATCTATTAGGTGGTTGATTTACCCTGGCTAATACCTTGTTGATAGTCAAGATTTTAGGGCCTTATCTTTAATTCCTATGTCTTATTTTTTTAAAAGAAATACAGTTGATATATGCCTGATAAATCACTGCGGTTCCTCGAAGGGGCGCCTGAGTCGTTGACTTAGCCTGGTTAATATGTTATCGGTAATTTTCAACCTAATATTTAGAGGAGGCGTTTTATGTATGGCTGGACGGGTAATATTTTAAGGATTAATCTGACCGAACGCACTTATAATAAGGAATCTTTTGACGAAAAATTCGCCCTTAAGTGGGTGGGCGGCCGGGGCTTCGCCCTGAAAATTCTTTGGGATGAACTAAAGCCAGGGGTCGACCCCCTCGGCCCTGAAAATAAGTTCATCGTGGCGGTCGGACCGATTGCGGGTATTCCAGCCCCTAATACCGGCAAGGCTGTAGTCGCCGCCAAATCGCCTCTAACTGGTGGCTATGGCGATGGCAATCTTGGTACTAGGGTTACGGAGCAGATGAGGAAAGCAGGCTACGATGTCATCATTATCGAGGGCCAGGCCAACAAGCCAACTTATCTTTATATCGAAGACGACAAAGTAGAATTCTTGTCAGCCGAAGAAATCTGGGGAAAGGGAACCTACGAGACTCAAGAATGGCTTTACGGGAAATATGGTAAAGGAGCGGGCATTCTTTCTATTGGCCAAGGTGGCGAGAATCTTAACCTGTATGCTATGGTCCGTAGCCTGGAGGGTAGGGCTGGAGGCCGGCCAGGGATGGGTGCTGTCATGGGCTCGAAAAAGCTTAAGGCCATTGTCGTCAAGGGCAGCAAACCAATTCCTGTGGCCGACCCGGAAGGCATGAAGGTCTTGGGCCGCGATGACCTGCGGAAAGTCCAACAGATAGATAAGGAAACAGGCTGGTCTCTCCAGGGGACAACAGGAGTTTTGGCCTGGTGTAACGAGGTGGCCGCGCTTCCGGTGAGAAATATGAGAAAAACCCATCACCCCGATGCCTGGAAAATCGACGGTGAAAGATTAAATGCCGCTCGCGTTGCTACCTATGGCTGCCCCAATTGCACCATGCGCTGCGGCATAACAATTCTTGATCATGAGGGTAGAAAATCAGAGCTTGACTATGAAAACATCGGCCTTCTCGGCAGCAACCTAGAAATTTTTGAACTGGACCAAGTTGCCTCCCTCAACTATCTCTGTGACGATTATGGCTTGGATACCATTTCCGCGGGTGGGACCTTGGCTTTTTATGCCGATGCCATTGACCATGGCGCTATTGAGGGCGATTTTCGTTTCGGCGACGCCGAAAAGGCTAAAGAATTGCTGCGTTTGGCGGCTTTTCGAGAGGGCAAATTGGGCAATATGTTGGCCGATGGCTCTATGAGGATGGCTCGGCAAATTGGCCATGGCTCTGAGGCCTACGCCATGCACGTCAAGGGGATGGAGATTTCAGCCTATAACTGCAAATTCATTCCCGGCATGGCTCTCGCCTATGGCACCAGCCCTATCGGCGCCCATCATAAGGAAAGCTGGGTCATTACTTTTGAAATCAAGCAGACAGCCCGCGATTCCTACGGTCCAGAAAAAGCGGCCAAGGTAATTGAGCTCCAGAGAATAAGAGGCGGTCTGTTTGAGTTTATCGTCGCCTGTCGTTTTCCCTGGATTGAGCTGGGCTGGGATGTAAAAAATTACGCTATATATTTTAATAAAATCACCGGGCTTAATTGGAGTGTGGAGGATTTCTGGAAAGTGTCTGACCGGATTTATTCGCTGATGAAATTCTTCTGGGTAAGGGAATTCCCCGATTGGAACCGGAAGATGGATTACCCTCCGATGGTTTGGTTTGACCCGGATAACGCCGACAAAGAAGGGCCAATCGCGGGCAAAGTGCTCGAGCTGGACAAATATGACCGTCTTCTTGATTATTATTATGAACAAAGGAGATGGGATAGACGCGGCATTCCGATGCAAAAAACAGCCGAAGAGCTGGGCTTAATAGAAGAAGCGGCCGAAGTTAAGAAATATACTCAGCTGGAATGATAAAAATTACCGTTAAGCTAATTGGACCGTTTGTTTATAAACTGGGTTTCTCTGAGAAGCAGTTAGCGGTCCCCGAAGGAACAACGGTCGATGGATTGTGCGCGGCGATAAATTTAGACCCCACCCGACCTCGAGTGATTACCCGTAACGGCCGGGCCGTGGCTCCCGCTGAAAAGCTGGAAGACGGCGACCGCATCGTCATTTCTCCGCTTTATTCAGGCGGCTAAGTCAGGATAGGAACTGATTTCCTCAGATTTTAATCTGACTTCTGAAAAATCAAAACAAGCCGCGCCAAAAAAGAGAAAAAATTATCTTTTTCATTTAGACTATTCGGTAAAAAGAAAGCTTTTCCAGAATAGGGGAAAAAATGGGTAAAACGATTGAGCCGCTATTAATTGGGGGAAAATGGCAAACCGCCTGTTTCAAGGAGGCCTTTCAGGCTTGGAATCCAGCCAAAGGCGAAAAGATGGACCGCTTCTTTCCTGTTTCCTCCTGGGCAGACTTGGAAAATGCCATAGAAGCCAGCGAGCAAGCGGTCTTACCTTTAGCCCAAACCACTCCTTTGGAGCGTGCTGAGTTTTTTCATATCTTAGCAGATTTACTTGAGAAAAAAAGGGAAGAGGTTATCTTCCAAGCCCATTTGGAAACTGGCCTGCCGTTAGAACCAAGGTTGAATTCCGTGGAATGGCCGCGGATGGTCAATCAAATTCGCCAGGCCGCCCGCGGTCTTGAGGAAGGCTCTTGGTGTCAAGCGACAATTGATACCAAGCTCAATATTAGGGCGAAATATGGTCCCTTGGGTGGCGCGGTAGTAATTTTTAGCCCCAATAACTTTCCGCTGGCTTTTAACTCCGTCGGCGGAGGAGATTTTGTCAGTGCTCTGGCCGTGGGTAATCCGGTGATTTGTAAGGCCAATCCTGGACATCCGGGAACGACCCAATTACTGGCTGAAGCCTCTTTAGAGGCACTCAAATTAACTGGCCTGCCTCCCGCATCAGTTCAAATGCTCTATCACTTTAGTCCTGACGATGGGTTTAAGCTTATATCTCATGCAGCTATCGCCGCTATTGCTTTCACGGGGAGTAGACAAGCCGGGCTTAAAATAAAAGAGATAGGGGAGAAGGCTGGAAAATTGGTTTATTGTGAGTTGAGTAGCGTTAATCCGGTTTTTATCCTGCCAATCTTTCTCAGGGAAAAGGCTCAAGCCCTGGCCTCCGAGCTTTTTGCTTCCTGCACCTTAGGTGAAGGCCAGTTTTGCACCAAGCCCGGGTTGATTGTGTTTAAGGCTGACGAAGCCGGCCGCGAGTTTTTGGTTTATCTGAAAGAGATATTCAAAAATAATACGGGCGGCTACCTTTTGTCGCCTCAGGTGTTAGAGAGGCTAAGTCATGAAGTTGTCCGACTTAAGCAGAGCGGCGCGGAATTAATGATTGGGGGCAATAAACTGCCAGGTCCGGGTTTCCGTTTTTCGCCAACGCTTTTTCGCCTTGAAAGCAAGGTGTTTTTAAAACACCCCGAAACTTTTCAAACCGAAACCTTTGGCCCGTTGACCTTGGCGGTTTTAACTGAAGACGTTGATGAAATGATAAAAGTGGCTTTTGCTCTGGAAGGTAATTTAACTGCTTCTATCTTTGTTTCCGAAGCTGAGGCTGATGAAAAAATCTATGCTCTTCTTGAACCTATCCTCAGGCTCAAAGTCGGCCGGTTGCTTAATAATAAGATGCCCACAGGGGTGGCGGTTACACCGGCCATGCATCATGGTGGACCCTATCCCGCTACCAGCCATCCTAACTTTACCTCAGTCGGCATACCCGCATCTTTTCTTCGTTTTGCCGCCCGCCACTGCTACGATAACGTCCCTGAACACCGTCTGCCGCCTGAGCTGCGGGCCAAAAACGCCAACGGCCGGATGTGGCGGCTCGTGGATGGTCAGTGGTCACAGCAAGACCTGCCTTGAAACCTTCTTTCTTAGTCCTCTTATCTTTTTGATTAGCTGATTTGAAGTAATTAAAACGACCCAAAAGTAGCGACAACTATGTGGGCTCTAAGTCCAGCGTCTTCTGGCTCGTCCTTAAAATGT
>CAZVIN010000068.1:0-7815 GCA_964627255.1 uncultured Eubacteriales bacterium
CCCTCTCTTGGCCGCAGCGTCTATTTAGTGGCTTGCGCTACTTTAAATTTCAATTTTTATTACTCTTTTATTATTCTAGTTTTTTGCTCCTTTGAGCGCCTGCGTATTCCAATGATTCCGGCCACCGAATCCGAATGAAAGCGGCCATATGTCGGAGCGTAGCGACGCGGGGCATGTTCTTTGTATCTTAGTGGCCGGCTTCCAGAACCATAAGATAATTGATGCGCCTGAATTTAGTTTTTTGGTCCACCAGGTTTGTGGAGCCTTAATTTTCTTTTCTTGGCTCCCCGACTCTCTCTTTAGTGGCTGCTTCTGCGGCCGCCTGGAGATTCTTCACCCTTTCTTTAAGATGGTCTTTTATTTTCAGATAGGGGATACCCTTTTCTAACCACTCGGGCGCCGCCGCCCCTAACAGGAAATGGTCAAAAAATTCCTTCATCCGTACCGTGTAATCTTTCTGGTTAGCTGGCTTGGCTAAGGAATGATTTTCGCCTGCATATTGCAGCATAACCACTGGCTTTTTCAGCCGACGTAACGTATTGAAATATTCGATGCCCTGGTTCCAGACGACAGCGCCGTCTTTATCGTTATGGAGAATAAGAAGCGGCGTTTCGACCTGCTGAGCCCAGTAGACTGGTGAGTTGCGGGCATAGGCTTCTAAATTTTCCCAGTAGCCTCCGGTAAAGCGGCCCTGGCTGCTTTCGAAAATGGGCTGATTGGCTGAACCTGTGTTCCAGTAGATGGAGCTGTACATCGAAATCATGTTGGTTAAAGGCGCTCCGGCCACTGCGGCCTTAAAGGCCTTGGTTTGGGTAACCAGGAAAGCCGTTTGGTAACCACCCCAAGAATGACCATGGAGGCCAACTCTTTCCGGGTCGACAACTCCGGTGTTTATGGCCGCCTGGAGCGCCGGCAGGACGCACCACACCGCTGACATTCCTGGTTCATTCAAGGTATAAACTATATCTGGCATCAAAACCGCATAGCCCTGACTGGTGTAAACCGACTTGTTAAAGCCGTTGGCGTTAGGGATAAAATAGCGGTTCAAATTCTGGGAAAGTTTTTCATAGATATAAACGATGGTGGGATAGCGTTTACCTGGCTCATAATTTGCTGGCAGGAAAAGGGCGGCCTGAAGCTTTTTTCCCTTGGCGCTCTGATAATCGATGAGCCGCGCGGCCGCCGACCAGAGAAAATTCTTCTGCTGCGGGTTGGCTTCTGTTAGGCGCTGCGGATTCCGGAGAAAGGCGTCGGTAAAATAGTAATCTGGAAAATCCTGCGGCGTCTCCTTGGTCAAGAGATAGACCTCGGCCTTTTTGGCTTTAAGCAGTCGGTTGAAGACAGCGTCTTCCCACAGCAGTCGGTGAGGGGTGGAAAACGTCCAATATTTTGTATTAACCTCCAGCCGAACTATGCCTCCTTTCTTCGTCGCTTCGCCATAAACGGAAAAGTAAACGGGCTTAGTAAGGTCAACCCCCTTCTCGTCGGGGTCAAGCTGAAAGCGACGCTGATAACGAACTTGTTCCTTTTTGCCGTTGGGAGTGAGGTTAACAAATTTTTCACCGTGGGCTGAAACTAACCAGATATCCCAGTTGTCTGAAAGCAGCGCAAAACGGCTGTCGCTACTCCAGCCAATTGGCCGCACCGGCGGTTTAGAGACATTGTGGTCATCTTCCTCGTCGTAAAAAACAGATGGAATTTTGGCCGTTAAATTAAAGGTGTTTCCTGTAGACATCTCATAAGCGTAAAAGTGGCCGTCATCATAATAGAGAAAATGGGTGCCGTCAGGCGAAGCCTCGTAAGACCAGCGGTTCTTTTTTAAAGCTAATTTTTTCTCGCCAGTGAGCAGATTAATTACGTAGATATCGCGGTATCTCTGGCCGCTGAGGTTGCCGTCGAGCTCATAGGGATTGGAATCATAGCCAATGGCCCAGGACTCTTTTGGGGCTATCTGGACGTCGCGCAAGTTGTCATCGGCTAAGCGCAGAAATTTTTTCTCTTTAACCCGGTAAAGGGCGAGATAGCTATAGGTCGAGTCTCTTCTTTCTTCTACTTGCTGCTGCGATTGGAGCCGAGGGTCAAGCCAGTGCCAGATTACGAGGTCAGGCATATCCTCTTCCTCTACCGTGTCTGGTCGCCGCGCGGGCACTTCCTTAGGGGCGGGGGCTTTTTCCGCGTCTGCTTTTCCCTCGGCGGCCTTGGTCTCTTTGGGCTTTAAGGGCTTAAGCCCAAAAATGAGGCTCTGCAGGTCTTCGCTCCAGGTTGGGCGGCGGTCCGGGCTTATGGTCATGGCAGCCGGGAAATCCTTTTCCCCTGTCGGGTCAAAGACCACCTTTTCTATTTTTTCGAGCGAAGCGAAATGGCGGAAGCCGATAACAGCATAAAGTTTATCTTCATAATTCTTATCTTCTTTGCCTTTGAGGACGGCCAGGCCATCACCCTTTTCATTCCAGTTAAGACTCTTATAGACGGCTTTATCACTGTCGAGAACTTTGACCGCACCAGTCAGAAGTTGCCTGATTTGGACTCCGTTACCTGTTTGACCCTGAGCGTCAACTATCCAGGCAAGATAATGGCCTTTGCGGTCAAAGGCCAGCTCAGCCACATTGCCGATATTAATCTCATTCTTTTCGTTAAGGTCATAGAGAAGAAGGTCAGAGCCAGACCATTTTTCCGCTTCCTTTTCCTGAGCTTCGGACGGAAAGCGATGGAGGGCCAACCAGTTAGCACTTTCCCCGGAGAAAAGAATCCTTTTAATCTTTGGCCATTCCTTTTTTTGGCCAGTCGTGAGCTCAACCAAGCAAGCATCAGGAGTAATTCTCTTTTTTTCGCGACGCAATCTCTTAGCTTCACTAACCTTGGGGTAAACAAGAAAAGCCACGTAGCGGGAGTTTTCCGCAATGATTATTTCTGCGCCGGCCGGCGCTCCCTCAGCGCCTCTCATTTGCGGCCGCGGCACTTCTCCCCGGGAAAAGCGATATTCCTTTTCTCCCTTAACCTGGCGCAGCACTACTTCGCTGTCGCCTTCGTTCGGGGTCAGTTGGTAAACCAACCAGTGGCCATCAGGGCTTAGGGCAGCATAGCTAATATTTTTCCAGGCGAGAATATCAGGAAGCTCTAAGGGCTTGGGTTGGGCCGCATCTTTGGGCAATTTTTCGTTGGCTTGATTTTTCAGACCAGGGGTTACGAGGTTGCAAGGAGTGGGACTTAAGCGGTGAGTTTTTGCCTCTGGGGTTTCGGGTGCCGAAGGCAAGGCCGTGCTCGTACCTGAGAATGTTAGGAGGAGGGAAAGGAGGAAAAGAAAGCTCAGGGGAAGAATCTGGCCAAGGACGGCTAAGCGCTTTTGAGGCTGCCGACCTAACCCGATGAACTGAGAAGCGGGCTTAGACAATTTTATTAGTTTTTTAAGGCCGCCTGCCTTCTCCTTTTTCTTTTGTTGGCTAATCATAGATTGCCTCCTTATTGCTCCATTTTTCGCAGATATCATGAGTGTAATATTTTTTGGTCAGAAGATAAATAGAATAGGAAGCGTCTCGAAAACCGTGATGGGAAAAAAGGGGAGGCTCACCTCATACTTTTGTTTGAATCAAAAACACAGCAGGTGAGCCTTGAAGGAAATCAAAATATCCTTCGTTATTAATTTACCGTTGAAGCGATGCGATGTCCACTTTTCTTCAAGACCGCCGATAACAACAAGGCGATAAGAGTAATTAATAAATGCCTTCCTTAATGCGCCGGGTTCCGTTTAAAGAAGTCAAAGTGGGGGTAATTTTTTAAAGAGGAAAAGAGAAGGCCGCTAATTTCTAAAAATTTAAGCTGTCTTTTGGCGAAAAACAAGAGATATATTTTAGGAGGAAGAACACCTGGCTGGTTTCCGGGGACATTTCTGATAATTCCTCACAGGACGGCGGGTTCGAGGAGCTCGATAGTTCCCTTGGCCGCGTCGATTTTTGCCTTGATGCCGATGGGCACGGTAAACTTCAGAGGGATATGGCCAATCATGGACCCGTACCAAGCCGGAATGCCTAACGGCTTAATGTGGTCTTCCAGGACTTGTTCCAGGGTAAGGGAGCCATACCCCTCTCCTGGATTACAATCAGTGCAGCGGCCAAAGATAAAACCCTTTATTTGCTTGCATACGCCGGCCAGCTCCAGATGGGTCAGCAGGCGGTCGATGCGATAAATCTCCTCGTTGATATCTTCGACAAAAAGAATGGCTTCTGTCCAAGGAGGGACGAACTCGGTGCCGAGAAGGGTGGAGATGATGGAAAGGTTGCCGCCCATAAGAATTCCTGTGGCCTGGCCTGGAGTGATTGTCTGCACCCGGTTTTCTCTGGGAATTAAATAATCACCTTTTTCTATTGGATTTTCGAGTATCGTAGCTTCGCCATCCATGACTAGCCGCCGGAAATAATTGACCGTGAAGGAATTCCAGGGGTCAAGCCCAATGGGACCATGCAAGGTGGCCAAGCCTGTTTTAGCATAAACAGAAAGCAGTAAGGCGGTAATATCGCTATAACCCACCACAGCCTTCGGGTTTTTCCTGATAACTTCAAAATCCAGATAAGGAAGGAGGCGGGCGCAGCCCCAGCCTCCCCGAATAGCGATAATTCCCGCCACTTTGGGGTCAGCAAACTGGGCCATTAAATCAGCCGCCCGGTCTTCATCTTTCCCCCCAAGATAGCCATACCGGTCGAAGACGTGGTTGCCCATTTTAACCTTAAACCCAAGAGCTTCCATGCATTCTTTGACCAGCATGATTTCAAACCGGGTGGCGGTGGCTCCTGAAGGCGCCACTAAGGCAACAGTATCACCAGCTTTGAGCCGGACGGGTTTTATGGGCGCACGGGAAGTAGATAGGGCCGAAATATTTTCAGGCGAGAGACTAATATGGGGTGAGTAAGGCCGAAATAAAAAACTCGTAGCAGTTTCATTCTCTTGGGAAACAGAGGCCAATGTTTTCTTGGCCGATTTATTATTAACCAGGAGCCCTATCCCTGAAGTGCCGAGGGCATAAAGGAAATCTCGTCGCTGCATTTTCCCTCCTCTTTAATGGGCTCGTGTCCAAAGATATTCTCAATTTGATTTAGAGGAGCGAGCCCTCTTCAACTCTCCTTTTAAGACTTAAACCTTTAAGAAAAGAGGTTTTCATTTAAGATGGCTCAAAGAAATTATAAAGCATTTTCGGAGAGATGGCTAAGGAGAATGTTGTTGGAGGAGGCTTCGGTCAAGTCGATGTTAGAGCGGTTGTTGACGGAGCTGATAAAGGTGGAGGCGGAGGCGAAGTTAGGAACGCCCAAGGGCAAGCATAGCCGGGACAGCAGTGATTTGTCTCAATTTTTTGGTCATGTCTTAATTTTTTATTTAAATATTTTTTATACCTTAATATTCCTTATTTCTTTCCAGAAATATTAGATATTTTTGGACAGCGCTAATCCTGGGTTCGATAGTTCCAAGATTAGTTAGATTCTGACTTTGTTAGCCGATGCCTTTATACGAGGGCAGAAAAAGCAAGGTACTCATTTAAAATCCGCGGCTTAATTAAATTAAAAAAAAATCAAGTTGTTTTAAGCTCTGCTTTAAGTTATTTAATTATTAGTGGTTTAATTAAGGGTGATTGTTTAGCTTACTTTAGGTTTAATTCAATTAAGAAGCGCCATCCATGACATTGCTTTTGCTGCGAGAGCTGGTAACAGTTCTGGCCGCTTCGATTTTAATCATCATCATTTTCCAGCGTTTGAAAATCTCCGCAGTTGTCGGCTTCATGATAACCGGGATTCTCATCGGCCCGGGCGGGCTTTCTCTGATTAAAGACCTGGAAACAATCAATGCTCTGGCCGAAATCGGGGTAATGATGCTTCTTTTTGTTATCGGCATCGAATTTTCTCTGGAGCGGCTAAAAAAGATTCAGCGCTACTTCTGGCAGGGTGGCGGCACGCAGGTCCTGGCAACCATTACGGTTGTCGCTCTCTTAGGGATGTTGACGGGTGTCAAGATGGAAGAGGCCATTTTTTATGGTTTTCTGGTGGCTTTAAGCTCAACCGCCGTCGTCCTGAAAATTCTTGCCGATAAAAATCAGCTTAATTCGCCTCACGGATCTATTTCCTTGGGCATTCTGATTTTTCAGGATATGGCCATCGTTCCCATGCTGGCCATCATTCCTGTCCTGGCCAACCTTAAGGCGGTGTCCTGGGTCAAGCTGCTGGAAAGATTTGGCCTGAGTCTTCTGGGCGTGGCCGCCGTTTTTTTTGTCGCCCGAAAAATTATGCCCGCCGTGATATTGCTTATAGTCAAAACCCGTATCAAGGAAGTTTTCCTCCTTTCCACTCTTGTGGCATGCTTTGGCCTGGCCTATCTGACCTCTTCTCTTGGACTGTCCTTAGCTCTCGGCGCTTTTCTCGCTGGAATCATCATTTCCGAATCCTTTTACAGTCATCAGATAGTTTCCGATATTCTCCCTTTCAAGGATGTTTTCAATAGCCTCTTCTTTGTCTCCATCGGTATGTTGCTTGATACTAAACTCATCTGGAACATTCGGGGAACCGTTCTGGCTGTGGTGACCGGCATTCTTTTAATCAAAATCCTGATAGTTTTCTTCACGGTCAGGCTTTTAAAATTTAATTTAAAATATTGCTTTCTTACAGCTATGGCCCTGGCTCAGATTGGCGAATTTTCCTTTGTTCTGGCCAGGGTAGGCCGGGCGAACGAGTTGCTGGGGGCCGAAGCTTTTCAGGTATTTGTCGCTTCTTCAGTTCTGACCATAATCATTACTCCCCTTCTTTTAGAAATTGCACCGAAAGCAGCGGAGCTATTTTCTCGCCAGAAAAGCGGAGTTCAGCCTGAAATGGCTAACATTGGGACTGAAGACCTTAGAAAGCTCAAGAACCATGTCATCATAGCTGGCTTTGGACTCAATGGTCAGAATTTAGCCCGGGTCCTCAAGGAGACGGGCATTTCTTACGTTATCCTGGAAGTCAACCCGGAAATTTTTCGTCGTTTCTGCCAGGCGGGTGAGCCGATGATTTTTGGCGATGCGGCCAGCCCGACTATACTGAAAGAGGCCGGGATTTCTGAAGCCCGGGCTCTGGTGCTGGCCATTTCTGATCCGGCGGCTACCAGAAGAGCAGTAAGTATAGCCCGCCGCCTCAATCCAAATTTTTTTATCATTGTTCGGACAAGATTTACTTCGGAAATTGAAGAGCTCTATAATCTGGGAGCCGATGACGTTATTCCGGAAGAATTCGAAACTTCAATAGAAATATTTGTCAGGGTTCTTGAAAAATATCATCTTCCTCGGAACATCATTAACACTCAGGTTCAGGTAATCCGGAGCGAAGGGTACGGAATCTTAAGGGGTTCAAAGTCCACTTCGCGCCGCCTTGAAGAAAGAATTTGTGACTATTTGGACGCGGGCGTGGTTGAAACTTTTCTTATCCCAGCTGATTCCTGGGTAGTCGGGCGAACCCTCGGCGAAATTGATTTAAGGGGGAAAACAGGGGTAACAGTCATTGCTGTGGTTAGAAATGAAAAAACTCATAGCGGCCCTGGAGCCGATTTTCGCTTGGAGAGGCGGGACGTAGTTGTCCTTGTCGGCAATCATGAAGCTTTAGAAAAAGCTCTGGCCTACCTCAGCGGTAAAAATTGAAATTAGGTTCATTCGACTTTCTTCAGAAAAGGATAATAATTTGATTTTTGGCTGGGCCAGCTGAGCGATCATCTTTGTGACAATTTACCCCTTCGGTCATCCTCAGAGAACATAAATGGCGGCTCAGGGACGCTCTAAAATGCCAAAAACCAGCCAGATGTCTACCTGGT
>CAZVIN010000069.1:0-4373 GCA_964627255.1 uncultured Eubacteriales bacterium
AGCGGCTGAAGCTTCGCCTTTTCGCCCTGGGCTGAGGAAAGGGGGGAAAAGTAGAACAGACCAAAAATTAAAAAAAGAGCTAATAACTTTTGTTTAACAAAATAAGGTCTCATCTTACCTCCCATTAAAAGCCAAAACTCACAGTCATTTTAGCCACAAAATTTCCTTAGGTAAACTAATATTTGACCCAGCCGTTTTCCAAGAGTCAGATTATTCTTTTAGATAAAGACGAGCCCATTTAGGTTAAGATTTTTGACTTTAATCTCCTAAGAAACTGAGTTGTCAATGGCTCATTTGAGCCAACGAGAAGCGGCTCTGATCAAAAAGGAGATACACATTTCGGCGGTTTTTCCTTTTATCAGGAGAAAAATCATTGTAGAATAAAGAAGAATTATAGGTGTGGAAAATGGACAGAGATGACCTGAAACTGATTCTTGCGCCCCGGTCAGTGGCGGTGATTGGTGCTTCGGCTCGAGAAGATAGCGTCGGCCGGGCAGTTTTCGCCAACATTCTTTTTAGTGGCTATAAGGGCATTGTTTATCCTGTAAATCCTCGGGTAAAAAGCATCCTCGGCGTCCGAACTTATCCCTCGATTCTGGACATTCCTGACGAAGTAGACCTGGCTATTGTTATTGTTCCCAATATTACGGTGAAAAAAGTCATTGAGGAATGCGGCCAGAAGGCAGTTAAAGGCGCCGTGGTGATTACGGCTGGGTTCAGGGAAGTTGGCGAAGAGGGAGAAAAACTGGAGAAAGAGCTGGTGGAGGCAGCCAGAAAATATCGCCTTTCGATTATCGGACCAAATTGCGTTGGCCTCATTAATACTGACCCCCAGGTCTCGTTAAACGCTACTTTTGCCCGGCCTTTTACACCTAAGCCTGGCCAGATAGCCTTTGTTTCTCAAAGTGGCGCCTTTGGCGTGGCCGCTCTCGAATATGCGCGTAAAAGAGATATCCGCCTGTCTAAATTTATCTCCGTGGGCAACAAGGCTGACGTCAATGAAAATACGCTGCTTCCGGCCTTGAGGGATGACGAGCAAACTAAAGTTATTCTGCTTTACCTTGAAGACCTGGTCAATCCGGCTGAATTTATGGAGCTGGCGCGGGAAATTGGCGAAAAGAAACCCATCCTGGCCATTAAATCAGGCCGAACCCTGGCGGGAGCCAGAGCGGCTTCCTCCCATACGGGAGCGCTGGCGGGGTCAGATGAAATCTATAATGCCTTCTTTACTCAGGCCGGGGTCATTCGAGTGGATAATCTCGAAGAGCTTTTTGATTGCGGCTTAGCCTTTGCCACCCAGCCTCATCCCAAGTCAAATCGGGTGGCTATTATTACCAATGCCGGCGGTCCCGGGATAGTGGCCACAGATATGATCATCAGGCAGGGAGCCCAGCTGGCCACCCTTGAAGCCAGAACTAAGGAACGGTTAGCCCGCGTCCTTCCTCCCACCGCCTCTAAAGAAAATCCCGTTGACCTCATCGGCGATGCCAAAGAAGACCGCTATGAGTTAGCCATCAGAATTGTTTTTGAAGACGACGGCGTCGATGCCGCCGTAATTATCTGCACCCCCACAGTTTTCACCAATCTTGAGGCTATTGCCAAAACAATTCGGGACACAGTCCCCCGCTACGGCAAGCCAGTGACGGTTTGCTTCATGGGCACAGAAGATATCGAAAGAGCTGCTCAGGTCTTAGAGGAAGGCGGTATTCCCCATTATCTCTTCCCGGAAATTGCGGCCAAGGTCATAACTCGGCTTACGGAATATGGCTGGTGGGTCAGGCGCCCTCTAACAGGAATTAAAAAATTTGAGGATATCGACCAGAAAAAAGTGGCCGCCATTATTAAGAAAGCTAAGGAGGCGGGCAGAAAATTCTTGCCTGAGCCCGAGTCCTATGCTCTTCTTCAGGCCTATGGTTTTCCGCTGGCTCCTTTTGCTCTGGTTAAAAACGAAGAGGAGTGCGTTGAAAAAGCTCCAGAAATCGGTTTTCCTTTGGTTTTAAAAATTGTTTCTCCTCAGATCGTGCATAAAGTTGATGTTGGCGGCGTAAAACTCAATATCGAGGACCGAGAGCACGCCTTAAAAGCATATCGGGAAATGATGGCCACGATTAAGCAAAAAATGCCGTCAGCCGAAATCTGGGGAGTGCTGGTACAAAAAATGATTAAAGGCGGCAAAGAAACGATCCTCGGGTTGAAGAGAGACCCGCTTTTTGGCCCGGTGATCATGTTCGGCTTAGGCGGGGTTTATGTCGAGGCCATGCGCGATGTATCTTTTCGGATTGCCCCGCTGCGAGAATTAACTGCCTCCCGAATGGTGCGAGAAATCAGAGGCTACCGGATTCTGGAGGGCTTTAGGGGCGAAGAAAGGTCAGATGTGGAAAAGATCGAGGAATGCTTGAAGCGGCTTTCGCAGTTGGCTCTCGATTTTCCAGAAATAACCGAGCTTGACATCAACCCGCTTATTGTTCTGGATCAGAGACAGGGAGCCTTGGTCGTCGACGCCCGAATCCTCCTCGCCTGACCACTTATTTAATGGAAACAAAGGCTGGTTGGCCTTCAGTCCCCTCTGGGCTAACAGCCATCACTATATAGTTATAATTTAAATCTTTAAGTCCCCGGTGCCAGAATGTAAATTGATTTGGACCGACTTCGGCCACCAGCTTTTCGCTAAGACCTTCCAAAACATAGAGGCGGTATTTACTAACTCGCTCTGGTTGATTGAGAGGGTTGGCCTGCCATTCAATGATATTGATGTATTCTTGCTGGAAAAGCGACCGGTTAGCTACTTTCCGACCTGAAACGCTGAGGGGAGCAGCCAGAACCTTAGTTTTAAAAGTCATCTCGAGCCCAGCTGAACTTATCTCGTAAATAGCAATATCCCGGGATTTTTGGTGGCCCTGGGTATTACGAAAAATGATATTTTCAGTGTCATCGCTATAAGATAACTGGAGATAAGCGCCGGCCTGCCGGGCATCAGGATAAAAATTATCCACCCGGGTATGGCCAAAATCAGCCGTCCAAACTAACCTGCCCCAGAGCTGGTTTAATGGCGATAAAGAAGTTATGGTCGGGTCGAGCTCGGGAGAGAGGGCCTCTACCCCATAAAAAGAATAATTAGGGAGGCAGGCTGCCGGTGAATATCTTTCATCAACGTGGGTGATTAAAAGTCCGTTTCTTCGGCCGGGCATGTTTTCAAAAAGAGGATGAGAACCGTTAAAGCGATTTTCCACGAGCAGGTACTCGTGAGGGGCCAGCCCGCCAAAAGAAATATCAATCGGAATCTTGTATAATCTGGGAGAAGCCGGAGAGCTGAGGGCCAGAGCGCTAATATTAAAATTGCCGCTGGCTTTGACTTCCACTGGCTCCACCCAGCCATAGACTTTCCATTTAATATAACCGCTGAAGCTAATTCGGGGGTCTGAATAACCCATAATGCAGTACATGCCAAGAGGTCGGTGATGAAAAGTGCTGTAATCATAAAGGTCTGGGGAACCAGTGACGTGGCCGTATTCATGGCAAAAAACACCGACATCTTTATTCTCCGTGCCGTTAGAATTACGTTCGTTAACCGCTATCCTCGTTCTGACCCTGATACCATATTTGTTTAGGTTCATGCTGCTCATGTGAGGCCAAAAGAATGAGCCCCAGGTCTCGCGAGTCCCGGCCCAGACTAAAGCTAAGTCAAGGTCACCGTTGTTGGCGACAGCGGCAAAATCAAAACCGGGGTCAGCAGCTTTAATCTGGTCAAGGGCGTGCTCAACGATCCTTGTCCAGCTATTAATTGATTTATAATAGGAGGCGGTTTGGGGCAGCGTGACCCAGTGAGGATAAGCTGAGCCCACGGGCCAAAAAAGGCCGCCGGAATTGGCCCGGTAATAGGTGGTTAGGCTGACCACCCCTTCTTCCTCAGCAAAAATGCGGGCGGCAAAATCATTTGGGTTATAAGCACCCTGTGCCCAGCCTGTCGGCGGGGTGGCTTCCGGCTGAAATTCGACGGCCACAACAAAGAATTTTCTGGTGCCGGTCAGAGCCGCCGGTCCCATTCCTGCTGGCGCCACTCTTTCCACCGTAATTCTTTCATGCCAGATTTCTGGCTGAGTCCGCCTCATTTCTTCAACCACCCAGAGGCGGTCAGAAAGATGTTTTTCTAAGCCTCTTTTGGTCAGCTCAGAAACGGGCACTCGGCCGACGACCATTCCCGAGGGTACAAGCCGCTGGCCAGCAAGAACAGCATACTCTATCCAACCAGTCTTCTCATTCTTGATAATCGTGTAGCCCTCAGCCGTTTCTACCCGACGATGGTATTCATCTCCGAAAATAAAGCCGACCACCATCGACCCATCAGGTTGGCGAAGCTCAATTCTTTCTCCCCA
>CAZVIN010000070.1:0-30788 GCA_964627255.1 uncultured Eubacteriales bacterium
TTAGGCCGATAACTGTCAGGTTAGGGTTAACCAACTTTATCCCGCTGGCGACGGGCATCACCCGACCATGGAGGCCATGGAACCCATAACTGCGAAAATAATTGGGAAAACGGCCGTGGCAGCCAATACCGGTCACTAAAACCACCGAGGCGGGGTCGAGTGCAAGGGCGCTGGCCGCGCGTTTTAGGGCCTCTAAAATGCCGTAGAGACCACAGCCTGGACACCAGGTCGGCTTTGAAAGAGTAAAAAGCTCCCGTCCGGGCATGTTTAGGCCATCCCTTTTAAAGCTTTATAGACTTCTTGAGGGGTGAAATTATCGGGAGAATATTTTCTTAGCCCCTCCATTTCCAGTTTAGAATTGATTCTTACCTGGCTCTGAAGCAAGGTCATCAATTGACCGGTATAGTTATTTTCCACAACTAAAAGACGCTTTACGCCCTTCAGAAAATGAGTAACTTCCTGACTGGGAAAGGGCCAAAGAGTGCGTACCTGGAAGAATTTGACTTTGCGGCCTTCCTGATGACAACGTTTCATCGCCTCTAAAATTGGGCCACGGGTTGAACCCAAGCTGAGGATGGCCAGCTCTGCTTCCTGGTCACCAAAAATAAGCGGGGGGATAAGGTCAGCTTCGATGGCCTTTATTTTACGCATTCTTTTTTCCATCATTTTTGTTCTTACGCCGGGGTCCTCGCTTCTTAGACCAGTCTCGTCGTGTTCGACACTCTCGACAATATGAACACCGCCAGGAGTGCCCGGGATAACTCGGGGCGAAACGCCGTCTGGTGTTATTTCATAACGCCAAAATTTCCTCAGTTGCGCTAATTCCGAAGCCGAAAGAAGTCGACCGCGGTCAATTGACCAGAGGTCTGGGGTAGGCATAACCATGGTGCGGAGGTTCTGGCCCAAGTCCAGGTCAGTCAGGATTATCACTGGCCCCTGATATTTTTCAGCCAGATTAAAAGCTGCTATGGTGAAGCTGAAACATTCCTCTACCCCGCCCGGCGCCAAAACAACCCGAGGGAATTCGCCATGAGAGCCAAATATCCATTGCAGGATATCCCCCTGCTGCGTCTTTGTCGGTAACCCGGTAGACGGTCCGACCCTTTGAACGTGGGCAATCACTACTGGCGTTTCTATCATACCTGCTAAGCTAAAAGCCTCCATCATTAAAGAAGCACCAGGTCCAGAGGTAGAAGTCATGGCTCGGGCGCCGGCAAAACCGGCACCGATGGCCATGTTTAAGGCCGCCAACTCATCTTCCACCTGAACCACAGCTCCCCCGAAAGCCTTCATCCGAGGAGCCAGCCATTGCCAGATTTCAGAGGCCGGACAGATGGGATAAGCAGCAAAAAAGCGGCAGCCAGCCGCCAGAGCTCCCAAAGCAATCGCTTCGTCTCCTGAAAGGATAAGGCGTCCTTCGTCAGAAAGCCGACGAAGCGGCCAGCATTCTTCAGGAGGAATCAAGCGCTGTCCTTGTTCAAACCCAAATTTAGCGGCTTCCAGGTTAAGCTTGATTACCTCTTCACTTTTCCTTTTTTGATAAAGGTCGCGGATAATTACTTCGAGGTTAGAAAGCTCCAGGTCAAGAAGATAGCTCAAGGCGCCAAGAGCGATCATATTCTTATATATTTCGCGACCAAATTGCTGCCGCGCTGGGTGGCGAAGCGGAAAGGCAAAAGAAGCCAGGTTCTCTCCAGCCGAAGCGGGCAATACGGCGGCATCAGCGCCGTCGCAGAGAACGAGGCCTCCCCGGTTGAGTCGCAAACTATGCTTCTGGATAGCTTCACAATCAAAGGCTAAGAGAATATCCACTGCGTCGCTGCGGTTTTCGACCACGTCGAGCGAAGCGCGAACCGTGTAGTGAGTGGCTTCCCCTCTGATGTTGGAAGGAAAATCCCGATAGGTAAGGGCCCACCAGCCTTGCCTTTTTAGTAGTTTAGCCAGCACGTTTCCGGTAAAAAGAACTCCATCGCCCGCTTTGCCACCAATTAAAATAGAAATATCCCTTATCCCGGTGCAGCATGATGGGTCTTGTTTCATTGACTTAACTTAAGGGCATAAAAACCCCTAACATAAAACCAAAATAATCTTCAGGTTGGCTGGCCTTGCCTGGCCTCAGCCTGTCTTTTTTGATTCCTCGCTCAACCAAATCTTTTCCTTCCATAATAAAATTTTAATCAAAATAAAAAAATAGTCAAGTTTTCCTATCGATTTAATAAACAATATCTATTTTAAAGGTAAGCTCAGTCCATCGGTGGTGGTCAACGCCTTTACCCCTAACTCGGTCTCGAGTTGACGGGCAAGCTCCCAGGGTTTGGCGCGCCGCATACCCATCCCAAAATGGGTAAGAACGGCCACGACTGATCTTGTGGCCTGAATCAAGCGACGAGCGTCAGGGAAAGCTAAGTGCTGGATGGAGGGGTCTTCAAAAGGAGTATCCCGAACTACGTTAATAATCAACCAATGGCCGCCGCCCGTTTTCTCTTCATCGGCTGACCGCAACAAATAAAAACATGCTCCTCGGCACAACCGCAGGTCTCGTCGACAACCACCCGGTAGCCACAAACGCGGCACTCATAAGTTTGTCCCTTTTTGTTTTTGGGCTTACCAGGTTTGGGCGCAGTGGGGGTTGCCGGCTCTCGCTTGGTTACTTTTTTTACCTTGGCCATCACAAACCTCCTCCTATTTAAGTTCTCTTTTTTGGATTTAACATTTAAGATATTATCGATTATTCCCGTTTTTGACAAGCTAATAAAAGCGAAGGGCCTCTTCATCTTGGGGTCGCTTTCGTCAAGCCCGCTCATCCTTCAAACCGCCCTAATAAAAGAAAGAACAAAAAATAGCCAAAATAGATATACCCAATCCCCTCTCTCTTAAATGCCTTTCCTTTCTCTTCTTTTCTATCCAAGATTATTTCTGTTGGAACTTCCCAAACCTTTTTTTTATAGCCGTTGCCTGGCGGTTATTCCCAGTCCAGGAGACGACGCTCCCCTTGTAACTGGCGAAGGCGAGAAATGTCCTGACTTACTTCGAGACAGCCCAAATACCTTCCCGCCTCATCTCGGACTGCAACGTAGCATATATAAATGAATTTTCCTTCTCGTTGAATCCAGAATTCGGCTTTGTTCCTTTCGCCTTTCTTAAAAGCCTCAAGAATGCGGTTGACCATGTGGACACTTTTGGGAGGATGACAATTCTGAACTTGTCGGCCGATCACCCCTGGGCTTCGGGGGAAGACCCGCTCCGGAGTCCCAGAATAGTAGCGCACCACGTCCTTAGCATCGACAAAGGTAAGGTCTACTGAGAGATGCTTCAAAATGGCGTTAACTTGTTCGGCGGTTAGTTTGCCCACATCCAAATCTAAAATAACTTCTGGACCCTCCGATGGTCGATAAGCTGAGCTCACTTCTCGGGGCGGCACTCGGGGCTGCCATTCTCCGCCGGGGGTTATCCAGGCGTAGCCAATTTCTTCTTCGCCTCTTTTCACGCCTGCCCAATCAGCTTCGTCCAAGGTTTCCCAGCTCAGGGGAAAAAGGATTTTTTCTTCTTTATAAATCATATCTCTAATCATCTGGATTAAAAGGCGACTTGTCTCGACAAAATCTTCTACCCTCTTTTCTTGAATTTTTTCCCTTAGCCCTTTGAGGTAGCTCCGAATATCATCGTGAATCGCCCACATTACCTTGGAAGGTCCGCTGACGCCGTGGGCTTCAAGCCGGGGGAAAAGCTGGTTTTCCTTCTTAAGATAATGCCGCTCAATGAGACTGAGTTGATGAATAAGGTTTTGCAGTTCCTCGCTTTTCGCCTCGAAGACAGAAACAGCCGGCGGCTCACCCAAACCCTGGAGTCGCTCTTCCAGTTCGGCCAGGATTTTTTCCGCCGCCCGATTTTCTAAGAATAAGGTGTGCAAGGGATGACCTGGAGGATAAGTTGGCGTCGGAGCCTCTTCCAGCGATTCCTGGAAGACAAGAACATGGACATCACAGAGCCTTTTCACTTCCTCCTCAGGCAGGCCCTCGGCGATCAAACTTTGTTCCATGGCGGCAATCTCCGCGGCGGAAACACCGCGAATAACCTCGGCAAACCGTTGTTTTAAAACTTTTGGGTCTCCGCCAGCATGAAGTGCTTTGATTATTCCCTTGAGAGCTTCAATTCTTTCTTCCTTTGCCTGTTTCGCCTCAGCCTCAGAATCACTTCTGGCTGCGGTCGACCCAGGTTTTTCCGCCGCCAATTCTAGGGCCAAAGTTTCACCCGTCTGTCGAGCGACCTCCGCTTGCAGCGCGGCGAGTAGGCGGTTCAAAGGTAGACCACCCATGGAAGCAACTTGCTCTAAATTGGCTAATTTACCCAAAGTCTTACGAAGCAAGGGGTTTTTGAGCTTCGCATAAGCCGGGGCCAGAGAAACCAAGTATTCGAGGAGAAAGGGATATTTCTTTAACAGCTCGTCGATTTTAGTTCGCGGGGAAAGAATCATGATTACCCTCCGTTCTCAAATAAAATATTAAGGATATATTATACTAGATCAGCTTCGAGCGGACCAAAGTTAACCAAATCCTGCAGCCTCTCTTCTATCAAGATGGTCTCGCTTCGTTCCATACCCGTGGAAATAATCGCCACCTTGGCTTCGACTAGGTCTTCTATACAATGAAGATAATCGACAAAGGCGGAGGGCAATCCCGAGTAATCACGAATTCCCCTTAACTCTGTTTTCCACCCTTTCATGCTTCGATACTCTGGTTCCACTCGGTCCAGAATCCAGGGTTCGGTCGGGAAATATTTAAGCACTTCGCCTCGATAACGATAGCCGATACAAATTTTAATTTCGTCAAAAACATCGAGGACATCCGGCTTGGTGAAAGCAATTCGGTCAATACCGTTAATACGGCAAGCATAAGCAACCGCGACCGCATCGAACCAACCGCAACGACGCGGTCGGCCGGTTGTCGCCCCAAACTCGTCGCCTCTTTCTTGGAAAAGCCGCCCTTCCGCACCATGAATTTCCGTCGGCATTGGTCCGCCACCCACGCGAGTAATGTAAGCCTTTGTGACTCCTAAAACTCCATTTATCTGGGTCGGTCCAATCCCACAGCCAGTGCAGGCTCCTCCTGCTGTCGAATTAGAAGAAGTTACATAAGGATAAGTGCCGTGGTCAACATCTAACAATGTGCCCTGCGCCCCTTCAAAAAGAAGATACTTTTTTTCCCGAATGAGCCTGGCTAAAAGAAGCGAGACATCCTGGATATACTTAGCTATCTCGTCGGCATAGGCCGCGTATTCTTCAAAGATAGGCTTAGGCTCAAGCTCAGGCAGTGAAGCCAGCCGCAAGATTTCGTTCTTCCAGGCCACATTCTCCTCAATTTTTGCCCGCAGGACGTCTAAATCCAGAAGGTCTCCGGCTCTGATACCAATCCTGGCGGCTTTATCTTCGTAGGAAGGCCCGATGCCCCGGCAGGTAGTACCAATCTGCTTTTGACCTCGCCTCGCCTCAAACCATCGTTCAAGAAGCGAATGGTAAGGCAAGATTAAGTGCGCCTGCCGGCTTATAACTATGTTATCATCAATCTCGACTCCCAAAGAACGAAGGGAGGCTAACTCATCCAGAAAAGCCCGCGGGTTGAGGACGACGCCGTTACCTAAGATGCACAGCTTTTGGGGGTGAAGAATTCCCGACGGAATCAGGTGGAGGACAATTTTTTTCCCCCGAATATAAACCGTATGACCGGCGTTATGACCACCCTGATAACGAATTATAACGTCGAAAGAAGGGGTGAGAACATCAACTATCTTCCCTTTACCTTCGTCTCCCCATTGTGTTCCAAGCACAACAAGATTGGCCATTTCTCTTTACTCCTTAAGTAATATAACCTGGGAAACAATTAACGGGGAAAAGCCTGACTCATTTTATCAAAAGCTTCGGGGAAAAAACAAGTTCTTGTATAGGGTCATTACATCAGTGACACTTTTAACCGGG
This sequence comes from uncultured Eubacteriales bacterium, assembly GCA_964627255.1. GTDB lineage: Bacteria > Acidobacteriota > Aminicenantia > Aminicenantales > CALLJL01 > CALLJL01. Next base: position 5,972 of record CAZVIN010000070.1, read on the forward strand.
ATTTTTTCAGGTCAAAGGCTCTTTTCTTCGATGCCTGAAGCTCCCGGCACAGATCGTCCATAGGGCAAAAAACTTAAAATTCTCTTAGGGAAAAAGAGAGCGACGTTCAGCACTACTGGAAGGATTATAATATGTCACTAATGTCTCTGACCCAGCATAGTTCTCCTTAGCCGCTTGAGGCAGGGGGCTGGTTTCAATTTTATGGCTCGATTTCTTGAAGATAAGTTTTAATGCCTGAGAAAAGCCCGGCCCGCGATTAGGGACATGAAGCTTATCCCCATACACCGGCGATGTTTTACGTTTAGAGCCGAGAAAGGTTGGGCTGCGATAAGGGACCCCACGTAATCTCCATCAATAACCGAGTTACGGGCGAGGTCAAAGAAATGAAAAATCAAAATCCTCTTCGAGCAGCGCTTCTTTCCAGGGCTCAACATTAGCTTTGGCGGTCACCGCCCGGACAATTTCATTAACCCCTTTTTTTGTCCCCATCCAAATAGCGCCCACCAGCCGGCCATTCTGAAGGATGATTTTCTTATAAACTCCTTTTTCTTCGTCCTGCTTTACTCTTTCTTCAAAACCCTCTCCTTCACCCTGAATAAGGCCAACTGAGGTTAAAGCAATCCCCATTACTTTAAGGGAATTAGAAGGAACAGTTCCTTCATAGGCCTTGGGTTGACCAAGAATGTTATAAGCGGCGGCTCGAGCCTGGTCAAAAGCCGCAGGAATAATTCCATAAACGCGGCCGCGATGTTCGACCAGGTCACCCGCGGCATAAACTTCGGGAGAGCTTGTTCTTAAATAATCGTCGACCAGAACTCCTTTGTTAATTTTTATCCCGGCCGCAGCCGCCAAACTAAGGTTGGGTTTTATCCCGGCAGCAACTATGACCATCTCTGCTTCGATAATCTCACCGCTTTTTAAGCGGACACCCCTTACCTCTTCTGGCCCGAAGATTTCGTCGGTCGCTCTATTAGTGAGCACTCTAAGGCCAAAGGCTTCAATCTGTTTCTGCAAAAGCCGGGCGCCGGGAAAATCCAGTTGCCTTGGTAAGAGCCGGTCAAAAAATTCGATAACAGTTACTTCCGCGCCCCGTAATTTGAGCCCCCGGGAGATTTCCAGGCCAAGAAGCCCGCCGCCGATGACCACAACTTTATTCCTTTGGGCTAAATAATTTAGGATTTTCCCGGCATCATCGAGAGTGCGGAGGGTAAAAACCCCTTTCAAGTCAGCTCCTTTAAGCGGCGGCATCCCCGCGCTGGCCCCGCAAGCCAAAAGGAGAGCATCAAATTTTTCTTTCTGACCGTTAATTAGTTCGACCTCTTTTTGTTCTAAATCGAGGCGATTTACCGCGGCGCTTAAAAAAACCTCGATTCTTTGCCGCTTATGCCAATCTTCGGGAAAAGCAAACATTTTCTCCAGAGGCCGCTGGCCAGAAATAAACTCGATTAGGTTAGGACGAGGATAATAGGGGTAATTTTCCTCGGCCAAGATTACTATCTCCACCTGGGAATCTAATTCCCGGAGAGTTTTGGCGGCAATCGTTCCGGCCACTCCATTCCCTATGATGACTACCCGCATTGTCGTTCAAACCTTTCTTAGCTTCCCATTTTCTGGAAAAAATCTTTACTGACTCCGCACTGCGGGCAAACCCAATCATCGGGCAAGGACTCAAAGGGGGTTCCTGGACTGACCCCGTTATCAGGGTCGCCCTTTTCTGGGTCATAGATGTAACCGCAGGCGGTACATTCCCATTTTTCTAACACAGTCATTTTCCCTCCTTTTTAATGGAATCCTTTCTTAAATTATATTGCTTTATCCATATTATTTTAAAATTTAGATAAAAAATCTATGGAAACCAATCTTTTAATCTTCGGGCAGAAACTGTCTTTCATATTCCAGCTCGAGGCGCAGCTTATGAGATTTTTCCTGTTTTTCCAGGAAACGGAACAAGCGTTTAAGTCGTGGCGAGCGGACTTTTTGGGCCCAGGCGGCATAAAAGAGAGCCGCTTGTTTTTCCTTTTTAGCCGCCCAAATCAGCGCGTCCTGGAGGGAAATTTCTGGCGAAAGCGGTTCAGCAACCAGCTTGTCCGTGAGCCCGAGGTCTTCAACTTGCGGAAGTTCTGAAGAAAGCAAAGCGTCCTGGTCTAAAGCCTCGAGCTTCTCTTTATGTTTTTTCTCCTCTTCCTCCAGCTCTAATAGAAGTTGTTTTGTCGCCTGGTCACTGGCCATCGCTTGAAGGCGGTGGTAATTAGCGGCGGCTTCTTCTTCTCGGGATATGGCCAAAGATAAAACTCCTTGCCAATCTAAATGAGCCATTCTTATCTCCTGAAATAAGATTGCTTCACGTCTGATGCTCTTTCAGCTTAAAAAATCCCCTCTCCTCTGATTAGCTCCAAGCTTCCAAGAAAAAGTTTTCCTTTTTTGAAAGGGGTTAATTTCGTCCATTTCCCTCATTTTCTATGAACATTTTATTATATTTAATAAAATAATTATGTCAATCCTTCCCGGGCTCCGCTTAAAAAGCATAGTAGCTTCAGCGCTTTTTTATCGTCGCTGCTTACTATTCTTTTGACCTAAAAAGAGTCTTCAGTCGAGGATAAAAGAATTTTTAAGTTCATCTGACTTTCTTGGGGCTAAAACAAAAGATTTCCAGGCGCCTAATAGCGAATTCAGCTCCTGCAATTTTATTGCCCATGAGGCTAATTAAATGAATATCAATAAGATACGAAGGCGATAGAATGGAGTTTCTTTTAAAACTCCTCATCAAAAGCCTCTTTACGAGCCTCCTGATACCTTTAATTCTCCAGGTTTACCCAAACAAAACCCCGGGAGCTACTTTTTATAGCACCTTATCTCAGTCCCTCTTTAGAAATTATGATAAGAATAAATCTTTTTCTATTTTAAAGGAGGATTTAAGGGTGATTGTTACGAGGGAATCCGGCTGAGTATTCCAAAGCAAGCCAGCCACTGGGAAAAATAGATAAAAAAATGATGACGCCTGAGCTACATGAGGCGGAAAAGAATTAATAGAAAATTTTATCTGGAATGGCTGGGTGGTGACATTGATTTAAGGCGCTGGCAGCGAGGACAAAAAAAGGCGCTCCTGCTTCCCACTCTCTTTCGCTCGATTGCCTGCCCGCAGACAGGACACTTTTTGCCTTCTCGGCCATAAACTTGAAGGCGGCGTTGATAAGCACCTTGTGCTCCGAGGCCGTCCCGGTAAGTGCGAACTGTAGTCCCCCGATAGCGAATCGCTCGGGATAAGATACACTTCATAGAATCATAAACACGACCAAACTCAGCCCGGTTAAGTTGAGACACCGGTTTTTCGGGATGAATTCGGGCTCGGTAGAGGATTTCGTCTGCATAGATATTGCCAATTCCCGCAATAATATCCTGACGCAAGAGAAGCGGTTTGATTTTTCCCTTATGCCCCCTTAAAAGCGAGATGAATTGCTCCAGGGTTAAAGAATTAGGTTCGGGACCAAGCCTGCACAGAGGATTTACTATCTCCTCGGAGGAGGTGGGGAAAATCATCAGGTAGCCAAATTTTCTCGGGTCGCGAAAACGAAGCTCGAGCGGCGAATCCAACTTCAAAATTAGTTGGTCATGTTTGTCCACCGGTTCAGCAGACGAGGTCAAAAAAAGTTGGCCTGTCATCTTGAGATGAAAGAGCATCGTCTGACCTCGGTCCAAATCGAGGAGAAGTGTTTTCCCGCGGCGCCGCACCTTTAAGAAGCGAGACCCAACTAAACCCTGAAGCGTGGCGAGCCTGGTTTCTTTAAGCAGGCCGGGCCATCTTAAATCAACCTGGCAGATATCCCGATTTTTAATCAGGGGCTCAAGAGAGCGGCGAACCGTTTCCACTTCAGGAAGCTCTGGCATGAATTTATTATACTGAAAGTCACTTGATTTGGAACTAAAATTAGATTAAGATTTTCCCTTAAAAAATGAGATTAAAACCGGTTCTCTTTTTTTTCGCCGGCTGGTTGGTTCCCGGGCTTGGCCATATCATCCAAAAAAGAATAATCCGCGGTCTACTTTTCTTCCTCTGTATTAGCGGCATGGCTGGCCTGGGACTGGCGATGGGAGGCAAGATATATCCCTTCCAGCTGGAAAACCCTCTCACCGTCTTGGCTTTTTTTGCCGACTTGGGTAATAGCCTGCTTTATCTTTTGGCCCGAATAATTCCTTTCGGCCGGGGCATTTTAGAGAGACCCACTTTTGAATTTGGGACTGCCTATTTGGCTGGGGCCGGTCTTCTTAACTATCTTGTCGCCCTTGACGCCTTTGACCTGGCTCGAGGTAAGAAAACATGAAATTTGAAAGTCATCTGCTTTCAATGGCTGTTTACGCTCTGCTGGTCTCTATCGTTCTCGGGTTGTTGCGCCGCCATGACCTCAAAAGCCGTCTTCGCTACATGATTTCCCTTTTCTTAATCATGGTCGGCGGCGCCCTTCTTTTCGGCTGGTTCATGTTTCTCTTTGCCCGCTAAAGATTACCTTTTTATGATAAATTTCGCCAAATACGAAGCCGTCATCGGCTTGGAAATCCACGCCCAACTGTTAACTAAGAGTAAGCTTTTTTGCGGTTGCAGCACTGCTTATGGTCAGCCGCCTAATACCCAAACCTGCCCCGTATGCCTGGGTTTGCCGGGCGCTCTCCCGGTTCTTAACCGAGAAGCAGTTTTTATGGCCCTCAAATTCGCCTTGGCCGTCGGCGCCACCATTAATCAGTTTTCTGAATTCAGTCGTAAACACTACTTTTACCCTGACTTACCAAAGGGATATCAGATTACGCAATACGAACATCCAATCGCGGCGGGCGGCCAGATTATCTTTATTACTGCGGAAGAAAAAAAGGCCATCGCTTTAGAAAGAATGAATTTAGAGGAAGACGCCGGGAAATCCATTCATGACGGCCTTCCCGATTCTGACAAAAAGAGCAGCCTTGATTTTAACCGCTGCGGCGTGCCGCTCTTGGAAATTGTCGGTCGGCCTGAAATTCGCTCCCCCGAAGAAGCGGTGGAGTTTCTCTCGGCACTGCGAACGCTTCTTCTCTACCTTGAAATCTGCGACGGTAACATGGAAGAAGGAAGCCTCCGTTGTGATGCCAACATCTCGGTCCGACCTCGAGGTAGTGAGCAACTGGGCGTCAAAACTGAGATAAAAAACCTCAATTCTTTCCGTTTTCTCCACAAAGCCCTGGAATATGAGGCTCATCGTCAGGTTGAGGCTCTCGAGAGGGGTCAGGTTATCCATCAAGAAACCAGGCTTTTTGACCCGGCTGAAAATAAAACCTTTCCGATGCGGAGCAAAGAAGAAGCCCATGATTACCGCTATTTCCCTGAGCCCGACTTGCCACCGCTTATCCTCGAAAGAGAAATGGTCGAAGCCGCCAAGCGCAGTCTGCCTGAATTACCCCATGAAAAAATTGAGCGCTTAATGGCTGCCTATAATCTCCCTCTCTATGACGCCAAAATCTTGGCCTCATCCCGACCTCTGGCCGATTATTTTGAGCAAGCCGCCAAGGCCTGCCACTTCCCCAAGAGTGTAAGCAACTGGATACTTCGGGAGGTGCTGCGGGTACTTAAGGAACGCAATGAAAGCATCACGCAATTCCCCGTCTCGCCCCAGCTTTTAGCAGAACTGGTCAGTTTAATTGAAAGCAAGAAGCTCACGATGGCCGCAGCCAAGGAGATTGTTTTTCCCGAAATGCTCCGTCAGCCCCGCTCGCCAGAGTCGATTGTAGAAGAAAAAGGGTTATCCCGAGTATTTGACGAGATGGAATTAGAAACCATCATTGACCGAATCTTAGAAAAAAACCCCGGACCGGTCAATCAATACAAACAGGGAAAAACACAAGTCCTGGGTTTTTTTGTTGGGCAGGTAAGGCGCGAGACGCGGGGCTTAGCAGACCCCCAGTTAATCGAGGCCCTGCTTCGGGTTAAACTCAACCAGCCACCAGGTCATGATTGAGCTTTACCATATCTGGAAACAATACCAAAAACCAGATTGGGCTCTGGCTGATGTTTCGCTGACTATCCGCCAGGGTGATTTTTGCTTCATCACCGGACCCAGTGGCTCGGGAAAAACAACTCTCCTCAAGGTCATTTTTCGGGAAATCTTGCCCACGCAGGGCCAGATTGTCATCGACGGGGTCAACGTCTTAAAGATACCCGACCATCTTATTTTTCGCCTCCGTCGGACCATGGGGATCGTCTTCCAGGATTTCCGTCTCCTCTACCAGCGCCGCGTTTTCGATAACGTGGCCATATCCCTTCGTGTCATCGGGTTGGGGAACAAAGAAATGCGGCGCCGTGTTTTTAACGCCCTGCGTCTCGTCAATTTGCACCACAAAATGTGGGACTTGCCTTCCCATCTATCTTACGGAGAACAGCAACGGGTCGTCATTGCGCGGGCCATAGTTAACGAACCCAAGATAATTCTGGCTGATGAGCCGACTGGTAATTTAGACCCCGATTTGGCCTTTGAAATCATGAGCCTTTTCAAAGAAATCAATCGCCGCGGGACCACAGTTATCGTCTGTACCCATGACCGGGAACTTATCCGCCATTTTGGCGAAAAAATTTTCTTTCTGCACAAAGGTAAACTGACGGGAAAGGAAGTTCTGCCATCCTCGAAAAAATAAGTTACGGCCTCAGCGAAGCCAGCACGAGTCTGTGGCAAAACCGAGGTCGACATCTATTTTCTTTATTAATCATTAGCTTTTCTTTCCTCGTTTTGGGGATATTTATTTCTCTTTCTAATAATCTCCAGCATTTAGCGACGGAGCTGGTTCACAATTTAGCCATAGTGGTTTTCATGGATAAAAACCTGAGTCCGCAAGAAAAAGAAGCCTTCGAAGCCAAAGTCAAACAATCGCCGCTCATAACCAAGATAGATTATGTTAGCCCGGAAGAAGCCGCGGCCCGCTTGGCTAAGAATTTTCCTGACCTGGAGCCGGTGCTTCGTGATTTGGGGACAAACCCTTTTCCGCCCTCGTTTGAAATCACGGTTCAAGAAAGATATTCTCGGTCTTCCCTCGTCGACCGCTTTCTCGAAAGCCTGCGCCATGAGCCCAAGGTGCGGGACATTCAGTTCAACCGCGATTGGGTAGAAAAGGTGGAAGCCTTCGGCCGGGTAGTCCGGGCGATAGGCGTTTTCTTGGCCAGCATTCTAATTTTGGCATCGCTTCTGATCGTCTCTAACGTTATTCGCCTTAGCGTCATCGCCCGTCAGGACGAAATAGGCATCCTGCGTTTGGTCGGCGCCACCAACAACTTTATCCGTTTCCCTTTCCTAATAGAAGGAACCGTTCTCGGCATCTTGGGAAGCGGCATCGCCTTGGGCTTTCTCTGGCTGATTATTAAGCTTTTTCCCCTCTACGTTGGCTACAGTCTGGGGGCTTTCCAACAACTTTTCCAGCTCCGCTCCCTTAACCTAAGCCAAGCTCTGAGTTTGATGGTTGGCGGTGGAATTATCGGGCTTCTCGGTAGTTTTAGTTCGCTTTCCCGCTTTCTGAAGATTTAAGACCGAAGAAAAACTTGTTTAGCCCGCCAATGGGCCCAACGCAGGGGCTCTGGTAATCGAAAACGAGCCAGTTCCAGAGTTAACCAGAGGCAATCTTCAAAACTGACTCTGTGGCCTGGGGAAACGAAAACCGGTTTAACCCCTTCCCTGGTGCGAACACAGAACCCCACCGGTTCATTATCTCGGTTCCGGTAGATGGTAAAAGAGCCGCGGCAACTCTCCGGCATTTCAAAGCGAAAAAAGGCGCTCTTGGCACAACCGATTGTCGCCACATCGGCAATGACCCCAACAAAGGAAGCCAAGCCCATACGTCGGGGATGAGCGACGCCGTTGCCGTCGAGAAACCAGACTTCGGGCCGGCGAGTTATCCGCCGAAAAGCCTGGAAAAAAACGGGCCCCTCCCGAAAACATAAATAACCAGGTATATAAGGGCATGCTGACTTGGCCACCGCTGTGGCTTCGTCGACTATTTTGAAGGTGTTGATATCAATTACAACCAAAGCAGCGCCAATTCTCCCAGAGTTGAGGTCAAAGGCAAAATCCGCGGCGCCGACGAAATTTATGGGTCGCCGGAGCGGCTCAAAGCGCAGCTTCTCGGCTAATAGTTGCTGAGCCCGTCGCGCTTTTTCTAAATTCATCGAAGGCACCTATCAATTAACCTTATGCGGCGGAGAGGGTCTCTTAAATTCATTCTTTATTCTAATTTAGATAGAAAAAAGCCAAAAAGAAAGAGGCCAGCCGCCCTTCGTCTGACCACTTTGGGGTTTTGGCTGCGGGCTAATTTGCCCTTTAGGTTGACACCCCCTGTCTCTTCCCTTAAAATTTTCTTAATGGCTTCCTTAGGGCAAGAATTAAAGCAGGAAAGGGAAAAGAGGGGCATATCGCTGGAAGAAATATCCCGGGCAACGAGAATCAGCCTCCGTTTTCTCAGCGCGGTCGAAGCGGATAATTTCCACCTTGTACCGGGGGGCTTTTTTATCAGGGCTGTACTCCGCGCCTATGCCAATTATGTTGGGCTGGAAGCCAAAGCACTTCTGGACCGCTATGAAGCTCTTTGCCCGCAAAAAGAAGAACCCCCCCGAAAAAAAGAACCTGATATCTTAGAAAAACGGCTTTCTTTCGCCCGAATCTTTATAACCATTTTTATTTTGGCCATAGGCTTAGCGCTTTCTTATTGGCTTTTCCGGCCGCGTGAGGAGAAAAAGCAGGTTATCAGCCGGTCAGCTATCATCCAAGAACCCCTTCCCATCCCTGCTTGGCCTCAAAAGCCACCCGAAGAATTGACCGCGCCGGCCCCGGTTACCGAGCTTCGTCTCCAAATCAATTTTCACCAAAGAACCTGGATCCAGGTTTATGCTGACGGTGTCCTAAAGCTTGACGGCATTAAGGGTCCGGGCACAACTTTTGAGACTACGGCCAGTAAAGAACTGCTTCTGCACTTAGGCAATGCCGGAGGCATGACCTACAGTCTCAACGGCCTTAAGGGAAAAGCCTTGGGTCGCTCCGGAGCTGTAGTGAAAAATATCCGCATCACGCTGGAAAACCTGAAAGATTTTATTGAATCTCAACCTGATTCAATCCCCGAGTCACTTGCCCGGCTCATTGCCCCTGTTCGACCTTAAAAGCCATGGAACAAACCAAACAAAAAGGTGCCCGCCTCATCGGCGTCGTCATTGTCTTGCTCGTTATTCTTTTTTTTACCGTCGAGTTCTTCATCCGCGAGACGCAGGAGTTTTCTCCTACTTCTTTTACCAACCTTCTCCTCTCTTCTCTTCAGATTATTGTCTTGCTGCTTTTCCTTATCCTTCTTTTTGTCCTGGGAAGGAATTTAGCTAAGCTCTATTTAGAAAGAAAACATAAAGTTGTTGGGGCCCACTTTAAGACAAAGTTAGTCTTTTTTTTCATCGGCCTCTCTCTTATTCCGACGCTTCTGCTTTTCTTGTTTGCTTCCGACCTTATTAGTCGGAATATCGAACGCTGGTTCCAAACCCCCTTTGATAAAATCTTAGCCGACACCAAGGAGGTAGCGGACGGTTTTTATACCACGACCGGCGATATTACTTATCATTACGCCTTGCAATTAGCCCAGACTATTCGCAAACAAAAACTTACCACTTTAGAAAACCGTCTGTTACTGCGCGATTTTATCTGGAGCAAGCTCACGGAATACCAACTGGATGAAATTGGCGTTTATCTTGAAGACGAGGAGCTGTTTACTTACCTCAACCCAAATTTACCGCTTCAGGATTATCGGCCTGTCCAGCCCAACATGATTAAACGGGCCCACCTCGGAGAACTATTTCAGAGTATCGAGCTAATGGGTCAGGGAGAGATGGTTCGACGCGGGGTGTCTTTTTCTGTTCCTGATTTGGGCAATGTTTTTATTGCCACTGGCAAGTTTATTCCCCGGAGTTATGCCCAGAAAATCCAAAATATCAGTACTTATATTCAGCGCTATCGTCTGTTGCTGATTCAAAAAAACCCGATGAAAGCCTTCTATATTATTACTCTTCTTTTCGTAACCTTGTTGATTGTCTTTGCTGCCAGCTGGATCGGCTTCCATTTAGCTAAAAGTATTACTGTTCCTATCGAAAAACTCGCCTTAGCCACCAAGGAAGTATCACGCGGTAACCTCGACGTTCGCGTCGAAGACCCGGCCTCGGACGAAATCGGCACCCTCATCGAATCTTTTAACCAGATGATTGCCGACTTGAGAGAAAGCCAAAAAAATATTGCCCAAAAAACTTCGGAGTTAGAGAACAGACGGCGTTATACGGAAACAATCCTTTATAATATTACCACCGGCGTCATTACCCTGAACGAAGTTGGCCAAATTATGACTATCAACCCTTCTGCCCGGGAAATGCTGGCTCTTCAGCGGGACAGCCAGGTTGGCCGGAGCTACCAAGAAGTCCTGCAAGATTCCCGCTTTCAGGAGCTTAATCACTATATTGAATGGGGGCTGAGAAATAGAGCTCGCCTCGGAGCCAAAGAAGTGACCATTGTTGCTGACGGTCAGACCGCCACCTTGGCCCTGACTTTGATTCCCCTTCGCTTAGCCGATAACACATTCTCGGGGCTCATTATTGTTCTCGATAACCTTACTCAGCTTATTCAAGCTCAAAAAGTGGCTGCCTGGAAAGAAGTTGCCCAAAGAGTAGCCCATGAAATTAGGAATCCCCTAACCCCGATTCAACTTTCCGCCGAAAGAATTCTAAAAACGTTGAAAAAGGAGGAGGCTATGGCCTCGGAGGCAGTTGAAGAGGGAGCCAGAATTATTCTCCAAGAATCGCGAACAATTAAGGCTTTGGTCGATGAGTTTTCTAATTTTGCCCGGCTCCCCAAGGTTCAGCTACAGCCGCATGATTTGCATGAAACCATCGCCCGGGTTGTTTCCCTTTTCCGGGGCATTTTCTCCGAAGTAGAATTCCACGTCGACTTTTCATCGGAGGTTCCGAATTCCCTCCTTATTGACCCCGAGCAGATGAAACGCGTCCTCATCAACCTTTTTGATAACGCGGTGGAGGCGATGAATAAAAGAGGCAAAATCAGTGTCCGGACAAGCTTGGACCGAGCTCAAAATCGAGTTAACATCGAGGTCGCTGATACTGGACCGGGAATTCCGGCCGAAGATAAGAACAAACTCTTCTTGCCCTTCTTTTCGACCAAAAAGAAAGGAACAGGACTCGGCTTGGCTATTGTTCACCAAATAATTAAGGAACATAACGGCTCGATTACGGTCGAAGATAACCTTCCCCACGGTGCCAAGTTTGTGATTCAACTTCCGGTTTGAGGCAAAAAAGATGAGTCCAGAAAGAATCTTAGTTATTGACGACGAACCCAGTATTGGCGCTACTCTTCAGGCTATTCTGGAAGATGAAGGCTACGAAGTCGCCACGGTGGAAACAGCCGAAGATGGCTTGAAGCTTTTCCGAGAACAGGCCTTTGATTTAATTCTTTTAGATATTTGGCTTCCAGAAATGAACGGCTTGGAAGCGCTGCGGCAGTTCAAAGAAATCGAGGACAATCTCCAGGTGATTATGATTTCCGGCCACGGAACTATCGAAGCCGCCGTGCGGGCCACCAAGATGGGTGCCTTTGATTTTCTGGAAAAACCTCTCACCTTAGAAAAAGTAGTTCTTACTGTCCGCAACGCCCTCCGCCAGAAAAAACTGGAAGAAGAAAATTTCCAGCTCCGAGAAAGGCAAAAAAGCAAATTCTACTTGACTGGGCAAAGTCGAGCTATTAAACGTCTCCAGGAAGAAATTAGCCGCGTCGGCCCGTCAAACGGTCGCGTCCTTATTTATGGAGAGAACGGGACGGGAAAGGACTACGTGGCGCGGCTGCTCCATCAACTAAGTCCGCGTCGCGATAAACGTTTTGTGGAAATCAATTGCTCCGCCATCCCTGACCATTTGATTGAAAGCGAACTCTTTGGCTATCAATCTGAGCCCACTCCAGGAATCGGCCGCGACCGCCGGGGTAAAATTTTCCAGGCTAACGGCGGAACTCTCTTTCTCAACGAAATAAACGACATGAACCTCAAAACTCAAGCCAAGCTGGTGAGTCTTGTGGAAGAAGAAAAGTTTGATGTCCCGGGCTTAAATTATCCTTTGCCGGTTAACGTCAGAATTATTGCTGCCACCAGTAGAAACCTTAAAGAACAAATAAATCGAGGGCTCTTCCGGGAAGACCTCTTTTTTAAACTCAATGTTATTCCGCTCATCATTCCACCGCTGCGCGAAAGGGTGGAAGATATTCCCCTCCTGGTCGAACACTTTCTGGATTACTTTGCCCAAGAATACGGAAAGAAACCCAAACAGATGAGCCCGGAAGCGATGGAGGCTTTTCTTCATTATATGTGGCCAGGCAATGTCAGCGAACTGATGAACGTCGTCGAGCGCTTTGTCATTCTGGTACCCGAAGAAACAATTACCGCCGAACATTTAGCCCTTTTAGTGGAGGCGAGAGAACTGGAGATTATAACGCCCTCCTTGGAAGGTCTTTCTTTAAAAGAGGTTAGGCAAAGGTTCGAGCGACATTACATCCATCGCACCTTAACTCGAAACAAGTGGGATATCAAGCTAACCGCCCAAGAATTAGGCCTCAACCTTGAGGAACTGGAATCGGCCATTCACCGATTAAACATTACCTTTGTTGATTAGGGTTTTATGCCCATCGAGTGCACTGAAGCCATAATTCTCAGAAGTCTCCCCGTCGGTGAACAGGACAAGCTGGTAGTCCTTTTTTCCCGAGATAAAGGGCTGCTGCGGGGCCGAGCCATAGGAGCGCGAAAGTTTGGGAACCGCTTTGGTAGCAGTCTCGAACCAATGTCTCATGTAAAAGTTTTTTATTATGAAAAAGAGCGCCAGGAGTTGGTCACCATTAGCCAATGCGACCTTATTGAATCTTTTCTTGACCTGCAAGCCGATTTTAACACGTCCTGTGTTTTGAGCTATTGGGCTGAATTGGCCGAAGAATTTTATCCCGCCCGAGTGAAGGAAGAGCCGCTTTTCAGGCTGCTCCTCGCCTGCCTTAAAGCTCTTAGCGGAGGAGGCGGCCGTCATCTCCTAAGCCGTTATTATGAGGTCTGGCTATTGCGCTTGGGCGGGCTTCTCCCTGACGCCAATCGGTGTCTCCGTTGCCGTCATTCTCTGGCGGGGACAATCTGGCTTTCACCTAAGCGAGACGGATTTTATTGCGACCGCTGTGCCTCAGAAAAAAAAGAGCCGGTCCCTTTGGAGCTCCTTACTTTTATCAAATGGACCAAGAAATCGCCCCCGCCAGATAAAGGCGATTTTCCTCTTACTTCTGACCAAGCCGAAAAAATAGCCTCGGTTATCCGGTCCCTTCTGGTTTATCATTTAGAAAAAGAACCGCGCAGCTGGCGCTTCCTGAAAGCTTGATTTTTCTCACCCAAAAATGATAATAGAGATTCTCTTATTTTGGCGCGAAGAAAGGAGTAAGCATGGCAGCCTGTCATCTTTGCGGCAAGACGATTAATCCCAACGCCCCCCATCATATTGTTTCTATCCTCCGAGCCGAGGGAGAAGGGGAAGCAAGAAAAATTTTGGGAAGTGAAGAGGTAGCTTTGGTTTGTGACGAGTGTCGACAGGAGGGACTGGCCTACGTCTTCCTTAACCTCCGTCACCTCCATGGCGCTGATACCCGCCTGATGGAAAAGATGGAGACGATAAAAAAATGCCTCAGCTTGGTGGAAATTCTTAAGGAATTCGGGATTAAAGGTGAGCCAGCCGGAACCAGTAATCTTTTTTTAGCCCCCTGCCCCTTCCATCAACAGGAATCTTCCTTCTTATATGATGACAAAGAATATTATTGTTTCTGCGAGGGGCTTAAGGGCGACATCTTTAGCTTTATCATGAATTATTATCGCGATGTTGAGCGCCAGGAGATGACGCTGAAAAAGGCCGTGGACTTTCTTCTGGCCAAACTCCCAGCTTGATTTATTTATTAGGTAAAGAGCATCTATTTCTTGTAATTCGTGCTGGTTTTCTGGTTTGCCGCACCCCAAAAGCCGGAATCTTCCTTTCCCATCAGGATGGTTAGTATTGTTTAAACAGTTCGCCCCAGGGAGTTTTCATTATTTTTCGGGTACGACGGCGACCGATAAAGGGATGCCAGAGCCAGTCGTGGAAAATAACCGAAGCTAAATAGGACCAGGGAGTAATAAAAGAGCGAAGAAGAATTTTTTCCAGGGGTTTAAGCGGCCCCCAGTAAATAAGTTTCTGGCCGCGGCTGGCTAAGGTATTTGTCGCTTTTTGGAAACGAAAATTAACCTCAGAAATATCTTCACCTGCGACCTCGATTTCTCGGGGGTCGCCGCAGCCCAGCCCGTCTTCATGGGCTAAGCGAATAAACTTTAGCTCTAAAGGGTCAAACCCCATCATTTTAGCTGCGATGGCATCGATGGCCACCTGGTCGGCGCTGGCCAAAAGATAATTTTTGATATGGGGTACCATACATCTCGGGCCGGGACCATCGCCGGCAATCGTCCCATCCATAACCGCAAACACCCCACTGTGTATTTCTTTTTGGATTACCAGCAAATCAACCAAGGTCTCATGGATGACGCTATGTGTCCAATGTCTCCTTTCCTGCAAAAGACCGCCGAAAGCATTTTTCATCGCGCCGGTCATAGTGGTAAAAACGTGGGTTTTCATTGTCGGCAGGTGGATAATATTAGAACCAATAAAGCGGCGAGGAATTTCTAAGCCTTTAGGAAAAATAGAATGAAGCACCCTTATTTTTCCCTTAGGCGTGTATTTAACCCACTCCTCCCCTTCATAGAGATGGATATTTCTCAATCCGTATTTTTCGACCACAGGCAAATGTTTGTTGCGCCTTTCTCCCTTTTTCGCCGAAACCACCACCGTCCGATTATGGCAGGCATAAATACTCTCGCGGGGATAACCGTCTCCCAGCAGGGTTTTAATTACTCCCTCCAGCTGCCAGGGGGTAGTAGAACAGGCAGGATAATAATGATGCCAGGAAATATTTATTTTTAAGGCAATCTCCGGCCCTCGGCGCAAGAAATTCTGGTATTCAGCCAGATGCATTACTTTTTTCACATCTTCCAGGACCGTCTCTGGTGAGGTTTTCACAACGGCCACTTTGGCTTTTGTCATTTTTTTACCTCAAAACATAAATAATCAGAAAAACGGACCCCGCCCACAGCAAGATATTAACCAGAAGAGGCTTGTCCCCAAGGACAAGCTCCTCGGGGCTTCCGCCCAAGCCTTTCTGGTGGACCAAATAGAGATACCGGAAAATGCCATACAGAACAAAGACCGAGGTAAAGACGAGATTACGCGTCCCAAATTTTTCCACTGTTTCGGACGAAATTGTATATAGGCAATAGGCAATAAGGGTAGACGCCGTAACTACCGCGATCATCTGGTCAAGAAGGTAAGCACTATATTCTTTAAGTATAGGCCGATGCTCTGGGGCCCGGTCTTCAAGCAGCACCAGTTCATGACGCCTTTTGCTCATGCCGACAAATAAAGAAAGAAGAGAAGTACAGATAAGGAGCCAGGAAGATATCGGGACCTTGATCGCTAAACCCCCGGCCATCACCCGGATCACAAACCCCGAAGCCAGGATAAAAATATCCAGGATAACCGTATGCTTCAACCGTGCCGAATAGGCTATCTGAAGGAGAAAATAAAAGGCCGTTATCAAGAAGAACGGCCCGTTCAAAAACCAGGCCCAGATCAGAGCAGCGACGCTGCCAGCCACGAAAAAAATTAGGGCAGCCCTCGGCGAAACCTCTCCCGCCGCTATCGGACGGCGATTTTTGAGGGGGTGGGCTCGGTCTTCTTTAAGGTCCATCAGGTCGTTAAAAAGATAAAGAGAGCCCGAAAGAAGGCAGTAAAGGAGAAAGGCTTCAGCCACTTTCAAGAAGCTTTGCGGCTCAAGAAATTTCTGAGCGAAGATGAGAGCGGCAAAAAGGAAAAAATTTTTAGTCCATTGCGCCGGACGCATCGACTGAACAATTTTCGCTAGGAGCATTGTTAGCTTAGGGCTCTATTTTAATTGAAACGACTGACGACGACAACTCCGGCTTTTTCTGTTAAAATAAGAATCTAACAATAATGCTTAAGGCACCTTCCCTGAAATCACATAGCGAAGAGTTGAATTATCGTCGGCTTACGCAGCGAAATACTTTTTTCAATATTGTCCTTTTCATCACGCCTTTTATTTTGCTGTTAATTTTCATGAATTTCAGCTTGTCCCGGATAATTCAGCGTCAATCATTTAATCAGTTGGCGATGACGGTGGAGGAAAATGCTAAAATCATCACTCTCTTTCTTCGCGAGCGGGAAATCGACTTTCGCTCTTATCGTCAGCTCGACCTTGATTCCCTTTCTGAAATAGACCAGATTCTTCCCATCTTAGAGCAACTAGCAAAGGGAAGGCCCTGGTACGAGCGCTTCTTCGTCGCGGACCTCGAGGGCCGAATAGTCCTTTCCACTGACAAGCAATTAGCCGGGCAATCTGTTGTTTCCCGGCCATATTTTATGGTTTCTCGGCGGGGAAATTTTTTTAATTCGGGCATTTTTTACTCGGAACTCCTCCAGCAGCCAGCCCTTGTTCTTTCTCAGCCTCTCTTCAATCGGCAAGGCGAAATCATCGGTGTCTTGGGAACTTCCTTAAACCTGGAGTATTTCTACAGCCTGCTTTTTGATTTACGCTTGGGCGAGACTTCAGAGCTATTTCTTGTGGATTCCACCGGCTTGCTTCTCTCGCCAACTAAGTTAGGTGGTATTCCCTTAAAAAATTACGGATTTGATAGGGGGCAAGAAAACCCTCATCGGAGAGAAAAGGGAGTTACTATCCATCTTGATTACCGGGGCCAAAAGGTTCTCTGTGCCTATGAAAAAATCCCCAACACAGAGATGATTCTCGTCTCCGAGGTAGATTTAAAAGAGGCCCTGTTGCCCGTAACCAAAGCCAACCGAATGATAATTCTTGTCTTCTTTGCCTTTTTTGCCGTTCTGGTTGGCCTGTCTCATGTGCATTCAAGACGAACAACCTCTCTTATCCGTCGTCTAACAGAAAATCTACGCCAGGCTTTGGATGATTCGCGGCATAAGAGTTTCGAGCTCGACCAATTAAACCTGGAGCTATCCCAAAAAATAAACCAGACAGAAACTCTGGCCGAAGAGCTTCGACTTTCTCGGCAATACGTTGTCCAGCTTATAGACAGCCTTTCTCCTGGTGTTATTGGCCTCGATATCAATGGCCGCATAACCCATTTCAACCGGTCTTTTCGAGAAATGTTTCAAGTTGCCGACATTAATGTCGGCGACGACTTTTTCCACTCCCTACCCTGGCTGAATGACCGCGAGCTGGAATTAGCTTTTGAGAACACCGTTCTTCAGGGAAAGCCCCAGCAAATTGCTAAAAAGACCTTGAGTTCCCGGCCAGATGAATACTTCCGTTTCTCTTTATTTCCCATATTTGACGGAAAAAGTCAGATTCAAGGCGTGAGCTGTCTTATCGAAAACATTACCGAAAGGGAAAAATTACAACAGCAACTGGCAGAATATGAAAAGCTTTCTGCCCTAAGCCAGCTGGCCTTGGGCGCGGCCCATGAAATCAACAACCCTCTTCAAGGGATCTCTTCTTTCTTAGAAACTATGCAAGAACAAGCTAAAGAGGAAAAAGAGAGAGAAGAGATGGCTCTTGTTTTAGAAAACATCAGCCGCATTTCTGAAACGATTCGGGGATTGCTTAATTTTGCTCGCCCTTCACCCCCCCAATTTACTAAAATCAACCTAAACCAGCTGATTGAAGAAACCCTTTCTTTTCTCAGCCATCAACCTATTTTCCGTAAAGTCAGGATTGAAAAGGCTCTCTCCCCCTCGCTCCCTCCCATAACCGCTGACCTAAATCAGATTCGTCAGGTCCTTACTAATATCTTCATTAACGCCGCCCAGGCAATGCTTAATGGAGGAGACTTGACGGTAACTACTTCCAAAGTAAAATTCAGGGAATATGTTCAAATTGACATTACCGATAACGGCTGCGGTATTCCTCCTGAAAACCTGAATAAAATCTTCGACCCGTTTTTTACCACTAAAAAGAGCCAGGGAACTGGCTTGGGCTTGAGCATTAGCTTAAGCTATATCAAAAACCATCATGGCGAAATAAGCGTTCAAAGTGAGATAGGAAAGGGCACCACCTTTACGATTCTGCTCCCCATTAGACAAACAGGACGGGGAAATATTCAGGAAGGGGAGATTATTTCATGAATCGCGCCACTATCCTTCTGGTTGATGACGAAGTTCTGACTCTAAACAACCTGAAAAAAGTTTTAGAAAAGGAAGGGCATGAAGTGCTTGTAGCCGATACTGGGGAGGCCGCCTTAGAAATTTACGAAAAATTCAAACCTCAGTTAATCCTTCTTGACCTTATGCTTCCCGGCATCTCCGGGATTGAAGTGCTGCGCCAGGTGAAAGAGAGGGGCGGGGAGACAGTGGTGATTATGATGACCGCTTATGAAATCTTAGAAAGGGCCGTGGAGGCCATGAAACTCGGGGCTTATGACTACTTGCTAAAGCCGTTTAAGCTGAACGACCTGCGCAATACTGTCCGGCGGGCTCTCGAAACCCTGAGCCTTCGATGCCAGGTGCTTGAGCATATAGAATCAGAAAAGGGCCGGTACTATTTCGGCCGGATTATTGCAGAAAGCCAGAAGATGAAAGAAGTTGTGGCCATAGCTAAAAGAATTTCCGTTGCCGATAAAACGACCGTCCTCCTCTTGGGGGAAAGCGGGACAGGCAAAGAACTTCTGGCTAAGGCAATCCATTACCATAGTCCGAGAGCCGACAAGCCGCTCGTCGAAATCAATTGTGCCGCTATCCCTGAGACTCTTCTCGAGAGCGAGCTTTTTGGTTATGAGGCTGGCGCCTTTACCGATGCTCGCAAAAGAAAAATGGGCTTAGTGGAGAAGGCCAATGACGGCACTCTGTTTCTGGACGAAATCGGCGATATGTCGCTCAATCTTCAGGCTAAACTTCTCCGCGTCCTGGAAGAGGGCACGTTTACCCGCCTCGGTGGGCACCAAGAGATTCGAGTTAACCTCCGGGTTATTGCGGCGACCAACACTGATTTAGCGAAAGCCGTCGAAAAAGGTTCCTTCCGCTCCGACCTTTTTTATCGCCTCAATGTCGTTCCCATCAATATCCCGCCGCTGCGCGCAAGGCCAGAAGATATCATTCCCCTGGCGCTATATTTTGTTCGAGAATTAAACCAAGAACTCCACCGGACCTACGAAGGCATCGAGCCTGAAGCCGCCCAAGTAATGGTCAATTATTCCTGGCCAGGCAATGTCCGGGAGCTGCGCAACATTATCGAAAGAATCATGTCTCTTCACGTGGACACAGAGATTAGATTCCATCATCTACCCTTGGAGATACGCTCACAATCAAAAGCGGAAGAAAAGAAAAAATTAGAGGAGCTAATTCCTGAAGGAAAATTTCCTACCATGGAAGAGCTGGAAAAAGCCTATATAAAGCATATCCTAAAAGTCACTGGAAACAATAAGAGTCAGGCGGCCAAAATTTTAGGCATTCATCCTACCTCCCTCTTCCGAAAGCTTAAAACCATTTCCTAATTTTTGAGAAGTATTGCATTTTGCAATATAGCAAAATGCTTTCTATTACCCTTCAATAATTATTAATTCCTTTATTTTCAATAAGTTACTGATTGGCCCGCTTTTTGCATTTGAATTAGGCGTGATCATAAGGAGGTCATAATATGAAAAATAACTCTCAAGCCATCAAAAAGGTTGAAGAAGCGCCAGCTTCTGAAACCACCCTGGCAGAAATCATTCCCTTTCCAGACATCACCAAAATCCCGAGGCGCCGAAAAGCAAGGAAAGCCAGAATCGCCGGAACCTTTCTGCACTATAAGGGAAAAAAGATCCCCATAGCCCAGTTCCAGAAAGCTGGCTACGACCGATTACTTAAACTTCTGGTTAAGGAAATTGGCTGAAAACAAAAAGGAGGAAGCTATGTCTCAAGATAGGTCTAAAATAAAATACCTTAGTTCAGCGCTCCCTAAGGAAAAAGAATATGACCCCTTTATTGAAGCAACGCTTCAATTTGAAAGGGCAGCTACTTTTCTTGACCTCGACCCTTGGATTTATCAGCGGCTTAAATACCCCGAAAAGGAATTAATTGTACATCTATCCCTTACCAGGGATAATGGCCGAGCGGAATCTTTTACGGGTTTTCGAGTCCAGCATTCGACCGTGCGAGGCCCGGCCAAAGGGGGAATTAGGTATAGCCCAAATGCTTCTTTGAGCGAATGCAAGGCCTTAGCCGCCTGGATGACTTGGAAATGTGCGGTCCTGGACCTTCCCTTTGGGGGTGGTAAAGGGGCAATAATCTGCGACCCGCTGCACATGAGCGAAAATGAACTCCGAAAACTGACCAAGGAATATACCTTGGCTATCCGGGACCTTATCGGACCTTATAAGGACATTCCGGCGCCGGATATGTTTACTAATGCTCAGACTATGGCCTGGATTGCTGACGCCTATAGCCAGAGCTTAGGCTACTTTGAGCCAGCTGTCGTCACGGGCAAGCCGCTTCATCTTTGGGGTTCTCAAGGACGAGCCATGGCGACAGGATATGGGCTATTCTTTGTGCTGGAGGAGGCCTGTCGTTATCTTAATACCGAAATCGCCGGGAAAAAAGCCGCCATACTCGGTTTCGGCAATGTGGGCTCCTCTATTGCCAAATTAATCCACCGGGCTGGCTGCCAAATTATCGCCATTACTGATATTTTCGGGGGTATCGTTAACCTTCGGGGCTTAGACCCCTTTGAGGTGGAAAAGCATGTGAATCGAACCGGTACGGTAGTTGGGTTTCCTGAAACCGAGCCCATTGATAATGAAACTCTAATCTCTTTGCCAGTAGATTTTCTTATCCCGGCCGCCTGCGAAGGACAGATAAACCGTGAAAACGCCCATCAAGTCAAGGCGAAGATAATCCTTGAAGGCGCTAACGGCCCCACCACTCTGGAAGCTGACAGCCTTCTCCAAGAAAAAGGCGTCCTTGTCGTGCCGGATATTTTGGCTAATGCCGGAGGGGTAACAGTCTCCTACCTGGAATGGGTTCAGGATTTACAACGCTATTTCTTGAGCGAAGAGGAAATCCTGGAAAGAACAGAAAAAAAGATGAAAAAAGCCTTCGCCGACGTTCTAACGGTGGCGGAAAAGCACCGCCTCCCGTTGCGCGAGGCAGCCTACATTCTCGCGGTGAGCCGAGTGGCTGATTCTTTAGCCGCGTTAGGAAGAGCCGCTTAATCAAACTCCTTCTTAACCTTTTGTGGGGGAGAGGGTAACCCTCTCCCCCTACTTACAATTCACAAAAAGCTACCTGAGCTTATCCCAGCTTTTTCGTCTCTTGATTTTAAAAATTAATGTAAAAGCTCAAGACAAACCTTCTGGGGCTGGCATAAGAAGTTGGCTTCCCAAAATTCGGGTTTTCATCCTTAGGAGTGTAGGGGCTCCAGGTTACAACGTTAAAATATTTCGTCGGGTCAACGTACAAAACAGCCTGGTTGTTGAAGGCATTCATGATTCGGGCTTCAATTACTCCATTGAGTCTTCCGATGGGGATGCTATGGGAAAGCTGCAAATCAAGGTTGGCCCAGGCGCCAACTCGCCTCGAACCAGCCGGTTCCAAATAAGTCCGGTAGCTATACCACCAACTTCGGCCTTGCATCTGCCAGGGAGCCCCGCTTTGATAACGGAAATAAGCGCCGACCAAGGTTCTTTTCCAGAATTCCCAAGTAACAAAGACCTTAAGAATATGAGTTCTATCGCCCAGAAGGATTCCTTCCCTGTTCGGGTCAGTCATGTAAAGGCCCGGGCAATCATCAAGCGCGGAGGAAGCGTAGAAAAGTGACTCGGCATAATCCAGGTCCCAGTTACCCCAAAGCTTACTCCATGTATACATCAGGAGAAAAGACCATTTGCCCTCAAAGGGTCGCTGAATCTGCAGGTTGAAAGCTCGATAGCGACGATGAGCCCAAGGCACGCTGCTATAAACAAACCGGAGGGGCGCAGCCCATTGGCCATAATTAACCAGCGGATAGTCCTCAATGACATTTTTAACTGTCCTAAACTGATACCACAGGTCAACTACCCACTTTTTATTAAAAAGAGGCCGGCTGTAGCCGAAAACTGTCTCATCCTGATAAGTGGGCTTAATTTCAGGCAGAATAACCTTGCCAGTTTCCGCGGCGGAAGGAATTTCCTTGACAGGCGCGCCACCCGCTAGTTCAAAATAAGCGTCGATGTAGTAAATTCTCTTAGGTGCGGCCGCCCGGGCAATGCTCTTATTATCAAGGGCGTAGTAGCGACCAAAATTGCCGTAGAGCTTGTCACCAGCTTTTTTGTCTAAAACCAAGGTAAAACCAACCCGGGGCTGAACCTCCTCGGTGAAATCAAAATAGAACTTGCCAGTTTTATAGCCTTGAGTCGAATTAGCGATATAAGCCGCTTCGTCTACTAAGAAATTAAATTCATTCTTGCCAAAGGTTAGATATTCGTCTCGGTTGAGCAAGAATCCTAAATACAGGGTTAACCGGTCGCGAATAGTAATGGTATCCTGGGCAAATAAAGCATAGGTTTTTCCCGCTGATTTTTGCGTCGACCCTTCTGGATAATAGCGGGCGCTGAACCCGGGCCGCGACGAGCCGCCGACATAGGAAGCGATGTTGGCCACATAGGCTACCGTACCCCAACCATTGGCAACTCTATCTAAGTACTCTCCACCGTAATCATAACCGAAGCCTGCTTTGATTACATGGGAATGGCCTCTAAAATCAAGGTATTGGGTAAAGACAACCTTGAGCTCATCGCGAAAGAAATTCTGCGTGTTATACATCGTGGCCGCGCCAACATAAAGACCCACCTCAGGAGCACCAAACATATAGCCTGAAACCGTCCGAAAATAACCCATCTTATCCAGCCTTGTCGGGTCAAAAGCTGGCTTATAGCCCAATTCGGTCACCGGAACGTCCCTATTCTTCTGGTCGACATGGTCATATTTCATTTCTAAGTAAGAATTGGGGCTGATAACCCAGGTCCAGGAAAAATAATAGATTCGTTCGGTGCTCTTATAGTTGGTGGCGGTTGAAGGGTGGTCATAGACGCCAATGCCAGCATTCTTACCCTCAGTGGAACTATTCCTGAGGCTGGCGGCTAACTGATGTTTGGGATGGGGGGTAGCATTCAACTTAAGGAAAAATTCAGTCGTAGGATACCTAGAATCAGGGACTGAGCCCCATTTATTTACTCGGCCTGTGGTCTTAGAATAGGGGAAATTAGCTGATAAATACCACCAAAGTTTGTCCTTCATGACGGGTCCACCAAAACCTAAGGAGGGTCGGGTAACGTTAGTTTTCGTGATTATCGTCGGGTCCTTGAATTTGGCATACCAGGCCGCTGGTTCGTAGACAAACCTAGCGGAACCAGAAAGCGTGTTGGTGCCCGACCTGGTAATTGCGTTGGTAACCATACCTACTGCCCGGCCAAACTCAGCTGAAACCGCCCCTCTTTTGATGTTGATTTCCTGGATATCCAACTCGGAAAAGCTCGAAAAGAGATTAGCAAAGAAGGGGTTGGTAACATTCGAGCCGTCGTAGAGGAAAACGTTGTCCTGCTGATTACCGCCAGCGTTTAATCTTCCACCGGCAACACCAGGAGCAAGAGCAATAAGCGAACCATAGGTCCGGCCGAGAGGCAAGCTCTGAATGGTCTTGGAATCAATATTGGTGGAAACTTCGGTTGATTTAGTATCGACCAAAGGAGCAGCGGCAGTGACAGTGACTTCTTCCTGCACCCGGCCCACCGGAACCATAACCGCTTCCACTTGCGTCTCTTTATCCAAGGAAACGATAACCTCCAGGGAGAGGTCGATCATCTCAGGATGGGTAATTTCTAATTTATATTTCCCGGGAATAAGGCTGGCAAAACGAAACGCGCCGTTTTCGGTTGTGGTGTACTCTCTGCCAGCAGGAAGCAGGGGCCCTGATATTCTTACCTTGGCCTGAGATAGGGTGACACCTTCCGTGCTCCTGACGATGCCAGAAACAGAGCCTCTGGTACCAGCAGCTTGGGAAAAAACCAGGGAATAAAGAAGACACAGCCCAAAGACTAAGCTAAAAAACCTTGAAATCCTCATTTTTCCTCCTTTCTTCCATAAAATAACACTTGCTGTTCTAGAAAAACTTGCTTTTTCTTGATTCTCACCCCCTCCAATTTTATTCCATCTTATCTTCTCATTATTTCCCTTTTCGCCTTTACTGAACCAAAATATTCACCACCTTATCTATACGCCTTTGCCTACACAAAGTCAAAAAAATGCTTCGTCAGGTTTTCTGCCGATGCCCTTCAAAACTCAAGATATTAAGACAGAGTGGGGGAGTTAGTGACTGACTGACTGACTGACTGACTGACTGACTGACTCACTCACTCACTCACTCACTCACTCACTCACTCACTGACGGACGGATGGACTGACAGGTAGAAGACAGACAGACAGACAGACAGACAGACAGATAGATAGATAGATAGATAGATAGATAGATAGATAGATAGATAGAGATAGAGAAATGCTCTCCAAGAATTGGACAGGGTAATAAGGTACCAAATGGCCTGCCATAACTTCGAAGGAGGTGAGAAAAATGGCCATGAGGGAATGGCAACAATACGTGGCAGCCCCTAAGGCTGGGGCTATGCTTCA
>CAZVIN010000071.1:0-6278 GCA_964627255.1 uncultured Eubacteriales bacterium
CCTGAGGGAGTAGAGCTTGTTACGACCTACGACCGCTCTGATTTAATTCTTCGTTCCATAAACACCCTCAAAACCAAGCTTCTGGAGGAAATGCTTATCGTTTCGCTGGTTATATTTATTTTTCTCTGGCATTGGCGCTCGGCCCTTGTCCCTATAGTAACCCTACCTTTGGCTGTCCTTCTCTCTTTCATTCCCATGTATTTTTTGCGAATTACCTCCAACATCATGTCGCTTGGCGGCATCGCCATTGCTATCGGCGCCATGGTCGATGCGACGATTGTTCTGGTAGAAAATACCCATAAACGGCTGGAGTCATTTAATCCGTCCGGACCGCAGCGTCGTGAGGCTGTCATCATCCAGGCGACCAAGGAAGTAGGTCGGCCAATTTTTTTCAGCCTGTTAGTCATTGCCGTGGCGTTTCTCCCGATTTTTACCCTCGAAGCTTACGAAGGCCGCCTCTTTAAGCCGTTGGCTTATACCAAGAATTTGGCGATGCTTTTTGCGGCCTTAGTAGCTATTACTGTGGCGCCGGCCCTGATTATGATTCTCGTCAGGGGCAAAATTCATTCTGAAGAGCGCCATCCCGTTAGCCGCTTCCTCTTTCGGCTTTATGAACCCGCGGTCCATTTTGTTCTCAAGCGACCCTTGGCTATAGTCGTTATCGCTTTTCTCCTCATTTTGAGCGTCATCCCTGTGGCTCGCCGTCTTGGCTCAGAATTCATGCCGCCCCTTAATGAGGGCTCAATACTTTATATGCCCACAACCTTGCCAGGAATATCGGTGACCGAGGCCAGCCGTCTACTTCAAATCCAAGATAGAATCCTTCGTCAGTTTCCAGAAGTAGAGAGAGTCTTCGGTAAAGCCGGCCGGGCCGAAACCGCTACTGACCCGGCGCCCTTTTCCATGATGGAAACGACCATCCTGCTTAAACCCCAAAATGAGTGGCGAAAAAAGGAGCGCTGGTACTCCCGAATCATTCCCGAATTTCTCCAGGGTCCATTCCGGACCTTCTGGCCCGACCGAATTTCCTGGGAGGAGCTGATATACGGCGAAAATGGTTTGGATAAAGCCCTCCGGCTTCCGGGAGTGGTCAATGCCTGGACGATGCCCATTAAGGCGAGGATTGACATGTTGACGACAGGAGTGAGAACGCCGGTAGGAATAAAAATTTATGGCGATGACTTAAAAACTCTGGAAGAAGTCGGAGTCGAAGCCGAATCTCTGCTGGCAGAAGTTGCGGGCACCAAAAGCGTTTATGCCGAGAGAGCGGCCCAGGGCTATTTTCTGGATATTAAGATTAAGAGAGATGAAATTTCTCGTTATGGTTTAAGTATCGAGGACCTCCAGATGGAGCTAATGGCGGCTATAGGCGGGGAGAATGTTACCCAGACGATTGAGGGACGCGAACGCTATCCCGTCAACGTTCGTTATCCGCGGGAACTGCGTGACGACTTGGAAAAGCTGAAGCGAGTTTATATTTCGACACCTATGGGGACTCAGATACCTTTAGCTCAATTAGCTGACTTAGAATTGAGGTTGGGACCGGGAATGATCCGCGACGAAAACGGCCGCCTCTCGAGCTACGTTTATATTGATGTTGCCGGCCGCGATATCGGGAGCTATGTAAAAGAAATTAAATCGCTCCTTAAGGCCAAATTAAAACTTCCGCCGGGCTACTCGCTCCAATATTCTGGCCAATATGAATACATGGAAAGGGTTAAGAAAAGGCTGCTTTTAGTTGTGCCCCTAACCATTTTTATCATTTTAATTCTGCTTTATTTGAATACTCACTCTTTTACCAAAACCTTTATCGTTCTTTTAGCTGTTCCCTTTTCCCTGATCGGCGCCTTCTGGTTTCTCTATCTTTTGGGTTATAACCTGAGTATTGGCGTCTGGGCCGGAATCATTGCCTTGCTTGGGGTTGATGCCGAAACAGGCATCATCATGCTTCTCTACCTTGACCTGGCTTATAAAGAAAGGAAAGAAAAGGGGTTGTTGCGCGGTTTAACGGATTTGAAAGAGGCGATTGTTCAGGGAGCGGTGAAGAGGGTGCGGCCCAAGATGATGACTGTCGGAACTACTTTTATGGGACTCTTGCCTATTATGTGGTCTCAGGCCCATGAGACCGGCGCCGACGTCATGAAGCGGATCGCCGCGCCGATGGTGGGCGGCATTTTTACTTCCTTTATCATGGAACTACTTGTTTATCCAGCTATATTTCTTCTCTGGAAATGGCACAGTGAGGTTAAGCTTCAGCTGAAGGACCAGGGTAAAGGAGAAGGGGAAAATTTTTAGAAGAATTAGAGGTGATGGGTCGATTCAATAACCCGGTTAATGAAGATATTGGTGTTAACAGGGGTTAGGAATTTTCGGCGAGAGGCAAAAATGAAAAAGGTCAAGCCTTGGCTTAACTTGAGCCAGGAGGAAAATTGAGCCAAAGGAATTTCAAATTACTTAACAAAAAGAAAGTCGGCAATGAACGAACTTTATAAGGGCGAGAACATATTTAGATTGTCCTACAGGGAAGAAATAGATCGGGTAAAAGAGAAGGAGGCTAAGAGCTATTCTAATAAAAGCTTATTAAAGGATTAACAAAAAATGAAAGCAAGAAAATCCTGGTCTTTCCTAAATAAGGGGAGGCGAAGATTAATTAAACACCGGAGGATAAAAATGAAAAGGCTATGGGTATCGGTTTTGGGCCTGACCCTTGTTCTGGCTGTTTTTGCCTGGATGGGGGCAGCGGCTCAAGAAGTTCGGGACCCCGTTTGTGGGATGAAACTGGACGCCTCCAGGGCCAAGTTCAGCTCAGAATACAAGGGGCAAAAGTATTATTTTTGCTCGGCTGATTGTCAGGCAAAATTCGAGGCCAACCCAGCTCTCTACATGAGCCAGCCGGCTTTAACTTCAGGAGATAAGGAAGAAACAATTTACTGCTCTCTTCCTCAAGATTTGCTCAGCGAACTTAAAGTGGAGAAAAAGGAGACAGCGACTGGCCTGATTATCAGCATGACTTCCACTAATCCGGAAGCTGTAAAAAAATTGCAGAACACAATCGGCGAGTGCCAGAAGGAGATGAAGCCAGGAGAAATGAGCGGCCACACTCACGGAGAGCATATGAGCCAGATGGGCAAGCATGAACATGGTAGGGAGAAGGCAGAGGCTTGCTGCCTGATGTGTGACCAGAATTATGAGAAGAAAATAACCAAACTGAATAACGGCGTGCGGCTCGAGCTGAAAAGAAAGAATTAGCCTAAGGACAAGCTGAAAGGCCGAGGTAATTTTTATAACTTAGAGCGAATGAAGAATCCTGCAGAAAATAGCATCAGCCAGAATATAGCGGTTGGCGGTTTTAAAAAAGGTTAAGATATAGAAGAAACTTAAGAATTCTAAAAAAGCGCTTATAGATTTTCCCAGACAATAGGTGGAGTGGGCTATTTGCCTTTGTCCCTTTGGCTCTGGATTGCTTGCTCCGGAATAAGCACAATATCTTGCGAGACCATTTCTTGGCCTAAATTAAGAGAAAAAAGACGAGAGCGATAATCGGCCGCGGTAAAGAGCAGGGTGTATTTTCCCGGCCGAAGAAGACGGATGAATCTTCCTGTCTTGGCGTTGTTGAGGCGGGGCTTAATGTACTCGTAATTATCTATGGCCGGCACAGAAACCTCGGCTTCGATTGGTCGGTGCGCCAGTAGGTCAAAAATTATTCCTGTTATTCCAGGTCCTTTTAATCTCTCCAGGAGATAAAACAGGCCTTTAAGATTGGCTTCCACTATTGGCCTGACCCTATAGCCAGGCGGAATAAAGGATGTTCCGGTTTCGATTAAGAATTCAATTGTGCCCAACGCCCCATACATCCAGATAGGACTCTGGTTAGCGCCACTCAGACGGGCCAGAGCATAATTACCTGTCCCGGCTTCATTGCTTATTCTTTTAGCCATTTCAGAAGCCATTTCATAGATCAGGTCGTGGTCGGGAGCTCGAGCGCTGGTTCCGGGCCAGGACCAGCAATACATTACTTCTTCTCCGTAGCTATGATAGGTGACAGAAATGGCGAATTTTTCTTTCAGGGCCAGGTCGCGCTTCGCCTGGGTTTCCTTTTCGGAAAAACCAGAGGGACCACGGTAGGTCCAATCGGCGGGATTAGTTGAGCCGCCATAGTACCAGTTATAATCATAATTGCGGTTAAGGTCGACACCGTCATAATCCGGGTCAATTTTTCCGTTGTTGTTATTATCGCGCAGGTTTTTCCGCCACCAAGGCGAGGCCAAATTATTATCAACAATGTATTTATACCCTTCGGGATTCAGAATGGGTATTACCCAAATCTCGTAGTCATCTACCCACCGAGTGACTTGCGGCTCTCGTCCATAATTACCAAGAAGATGTTCGATAAAAGCTAAGCAAATTTCATTACCCAGAGGTTCGCGAGCATGATGCATCCCGTCGACTAAGATGGCTGGCTCGTCCTCATCCTCGAGGACATTATCCGAGATTTTCAGAGCATAAATAGGCAACCCCAAGCGGGTACTTTGCCCGATTATCCAAAGTTTAGCGAGAGGGGTGTAAACTTTTTCCATTTGTTGTAGAAAAGCTACTGTTTGTTCGTAGGTGTGATAAAGAGGGTCAAGGGCCTGAGCCGCCGCTTCTCTTTCTCCTTGGATAATTTCGATTCGAAAACCGGCCGCGAGAAGTTCTCTTATTTCTTTCCCCGTCACAATAATATCAAGACAATCTTGGCTGAGGGGCGAAGCAAAATCGAAGGGTTTGGAAGCCAACTCTTGCAACTGCTTTTGTTTCCCTCTTACTCGAATTAAATAGCGCTCCTCTGCTTCTTTCGAGTTTAGGCCCGACAAGGATGGGAATATCCCAGGTTCTAAGTTCGGTGTTTTTTCTTCCCAGTTTAAACAAGGATTAATAGGGGCATTTAATTTTCTACTTTCTCCAACATTGGGGGGAAGAGAAGTCTTGGTCAAAGTAGGTCCAGTGATTGTAGTAGCCAGCAAAAATACAACCCAGGACACCAAAAATAACAATCTCTTGACTTTAATCAATGCCACCGTCTTTCTCCTATTCTCCTTTTGTCAATTTTCTGCGCGCTTATTTTCGAAACAGTATACATATTTTTTAAGGATTGACTTGTTTCTGTCAAGTCAACGAGCGTAATGGCCTATAAGCTGGAGGGAAAATATTTGCGTTTGGACCCATTCAATTCAGTGATTATATTATCTTTATTTCTTCTTCTGTTAAATCGTACGATTTATACCTAAATTTATCAATCTCTTGCCAAACGGATTGTATCTGTGTTTGCGTTTGTTTGGCAAATCTGGTTTTGTCCAATGAGGCTTCTATTGTCTGAACTACTAATAACATGTCCATTTATTCCGAATTCGAGTCCGGAGCTAAAAAGTAACCTTCAGTAATCCCCCTCTTAGATAGAGTGGCAAGTTCAACCAAGCTTAAAGATGCCTAAGCGACTCCTTGAGAGTCTTTCCGAGTCTTGGCCTTATTAAGGTTTTCTGAAATAGATTTTTTTTATCATTAAGACCCGGGCATAGTGATTTACTATTGGCTTATAATAGGGGAGTTTGAATTTTAGCGGGTTATGAAGCATATGAGCAGGGTAATTTTGCAACTCTGGCAGGTATTTTTTTATAAAAATCCCCTCCGGGTCGAATTTTTCTGCTTGAATAAGGGGATTAAAAATCCTCAAAGGCTTTGGGTCCGGACCTACGGAAGCATTCCACTGCCAGTTGCCTGTATTTACAACTTCATCATAATCTATCAAATGCTCCATAAAAAACCTTTCTCCTATCCTCCAGTCAATAAATAAATCCTTTGTTAAAAATGAAGCGACGATCATTCTGGCTCGGTTATGCATCCAGCCTTCACTCTCTAACTGTCTTATGGAGGCATCGATAATTGGGTATCCAGTTTTTGCTTCCCTAAAGGCTTCAATAAATTCCTCTTTATTTTCCCATTTTATGTTTCTTCTTTTTTCCTGAAATTCCACATCCTTAAGGTCTAAAAAATTTATTTTAATGTGATACCAGAACTCTCTCCAGGCCAGTTCTTTGATGAACTGACAGTCTTCTCCAGCTGCGTTTAAGGCTTTTTTATATATTTCTCTTAGCGATACTAATCCAAATCTAATGTAAGGAGATAGCTTTGAAGTTCCGTCTATGTCAAGCCTGTTGCGGGTTTGCTCATACCGCTCAAAATTAAATTCCTTCAACCTGGAAAAAACAAAATCTGCCTGCCAGTAGGGATTTGCTTGGTAT
>CAZVIN010000072.1:0-3521 GCA_964627255.1 uncultured Eubacteriales bacterium
GGCTCAATTTGCTATTGGCTCAGCCAGAAATAACAGCACCTTAAAGTTTTGGCCATCATAATACCTCCCCTTTAATAAATCAAGTTCTTGAGGGCTGTCCACTCTTTTATTTAGGCTCTATTTATTTGCCTCTCTTCTATCGCGCATACCATTCATGAGGAGTCAAATTAATATTAGAGGAGGCTCGTCTGGTTCTTATAAAGATTTTTTTGGTTTGAATTTTTATCAACAGGCGGAAATCTCCTCAGCTTGCCATTAGGCTTGTTCTAACTAAGGTTAGCCTTTTCGCTCCCTAAAAATCTTTCTCTCCTTTTCGATTTCCGCAAGGGGACCTTCTCTTGTCGCCCCAAAGAACGGGCCAACTCAAATCAGACAAAAATCCACTCCTAATCTGCTCCCCCATTAATTGACAGGAAGCTCCGGCTTTAAACTCAGGATTGGCCTTTTCGCTTAAAAAGGCTAAAATGGGTCATCATGTGCGGTATCTGTGGTCTGGTTAGGCCCGCAGGGCTTCAGCCAGAGGACGTGACGAAAGTCCGCTTGATGACCAACACTCTGCTTCATCGCGGCCCGGATGAAGACGGTTTCTACCACGACGGCCACGTCTCCTTGGGGATGAGACGGCTACGCATCATCGACCTCATTACTGGCCGCCAGCCCATAGCCAATGAAGACCAGACCGTCTGGACAGTTTATAACGGCGAAATATTCAACTTCCTTTCGCTGCGCCGCGACCTCGAGGCGCGGGGCCACTTTTTCAAAACTAAGGCGGATACCGAAGTCATAGTTCATCTTTATGAGGAGGCAGGCCCGGACTTCGTTCATCAGCTTAACGGCATGTTTGCCATCGCCCTCTGGGACCAAAAACGGCGGCGCCTCTGCCTTTTCCGGGACAGGCTGGGGATAAAGCCGCTTCATTACGGCCTCCTTCCCGATGGCTTGCTTTTTGCTTCCGAAATAAAATCTCTCTTAGCTGTTGGTCTTTCTCGCGACCTCGACCTCGAAGCCTTATCCCAATTTTTTAGTTTTGAGTTTATCCCCGCGCCTAAAACTATTTTCCGCTCGCTTCAAAAACTCCTCCCCGGGCACCGCCTAATTTATCAAGATGGGGTAGCCAAAATAGAGCAATACTGGGATGTCCGGTTTGAACCTGAAAACCCGCCCCGCTCTGAAGAGGCCTATTGTCAAGAAATTAGAGACAGGCTGCGAGAGGCAGTCCGCCTCCGTTTGATTAGCGATGTCCCCCTTGGCGTCTTCCTCAGCGGTGGAATCGACTCCAGCACGGTGACGGCGCTGATGCGGGAAGTCGAAACCTCAGCCATCAAGACTTTCTCCATCGGCTTCCGGGAGAAAAGTTTTAACGAGCTCGATTACGCCCGGCGAGTAGCCAATTATTTACACACGGAGCATCAGGAATTTATCGTTGAACCCCCGTTGGTTAAGGAGCTTGTGCCGCAGCTAATGAATTATTTAGACGAGCCCCTGGCCGATGCGTCAGTCATTCCGACTTATCTTATTTCCCGCTTAGCCCGCCAGCACGTCACTGTGGCCTTGGCGGGCGACGGTGGAGATGAGCTCTTTGCCGGCTATGACACTTATAAAGCCTACCGCTTAGCGACCTTTTATCGTCGCTTGCCCCCTTTCCTTAATAAGCCCCTTCGCTTTTTCGTCAATCAGCTTCCTGCCTCGAGGAAGCGGCTGAGCTTCGAGTTTAAAGCGAAGAAATTTCTTTGGGGAATCGATTATCCGCCAGAAGTGGCTAATTTTATCTGGTGGGGAGCTTATCCGCCGCCAGAAAAAGCCCAGCTCCTCTCCCCGGAGTTGAGAGCGGCGGTAAATTCTGACCCTTATGCTCCAGTCACTTTTCATTCCGCCCATTGTTCCGCCCAAGACCCCTTGGACCGAATTTTCTATCTCGACTTAAAACTTTATCTTCAAGACGACCTATTGGTAAAAGTTGACCGGATGAGTATGGCCAATTCTCTCGAGATCCGCGTCCCTTTCTTAGATTATACTTTTGTGGAATTTGCCGCCCGAATTCCCAACCAGCTCAAGCTTAAAGGGTTGACGACAAAATATATCCTGAAAAAGGCAATGCGAGACCGGCTACCGCCCGAAGTCTTTAGCCGCCGCAAGATAGGTTTCGACATCCCCCTCGGCGACTGGATAAGACGAGACCTCAAGCCTTTTGTCTTGGATATTCTTTCTCCCGCTAACCTTAAACAGCATGGTTTTGTTAACCCGAACTACGTGGAACAGAAATTAAAAGAGCATTTTCGCGGCCAGCATAACCATCGCCAGCTTCTCTGGCCCGTGATCATCTTCCAGTTCTGGTATGACCGCTATGTCCGCCGCTAAAAGGATAAACATAGATTTATGATTAAATTAAGATGATTCTCTTCCATCTTGTATGGATTAAGCTCAGAGACGTTCGGGATGGCCTCGCTCCCACTCAGGTTTTTAACGCCGTTCCCTCTTCGCCCTTCTCGGCGCCTGCGGAACTCGCCTCCCTGTTCAGAGACATAGCCCGGAAGTCCCTTGCCCCCCTTGGCCACTCCCTTTGTGCTGTTCAGGCTCAGACATCCTCGGCGCCCAGAGGTTCCCTCGAAGGGCGATTCGGGAAGGCTAAACCTTCCATGGTCACTTCTGCCCTCCCGAACTCAGCCCTCAACCCAGTCCATATAAAATGGAAGACAACCATTAAGATTAAATGCTTCTAATGGCACTAAAAAAATCCGCGGCAAAAAGAGATAATTAAGAAGAGAATGGTCGATAAGCAAGAACTTTATCGGCTTTATAGTGAGGCAGATTGGGCAACCAAACTTTATTTGCGGGTGAAACTCCGCATTTGTCCGCTTTTAGCCTTAGAGAGTTTTGTCCCGGTGCGGGGAAGAATTGTCGACCTGGGCTGCGGGTCCGGGCTTTTTCCCTTTATCCTCAAACTGGGCTCGCCTTTAAGAGAGATTATCGGGCTTGATTTTGACCCCAAAAAGCTGGCGCAGGCGGCTAAGGTTCAAGCCGGCGCCTCTCTCTGCCAATTTGTTCAGGCCGACCTGAGCCAAAGCGATTTTCCCGCCGCTGATGTCTACACCTTAGTCGATGTTCTTTATCTTATCCCTTATTCGCAGCAAGCGGATATTCTATCTAAATGTTATGAACTTTTGCCGGCCGGTGGTTACATCCTGATCAAGGAAATTGACACTAAGCCGCGGGGCAAATATCTCTGGAACTATTTCCAGGAGACCATAGCCGTTAAGCTTATCGGGTTTACCAGGGGCAAGAAATTCTTTTTCCGCTCCTCGGCCGACTGGAGCTCGCTCTTAAGTCAGCTCGGCTGTCGCACCACGATTGAGCCTCTTCATAAAGGCTACTGGTATTCCCACGTCCTGATTACTGGCCAGAAATAATTCAGGTTCATCCGATTTTTCTATTCTATATCGGTGTCAACTCACTCCTTTACCATATTTTCCCTTTTTTTTGTTTTATGTCGCTCCCATGTTAACTATTTTTTACATCAATGC
>CAZVIN010000073.1:0-78401 GCA_964627255.1 uncultured Eubacteriales bacterium
GCCTAAAAACCTGTGAACCGGATAATCTCGTCTCTGAGGATATGGCGATTGGCTGGCACCTGCAGCCTTTTAACCACCCGGAAATCAGCCTTATCTTTCAAGCGAGTCACAAAATACACGCCTTCTGTCGTCAACTCGCCAAAAAGCCTATAATCCACCAGCCCCCGGTTAAAAACAATCATTGTTCCAGCATGAACAGGAAAGCGTGCTCCGCAACAGCGAGAAGGATGAAGACAGAGCGGGGTCAAAACTTAAACCTAAGCGAGGCCATTAGGGAAACACTTTTACTTAACCCATTCCAAATGAAAAAAACTAATTAAAAAACCTCTTCCTTCGCCTATTCCTAAAAAAGGGATATTGTCTTTTGTCCCTCAAAAATAGAATGGATTTTCTCGAGGTAAACAAGAATGCCCTGGGTTTTAATTATGGACCAATATGGGCCAGCTCTTCCCCAAAATGAGCGCTGGCCACGTCGTAATCTTCGGGAAAATAACGGAGCAAGCCAATTTCTGAAAGGATTAAAGCTGCATGGCTTCGTTCAACCCGCCTCAAATAATTTAGGATTGCCTTAGCCTCCTTATCCTCGACTTTATCTCCAGCTTCCTGGTAAAAGGCCTCGGCCATTTTTTCCGCCTGCAGGGCCGCTTGAAAAAGTTCCAGAACAGTCAGCTTCTTAATCGAGGCAATTTCGATATTTAGGGCCAAACCGTGTTCAGGAAGAGAAGAGGGCACCTGGCCAAAACGTTGTCGACATAACCTGGTTAGAATGGCTCGATGCTTCTTTTCCTCGTAGGCTAAGAAATGAGCCTTTTGCTTTAAGAGGTCGGTTTTTATCTTGCGGGCGAGGCGATTATAAAAATTAGCTGCCTCGATTTCTGATTTAATGGCCAAAGCCAAGATATCAAGGGAAGAAACTTCTTTTGGGAGCAATTTTCCCCTCCTTTAATAAATTAAATTAGCGTTTACCTTTTTTGGTTCTTCTGGGTTTGGTGTGGATAAACTTGGAGAATTAAAGGCGCCAGAAGGGCTGTAGATGGCCTTTAGATGCGGAGTTTTAGAATAAAGTCTCTTGGACCGTTCTCGTATCCTATCATATTCATCTAATCGGCCTCATGCACCACAAAAGGGCCTGAGGCGAGCTGTCTAAAAGGTTCGTTAGAATCTATTATTTTTACCCAAAATAAAGTCGGAAGAACCTACATCTTAAATGCCTTAAAGTTTTTAATGGAAATTTCAATTTGGAGGCAGCAGAATAGGCTATTATATTAGCGTTTCGTGACTTTGGCGGGTATTGCGTCCCTAATTAGGGACTGGTAAAATCGGAAGATGAATAAAGTCTGCATTCTCGATTTTGGTTCTCAGTATACCCAGCTTATCGCCCGCCGGGTCCGGGAGCTCGGAGTTTATGCGGAGATTCATCCCTATAATATATCCCTCTTGCATCTGAAAAGGGAATCACCCCAAGCCATCATCCTCTCTGGCGGACCGCAAAGTGTTTATGAGGCCGCCGCGCCTTTAATTTCTTCGGAGATTTTTGACCTTGGTATCCCTGTTCTTGGCATTTGTTACGGCCTTCAGCTTATAGCTCATCTTTTAGGCGGTCGCGTAACTCCGGCCGCCAAAAGAGAATATGGCTTGGCCCATCTCCAACCTCTTAGCCGCGATGGATTACTTCACAACATTCAGGAAGGCTCGACTGTTTGGATGAGCCACGGGGACCGGGTTAGCCGTATTCCCCCCGGTTTTATGATTACTGGGATGACTCCCAATACCAAGGCCGCAGTGGTGGAAGCCGCGGGGCGGCGGATATTTGGCGTCCAGTTTCATCCCGAGGTGGCCCATACATTTGAAGGTAAAAAAATTTTGAGTAATTTTCTTTTCCGTCTCTGCAAACTAAAGCCGGATTGGACGATGAGCGGCTTCATCGAGAGTAAAGCGGCGGAGATAAGGAGGACTGTTGGCCGCCATAAGGTAATTGCTGGCCTGAGCGGCGGGGTTGATTCCTTGGTCGCTTGCCTCATTATTCATCGAGCTATCGGCCGTCGTCTTCTTTGTGTTTTTGTCGATAACGGATTATTGCGAAAGGGCCAATACGAAGAGTTGCTGGCGGCCTTTCGCCGCCGCTACGGTCTAAACGTAATTGCCGTTGATGCCAGCCGTCGTTTTCTGGCCAAACTAAAGGGGGTTGTCTCACCGGAGAGGAAAAGAAAGGTTATCGGTCGCGCCTTTATCGAAATCTTCGAGGAGCAGGCCAAGAAATTTAAGGACGTAGAGTTTTTGGCCCAGGGAACAATCTATCCTGACGTAATCGAGAGTGCTCCCGTCAAAGGTCCGTCGGCTACAATCAAAAGCCATCACAACGTGGGCGGGCTTCCCCCTGGACTTCGTTTCCGGCTTATTGAGCCCTTAAGGGAGCTCTTTAAAGACGAGGTCCGTCGGCTGGGGCTGGAGCTCGGTGTGGAGCGCGAGTTTATCGAACAACACCCCTTTCCGGGACCGGGTTTAGCGGTAAGAATCCTCGGAGAAGTGACCGCCCCGCGTCTGGCTATCTTAAGAGAGGCGGATGAAATTCTGCTGAACGAAGTAAGAAAGGCTGGCCTTTACTCTCAACTCTGGCAAGCCTTCGCTGTTTTGTTGCCGGTTAGAAGCGTCGGGGTGATGGGCGACCAGAGAACCTACCAGCAGGTCGTTGTTTTGCGTTTAGTCCAGAGCTTGGACGGCATGACCGCTCAATGGTTCCCGGCGCCCGCCGACTGGCTCGGCCGGGTGGCCTCGAGGATTGTTAATGAGGTGCCGGGTGTCAACCGGGTGGTTTATGATATTACGACCAAACCCCCGGCAACGATTGAGTGGGAGTGAGGTTGATTGATGGAGTCGAGTTTTATCCATCTTCATAACCATTCAGAGTACAGTATCCTCGACGGCGCGCTGCGACTTGAGGACCTCGTTGAAGCTGCTTATCAAGCTAAAATGCCGGCCGTAGCGCTCACCGACCACGGTAATGTTTTTGGCGCGGTTACTTTTTTCAAGCTGGCTAAAGCACGGGGCTTAAAGCCGATTCTCGGCTGCGAGGTCTACGTTGCTCCAAATAGTCGGTTAGACCGAGGCGCGGAGGAAGCCCACAATTATCATTTGGTCCTTTTGGTTAAGGACGGCCGAGGCTATCGTAATCTCTGTCATCTTCTAACCAGTAGCTATTTAGAAGGATTCTATTATAAACCCAGGATAGATAAAGAACTTTTAGCCCGCCATAGTCAGGGCTTGGTCGGCCTCTCCAGCTGTCTGAAGGGAGAAATCGCCGTTCATTTAGCCCGGGGTGCGACCAAAGAAGCCGAGAAAGCGGCGGCCGACTATGCCTCGCTCTTTGCGGCCGGCGATTTTTATTTAGAACTCATGGACCATGGCTTGCCGGCGCAGCGGGAAGTAAACCAGGGGCTAATTCGCTTGGCCCAGCGGCTTAACTTGCCTTTGGTCGCGACCAATGACGTTCATTACCTGCGGCAGGAGGATGCCTCCAGCCACGATGTCCTTCTTTGCATTCAGACGAACAAAAAAGTGAGCGACGCTGACCGCCTGCGGTTCGGCTCGACCGAATTTTACTTTAAATCGCCCGCCCAAATGGCCCAGCTTTTTGCAGAAATTCCCGAGGCTCTTAAGAATACCTTTCATATTGCCGCCAAATGTCAATTTGATTTTCCTTTAGGTAGCCATTTTTTGCCGCGTTTTGAACCGCCCGACAGCTCGCCCCTCGAAGAATATTTTGACCGGGTCGCTTGGGAAGGCTTTGCTCGACGTCGGGAGCTACTCTTAGAAAAGGAGCGCCGCGGGGAATTGAGTCATCCACTTTCTGTCTATGAGGAACGCCTCCAACGCGAAATCAGGTTAGTTAAACAGATGGGCTTCGAGGGCTATTTCCTGATCGTTTGGGACCTGATTTCCATGGCTCGGTCTAAGGGTATTCCGGTTGGCCCGGGCCGCGGTTCAGCGGCTGGTAGTCTGTTAGCCTTTTGCCTGGGTATTACTGACATTGACCCCATCGAATATGACCTGCTCTTTGAGAGGTTCTTGAACCCGGAGCGAATTACGCTGCCCGATATCGACATTGATTTCTGCGGCCGGCGCCGAGACGAGGTCATAGAATATGTTACCAATAAATACGGACGGGAAAACGTTTGTCAAATTATCACCTTTGGGACGATGGCTGCCCGCCAGGCCATTCGGGACGTCGGCCGCGTCCTGGAAGTTCCCCTCCCTGAGGTTGACCGCATCGCCAAGATGATTCCTGCCTTTGGGCCAGAGGCGACAATCGACGGTGCCCTAAAAAATATTCCGCCCCTCCGAGAGCTCTGCGAGCGGAACGCCAAGCTGGCGCAACTGATGAGTATTGCCCGGCGGCTCGAGGGGCAGGTGCGGCATCCTTCAATTCATGCCGCCGGCATCGTTATTGCTCCCCGGCCTCTGGTGGAATTCATGCCGCTTTATATGTCGACGCGCAACGAAATAACTACTCAATTTCCGATGGAAGATATAGAAGCTATCGGTTTACTCAAAATGGACCTCCTGGGCTTGCGCAACCTAACTGTCATCCGGGACACGGTCGAGCTGGTTTCTAAAAACCTGAAGGAAGAGGTTAACCTTGACAAGGTCAGCCTCGAAGACCCTAAAACCTTTGAACTTTTTCAAAGCGGCGCAACTGACGGCGTCTTTCAGTTTGAGAGCCCAGGGATGAAGGAGTTGCTCCGCAGTTTTAAGCCAGAAACCTTTCGTGACCTCATCGCCCTTAACGCTCTTTACCGTCCCGGACCGCTCAAGAGCGGCATGACCGAAGAATTTGTCCGCCGAAAAAAGGAGCCGCAGCGAATCGTCCAGGAAATTCCTGAACTCGAGCCGATCCTTAAAGAAACCAGAGGAATCATTGTTTATCAAGAACAGGTAATGCGGATTGCCACAGAACTGGCTGGGTTCACCATGGCCGAGGCTGACGTGCTGCGGAAAGCCATGGGGAAAAAAGATACCGAGGCGATGAAAACTCAGCGGCAGAAATTTATCCAGGGAGCCAAGAAAAAAGGCCTGAGTCAGGCGCAGGCGACGCAGATCTTCGACCAGATTCGCCATTTCGCTGAATACGGTTTCAACAAGTCGCATAGCGCCGCTTATGCTTACTTAGCTTATCAGACCGCCTATCTTAAGGCCCATTACCCGGCCCATTTTATGGCAGCTTTGCTCACTTCGGAGGCAGAAAGAGGCGCTACCTCGCAGGTAGTTAAATACATTAATGAATGCCAGGATATGGGAATTGACATTCTTCCCCCTGATATCAACAGTTCTGAAGGCCGTTTTACGGTTGTTGAGGGGGCAATCCGCTTCGGCCTGACGGCAATCAAAAACGTCGGCGAAACGGCTATCGAGGAACTCATCGCGGCGCGGCGGCGTTTGGGCCGTTTTAAGTCTCCCTTCGAGGTAGTGGAAAGCGTCGATATGAAGTTGGTTAACCGGAAAGTCTTGGAGAGTCTAATCAAGGCGGGCGCTTTTGACAGCTTAGGCTGGAAGCGCTCCCAATGTTTCCATCTGATTGATTTAATAATTGAATATGGCCATAAAATCCAGAAGCAAAAAGTGGCACCTCAGAGCCCGCTTTTTGAGGTGGAAGAGCTTCTGCCGCCCGAAGTCCCGCAAGAAGTAATGGAGATGAAAGAGTGGGATGAAAGCCTGCTTCTTTCTTACGAAAAAGATGTGCTGGGTTTTTATGTCACTGGCCATCCTCTTTCTCAATATCAACGAAATCTTCGACGCCTCGTCAGTCATACCCTGAGTGAGCTCGAACAGGTCAGGGATAATTTAAGCGAGGTAAGAGTGGCCGGCATAATCACTTCGGTGAAGGCGCTCAAGACGCGCAAAGAAGAACGGATGGCAACTTTTATGCTCGAAGATATGACCGGTCGAGTGGAGGTGGTGGCTTTTCCGGATGCTTTCTTGCCCCATCAGGAATTGCTCCGCGAAGGCCAGCTCGTTTGGTTAAAGGCTCGCCTATTGGGAGACCAGGATAGCCGGCGCTTACAGCTTATCCAAGCTATGCTGCTCATCGACGCCTTCCAGAAGCAGGCCAAATGCCTTGTCCTTCGTCTTTTTGTCCCAGGTTTGGAGAAATCAACCATGGAGGCGATTAAAGATATCTTGGCTGAATATCCGGGGGAATGTCCGGTTCTTTTTGACTTAGAAATCCCTTTCCATTGTCGCCTTCGCCTCCAATCCCGAGAAGTAGTCGGGGTTACACCCACCGAAACTTTGACCCGGCGGTTAGAGTCGCTTCTCGGGGAAAAAGCCGTCATCGTCGAATATTAGCTCTGCGAGAGGGTTTCCGTTATAATTAGAAGCATGACTTATCGGATTATTGTGGCTGATAATAGCCCTTCGGTTCAGAAAATTTTTGAGCTAACCTTCTCTGACCCCGAATTTGAGCTGCGTTGCTGCCGCGATAGTCAGGAACTGTTCACCCAGCTTAACGAAACCAGACCTGTCGGGCTAATCCTGAACCTGTCTCTTCCTGGTCAGGATGTTTATGACTTGGTAGCCCAGCTTAATTCCCAATCTGAACTCCGTGGTTTGCCGATAATCTTGGTTCAAAATGCCTTTGAGTCAATCGAGGAGAAACGTCTTTCGCCCCTCGTTTTTACCAAGCTTGTGACCAAGCCTTTCGATTCTGAAATGATCGCCGAGATAATAAAAAAGGCTCTCCGTCGGACTGAAGAGCCCCAGACTTTGCCCGAAGATGTGGCGAGTGAAAATCCCTCCGGCCCGCCAGCCGAGGAGCCGTTTCCGGCTAATCCAGAGGATTTAGCCGCCTTAGCCCGGCCCATCATCAGGGAAGAAATAGTCCTTTTAGAGCGAGAGCTGGAAAAAAGGCTCCGAGCTTCTTTGCTCGCTGAATTAAAAAGATGGGTTGAGGAAAAATGGCGGCCGCGATTTAGAGAGAGTGGTCAAAATGAATAGGATTTATGATTTACCTAAAACTTACGACCCGGGTTCAGTCGAAACCCACTGGGCTGATTTTTGGGTGAAAGAAAAGCTGTTTATGGCCGGGGTCGACTCCAATAAGCCCAAGTTTTCTATGGTTCTGCCTCCCCCTAACGTCACTGGCTCGCTTCACATGGGACACGCTCTTTGTTTTACCCTTCCCGACATCATCGCTCGGTGGAAAAGAATGCAAGGTTTTAATGTCCTTTGGCTGCCAGGAACTGACCACGCCTCGATTGCCGTTCATAACGTGATCGAACAGAGCCTCGCGGCCAAGAAGCTAAGCCGAGAAAAATTGGGCCGAGAGGAGTTTCTGCGAATAGCCTGGGAGTGGAAAGAGAAGTACGGAGGCATCATTACTCATCAGCTTAAACGCTTGGGAGCCTCGCTTGATTGGACCAGAGAAAGGTTCACTATGGACCCGGGTTTTACCTTGGCCGTGCGGAAGGTTTTTGTTGACCTCTACCAGGAAGGTTTGATTTACCGCGACTATTATTTAGTCAACCGCTGCCCTCGCTGTCAGACAGTTCTCTCTGATATCGAGATTGAACATCGGGAAGTAGCGGGAAAACTTTATTATATTCGTTATCCGTTGGCTGATGCTGAAGGAAGTCTCGTTGTGGCCACCACGCGTCCAGAAACCATGCTCGGCGATACGGCGGTGGCCGTTCACCCTGAAGACGAACGTTATCGGCCGCTTCACGGCCGAATAGCTATCCTGCCCTTAGTTGGTCGGCGTTTGCCCATAATTACGGATGAGAGAGTGGAAAAAGATTTTGGGACGGGCGCGGTGAAAGTAACCCCAGCCCACGACCCGGTTGATTTTGAGTTGGGCCGCCGTCATCACTTAGAGCAGGTAGTAGTTATTGATGGTTCAGGTCGGATGACGGAGGCGGCGGGTCCTGATTTTCAGGGACTTGACCGCTTAGCCTGCCGCCAGAAAGTTGTGGAAAGACTGCAGAAAGAAGGTTATTTGGTCAAAATTGAAGATTATCGGCATAACGTCGGGCATTGCTATCGTTGCCAAACAGTGATTGAACCCTATCTTTCCTGGCAATGGTTTGTGCGGATGAAGCCTCTGGCTGAGCCAGCCATAAAAGTAGTGGAAGAGGGGCAAATTGAATTTATCCCGGCTAACTGGGCTAAGACTTATTTTGACTGGATGTACCGGATTCATGATTGGTGTATTTCCCGGCAATTGTGGTGGGGCCATCGTATCCCAGCCTGGTATTGTCAAGATTGCGGCGCCACCATTGTGAGGCTGGAAGACCCTACCCACTGCCCTGAATGCGGCCGCCACAATTTGCGCCAGGATGAGGATATCCTCGATACCTGGTTCAGCTCAGCCCTCTGGCCCTTTGTGACTATGGGCTGGCCTGAGGAGACCCCGGACCTGAGAGTCTTTTATCCCACCGACCTGATGGCTACCGGCTTTGATATCATCTTTTTCTGGGTGGCGCGGATGATTATGATGGGCCTTAAATTTACCGGCCACATTCCTTTTCGTCAAGTTTTTATTAACGGCTTAGTCCGTGATATGTACCGCCGCAAGATGAGTAAATCCCAGGGAAATATCATCGACCCGCTCAAGATGATTGAAAGATACGGCACCGATGCCTTGCGCTTTACCTTAGCCTCCCTGGCTGTGCCGGGAATGGATATTTCTCTTTCTGAAGAAAGAATGGCTGGGTACCGGGCCTTTGCCAATAAAATTTGGAACGCCGCGCGCTTTGTGTTGATGAACATCCAGGGTCAAGAACTTAGTATCAACGAGGCAGAATTAACCTTGGCCGACCGCTGGATAAGGAGTCGTCTCAGGAAAATAATCCAGGAAATTAACAGCGCCTTAGAGCAGTATAAATTCTACGAGGCCGCCGACAAAATTTATCATTTTACTTGGCACGAATTCTGCGATTGGTATTTAGAACTGAGCAAACCGTCGTTGCGGGAAGGGAGAAACACGACGAGGGCTGTTTTAGCTCAAACTCTCGAGCTCACGCTGCGGCTGCTTCATCCCTTTATGCCTTTTATTACCGAGGAGGTCTACGGACATTTGCCAGGAGCCCAAAAATCAATTGCTCTCGGCCCATTTCCTGTGGCTGAAGCTCTGCCAGCCGACGAAACAGCCGAATCCCTGGTGGCTCTTTTACAAGAGCTGGTAACGGAGATAAGGAGCATTCGTTCTGAGCATCGCCTTCCTCCCTCCCTCAAAATCAACGCCTGGATTCGGGCCGCCGACGAGATGACCGCCGCCAGGTTGGCCGAACTGATGCCTTATATAGAATTCTTATCCGGCCTGACCAAACTCGAGTTAAAAACCGGCTTTGCTACCGGTGTTCCCTGTTTAAAGGGAGCTGGTGCTACCTGGGAAGTGGCCATTCCCGCTGCTGGCGTCGTTGACCTCGAGGTGGAGAAGGAAAGGTTGGAGAAAGAAATTAGGCGGGTAGAAGAAGAGATAGCGAAGCTCCAGAATCGCTTGGATAATAATTCTTTTATAGAGAAAGCCCCGGCTAAAG
Source organism: uncultured Eubacteriales bacterium (assembly GCA_964627255.1). GTDB lineage: Bacteria > Acidobacteriota > Aminicenantia > Aminicenantales > CALLJL01 > CALLJL01. The sequence goes on from CAZVIN010000073.1 coordinate 9,531, forward strand.
TAATAGAAGAGACCAAAGCTAACCTGCGAGAACTCCAGGCCAGGCGAGACAAGCTGACTAAAAGCCTGGCTGGAATGGACTAAAATTAGCTGGCCATGAATATCGGGGGAAAGATTATCCGTTTTTCTAGTTTGCCCTCGACTAATGACCTGGCTAAGGAACTGGCGGCCCGAGGAGAACAGGAGGGAACAGTGGTCATAGCCGACGAACAGACTAAAGGCCGGGGCCGAAGAGGAAGAAGCTGGTATTCAGCCCCGAAGCTTGGCCTTTATGTTTCCGTCATTCTTCGACCACAACGCTCTGAGCTTTCTCTACTGCCGCTTATCTCAGGTTTGGCCGTGCGGGAGTTTCTTAGTGAAAAGTTTGACCTGAACCTAAGGTTGAAATGGCCCAATGACATTGTCTGGGAGGGAAAAAAGCTCGGCGGCCTTTTGCTGGAAAGTTGCTTTTCGGGTTCAACACCCGTTTATGCTATTTTGGGCATCGGCCTGAACGTCGGCCATTCTTTTGATGATTTTCCTCCAGAACTTAGAGAGCAAGCTATTTCCTTGCGCTTAGCCTGCGGCCGGGATGTCACTCCGGATGAACTTCTGCCACTTCTCTGGCCGAGGCTTAATTCCTGGTACGAGGTTTTTTTGGAAAGAAGAGATGAAATGATCGTCCGGACTTTTGAAACTAACCATCTTTTCGCTCGGGACGAGGAGATAAAGGTGGAAGTTGAGGGTCGGGTAATTCAGGGCCGTCTGGCTGGGTTTAACCTTGAGGGCGCGCTTTGTCTAATAACTCCGCAGGGCAAAATGTCTTTCCCTGTCGGCGAGGTGAGCCTCAAAAAAGCCTGAGGAGGCAAAAATGCTTTTAACCATTGATATCGGCAATACAACAATTCAGATAGGCGTTTTCGAGGGAGGCGAGCTGATTCGAACGTGGAAAATTAAGAGCGACCGCGAGCGAACCTGTGATGAGTATAGTTTAATTATCTTTGGCTTTTTTAGAGAAGCAGGGATAGAGACCGCGGCTGTAGACGGCGCTATCATTTCCAGCGTTGTTCCTCCCCTTACCCCCCTTTTTCAGAACCTCTGCCAGCATCTTTTTCAAGTTAAACCGTTGCTGCTGGGCCCAGGATTAAAAACTGGCATGCCCATCCTCTATGAAAACCCGGCTGAAGTTGGTGCTGACCGGGTGGCGGGAGCAGTGGCGGCGTTAGAAAAATTTGGGGGCCCGGTGATAGTCGTCGACTTAGGGACAGCCACCACTTTTGATGCCGTCTCGGCGCAAGGGGAATATCTCGGGGGAGCTATTGCCCCTGGGATTAAAATCTCCGCCGAAGCTTTAACCATCCATACGGCCAAGTTGCCCCGCGTGGAGCTGACTAAACCCCGGCGGGCAATTGGCCGGACAACCGTGGCTAGCATGCACTCGGGAATATACATTGGTTATATCGGGCTCATTACTCATCTGGTGGAAGAGGTCAAGAAAGAGCTTGGTACTGCAGCCAAGGTTGTGGCCACAGGTGGTTTTGCCGCCTGGATAGCGCCTGATGTGCCCGTTATTAATTATATTGAGCCAAACTTAGTTCTTGAGGGCTTAAAAATAATTTATGAACGCAACAAGAGTTGAAGAACAGAAGGGAATAAGAAGAAGCGTGGAAGAGGAAAGGGAAAAAAGACATTATTATCAGGCGATTGCTCGTCACTTTTTTCTTGAGAGAGGCGGTCCTTTTTTGCTCTCCGCTCGCGACTTGGAAGTTATTGCTAAATGGGAAATGATGGGTATTCCGCTGCCGGTTGTTTTGGAAGGCATTGACCGGGCCGTTGAAAAAAGAAAGAAACAGCGCCGGCCATTAAAGTTTTTTTCTCTTCTCGGGTGTGACTTGGAGGTCCAGAGGGCTTTTGGCCAACACCGCGACCGATTAGTCGGGAAGCAAAAAGAATTCGGCTCCAAGGACAAGCGGCCAAAAATCATGGCAGCATTAGAAGAATTCTTAAAGAAAGTTCCTCCGGCTTGGCAGAGTTTAAAGCCGATTATGATTGAGGCTAAGGAAATTTACGGCCAGCGAGATATAAAAAATTTAGCGGCAAGGCTGGAGTTTTTAGAGGAGGAAGTTGACCGGCTTCTTTTAGCGGGAGCCACGGTCCAGGAAAAGCGAGATATTCTCGCCTGGGTGGAAAAGGAATTCCCAGCCGCCAGTTCAGCCGAAAAAGAAGAACTTCTTCAGACGGCGCTTCTCAAATCTCTCCGGGACAAATACCGCATCCCTCACCTTTTGACTTGCTATTATTAAATTTAAGGAAAGAGGCTAAGAGTGGAAAAGAAAATCCTGCAGCTTTTTAACCAGGGTAAGACCAAATGGAATCTGAAGACCATGGCTCGGCAGCTCGGTCTGCGCTCCTTTGAAATAAAGTCGTTGCGGCGCCACCTGAAAAAATTGCAGAAACAGGGTCTGGTTGAGCGGCACAAAGGGGTTTATAAACTGGCGCCCGCTCCGTATGTTATCCGCGGGGAATTTTTGGCTACTCCTTCGGGCTATGGTTTTGTCCGGCCAGAGGCGGGCGGCCCGGATATTTTTATTCCACCGCGGTCAATTGGCAGCGCGATGCATGGAGACGTGGTCGAAGTTTGGCTGCATGAAGGCCGCGACGGCCGCTTAGAAGGAAAAGTTAGGCGGGTAGTCAAGGCCAAGCCAACTCTCCTCGGGTTTTATGCCGAGCGCTACGGCCAGCCCTTCTTTCTGCCGATGGATGACCCGAGCTATGGAGAAATTCCTCTCGAGCGGGGACAAGCTAAGAGTTTAGAAGAAGGTATGGTAATTGAGATTGACCGTCGGACTAATAGATTGGTTAGCGTCTTTGGCCGGCCCGACGACCCGCTTGTAGATACTCAGGTGATAATAAAACGCCATGGTCTTTTGACCGCTTACTCCCCTGAGGCACTTAAAGAGGCGGAAGCCCTATCCCCGCGGCTTAATCAGGAAGCCCGGCGGGCAAGGAAAGATTTCCGCCGTTGGAAGACAGTGACTATTGATGGCGAGAAAGCCCAGGATTTTGACGACGCTGTAAGCGTGCAAAAATTAGCTAACGGTAATTATCTCTTGGGAGTGCATATCGCTGATGTCTCTTATTATGTCCAGCCCGGTTCTGGCTTGGAGGCTGAAGCCTTGCGCCGCGGGACCAGCGTTTATTTTCCTGACCTAACGCTCCACATGCTTCCCGAACGCTTAGCTACTGACCTTTGTAGCCTTCGACCAAAGGTAACCAGGTTAACCTTTTCCGGGCTCTTGGAGATTAGCTCGAAGGGCGAGATGGTGCGCGGCGAGTTTCATCCTTCGTTGATTAAAACCGCCGAGCGTCTCACTTACACTTCCGTTTATAAAATTTTTCAGGGAGACAAGCAAGAAAGGGAAAGATATGCCTATTTAATCGATGACCTAATTTTGATGAGGGAGCTGGCTGCTTTGCTGAGAGAAAAAAGGGAAGAAGCGGGTAGCCTCAATTTTGACCTTCTTGAACCCGAGTTGGTCTACCGCGAAGGCCAATTGGCGGAGGTGGCCGCCTTTGAACAGAATGAAGCTCATCATTTGATCGAAGAATTTATGGTTCTGGCTAATGAAGCTGTTGCTACTTACTTTTCTGAGAGAGGTTTGCCCGCCATTTATCGGGTTCACCCGCCTCCTTCGGCCAGCGACCTCGAGGAATTACGCCAGAAGGCCCTCGCTCTCGGGCTCTATCTGCCCCGAGGAGACCAAGTGCGGCCGGTAGACTTACAACGTTTGTTACAGGCGGCGGCTGGCCGTCCTGAAGAAAAAATAATCAACGTCCAGGTGTTGCGGTCGCTGCGTTTAGCGGTTTATTCTGAGGAGAATATAGGGCATTACGGGTTGGCTAAAACTAATTATACCCATTTTACTTCGCCCATCCGTCGGTATCCTGATTTGGTCGTTCATCGGCTGCTGAAGGCAGCGTTGGCCGGAGAGGAGGCCCCAGTTGATGATTTAGCCCAGCTGGCCTGGCATTGCTCTGTCTGTGAGCGGAAAGCTGAAGCTGCGGAAAGAGATTTAATCGAATGGCGCATTTTTCGTTTTCTCCAAACTAAAAGGGGTGAAGAATTCAGCGGGTTGGTCGTGGACATTAACCGGGCTGGGTTGGTGGTGGAATTAGAGGATTATTTTGTTCAGGGTTCAGTGGCTTTTTCTGATTTGAGCGGAGACCATGATTGGCGTCGGACCCCTGGTGGCTTAATCGGCAAAAGAAGTGGCCGCAAAATTCGGCTCGGTGACCGGTTGAGGTTGATTCTGGTAAGCGTTGACCCCATCCTGCGGCGCCTTAATCTTGTCCTTCCTTCTGATTTCTGGGGAAAGAAAAAATGATGACCAGGACTTTGGCGGCGATCGTCAAGAAAGAAGCGCACGAACTTGATTGGCCGCTGAGCGTCCAGGTCGTTTTCCGGCGTCAAAAGACTTCCGCCAGGCTCAAACCCGCCGCGGCCGCTGCGGACTGGCTAAAACCCAATGAGGCCTTGGTTCTGGTTCAACTGAACCGTCCCCTCGACGTTTATTGGGGCGAAAGGTTTAAAGTGTTCTGCCGTCAAGGCAGCCGAGAAGTGACTGAAGGTCGCGTTATCGACCCATCGCCTGAAATGAAGGGGAAGGAATTGGTAGTTACACCGCTTCTGCGCCTCTTGTCAGGTCAGCGTGAGGCCATGATCTTAGCCCTTTGTCGTCGGGGCGGAGTGAGGGGGGTCCGCGAAAAAGAAATAGTCGAATTCACCGGTCTGACGCCGGAAAACCTTCTGCTACGCGCCGAGGAGATGGAGTTAAAAGGGCTGGTCAGAATCCTTGGTTTCCAGCCTCTATTTATGATTTCGCCCGAGAGCCTGACCTGGTTAGCGGCCCAAGTCGAATCGTTTCTCGGCCGTTTTCACCGTCTCCATCCCGAAGCCGCCGGCGTTGAGGTGGAAAAAATAAAAAAGCGCTTTCGCCTGCCTCATATTATCCTTGGCTTGGTCTTAGCCAGGTTACAAAAAGAAAAGAAGATTATTTCCTATGAGAAGGGTCTAGTGAGCTTGGCTTCTCATGAAATTCCCTTAGGGCCAGAAGAAAAGAAAATCCTTAAGGCTCTGGAAGAAATGTGCTATCGCGGGGAGCTGAGGCGGGTTTCCTTGGAGGAGATTCGCCGCCAGTTCCGTCTTTCCAGCCAGACGCTCGAGAAATTACTTTCTCATCTCATGGTCAAGCGGAGAATTGTCCAGAGTGCCGACGGTTTTTACCTTCATTCCCGCTGGCTGGAAGAAGTGATTAATCGGCTTCGCAACTTAGGGAAAAAAGAATTTACTGTTAGCGAGTTCAAAGCCTTGACAGGCCTTTCGCGCAAATATGCTATTCCTCTTCTTGAACTGCTGGATGAGATGGGGATAACGCAGCGAAAAGGTTCACTCCGCGAAATTCTCTGAGCTTCCGGATTATTTCCTTATTTGAGCGGTTTGAAGGCTAAGCCCGGAAGGCGGCGGAGGAGGTTATTCTGGAAGCAATTTTGCCTAAGACCCACAGGATGGAAAAGAATGATATTTTTTATTGCGTCCGAACCGGCTGGGTGAAGAAAATTTTTTAGCTTGGCCCCTATTTTTTCCCGCCCTCTTTCTTCTGCAGAGCTGATTTGAGCTTTTCAGCGAACAAGCTAAAAGCCGGCTTTTCGCTGAGTAAGGGCGGCTTGGCTTCTTCAGCTGGTTTAGGTTGAGCCTGAGTTTCGGGGCTCGCTTCTTCAGCCAGAACTTCTTCCTTAGCCTTGATGGCGATAAGAGCTTCCTGCTCTGACTCTTCGATTTCTATCTTTTCCTCGATCACTTTGCGTTCGCTCTTGCGGGCACGAGGCAGTTTTTCTGCTTCAGGCTTAGGCTTCGGTTTTTTAACCGGCTTTTCTTTCGAGGGAGCAGGAGGAACAATCGGCACTCGCGGATAAGATTCCAATTCGGCTTCATCAGGAGTGATTACTTCTGCGGCTTCGGCCACCACTGTTTCTACTTCCATCTCTTGAGGTTGTGGGGAGACGCCTTCTTCCGGCCTAAGCAAAGCTGACTCGGCGGCCTCCGCCGCAACCGGTGGCATAAGGATGACTTCGGCGGCGGCCGCAATTGGCTCCCGGTAGATAAAAAGGCCCTTGCCTTTTTCAGAGCTAAAAAACTCTGGGCTGTTCAACAAGACTGTTTCTACATCTTCGGGCGTGGTGGCTCTCAGGATATCGACGAGGTGGTAGGCGCGCAGGTAATGAAGCGAGAAGGTCACCCGACCCTCTCCGAAGTTCTTAAAAATCAAAGTGAGGAGGCCGTGCAAATCAAGCTCTTCGCGCTGAGAGTAAAAAGAAAAAAGTTTATTCAGAGTCTCCCTTTCCAGGTAGAGGATTTTATTGGGCGCCGAGAGGGTTGACCATTCTTCGCCTTGGTCGAAGAAACGGTCGGCAGCTGGGTCATAAGCTAACTTAATAGCCGCAATCCTCTTTTTCCCCTTTTTAATCCAGAAGTGGAAATGCTCCGGCCCCTTTTTTTCTATAGTGATACTTGTCCCTTGGGCAATGGCATGTTCTTCAAAATAGGCCTTAAACCCGAGGAAAAAACTCCCTTGGGGATAAAAGTAAGCCGTAAAGCTTTGCCCTTCTTCGGGGTCGGTAAACAAAAATTCTCGGGAAGCGGCCAATTCTTTTTGAAGGCTGCGGGGTATTTTCACTGCTCCGGATAAAATTTCTCTCCAAGTAAGATAACTCTTGAAAGGGAAAGAATGGCACAGGCTGAGCTGGGGTCGCTCGGTTACCTGAAGCGGCGGAAGTTTTATCGGAGGTGAAGCAATCGGCAGGCCTTCCAGCCAGGAATTGAGGATATTTTTAAGATGCCATTTCCCCCACCCTTCAACCGAGACTAAAATAAAGTCTTTCTTGTACTTTTTATCTAAAAGATAATTAAGGCAAAGACAATGCAGCTCGAAAAGAGACTGGCCGGGTTCGAGGGGGAAGAAGCGGCGGATTAGTTCTTCAGTCGAAGCTGATTTTTTTGTTTCCTGGAGATAATTTTCCATTTCTTTAACTTTGTCTTCAGATATTTCGACTTGATTCGCCACCAATTGCCAGCGGTCATTCCAGGAGAAAAATTTAGGCGATTTAACCAGCACTGCCCGCAAATTACGGCTGATTGTTTTGAGGTCGCGCTCAGTTATAGGCAGGGTGGTCTGGCGAGGGTCTTCATAGGGGCTGAGCCTTTCGGGCATCTTACCCAAGCCATCGGTGTTCGAGGGCAAGAGCACCGGCGCATTTTTCTTTTTCATGTAATCAATATATTTTCGGAAAGGACCCCCTCCAGTGTAGTCAACCTCTAAGATCTCGCAATTATAGTTAGGGTAATAAGTTTTTTTAATGACCTTAAGGACGACTGCTCCCTGAAAATACTCTGTCTGTTTGCTGCCCGTAGTTAAGGGTTCATCGTATTCTTTATAAATTAGGTCGCCCACTTCATAGCGACAGGCAGGGTCATACTTGAGGACAGCCTGCTCTCTCTGGTCAGCGGTTTTCAGGAAAGCCAGCCTCTCCGTCAGTTCAGTAATGGAGAAAGGTTTTTTTTCTCGCTCGAGTTCCTTCTCTAAAAAGAGAAGGTCTGAATCTTGGACTTCAGTGGTAAAACCTTGATTAGCCATATCAATCTTTCTTCTTTCCCATTAATAATAGCATAATCGCCTTCTGCACATGAAGCCTGTTTTCGGCCTGGTCATAAACGACTGATTGAGCCGAATCAATGACTTCGCCGCTGACCTCTTCCCCGCGATGCGCGGGTAGACAATGCATAAAAAGTGCGTCTTTTTTGGCCTGAGCCATTAATTTACTATTAACCTGGTAAGGGGCGAAGATTTTTTTCCTTAACTCCCTCTCACTTTCTTGGCCCATCGAAGCCCAAACATCAGTATAAATGGCGTCTGCTTCCCTTACGGCTTCTTCAGGATTGCTTGTCAGAAGAAGCGAGAACCCGGTTTCCCGTCCATCCTCTTGAGCCATAGAGACCACCTCCGGCTTTGGCTCGTATCCCGGGGGAGTAGCTACTGCTAAGGACATTCCCGCTTTGGCGGCCGCAAACATAAGGCTATGACAAACGTTATTTCCATCGCCGACGTAGGCCAGCTTGAGCTTAGCCAGGTCACCTTTTTTTTCTTTCAAGGTAAAAATATCAGCCATCGCCTGACAGGGATGGAGTAAATCCGAAAGACCGTTAATCACCGGACAACTAGCCGCTTCAGCCAGGTCAAGGATATTCTGGTGGGCAAAAGTCCGGATCATGATGCCATCAACCCAGCGCTCCAGATTTTTGCCGACGTCGTAGAAAGTCTCGCGGGTACCCACTTGAATGTCAGCCGGAGCTAAATAAATGGCTTGGCCGCCCAACTCCAGCATGCCAACCTCAAAACTAACTCGGGTGCGGAGCGACGGTTTCTGGAAAATCATGGCCAGAATTTTATGCCTGAGGTGGAGACGGAAACGGTGGGGTGAGCGTTTCACCTCCCGGGTTAGATCCAAAATCTCGTGAAACTCATAGAGGCTTAAATCATGAATGGAAATAAAATCCTCGACCATCGCCTTCTCCTTTTTTATGTTGCCTTAATCCTGGTGCCAGCGCGGTTAATCAGCGCCGCCCGCAGGTAATTGGCGGAGGTGATTAGGACCTCCTCTCCGCCGCCCTCGATGTATTCAATGGCGGCTTGGATTTTTGGTCCCATAGAACCAGCCGGAAATTGTCCCGCTTCAAGATAAGCTCGTGCCTCCGCAACTGTCATTAACTCGATGGGCTGCTGGTCAGGTTGACCAAAGTTAAGATAAACCCGGTCGATACTGGTCAAAATAATGAAGAGGTCAGCCTTAATTTCTCGGGCCAAAAGGCTGGCCGCAAAATCTTTATCGATAACCGCCTCGACTCCCTTAAAGAGGCCATTGCCGTTAATTATAACGGGGATACCCCCCCCGCCGGCCGCAATCACGATGCGGCCCGAGTTAACCAGGTCCCGGATGATCCCCTTCGGCATCACATCAATAGGACGAGGCGATGGGACAACTTTGCGCCAGCCTCGGCCCGCGTCCTCGACCATGGTCCATTTTTTTGACCGGACTAAGGTTTGAGCGCGATATTTAGTATAGAAGGGACCAATGGGCTTAGTCGGGTTAGAAAAAGCTGGGTCTTCTCGGTCGACGACTACCTGGGTGACGAGCGTGGCGACTTCTTTGTCAATAGACGCTCGCCGCAGTTCGTTCACCAGGGCTTTCTCCAGCATAAAACCCATACTGCCTTCGGTCATGGCGTCGCAAACTTCCAGGCTAAAAGGGGGGATTTTGTTAACCGCTTCCTCCATCTGGATGAGGAGGTTGCCGACCTGAGGCCCATTGCCGTGGACAACGATGAGCTCATAGCCTTTGCGGACGATTTGAATCATCAGCCGGGCTGCCTTCTGAGCGTTGCGCATCTGTTCTTCCTGCAACCCGCGCTGGTTCTCGGGAAGAATGGCATTGCCACCAAAGGCGATAAGGGCAATCCGGCGCTTCATTAGAACCTCGCCAACACCTCTTTTAAATTAGGTGAGCCAATTTCTTCCAGCTCGTAAATAACACGGAGTATTTTTTTATCGCTCTTGATGACTCGGTTGAGGTCGATGGGTGTCGCGCTGACAACCAGGTCGCAATCCGCCTGGTTGATGGTTTCTTCCAGTTCAGCTATCTGTTCCTGGCCATAACCCATGGCTGGAAGGACGCGGTCCAAATGATGGTACTTAGCAAAGGTCTCTTTAATACTGCCAACGGCAAAGGGCCTGGGGTCAATTATCAGCGAGGCGCCGTGCAGGTTAGCGGCCACGACACCGGCGCCAAAGGTCATTTCGCCATGGGTGAGCGTTGGACCGTCTTCGATAACTAAGACTCTTTTTCCGGCGATTAGCGAACCGTCAGGGACGGTAATTTTAGAGTTAGCGCGAATGACCACTGCCTGCGGGTTAACAGTCTTAATGTTTTCTAATAAAATATTTACTTTTTCTATCGGAGCAGTGTCCATTTTATTAATCACTAAAACCTGGCCGCGGCGGAGATTAGTTTCTCCCGGATGATAGCGAAGCTCATGGCCAGCGCGGTGAGGGTCCAGAACAACAATCTCTAAGTTAGACCGGTAGAAGGAGAAGTCGTTATTCCCTCCATCCCAGAGAATAATATCGGCTTCCTTCTCTGCCTCCGCGAGGATAGCGCCATAATCTACGCCCGCGTAAACCACTATTCCCTGCTTTATATGGGGTTCATATTCTTCTCTTTCCTCGATGGTGCATTCATGGCGGTCCATATCTTCATAGGTGGCGAATCGTTGGACTCGCTGTCGGGCTAAATCACCGTAGGGCATCGGATGACGAATAACCACCACTCGCCGGCCCTTTTCTTTAAGCAGCAGGGCAATTTTCCGGCTGGTCTGGCTCTTACCCGAGCCGGTGCGGACAGCACAGACTGATATAACAGGTACTTTAGCCTCGAGCATTGTTTCTTCAGGGCCGAGGAGCGAAAAACTGGCCCCGGCAGCCATGGCGATTGAGGCACGGTGCATCACATATTCGTGGGAGACGTCGCTATAAGCAAAAATAACTTCTTGGACGTTATATTTTCGGATGAGTTCCGGCAAAGCCTCTTCCGCATAGATCGGGATGCCTTCTGGATAAAGAGGCCCTGCCAAGGAGGAGGGGTAAACTCGGCCCTCTATATCTGGTATCTGGGTAGCAGTGAAGGCCACTACTTTATACGCGGGATTGTGGCGGAAGAAAACATTGAAATTATGAAAATCTCGACCTGCAGCTCCCATAATAATTACCTGGCGCATCAAAAAACTTCTCCTTTTCTGATAAAACTAAATATAATTTTCCCTTATAGGGAAATAGGATAGTATAGTATACCTTGCCCCTGGCTTCAAGGCTACGAGCCTGAACGCAACCAGCCAAACATTAAGGGTGTCAGAATGGGTGGCCAGAAGGCGGCCTTACCCAGAATGCAGCAGAAAGGGGCTGACCGCCTCCCGCGGCCAGAAAAACCAGTGGGTTACCAAGCCGCTACGGGCCCTCATGATGCCATAGAGACCAGCTCTTGAGCGAAGGCGGAGGCATTATTGCCACACCTCCTTAGAATGGCCTGTTTTTTGTCTAAGGGTCCGGCCCAGGCCATTTTGCTTCCCTCGGGTGGCCAATTGAGGTTAGCGATTTTGGTGCCCATTAAGGAGCGATAATCTTTGCTGGCCATAAGGACATTCCAAGGTTCTTCCGTCTCCATGCGGATTTTTTAGTTAAAGGAGCGGTGCATCAAGCTGGTCAGAACAACTCGCTAAATTGAGGTTGATTGTGGCTTCTGGGAAAGCCTAACCGTCAGAAGCTGAGAAAAAGGGAAATTTTAGCTATTTTCCTGGCGCCCAGCTACGATTCCTCTTCCGCTTCTTTTTTCCAGGTTTTGTCTTTGCGGTCATAGCCCTTTTTCCCCTTTCGGGTGGAATGGGGATGGGAGGGGGGCGGAAGAGGGCGCCTAACTTTTAGCCAGGCTGGCTTCTGGCGGCGGTCTATCCGATGCGGCATGAAGACAATCTCCCCCTAAATATTAATAATATCAGCCTCCAGGCGAGCCGGGTCCAGAAGAACAACAGTGCTCCTGCCTGTCAACCAGCCTCCTGTTTCTCCTGGATTGATTACTAATGTTTGGCCGACGAGGCGAATCTCCGGCCGATGGGTATGGCCGTAGATAATGATATCATAACGGCCGCTCTGGGCGAGCGATTCGACCTCATAATGAAGATGGGTAAGGAGGAAGCGAACCTCATTCTCTGCCCAGATGAGCGGCGGCTGTCTTATTTCGCCATAGACCCGAATCGCTTCTTCCAGCCCGAGCTTTTCGCCGTCGCAGTTGCCAAAAACGGCTTTTACCGGCAGGTCGAGGGAACTTAATTCTCGAGCGGCAAAGGGCGCGACGAAATCACCAGCATGGATAACCAGGCGGCAGTTAGCCTCCTTGAATAAGGAAACAGCTCGCCTTACAGCCAGAAGATTATCATGGCTATCCGCCATAATGCCTATCATGAGGTTTTATTATACTATAATTGAATTGCGGGTTTGCCAAGCATATCTTCTTTTCCTTTCCGCCTTGCCGAATAAGCTTTAGACTTTTCCTTTGCGGCCGCATCTGGTCTCCAGTGGCCTTCCGCTTGACAGTTAAGAGGGGAATTCTTTAATATATAAGGGCTAAAATTTTAGGCGCGTAGCTCAGTGGGAGAGCGCTTCCTTGACGCGGAAGAGGTCGTGGGTTCAATCCCCTCCGCGCCTATTAGCGAAGAAGTGAGAGACGAGTCTGAGGTATAGAACGATAAATAGACAAAAAGAACCTAGACTGCTTACCCGGCAAAATATCGTTCCGTGATTTAAAAATGGTCTGAAATCAAAGGAATGGTGTCCTTATTTATGATTATAAAGGGAAGCGAGTCCAGGATTAAGAATCTGGAGGCAGGGTAGGTGAATAAAGGCAATAAAGGCCAAGAAGAAACTCCGTCTGAAGCCCAGCAGCCGAGTTTAGAAACTTTACGGCACAGTGCGGCCCATCTTTTAGCTCATGCCGTTACTGACCTTTATCCCGAGACTAAATACGGTATCGGGCCGGCAGTGGAAAACGGTTTTTATTACGATTTCTATCGAGAGCAACCGTTTACTCCGGAGGATTTGGCTAAGATTGAAGGGAGAATGCACGAGCTGGCTTCGGCTGACCTACCGATTGAAAAAATTATTCTCTCGCGACAAGATGCGATGGACCTTTTCCGCCGCCGTGGCCAGAACCTGAAGGTGGAATTGATTGAAGAAAAAGCGGGCTCAGAAGTCACCTGCTACCGTCAGGGTGATTTTATTGATTTTTGCCTTGGACCTCACGTTCCCAGCACCGCCTATTTGAAAAACTTCAAACTTCTCTCTGTGTCCGGGGCTTACTGGAAGGGTGATGAAAAGGGATTGCAGTTGCAGCGGATTTACGGGACCGCCTTTTTTACGGCTGAAGAGCTGGAACGCTATCTTCGCCTCCTTGAAGAAGCCAAAAAACGAGACCATCGCCGCTTGGGGGTCGAGCTGGACCTTTTCAGTTTTCATGAAGACTTGGGAGGCGGCTTAGTTCTCTGGCATCCTCGCGGGGCCACGGTTAGACGTCTTATCGAGAATTTTTGGCGGGAAGAACATCGGCGCGACGATTATGATTTTCTCTACACGCCGCATATTGCTAAACTTGATGTCTGGAGAAGAAGCGGCCACACTGAATTTTACGAGGCGATGTATCCGCCAATCCGGACCGAAGGAATTGACTACCAACTTAAGCCGATGAACTGCCCTTTTCATATTATGGTTTATCAGTCTCGCCAGCGGAGTTATCGCGACTTGCCGCTTCGTTACGCTGAGTTAGGGACCGTGTATCGTTTTGAACGCGGGGGCGTGCTTCATGGCTTATTGCGGGTGCGAGGGTTTACCCAGGACGATGCTCATATCTTTTGTCGCGAAGACCAATTAGAAGAGGAAATCCTCGGGGTAATTAATTTAGCTCGCCGACTTCTTACTGCCTTTGGCTTTACCAGCTATGATATTTTTCTTTCTACCCGGCCCGATAAATTTGTCGGCCGAATTGAAGATTGGGAGAAAGCCACGAAGGCCCTTCAGCAGGCCTTAGAAAGAGCCCAGCTGCCTTTTTCTATTGATGAGGGCGAAGGAGTTTTTTACGGCCCAAAGATTGACATCAAAATTAAGGATGCTCTCCAGCGCTCCTGGCAATGCACGACGGTTCAGTTAGATTTTAACCTGGCCGAAAGGTTCAACCTGACCTATACGGGTGAAGACGGTGCGGCGCACCGACCATACCTAATTCATCGAGCCCTTCTCGGTTCCCTAGAGCGGTTTTTTGGGGTTTTGGTTGAACATTATAACGGCAATTTTCCTCTCTGGCTGGCGCCGGTTCAAGTAATCCTTTTGCCGATTGCCGAAAGACATCATGAATACGCCGTCGCCCTAAAGAAAGAATTCAAGGCTAAAGGATTGAGGTGTGAGGTCGACTTGAGCCGGGAAAAGATAGGTTACAAAATTCGCGAGGCTGAAACTAATAAAATCCCGCTGATGCTCATCCTTGGTGATAAAGAATCAAGCCGGAAGACGGTTTCGCTGCGAGTCCATGGTCAGGGTGATAAAGGAGAAATGGCGGTAGAAGAATTCTTAACCCAAGTCCTTTCCTTAGACCAAAATAAATCCTTAACAATTGAATTTTGAAGGAGGTCAAGCATTTTTCGGAAACCAATTCCTTATCCGGTAAAAAAGGCTAAACCCCATAGGATTAATGAAATGATTTTAGCCCGTGAGGTGCGAGTGATCGATGATGAAAAAAAACAGGTGGGCGTGCTGCCCCTTTCAGAGGCCCTAAACTTAGCGAGACAGAAGGGTTTAGATTTGGTGGAAGTAGCACCCGAAGCCAAGCCGCCGGTGTGTCGAATCATGGATTACGGGAAGTTCCTGTATGAACAGCACAAGCGAGCTCATGAAGCTAAGAAACACCAGAAACAGTCCCAGCTTAAAGAGATCAAATTTCGGCCAAAAATCAGCGGCCATGATTATCATTTTAAGTTGAAGCACATCCAGAGGTTTCTCGAAGAGGGCAACAAAGTGAAAATTACGGTTATGCTCCGGGGCCGGGAGAAGGCTCGACCGGAGTTGGGGCAGCAGATCCTTGACCGCCTCTTGACCGATATTGCAGGCTACGGTCGGCAGGATGGAGAGACTAAGCACCATGATTGGGCTTTATCTTTATTAGTCGTCCCGACAGGAAAAACGGTGAAAACAGGAGGACAGGATGCCAAAGCTAAAAACTCACAAGGGAGCTCAGAAGAGGTTCAAAGTAACCGCCAAAAAGAAAATTCTTCGGAGCCGGGCCAATAAAAGTCATCTGCTGACGGGCAAAAGCGCCCGCCGGACCCGTCGTTTGAAGAAAAAAGCCCAGGTGGCAGCCTCAGAGAGGGCCTTGGTTAAGAAGATGCTTCCTTATGCTTTCTAAAGAAAGGAGTTAGCGATGCCGCGCGTAAAGAGGGGACCCAGAAAAAAGGAAAGACGCAAAAAGATATTAAAATTAGCCAAGGGCTATTGGGGAGCTAAAAGTCGCAACTACCGGACCGCAAAGGAAGCGGTGGAAAAATCCCTTCTCTATGCTTACCGCGACCGTCGGAACCGAAAAAGAGATTTTCGCCGCCTCTGGATTATTCGCATCAAAGCGGCCTCGGAAGCCAACGGACTTAGCTATAACCGTTTTATCCATGGGTTAAAAAAACTGGGAGTCGAGCTCGACCGACGGGTGTTAGCCGAGTTAGCCGTGCAAAACCCCGCGACTTTTCGCCGAATTGTGGAACGCATTAAGGAGGCTATTGCGGCTTAAGATGAAGACAGTTCAGGAAGAAATCGAGGCCTGCCGTCAGGCGTTTCAGGCGGCCCTGGTAAAAATAAAAGATAAGGCTTCTCTTGAAGAAACCAGAGCTGATTTTTTGGGGAGAAAAAGAGGCCGGCTAACCGCTCTTTTTGAAGCATTCAAAAACCTACCGGCGGAGGAGAAACCGGTCATCGGTCGAGAACTTAACGCTCTTAAAGCGGAATTCTTGCAGGCCTTGGAAGCGAAAGAAAAGGATTTTTCCCGAGAGAAAGGTGAAAAAAAAGAAAGCCTGGACTTAACTCTCCCCGGCAAGCAGCGTTCCTTGGGTTCGCCTCATCCAGTTAAGCTTTTTTTGGAAGAGATAGCCAAAATTTTTTTGACCATGGGTTTTGCGATTGAGGAAGGGCCAGAAATTGAGACCGATTATTACAATTTCGAAGCCCTGAATTTCCCGCCGCACCACCCCGCTCGGGATAGTTGGGATACGCTTTATTTAAGCGAAGGCTGGCTGCTTAGAACCCACACCTCCCCAGTTCAAGTACGCGTTATGGAAAGGCAACGGCCGCCTATTCGGATTATCGTGCCTGGCCGCGTTTTTCGCCGCGAAGCCATCGACCCCACGCATCTGCCGATGTTTTATCAGGTCGAAGGACTGTTGGTCGACGAAGGGGTGAGCTTTGCCCACCTTAAAGGAACCTTAGAATATTTTCTCCGGGCTCTTTTCGGCGAAAAAACCAAAGTGCGTTTCCGGCCAAGTTTCTTCCCTTTTACCGAGCCTTCGGCTGAGGTAGACATCGAGTGTACAGTTTGCCAGGGGCGGCTACCGTCGTGTTCTGTCTGTGGCGGGTCTGGGTGGAAAGAAGTGTTAGGTGCAGGCATGGTTGACCCGCAGGTTTTAAAAAATGTTAACATTGACCCTGAACGCTATTCAGGCTGGGCTTTTGGCCTGGGGATTGAGCGCACTGCCATGCTCTTTTTCGGCATCAATGATATGCGCCATTTTTATGAAAACGATTTACGCTTCCTGAGACAGTTTCGAAGACAATGAAAATTAGTTATGACTGGCTGAAGGATTTCATCGACCTTCCTTTGTCTCCATCGGAGCTCGTGGGCTTGCTCAATCATTTAGGCTTGATGGTAGAGAAGGTAGAGGAGAAAGAGGGAGAGATTGTTCTTGAAATAGAGACCTACGCTAACCGACCTGATACGCTGGGCCACTTGGGAATAGCTCGAGAAGTGGCTGCGGCCTTAAAAATTAAATTGAAAGAGAAGCCTTGGCCGGTCAAAGAAATTCCTGTTCTTAGCTCCAGTTTAATCAGTGTTGAAATCTTTGACCCTGACCTTTGCCCCCGCTATTGCGGGGTCGTGGTCCGGGAGGTCAAGGTTGGTCCCTCGCCCGCCTGGCTGAAACGTCGCTTGGAAGCCGTCGGTTTGAGGTCAATCAATAACGTGGTAGATGTAACTAATTATGTCCTAATGGCCACCGGCCAGCCTATTCATGCCTTTGACCTCAGCCGGCTGGCCGGGCCGAGAATTGTCGTGCGCCGAGCCCGAAAAGGGGAGAAGCTCCGGATTCTTGGCGGGGTCATTGTCGACCTTCCACCTGAAAGCCTGGTAATCGCCGACGCCGAAAAACCTGTCGCTTTGGCGGGAATAATCGGGGGCGAAGATTCAGCGGTAACTGAAACTACTGCTGATGTCTTCATCGAGAGCGCGTGTTTTAATCCTATCTCAGTCCGGCAGACAAGGCAGCGGTTGGGCTTAGACACTGACGCTGCTTATCGTTTTGAGCGCGGGTCTGATATTTCTTACCCTCCGGCAGCCGCTCGTTTAGCCGCTTCCTTGCTAACAGAATTTGGCGGCAAAATGACCCAGGGCGTTATCGACATCTATCCCCAGCCTTATCGCCCGAAAGAAATCCTCCTCCGATTGAACCGGGTCGAAGAGCTTCTCGGGGTTAAAATAGAGAGGGATTTTATCAGCTCTCTGCTCCTGTTTCTTGGTTTCGAGACGCAAAGTTTGAACGAGTCAAGCTTTTTGGTCCGCATTCCCAGCCACCGCGTCGATATTGAGAGAGAAGCTGACCTTATCGAAGAGGTCGCCCGCTTTTATGGCTATGACCGTATTCCTTCCGTTCTTCCCCCGCTCAAGGTGCTCGAACGGCCGCCGGAGCGGTGGCGGGAACAGGTTGAAAAGCTAAGGCTTACTCTTTTCCATCAAGGCTTTGACGAAGTCCTGAATTTTAGTTTTTCTGACCCCGAAAAAGAAAAGGCGTTTAACACCGGCTTTCAACCCATAAGCCTCAGCAACCCCCTTTCCCAGCGTTACTCGCTATTGAGAACCACTCTCTTGGGCGGTCTTTTAGAAAATATTGCCTATAATCAAAAGCGCGGGGCGGCCGGAGTCAACATTTTTGAGCTGGGCAACATTTACTATTATGATAATAGTTCCCCTGCAGAAAAATTTTACTTGGCCCTCGCCGCTAACGGCTGGGTGGATGAACCCGGCTGGGCTGGCCAAGGTGAAAAAGCTGATTTCTTTTATTTAAAAGGGACCTGTGAACTCCTGTTGCGGGAGCTCAGGTATGAACCTTTTTCTTTTCGACTGACTGAGCATTCCTTTTTTGATGCCCAATCCTGTCTGAGCCTGGAAGTTAAAGGAGATGTAGTTGGCTATTTGGGGAGGATAAAGCCAGAGCTCATGGCTTTGTTTGAAGTGGAAGGAGAGGTTTTGGCCGCAGAGATTAACCTGTCACTTCTTCTTTCTAAACAACCCCGTCCATTTAGCTATGTACCTGTAGCTCGTTTCCCGGCTATAATCCGGGATATCTCATTTGTCGTTCCTGATGAGATACCCTATGAGACGATTCGGCAATCTATCGAGAATCTTAACTTGCCCCATTTAGAAAGCTTTGCCCTTGTCGACCGTTTCGCCAGTCCTAAATTGGGAGAAAACGTTGTCAGCATTACCCTGCGGTTTATTTATCGCCATCCCCACCGGACTCTTTTGACTGAAGAAGCAGACCGCTTAGATAGCCGCGTTATTAGCCATCTCCGCTCTACTTTCCAGGCGAAATTAAGAGAAGGAGGCGCCAATTGACTTCTGAAATGGAAAGAATTACAATCCTGGAGGGGAAGATAGGACAAATAATAGAATATATTAACCGACTAACCAACGAGAATGAAAAGTTGCGGCAGCAGGTAAAGGAACTTAAAGCTAATTTAAAAGATTATGATGAGCAAGCCAAAAAGCTGGCTCGACTTCAGGAAGAAATGGAAAAATACCGGGGCGAGAGGGAAATGTTGAAGGAAAAGGTCGAGGCGCTAATTAATCAAATCGATAAACTTGGCCTTTAATGGACAAAATTATTGAAATCGAAATTTTTCGTCAAAAATATAAAATTCGGGTCAAAGGAGATGAGGACGAAAAGTACGTTAGCCTCTTGACTTCTTATGTGGACCAAAAAATGCACGAGGTAGCCGTGAAATCTAAGTCATCCGACAGTCTAAAGATCGCTGTCTTGACCGCCTTGAACATTGCTGACGATTATTTTGTTACCAAGAGGCAATTAGACGAGCTTAACCGTGTCCTCTCCCGCTTGGAGAGGGAAATCGGCGAGGTGGAAACTCGGCTTGACGAATATGGAAGGAACTATGACTCTGTCGATAAAAGTTCGTGATTTTTTAGGGGACAATAGGCATTGCCTGGTAATAGATAAGCTGACCCCTAAAGACTTGGGGTTAGCGGTGACAGGGATTTTGTCTATTCCCGTTTAATGTAGGTTTTTGCCGCCTCCGCCTCTCGCCCTTTTTCTCCTTTGGTTCGAAGCTTGAGGAGGTAGAGAAGGTGAATATAGCGTTATTGTTGGGCGGTGGAGCGCTTTTTCTTTGGATTTTATCCGTAATCTTTTTTCTGGTTAAAAGAAAATCCGGGGTTCGCTATTTTTTATGGGCTCAGAAAGAAGCCGAAGAAAACTTAAAGAAGGCCAAAGAGGAGGCGAACCGAATTATTCGGGAGGCAGAAGAGGAGGTTAAGGAAAAGCAGCAGAGTCTCGAGGCTGAACTAGAACGCCAAACCAGGGAGAGACGGCGCAAAATCAATGAACTCGAAAGACGTCTCTTACATAAAGAGGAACAGTTAGAAAGACGGCTTCAGAATTTAGAGCGCCGGGAAAGAGACCTTTCAACTCGGGAAAGGCGGATTGTCCAGAAGGAAAAAGAAATAGAAATCCAGGAAGAAAGAGTCAATGCTCTGGTCAAGAGAGCGGCCGAGGAGCTTGAAAGAATCTCGGGTCTGACCCAAGAAGAAGCCAAAAATCTGTTGCTCAAGCGCCTCGAGGACGAAGCCAAGCTGGAATCAGCCCAGCTTCTCCGCCGGTTAGAGGAGGAAACGCGCGAAAAAAGCAACCTTTTGGCACGGGAGATTATCAGCCAGGCGATTCAGCGTTCCGCGGCTGAGCACGTCGTGGAAACCACCGTGTCAGTAGTTGATTTGCCTTCTGAAGATATGAAGGGCCGGATAATTGGCCGCGAGGGGCGGAATATTCGAGCCTTAGAAATGGCGACGGGTGTGGATATCATTGTCGATGATACGCCGGAAGCGGTGATCCTTTCCAGTTTTGACCCGATTCGACGGGAATTGGCTCGGCTGGCCATCCAGAAGTTAGTTGTTGACGGCCGGATTCATCCCGCCCGCATAGAGGAAGTAGTCGAGCAAGTCAAGGCTGAGCTGGAAGAAAAGATTAAGCAAGAGGGTGAGGGTGTGGCCCTAGAATTAAAAGTTCAGAACCTCCATCCAGAGCTGATTAAATTGATAGGAAAACTAAAGTATCGAACCAGTTACGGCCAGAATGTGCTGCAGCATTCCAAGGAAGTTGCTTATCTGGCGGCGCTGATGGCCCGGGAGCTGGGGGTGGATGCCGAGGTGGCTCTGAGAGCTGGTCTGCTTCATGATATTGGCAAGGCGGTTGACCGGGAAGTGGAGGGAACGCACACCGAACTTAGCGTCGAGTTAGCTAAAAAGTATGGTGAATCAGCGGCTGTTGTTCAGGCCATTGCCTCCCACCACCGGGACATTGATTTCCCTTCGGTCGAAGCTGTTTTGGTCCAGGCAGCTGATACTCTTTCCGCCGCCAGGCCCGGAGCCAGGAGAGAACTCTTAGAAACCTATATCCAGAGACTCCAGAAACTGGAGGAAATTGCTAACTCCTTCGAGGGAGTGAATAAGAGTTTTGCTTTGCAGGCCGGCCGGGAAATTAGAATCATCGTCGATAGCCAGAAAATCTCTGATGACCGAGCCCTGCTTATTGCTAAAGAAATTGCCCAAAGAATCAAGGAAGAGTTGGATTATCCTGGCCAGATTAAAGTCACGGTGATTCGAGAAACAAGGGCTGTGGAATATGCGCGATAAAATAAGGGTGCTCTTCTTGGGCGACATAGTCGGCCGACCAGGCCGCCGCATTTTGAGCCATCATCTTCCTGAGGTCAGAAAGGAGTTGACCCCGGACCTGATTATTGCCAACGCCGAAAATGCGGCCGGCGGAGTCGGCCTAACTCCGGAGGTAGCGCGGGAACTTCTTTCCTTAGTCGATGTTTTAACTTCTGGCAACCATATCTGGGATAAGAAGGAAGGGATTTCTTTTTTAGATACAGAACCGAGAGTATTAAGACCGGCTAATTATCCTCCGGGTAATCCTGGAAAGGGTGATTATTTATTTTCCGTGAGCGATAAGTTAAAGGTGGCCATTCTCAATTTGCAGGGTCGGGTTTTTATGGAAGCGATTGATTGCCCTTTCCGGGTTGCCGATGAAGTGGTCGCGAGACTCCGCGCAATTACGCCGCTTATTGTGGTTGATTTTCATGCCGAGGCCACCTCAGAAAAACAAGCCATGGGCTGGTATCTGGATGGTCGGGTCTCAGCGGTGGTCGGCACCCACACCCATGTTCCCACTGCCGATGAACGGATTCTTCCCCAGGGCACGGCTTTTATTACTGACGTCGGTATGGTCGGCGCTCAGGATTCAGTTATTGGCATCAAAAAAGACCAGGCTCTGGCCCGTTTTCTTACCGCTCGGCCGCAAAGGTTTGAGCCAGCCAAGGAAGGGGCGATTCTTTCCGGGCTTTGGGTTGAGCTCGATAGTCGCACCGGCAAAGCCACGGCCTTGCGACGGCTGTTCATCTCTGGAGAAAGGGAACAAGATGAGCCATCTCGATAGCCTCGTCCTTCGGGACCGCGTTTATAAAGTCAGTGAGATTACTGAACTGATTAAATTAGAGCTGGAAAATTCTTTTCCCTTTCTCTGGGTTGAAGGCGAAATATCGAACTTCCGTCGCCATACTTCCGGCCACCTCTATTTCACCCTTAAAGACGAAAGGTCGCAGCTCCGGGCGGTGATGTTCAGGTATGAAGCTCGGCAGGTGGCCTTTGAAATTAAAGACGGGCTTAAGGTGGTCTGCCGGGGACGAATAAGCGTTTACGAGCCCCGCGGGGAATACCAGTTAGTAGTAGAAATTATGGAGCCTAAGGGAAAGGGTGCGCTGCAATTAGCCTTTGAGCAGCTCAAGGAAAAATTAAAAGCCGAAGGACTTTTCGACCCCCAGCGCAAAAAGAAGCTTCCCCTTTTACCCAAAAAAATTGGCCTTGTTACTTCGCCTCGCGGAGCCGCTATAGTCGATATTCTGCGGATTTTAGAGAGGCGTTTTGCCCGGCTGCATGTAGTCATCTATCCGGTTCGAGTTCAGGGAGAAGGCGCGGCGGAAGAGATCGTCGAGGGGATAGAATATCTGAGTCACCAGCCTGATATTGATGTGCTAATCGTTGGCCGAGGAGGCGGTTCGATTGAAGACCTCTGGGCTTTCAACGAAGAAAAGGTGGCCCGGGCTATTTTCCGTTCCCCAATCCCGGTTATTTCGGCCGTTGGTCATGAGGTTGATTTTACCATTGCTGATTTTGTGGCCGACGTCAGAGCCTCCACGCCTTCCGCGGCGGCGGAGCTGGTTATTGAAAAAGAAGCGGCCCTGGTCGAAAAGCTGCTTAGTTTAGAAAAGACTTTGCAAAGAGCTTGGGAGTTGGGTTTACAACGCCGCTGGAATGAAGTCCAGCGTTTAGCCGAGAACCGGGTCTTCCAAGGCTTTCGTCTCTGGTTACGGCACCGCAGCCAGCGGGTGGATGAATTGGAAGAGAGAGCCCGAGAAGCCATCCGGGCCCACATTCGGCGCCTTAGTGAAAATCGACTTCGGGTCGCTCTGCTTTCGGAAAAGCTTCAGGCGGAGATAAAAAGGAACTTCCAGGCGAGGCGAAGCGTCTGGGAGAAGTTGGCCTCTGAGTTGCATACTCTCAGTCCATTAAATATATTGGAAAGAGGCTATACGCTTTGTTGGACTGACGGCGACTATTTGATTCAGTCCATCGACGAAGTAAAAGAAGAAGACCGGGTAGTCGTTACTTTCTGGCGAGGGGAATTTGGCTGTCGGGTGACGGAGGTCAACCCGCTTAAGCCGATTGAGTCCCGTGTTTTTAAGGAGAAAACATGAGTGCCCTGAATTTTGAAAAAGCTTTGGCCGAATTAGAGAGCATTGTTAACCAGATGGAAAAAGGCGGCCTTACTCTAAGCGAATCCTTAGCCCTGTTTGAGAAAGGCGTTAAATTGGCGCGGTTTCTGCGGGCAGAATTGGAGAAGGCGGAAAAAAAAGTGGAGATTTTGCTAAAAAATGAAAAGGGAGAGATTAAGCCTGCCCCGTTTAACTTAGAGGAAGTTACCTCGTCCTTGGGAGAAAAGGAAGAGCCTGAGGAGAAAGAGGGAGGGGGCGAAGAGGAGCCATTCTAATGGCCTTGTCAGTAGAAGAGCATCTCCTCGAGATGAAGCGGAGCGTAGAAAATTATCTGGAAAAGGTCCTTGAGGGCGATGAGTCTCGCCTTTATGCCGCGATGCGCTATGCGGTCCTCTCTGAAGGCAAAAGGTTTAGGCCCCTCCTCCTTATGGCCTCGGGCAAGAGTTTTGGGGCCAGCCCCGAAATCCTCCTCCCTTTTGCCTGTGCTCTCGAGTTTATTCATAATTATTCGCTTATTCACGACGACCTTCCTTCGATGGATAACGACGACTGGCGACGCGGCCAGCCCTCCTGTCACCGCGCTTTTGGGGAGGATGTGGCGCTTTTAGCTGGGGATAGTTTGCTCACCTTGGCTTTCGAGGTTATGACGAGGGCACCGGTGCCCGAAGACCTGATAGCCAAAAAAATTGCCGCCATCGCCGAGGTTAGCCGGCAGGCGGGACCACGAGGCATGATTGCTGGCCAGTTCTTAGATATCAGCCTCCAGCCCTCTGAGCTGACTGAGGAGCTGATATTTAAGCTTATGCAAAAAAAGACGGGAGCTTTAATCATCGCGGCGACCAAAGTCGGCGCTTTACTGGCTGGAGCCTCGGAGGAAGAAGTTGGTTTGATGGAAGCCTTTGGCGAGCGTCTTGGCTTGGCCTTCCAAGTTAGGGATGATATCTTGGATGCAGGCCAGAGGGATTTGAAATTTGTAGAGCGACCTAATTATGCGCAGCTGGTTGGTTTCGATAAAGCCCGGCAATTTTTAAGAAGCCTTGTCCAGGAAGCAATTAACCTCCTCCAGAGAGCCAACAGGTTAACCGGGGAGCTGGAGTATTTAAGCCTTAAATTGCTTGATGTCGCTTGAGGTTGCGGAGATGAGTTCGTTGATTGAGCGTATTAATTCACCCCAGGATTTAAAACAACTTTCGGTGGAAGAACTAGCTCAGCTCTGCCAGGAAATAAGAAATCTTATTCTGGAAGTAGTCAGTCGCAACGGCGGACATCTGGCCTCTAACTTGGGTGTGGTGGAGCTTTCCGTGGCTCTTCATTATATTTTTGATTCCCCTAAGGACAAAATTATCTGGGATGTGGGCCATCAATGTTACACCCATAAGATTTTAACGGGCCGCCGCAACCAGTTTCGAACTCTTCGCCAGGATTTTGGCCTCTTAGGTTTTCCCAGTCGGGAAGAAAGCGAGCATGACGTCTACAACACGGGTCATGCCTCCACCGCCCTTTCTGCGGCCCTCGGCCTGGCCATTGCTCGCGACCATAACGGCCAGGATTTTCACATCATCGCCGTGGTCGGAGACGGCAGCCTGACTGGTGGGGTCTCCTGGGAAGCCTTGAATCAAATCGGCCATCTTCGGGAGAAGCTGATTATTGTCCTTAATTTTAATGAAATGTCTATTTCGCCCAACGTGGGGGCTCTCTCCAGATATCTCTCCTATTTAGTTTCAGGACAGCATTATTTGCGGATAAAAGACCAGGCCAAATCTTTTTTGAAAAACATTCCGGCCGTTGGTTGGCCGATGATTAAAGCCGGCCGGGCCATGGAAGAAGTGATCAAAAAGACCTTTTTCCCCGGCTTAGTTTTTGAAGAGTTAGGAATTCGTTATATCGGCCCAGTTCAGGGACACAGCCTAAGATCGCTGATTGAAGTTTTCGAAGAGGCTAAACAATATGACGGCCCGGTGCTTATCCATTGTGTCACGAAAAAAGGCCGAGGCTATCTTCCGGCTCAAAATAACCCGGAAAGATTCCATGGAGCTGCTCCTTTTGACCGCCAGTCCGGTGAGCCCTTGAAGAAAACTTCTATCCCCACTTATTCGGAAGTTTTTGGTCAGACCATTTGTGAATTGGCCCGGCAGGAGGAAAAAATTATTGCCATAACTGCGGCCATGCCTGAAGGAACTGGACTCAGTCAATTTGCTTCTGAGTTTCCTGACCGCTTTTATGACGTCGGGATTGCTGAACAGCATGCGGTTAATTTTGCCGCCGGCTTGGCCTTGGGTGGATTGCGACCGGTCGTGGCTATTTATTCTACCTTTCTGCAACGAGCCTATGACCAAGTCTATCATGATGTCTGTCTTCAGGACTTGCCAGTTGTTTTTGTCTTAGACCGAGCGGGAATTGTCTCTGATGACGGGCCAACGCATCAAGGGATAAACGACATCGCCTATCTTAGACACATGCCCAATATTGTCCTGATGGCTCCTAAGGATGAAAACGAACTGAGGAGCATGCTTCACTCTGCCTTAAGTTATTCGCATCCGGTGGCGATTCGTTTTCCTAAGGGGTTAGGAGTAGGTGTCCCTCTAACCGCCCGCCTTCAGTTCATTCCTTTGGGCCAGAGCGAACTCCTTAAAGAGGGGAGAGACCTCTTTCTTGCCTTAGGAAGCATGGTCTACCCAGCTCTCGAAGCGGCCTGGAAGCTGGAAGAAGCGGGCATTTCCTTGGCCGTAGTGAACGCTCGTTTTGCTAAACCGTTGGATGAGGAAATTATCCTCCAGTTTGCCCGTGAAGGTCGAGTTATTATTACCGCTGAAGAGGGCATTCTTGCCGGTGGTTTTGGGAGTGCGGTGCGCGAACTCGTCGACCGACAACAAATCTTTAATCTGCGGCTCTTAAGCTTAGGACTTCCTCTCGAGATTTATCCGCTTGGTAAATCCCAGACGATAAAGAAACTTTACGGTCTTGATGTCGAAGGCTTGATTAAGCAGATAAAAGAATTCTATCGTCTTGAAACTGAAAGGGAGCCGTTAAAGGCGTAATCGACTCATGGGTGCAAAGAAGGTCAGGGCCGACCTTCTTCTGGTTGAAAATGGCTTGGCCCCGAACAGGGCTAAGGCGAGGGCGATGATAATGGCCGGGATGGTGAGGGCCGGGACAGCAAAGGTGATGAAACCGGGTCAATTGTTGCCCGCCTCGACGGAACTATTGGTGGAAAAGCCGCTGCCTTTTGTTGGTCGCGGTGGTCTTAAACTTGAGGCGGCCTTGGATGCCTTCCAAGTTCAAGTTAAAGACAAAGTTGTCGCTGATATCGGGTGTTCCACGGGCGGGTTTACGGATTGTCTTCTCCAGAGGGGAGCAAAAAAAGTCTATGCCGTGGATGTTACCATTAATCAGTTAGCTGCTAAGTTAAGGACTGACCCCCTGGTTATTTTGTTGGAAAAAAACGCCCGTTATCTGGCCCCAGAAGATTTCCCGGAAATTCCTCGGCTTATTACTATGGATGTCTCTTTTATCTCCGTCCTGAAGATTTTGCCTGCCTTAAAGAATATCTTGGGAGATGAAGGCGAGTTGATTGTTCTTCTTAAACCACAATTTGAAGCGGGGCGAGGCCAGGTCGAGAGAAAAGGGGTGATCCGTTCTCCTGACCGCCAGAAAAACATACTCATTAAGGTACTAACTAAGGCTCAATGCCTGGATTTTGTGGCTCAGGCGCTTTTTGCCAGCCCCATCTTAGGGCAAAAGGGTAATCGCGAATTCTTTGTGTTCTGGCGTCTGGGAAAAGAGCCCCTGACAGAAACAGCTTT
Organism: uncultured Eubacteriales bacterium; assembly: GCA_964627255.1. Lineage (GTDB taxonomy): Bacteria > Acidobacteriota > Aminicenantia > Aminicenantales > CALLJL01 > CALLJL01. Next base: position 36,336 of record CAZVIN010000073.1, read on the forward strand.
GACGGCTATGGTTTCGGAGGTAGTCTATGGCGAAAAAAGTGGAGCGAGTAGGGGTCGTAATTAAACCTCACGCTCCTCAGGTGGAGCGGGTGGTGGCTGAACTCAAGGCCTGGTTAGAAGAGCGAGGGATTGCTTGCATCCTGGAAGAAGCGGCCGCTTTAAAGCTTCATTGCGAGCCAGGCGTCGGTCGAGAAATTTTGCCTACCTGCGTGGATTTGGTAGTGGTTTTAGGCGGTGACGGTACTCTTTTGAGCATAGCCCATGTGGCGGCTCAGGCTGGAGTCCCGGTAATTGGCGTCAATATGGGGCGGCTGGGTTTTCTCACTGAAGTCCCTCTGGACGAGATGTGGCTGACCTTAGAAGCCTACCTCGCGGGTCGGGAAGATATCATCAGCTCTCGGTGGCTTCTTGAGACCCAATGTCAGGATAAAACCTACTATTGCCTCAACGACGCCGTGATTAATAAAGGCGCTGTAGCCAGGATGATTCAGATGGCCCTCTGGATTGACCACAAAGAGATTGCTGGTCTTAAGGCGGACGGCCTGATTGTCTCTACTCCGACAGGTTCGACCGCCTACTCTCTTTCTGCTGGCGGACCGATTATCCAGCCCTACATTCCAGCGATTATCTTGGCACCAATCTGTCCCCATACCTTAACTTTTAGACCGATGGTTATTTCTTCTGATTCTGAAGTTAGGGTCCAGCTCCTTACCGGCGGCGAGGAGGTTTATCTGTCCTTAGACGGTCAAAGAGGCGTTTTGTTGATGAAGGGCGACATCGTCGTGGTCCGGCGGGCCTCTATTGAACTCAGTTTAATCTCTTCACCGAAGCGGAATTTTTTTGACCTGCTTCAAGATAAATTGGGTTGGGGTGCATTGCCTCCTCTTGAGGAGCGATAGGCCTTCACTTCTGCACTCGTCTTGCCTTTCCAGAGATTACAAAGTTGGGGGAGTGAGGTTCAGTTTATCTTTGATCGTCAGGAACAAGTTCCGCTCTGAGAGGGCCCGCTTATTTTAATTTTTCTTCTTCTGCAAAGCGGCGGTAAGGCGAAAGATAGGCGAGAATTTCTTGGTCTTCTGCGGTCAGTTTCCCGGCCACCATTCGCGCTAAAAGCTCAGCCAGTCCGGGGCCGAGCATAAATCCCTGCCCACACATCCCAACGGCTAAAAGAAAGCCGTGAACTTCTTTGGCCCAGCCGACAATCGGAAAACCATCAGGGGTCATGGGATAAAGCCCGCGCCAGGTTCTCCGGACACGGATGTTCTTAAGCCGAGGCATCAGGTCAATCATCCTTCTGGCGACCACCGGCAAGAAGTCGCTGGTTTCTCTTTCGTCAAAGCCCCAGATGTTGGGATTAGGGGTTATACAAAAAATTACTTGCCCCGTGGCATGCTGATAAAAATAATAGTTGGCCGAGCCTTCTACGGGCCTTAAATCAACTACCATTGGGTCAAAAAACCTTTTCACCGGTTCGGTAACCGCGGCCTCGTGGGAGTCGGGCTTCACCGGAATTTCCATTCCCAGGAGGCGGGCGATTTCGGCTGCCCAGGCTCCAGCGGCGTTGACCACCACTTCTGCGCCATAACTTGCTTGGTCAGTAACCACTCCCTTTATGCGGCCGCCGCCAACGATTAATGAAATAACCTTTTCTCTAAACCGAAATTCGGCCCCTAACTTTTTCGCCTGCTGGTAGAAAGCTTCTACGGCTAAAAGGGGCGAAGCGTGGCCATCTTCGGGAGAAAAGGTTCCCCCACGCAGTCCTCGCGGGTTGATGTCTGGAATTAATTTTCGCAGCTCTTCAGGTTCTAACCAATCAATATTTAGACCATGTTTCTTTTGGAGAGGGAGCACTTCTTTTAAAGTTTTTTCTTCGGCCTCTCGGTAAGCGACAAAACAATAACCGCCTTGATACCATTCAATCTCATCGCCATAGGTTTCTTTCCAAGTGGAAAATATTTTCAGGCTGCGGCGGCAGAGTTTAATTTTAGCTGGGTCAGAATGGGTGGCTCTAAGTCCCCCGATGGCTCTTTTGTTTGAGCTCTGTCCAGGACTGGGGTTCCGGTCGATAACGAGCACTTTATATCCTTGTTGAGCCAAGTTTAAAGCGGCTGGCGTGCCGACAGAACCGGCGCCGATGATGATGACATCAAAATTAGTTGGACTCATCTCAGGCCTCCTCCTTATCTGTTACGCCAGCAAAAATGCCCAGAGGCACTTCGATGAACAGAGGCCTTTTTGGTTGGTCGACAATTTCGTGTTCTGGCACTCCTTCTTCGCGGAAAAGGCGATGAATCAGAGGTGTACAGGTTTTGGCCCCGCAAGGACCCATTCCTGCTCTGGTGATAGTTTTAATTTCGTTAATGTCGCGGATGCCTTCCCTAATTAACGGGCGGATTTCCTTGGCCGCCACTCTTTCGCAGCGACAAATAATAGCTTCGTTAGCCACGCTACCGGACTCTTTCATTATTTCAGCGGGGGTGATTTCGCGTTGCAGACGCAGGCCGCTCACTTTTTTGGCGATTTCCTTAGGGACCTGGACTTTGACCAGGATTGTTCGGTCATAACCTTTAATTGATTTTACTGCTTGAACCTTTGCCCTATCTAAAGGCCGGCCTTCGATGTCGACTACAGTTACCTCTTGGCCTGGGATAATAATTTCCTTTAAGAACTCAAAGGGGATGGTGACTTCCGGAAATTGGGGGTCATGGCGATAATCGACAAGGGTAATTGCTAAGCCCGGACAGAAGGCAAGGCAGCGCTCACAACCTGTGCAGCCCTTGCCATTTTTTTCTTCATAATACACCGGCAGTTTGCGGATGTCGCTTCGGTCAACTTCAATTAATTGGCGGGGACAAATGAAAGCGCAAGGGTCGCAGGGGATTTCCTGGAGGCAGTGGATAACAGGAAAAACGCCTTCTTCCTGGGGTAGAAAGAATTCTGGATAAACCCGGCCCGGCTTCGATTTGAGAATATCCATGGTTTCATACCAGGAAGCAGGGATTCCCCCCTGATACAATCCCAGGTCGCGGGCGACCTCCAGGCCCCGGATTTTTCCGGAAAAAATGGCCGCTGAGGCTTCGGCAATTTCTTCCGCATCTCCAGCAGCATAAGTTAGGAAGCCAAATTCCTTGGCCTTGAGATAAAACTCATTTACGGGGTCCAGGCCGACAGCGATGAGGATGGTATCGCAAGCAAAGGTTTTTTCCGTGCCCTCAACTGGCTGCAATTTCTCGTCTACTCTTACTATGGTCACTGATTCCACGGCTTCTCGGCCATCCGCCCTCAAAACGGTATGGGAGGTAAAAATCGGCACGCCAAGGCGAGCCAATTTGTCCTTATGAACCTTGTAGCCTCCGCATTCAGGCATGACCTCGGCCAAGCCCACGACCTGAATCCCGGCTTGGAGAGCATGGTAGCCAGCAATCAAACCCACGTTGCCCCCGCCGATAATGAATAATTTTCCTGTCGGCCGGACGAGGTCACGGTTGACGAGCGTCTGAAAAGCGCCCGCGCCGTAGACACCAGGGAGGGTATTGCCAGGAAAAGATAAGGACTTTTCCCGGGCACCGCAGGCCACAAGAAGAGCCTTTGGTCTAACGAGAACGTATTCCTGGCCGTCTTTTAAAATACCTACTTTTTGGTCGCTAAAAACAGCCAGAGCCATACTTTGCACCCAGACCTCAACCGAGTTGAACTGGCCTAACTCCTTGGCCAGCTTGGTGGCGATGTCAATTCCTCTTGTCCCGGCAAATACAGCTTCAGTTGAGCCAAAAAAGCGGTGGGTTTGGAGGACAAGCTTTCCGCCCAACCGATGTTTATCGTCGATGAGCAGACAATCGACTCCTAATTTTCCCAGTTCGATAGCTGCCGAGAGACCAGCCGGTCCGCCGCCGATAATGAGGACGGAGAAGGCTAATTCTTTAACTGGCTGGAAATTTAGTTTAGATTCCGGGTCGACGGGAGGTAGCTCAGGAAGACCTCGAAGAGGTTTTATTTTCATTTCCGGCTTTATTAGCTCCATACAGGCTTTGACCGGTAAACCGTCAGCGAGGACCAAACACTGGGCACACTGACCGTTAGCACAAAAGATTCCCTGGGGAGCGCCGTCCTTATGATGGAAGCTAAAAATTCTGATGCCGTTAGCGAAAAGTGCCGAAGCAATGGTTTCGCCTTGCCTCGCCTTTAGTTCCCGTTCATTCCAATAAAATTTAAAGATGGGTTTTTCCGGAACAGCCAAAATGGGATGTTTATAAAGGCGGTTGTCAACCAAAGGAAACTCCTTTAATTAACCTATGATTGAAAATAATAAATAAGGAAAAAACACTTATTTTTTTTCCTATAAAATTAAACGGTTCATTATAACATAACCCAATTAGCTGAAAAACAAGGCAAAAATTGCCTTTTATGATAGTTTTCGTTATCGCCTGATATCCCTAAGCTTGGCCTAAAGGTAGGAAGCAATAATTAAAATAAAATAGGGAAAAAATTAGGTAAAGAGGTAAGTTGTCGCTTATTTTTGCTCATTTTTTCGAAGGGCCTTTGGAGAAAACTAAACCTTTGAAGGTCACTTCCCCCATCCGGGGCCTATCCTTCATTCCGCCCCTAAAAAAATGGAAGGGAGCCTGTTTGATTTTTGCTGGTGGGTTCAATTTTAGCGGCCCAACAGGCCTTGTCCCCACATTTGGTTAGCTGCTTCCCTCGAGCTGGGTTTGGTTGACTTTTAAAATAAGGGTCGCTATGATGAAAAATCCTCCCATGAAAAAGAGAATACGTGTCGCGCTAATTACACCCGAATTTTCTCCTTTGGCCCGCTCGGGAGAATTGGCCGACGTGGCTGCCTCTTTGCCCCGTTACTTAGTTCAGGAAGGGCTGCAGGTGCTGGCTGTTATGCCCCGCTACCGCCGGCCAGAGATTGATTCGCTGCCGCTCGAGTTAATTTTGCCTGAACTCTGGGTGCCCCTGGGTAACGAAAAAATTCGGGCCTCTGTCTTCAAGACTGAACTGGGGCGATTTCCGCTGTATCTCATTGATAACCCTCGTTTTTTCTATCGACCGGAAATTTATGGCCCTGCTTCGACTGGCTATCTGGATAACGACGCCCGGTTTATCTTTTTCAACCGGGCTGTCTTAGAGTTTTTCCTGAAGGCAAAAATTGAGGTGGATGTAATCCATTGTCATAACTGGCCCACAGCCCTGGTTCCTGTTTTACTCCGTACTCATTACGGGGATTGCTCCCATTTAAAAAAAGTGGCCACGGTTTTCACGGTGCATAATGTCGCTTATCAAGGAGAGTTTCCGGCCGAAAGCCTGGCCCTTACCGGGCTTAATTGGGATTATTTTACCCCGCAAAAATTTTCGCTCAATGGCCGGTTTAATTTCCTGAAAGCCGGCGCCATTTTCGCCGATGTCCTCAACACGGTCAGCGCTACTTATAAAGCCGATATTGAAAAGGCTGCCGCTCGCAACGAGTTGGGAATAATTTTAGAGGGGCTGAAAAATAGGTTTTTCAGTATCCGGAGCGGTATAGACTATGAGAGCTGGAATCCAGCCCAAGACCCCTTTTTAGCCGCTCCTTACCATGCGGCGGACATCTCCGGCAAAAGAATCTGTAAGGAAGATTTAATAAAAGAAACAGGTTTAACTGTAAGCCCTGAAACTCCTCTCCTTGGAGTTGTTTCTTATTTTTCGCCTCTTAAAGGTATTGACCTAATTCTCCAAAGCTTGGAGGCGCTCTTGCAACTTAAAGTAGGCCTAATCATCTGTGGCCAGGGAGACGAGAATCTTGCCTCAGAACTCAAAGCGGCCGCCAAGCGTCACCGAGGCCAATTAACAGTGAAAACCGAGATGACCGCCTCTCTAATGCACAAAATTTTTGCCGGCAGTGACATTTTGCTTATTCCGTCGCGCGAAGAACCCTGTGGCTTGAATCAATTTTATGGCTTTCGTTACGGAACTATTCCCGTTGCCCGGGCTGTGGGAGGCCTTAAAGAAACTATTATTCCGTTTAATCCTCGGACGAACGAGGGGAACGGCTTCCTTTTCCGTTCTTTTAGCACTAGAGCTTTGCTCGGTGCCGTCCGCCGAGCTCTCGCCTGTTATCACCAGATTCCTCTTTGGGAGCAACTGGTTGGCTCGGTGATGCGGCAGGATTTTTCCTGGAATGAACCTGGGAAAGAATATATCAACCTGTATCTTCGGGCTCTCGAATTGCGAGAAGGAGGTAGATAAGCATGGCGGGAATAGTTAATCTTTCTGACGGCACTTTTGACGCCGAGGTGCTCCAAGCAGACAAATTAGTCTTGGTTGATTTCTGGGCGCCTTGGTGTGCTCCCTGTTTGGCCATGATGCCTGTAATAGAAGCGGTGGCAGAGAGTTATAGCGATAAAATTAAAGTGGCGAAAATTAACGTGGATGAAAATCCAGCCACACCGATGAAATACGGGATTCGGGCTGTTCCTACTTTGATTTTTTTCTCCCAGGGTAAAGTGGAGGAAACTCTGATTGGCCTTCAACCCAAAGAAAAAATCATAGAAGTAATTGCGAGGTTAGTTTGAGAGGTCCCTACGACGTCGTCATCGTTGGGGCCGGGCCAGCTGGCCTGGCGGCCGCTATTTATACTGGCCGGGCCCGGTTACAGACGCTTGTCCTGGAAAAGGCCATCCCTGGCGGACAAATCCTGCTTACTGACTGGATTGAAAATTATCCTGGTTTTCCAGAAGGAATTGCACCTTTTCAGCTTATGGACAATTTTAAGAAGCAAGCTTTACGTTTCGGAGCAGTGATTGAGACCGACGAGGTTCAATCTCTGGAAAAAGAAGCTGCGGGTTGGCTAGTTCATGGTCTTCGTGAGACCTATTTAGCTCGCTCCGTAATTATCGCTACTGGCTCTACCTACCGCCGCTTAGGCTTGGCTCAGGAAGAAAAGTTGACTGGTCGGGGTGTCTCCTACTGCGCCACCTGCGACGGAGCTTTTTTCCGGGACAAGGTCGTGGCTGTTGTTGGCGGGGGAGATAATGCCCTGACTGAGGCTCTTTTCTTAACGAAATTTTGCCGGCTGGTTTATATTATCCATCGCCGCCATGAATTCCGGGCGGTCAAGATTTTGCAAGAAAGAGTCCAGGCCAACGAGAAAATCAAGATTATCTGGAACACCGTAATCGAAGATATCCTTGGTGAGGTGGCAGTCAAAGGACTAAAGTTGGTAAACGTCCTTAGCGGCGAGAAATTTATTTTAGAAGTGGACGGAGTTTTTGTTTCGGTGGGGATGGACCCGCAGGCAAGGTTTCTTCGTGGCCTGGTGGAGATGAACGAGTGGGGTCAACTTAAAGTAAATTCCAATATGGCCACTAATCAGCCGGGAATTTTTGCTTGCGGCGATGTCGTTGATGCCTGTCCCCGTCAGGTCGCGACAGCCGTGGGAACGGGAGTGGCGGCGGCCTTAGCAGTGGATGAATATCTTCGTTCGCTTACCTGAGAAAAGAATACCTGGCTGGTTACTAATTTATTTGATTCCTAATTTTTCCTCTAAGGCCTGCACCCGGTCGCGCAGTCTTCTAATTTCTTTAAAACTTTCCGCCAGCTGCGGTAGCAATACGCAAACCTTACGCCATTCTCTAATATCAACTGTCGGAATGCCTGCCACCATAGAGCCAGAAGGGATATCCCGCATTACTCCTGATTTAGCCGCAATAAGAACTTGGTCGCCGATCTCTACATGGTCTGAAACACCCACTTGGCCCCCCATGATGACGCGTTGACCGATTTTTGTGCTCCCGGCAATTCCCACCTGGCCCGCTAAGATGGAATCAGGGCCAATTTGGACGTTGTGAGCAATCTGAACCAAGTTGTCGATTTTAGTCCCCCGACCAATCCTGGTTTCACCTAAGGCAGCCCGGTCAATGGTCGTATTGGCGCCAATTTCGACGTCGTCTTCGATAATCACCTGACCGACCTGAGGAATTTTGCGCTGCCGGCCGTCACTCATCTGGATATAGCCAAAACCATCAGCGCCGACCACCACGCCGTTATGGATGATGACCCGACCGCCAATTTTTGTTTTTTCCCGGATAGAAACATGGGAATGAATGACACATTCTTCGCCGATTTCTACCTCGGGATAAATAACCACCAGGGGATAAATAATGGTCCTGGAGCCAATAACTACCTTGTCTCCAATGACGCATCCGGGCCCAATCGCGACCTCTTCTCCCAGCGAAGCGGTGGGTGAGACAAAGGCGCCGGGGTCAATTCCAGGTTGAGGTTTTTTAACCGGGTGAAAAAGCTCAATGGCCTCAATAAAGCTGAGCTGAGGGTGGGAAGAACGAAGTACATTCTTGCCTTCAGCCGTAATATCGGGAGCTAAGATTAGCCCTGAGGCGCGGGTCTGTCCGAGAAGCTGACGATAGCGCGGATGGGAAAGAAAACTCAGGTCGCCTTCTTCCGCCTGCTCCAAGCTGGCGACACCTTTTATTTCTACTTCGCCGTCGCCTTCGAGCTGGCAGCGGAGAAAAGAGGCTAGGTCTTTGAGTTTCATCTTAGGCCTTCTTCGTTCTCAAAAGAATTTTTTCTTTATGCCTCTCATTGAGGACCGCGGCCAGTTCCGCTCCCCAGAGAAGAAAGACTAAGGAGAAGGAGATCCACAAGAGAAAAAAGATGATCGAAGCTAAGGTCCCCTGAAGGAGTTTCGACAAAACTATTCCGATGGCAGAAAAATGAACGACATAAAATGCAAAAACTCTTTTAAAGGCCTCCCAGAACAGAGAGGTAATGCCGGCGGCAATAGCCGCGGGGATGGTATGAACTTTGATCTCTGGAATGAATTTATAAATTGAGAATAAAACCAGGAAAGTCAGGATAAAAGGGATTAAATACTGAATTAGAAAATTATCAATAAAGGCGAGCCAGCGAGGATTAAGGTGGTTAGCGACGAATTCAGAGGTCCCGATGAGGCGATGGAGCGCGGTCCAGATGGCTGTGATGGCCAGGGAGACTAAAAGGATTAAACCTAAGGTGAACATAATAATGTATTCCATGAGCCGGTTGTAAAAAAAGGATTTCTGATAGTTGACTTTGAAAATAATGTTAATGGCCGCAATCAGGTTCGAAAAAAGAAAACTGGCCGCCACAAAGGAGCCACCCAAGCCGAGCCAGCCTAAGCTTCCGATATTCTGGGATACGGCCGCCAGTCTTTTAAAAAAGGATGGGTCGAGGTGAGCGAAGAACTCGTCAGAGAAAAGGTTGAGACTGCGGATGGCAAGTTCCGAGGTCCCCAGAATTTTAGCACTAAGATAGACGAAAAGAGCAACCAAGGGTACGCTACAAAGAAAGGCAAAATAGGAAATAACGATCGAATAAGTCCAGCATTTATCCTTATTGAACCTGGAGATAGAACTCTTGAGAATAAACCAAACCGCCAGTAACCTTTCCTTCACCTCGGTCGGCTCTTTTTTATCTGAGATTTCTTAGCCTCAGATATATTTGCCCCACTGAACCATCAAGATAATGATGGTAATAAGCAGAGCATAAATGACTAGAGTTTCAATAAGCACCAGACCGAAAATCAGCAAGAAACGAATGTGTGGTGCTGAGCCCGGGTTGCGGGAGATACCCTCGCAAGCGCTCGAGATGGCCTTAGCCTGACAGAAGGCGCCGGCCGCCGCTGCCAAGGTAATAATCGCTCCGCCAACAATGATGGAGAGACGAAAGAGAGAGGCTTTAACCGGGTCTAATGTGTTCTCGGCCGCGAATCCGGGAGCGCTAAAAAGAAAAAGGGTGGAGGCAGAAAAAATTAACCAACGAAGCGATAGTTTCATAGATTTACTCCTTTCCATGGGCTTCTTCTTCATGGGTTACCGCTCCTGCTAAATAAATGCAGGTAAGCAGGACAAAGACAAAGGCCTGAATCGTAGCCGTAAAAATCGAGATGGCCATAAATGGCAGGGGCAGGACAAAGGGAATGATGGAAGCAATAACCACAATCAGAAGCTCTTCGGCAAAGATATTTCCAAAAAGTCGGATAGAAAGAGAGATGGGCCGGGAAAAATGGCTGATGATTTCGATAGGCAGAAGGAGGGGGGCCAAAAGCGGGATCGGACCAGTAAAGTGTTTAAGATACTTAAGAACTCCTTGGGAGCGCATTCCCTGCCAATGGTAATAAATAAAAACAGTCAAAGCACACGCGGCTGTTACGTTGAGTTTGCTGGTTGGTGACATTAAACCAGGAACGAGACCAAGCAAATTCGACGTGAAGATGAAAAGGCCGATAGTCCCAACCAGGGGGAGGTATTTTTTGCCTTCTGGGCCAATAATGTCGACTAAAAGGCCCTCAAAGAACTCGATGATAGCCTCGAGAAACGTTTGTCGGCCTCGAGGGATAATCCTTGGGTGCCGGGAAGCTAAGCCGAGGCCAACGACCAGGATGACAGAAACAAGGAAACTCATCAGTAAATAATCAGGAATGGCCGTCTCTGGGTTTATGTGCCAGCCGAACTTAGCCAGAAACGAGGCTAAAGGCGGGCCCAAAAGGCGGTTGACGAAAGTGACTAGGAACAGACTATGTTCTAAGCCTTCCATGCTTTCGCTCGGCTAAGGATAAAAACAGCTTCTCCTAAAATTACTATTATTATCGCCGCAAAGCCAGCGACAAAGGCTAAGGCCCGACGCGAAAAGAAATAAATTATAATCGAAAAAATCAGCCCAATCAACCCGAGTCGCAGAAATTGAAACCCGAGGAGGGAACGGAGGCGGTGGCCTCGGCCAGCCTCGAAATGTCTTTCCAGGGAGCGTTTTAGCCAGATAAAACTAAGCGCTGAAATAAACCCTCCAGCAAGACAAAGGAGCCCGGAAGGGAAATCAAAAATAAGGCCAATGGCCACAGCCATTAAGGCGGCGGCGGCCACAATTTCTTTGGGTATCCGGCGCAGAATTTTCGCTTCCCCTTCCGAAGATAAAGGCATCAGGCCTGACCTCATTCTCTCCTCCTTTGCCTCCGGCCAAAACTTTTTGAGGGCAGTTAGTTATTTCTGTTTATGTCTTTTGATTCTGATTGAATTCCCCTTGATATTTTTTTAGACCCCGGTAGAGACTGAGGAGTCCGGAGACGACCCCCAAAATAGTAAAGGTTAGGAGTAGCCAGGGATGGGTTCGGAAGAATTTATCTAAATAATAACCCATAAATAGGCCCACCGCGATAGAAGAAGGTAAGGTAAGAACCAGAGAGCTGATATCCGCCCAACGCCGGAGCGAAGTTTTTGGGCTCAAAGCCTCACCTTTGGCTTTTCTAATTATACGGTCTTTTGGCTCTTTAGGGAAGAGGTTGTATAGGTTCCAGACACCAGTTACCCTTTTCCCCAAGTTGTTTTGGCGGTCAATTTTTCTTCTTGTTGATGTATGTGGCCTTCGCCTAACTCGGCCATAAGAAAAAAACTGATAATTTTCTTAGTGGGAAGAAGATTAATATTCAGCACCACGCCAAGGATTTTAAGGCACCACTAATGTATCTGACCCTGCCCAGAGGTAGCAATTTTAGCAATGTGTTGGATGGGATATTTTGCTTTAAAGGTCAGGGTTGTGAATTTTTATCGGGCCTTAAGGGCGTTTCAAAATTTAACCCTTATTAGATTTTTCCGCCGAAAGTTATCTTCTCAGAGTTTCTTTTCTTCGCCTAATTATGGTATTTATAAGAAGGGAAAGACTTAATTTGAGGCGGTTAAAGGTTTTCTCTCCGGATGTCGTTTTTGTTGTGTTTTTTTTGCTTCTGAGCTCTCTTTTCGGTGAAGCCTGGAGCGAGGAAAAAAGACCTGCCTCTCCGCTCGTTGGGGCTCCAGCTTCAGGGGTCACTTCTTTTGCTGCTTTTTCCTTGGCTCGTTTTGCTTCACCCTCTCAATTTTTAATCAGGGATGCTTTTGGTCAGTCTCCCTTTATTTCGGCCCGAACCGCAGTTTTTTCTTTCGAGCCCAACGAAGGCTCCGCTGAGGTGAGCCGTAATAATGATGGACAGGAAGAGTTACCTCAAATTCTGGCCCAGCGTTACGAACGAGAGAAGGACCGAATTTTTGCTTCTGGTGAGGTGGAAGTTAGGTATCGCCGGGCGCGGCTTTTAGCGGACCGGGTGGAGGTCAATACGACTACCAAGGATGTTTTGGCCGAGGGAAATGTGGTTTTACAGCTGCCTGAAGAGACAATTACTGCCGCCCGACTTTTTCTTAACTTGGAAACACTCGAGGGAAAATTAGAAGAAGTAAGCGGGATGATTCAGCCGACTCTTTTTTATCAGGCCGCCACAATTGAGCGTCAATCCGAGGCTCTCTATCGCTTTCATCAATCGAGTTTAACTTCCTGCACCCAGCCGACGCCTCGCTGGCGCTTTTCCTGTCGGCAGGCCAATTTCAAAAAAGATGATTATATTGAGATGTGGAATGCCGTTTTTACCGTCAAGAACATTCCCGTTTTTTACCTTCCCTATTTGCGTTATCCGTTAAACAAGGAGCGTTCTACCGGTTTTCTTATGCCTCAGGTCGGCTATAACGGTGTTAAAGGTTTCACCTTTACCCAGAGTTTTTACTGGGCGATAGCCCGGAACCTGGATGCTACTTTTACCCTCGATTATTACTCCGCCCGGGGTCTTGGCGGAGGGATAGAGTATCGTTACCTTTTCCAGGCTGGAATTGGCGGTGAGGCCCGCGTTTATGCCTTTTCTTTTAAAAAAGATAAATCAACCGGCCTGAAACCCGAGCCTGCCTACATTATTCGCCTGAATCATAACCAGCCCTTGCCTCTGGGGTTTAATCTTGTGGCTAATATTGATTATCAAACTTCCTTTGATTTTTTGAGAGAGTTTGATAATAACTTTCGCCGTGCTCTGATTACTAATCGCAATTCACAACTTTTCCTTAGCCGCTCCTGGGCGCATTATAACTTGAATCTTCGAGCCGCCCGGTTCGATACTTATTTCGCCCAAATCGATAACTCGATTGTCAATAAATACCTGCCACAGATATCGTTTACTTCCTTCCGGACCAGGCTAAGCCGGAACCCACCTGTTTTTTTCTCTTATTCAGCCAGTTTCCAAGCCTGGGAATATGGCTGGGCTTCTGATTATAAGGTTAACCGACAGAAAAGAACAGCGCTGATGGCTTTCTCCCCGACTTTGAACTGGCCCTTTACTTCGCTCCCTTGGTTAGTCCTCAATACCTCCTTGGGAACAAATTGGGTTTACTATACGAAGAGCTATGCGCCTAATACCCGGCAGGTAATTGATGAGCCGCTTCTTTTGAAAAACCTTTCTTTTTCCGTAGAAAGCACGGGCCCTATTTTTTACCGCCTCTATGAAGCGGGATTTTTGGGAGGTGTCAGAATTAAGCATCTGGTCGAGCCTTGGACTGCCTTTCGTTATGAATCCCCCACCGGTCAGGGAACAAGGGTCATTACTGCTTCCGGATATTTTGTCCGGGCCTTCCAGCTCAGCTATGGATTAAATAACAGGCTAATCATTAAGCAGGAGGAAATGGCCCGGGAGGTTTTTACCTGGGGGGTCGGCCAGACCTTTTATTTTTCGGCCGAAGAGAATCCTCTCAGTCCCTTCCGGACTCCCAAAGGCGAAGTGCCCCGTTTTTCGGATATCAGCAGCTACCTTCGTTTTTACCCCTTGCGTCGGGCCAGCTTCGACTTCTCTACCAGCTATAACACCTATTGGCAAAAAATAGATAGCCTGCGCCTGCAAGCGAACCTGAATTCTCCCGCTGACCCCTTTTTCCTCAGCCTCAATTGGTTCAAGAGCCTTAATCCCTGGTATCGCGACGTCCTCTGGGACCGACATCAGGTGGGCGTGGTAGCCAAGTTGCGTTGGCCTCGCTTGCCCCTAGAAGCTTTGGGTGATATCAGCTTTAATTTGGTCGAGCGCCGCCTGCTCTATGCCGGGCTGAGTGGCATTTATCATTATCAATGTCTTGATTTTAAGCTCGACTTCCGGCTGTTTCAGTTCCGGGAGAAGCCAGAAATTCAGTTTAAATTCTCGGTTGGTCTGGGCAATATCGGCAAAACGACTGATTTCCTGGCCGGCTTGGAGTGGTAGACTGGGCTTTTGGCTTGATAGGAAGGAGTTGATTTGACAAAAGGGGGAAGGTTCGATTTATTATAGGGCAGTTAAAATTAGCATTAAATAAGAAAGAAAAAATGAAAGGGCTTATTCTCAGCGGCGGTAAGGGAACAAGACTCAGGCCTCTTACCTTTACCCAGGCAAAGCAGCTTGTGCCGGTGGCCAATAAGCCGGTGCTCTTTTATGGAATCGAGGCGCTGGTCAGCGCGGGCATTCGGGACATCGGGATTGTGGTCGGTGAAACGAGAAAAGAGATCGAAGAAGCTGTAGGCGACGGTGAGCGCTGGGGGAAAGGAGTTAAGATTACTTATATTGAGCAGGAAGCTCCCCTTGGTCTGGCCCATGCCGTTCTTATTTCCCAACCTTTCCTCCAAGAAGAAGAATTTGTCATGTATTTAGGCGACAATATTCTTAAGAGCGGCATAAACTCCTTGGTGCAAGAATTCCGCGAGCGTCGGCCCAACGCCCTCATTCTTTTGACCGAAGTGCCCAACCCCCAGATGTTCGGCGTGGCTGAACTGCGGGACGGTCGAGTGGTGCGTTTAGTGGAAAAGCCGCGTGTCCCTCCCAGCAACTTGGCTTTAGTCGGCGTCTATATGTTCGACCATCATATTTTTGAAGCGGCTCGGTCGATCCAACCCTCTTGGCGGGGGGAGCTCGAAATTACTGACGCCATCCAGTTCCTGGTGGAAAAAGGGTTGGTGGTGATCCCGCACATGGTTTCAGGTTGGTGGAAGGATACGGGCAAGATTGATGATATCCTCGAAGCCAATCGGCTCATCTTGGAAGATATTGTTGGTCGCCTCGAGGGAACAGTGGACGAGCGTTCTCGGGTCAATGGCCAGGTAATCATTGAAAAAGGTACCAGAGTAGTGAACAGCACTATTCGAGGTCCGGCGATTATCGGTGAAGACTGTGAAATTGTCGACTCCTACATTGGTCCGTTCACGTCTATTCAGCACCGCTGCCGTCTCGTGGGTACCGAAATTGAACACAGCATCATTCTCGAGGGCAGCGAAATAATCGATATCGGTAGCCGGATTGACGAAAGCCTGATCGGTCGGGAGGTTCGGATCTATAAATGTCCTCCCCGACCCCAAGTCTATCGTTTTATGGTGGGAGATAAGAGCGAAATCGGGGTTAAATAATTTGATTCTCTTCAATCTTGGGAGAATTAAGCAATGAGGCGTCGGGAAAGGTGTGGCTTCGCTTCAGGTTTTCGATGCCGTAGCCTCTTTGCCCTTCATCCCGCCTGCGGAACCGGCCTTGCTGGTCCAAGAGGTAATTGGGAAGTCTTTAGCCTTCTCTTGACCTCTTGCGCTGGGCTGTTTAGGCTCAGATATCCTCGCCCAGAGGTCCCCTCGAAGAGCGAGCCAGGAAGACTCAACCTGCCGTCGAAGCTTCGGCCATCGCGGGGTTATCGCTTAAACTCGCCCCTAAAAAAGGGAAGAGAACCAATAATTTTATTAGGCTAAAAACCACGAGAGGAAGAGAGTGACTGGAGGGAGGCGATGATTCAAGGAGTTAAGACGAAAAAACTGCGCGTTATCCCCGACGAGCGCGGCCGGCTGATGGAAGTCTTGAGGGCGGATGACGAAGTTTTTATTCGTTTCGGCCAGGCTTATATGACTACGACCTATCCGGGAGTGGTTAAAGCCTGGCACAAGCACGAAAAACAAACGGACAATATTGCCTGTTTAGCGGGAATGCTCAAATTAGCCCTTTATGATGCCCGACCCGATTCGCCTACCTGCGGGGAAATTAACCAGTTTTATTTAGGGGTCCATAATCCGCTCCTCATCCAGATTCCGCCCGGTGTCTACCATGGCTGGATGTGTGTGAGTCAGGAAGAGGCGATTGTCATCAACATTCCTACTGAGCCTTATAATTATGAAGCACCCGACGAGCAGCGCCTCGACCCGCACCAGAACGATATTCCCTATGACTGGAAGCGCCGCGATGGCTGAAAGCAGCAGGGGCTTAATTGCTTAGTCCAGAATTGTTTTTTAGACATTTGTTCCAAGAGATCTCCCTTTCAGTTGACTAATTTTATAGAAAGGAGTTTGTCAGGAGGTAAAAAGGGGCAGATGAGGTTAACCGAAAGAAACCTGGAAGGAAAAACACTTTTGGTCACTGGCGGGGCGGGGTTTATTGGTAGCAACTTAATTCATTTTCTGCTTCGGACCTATGGCGAGATTAAAATCATCAACTTAGATAAATTAACTTACGCCGGGAACTTAGAAAATCTTCAGGATATAGCTTCTGACCGCCGTTATGAATTTGTCCGGGGCGATATTTGCGACCAAGGACTGGTTCGTCAGGTTATGACCCGGGTGCAGGGTGTAGTCCATTTAGCGGCGGAAACCCACGTCGACCGTTCTATTCTGGATGCCGGGCAGTTTGTCTTGACCGATGTTTTTGGCACCTTCGTCCTCCTTGACTCCCTTCGTCATTCGCCTCAGGTGGAATTCTTTCTCCATGTTTCGACGGACGAGGTTTATGGCAGTCGGGAAGAGGGTTTTTTTACCGAGGCTGACCCTTTGAATCCGTCATCTCCCTATGCCGCCTCTAAGGCCGGCGCGGACCGACTGGCTCATGCTTATAATGTTACCTATGGCTTACCGATAATAATTATCAGACCCAGCAATAATTATGGTCCCTATCAATACCCTGAGAAATTCATCCCTCTTTTTGTGACTAATGCCCTGGAGAACCAGCCCCTCCCCTTATACGGTCAGGGAACCAATGTCCGCGATTGGTTGCATGTGGAAGATCATTGTCGGGCCATGGACTTAGTCCTCCGCCGCGGCCAAGTGGGGGCAGTCTATAATATTGGCGCTAATAATGAAGTTCCCAACATAAAAATAGCCGAAATGATCTGCGACTTCTTGGGCAAGCCCCGAAGTCTCATCCGCTTAGTCCAAGACCGGTTGGGTCATGACCGGCGTTATGCCCTTGATTGTCGCCAGATTCGTCAACTGGGCTGGCAGCCCTTCGTTCCCTTTGAGCAGGGCCTGCAAGAAACAATTCAATGGTATGTCAAGAACGAAGGCTGGTGGCGCCGGATTAAAGAGAAAAGTGCCGCTTTTCGGGCCTTTTATGAAGCCTATTATAAAGAACGTGAGAAAGAGAAGGAGGCGCGATGAAAGTCTTAATAACTGGGATTACCGGTTTTGCTGGCAGTCATTTGGCGGAGTATATTCTCAACACCCATCCTGAGGTTGAGGTCTACGGGATTGTCCGCTGGCGCTCTCGGCTGGAAAATATCACTTCTATCCAGGATAGGATTTATCTTCTCGAGGCCGATTTAAAAGATATTACGTCTCTCCGGTCGGTGCTGGCGCACGCTAAACCTGATTGGGTTTTTCATTTAGCGGCGCAGAGCTTTGTGCCCACTTCCTGGAAATGCCCCGCCGAGACTTTTGCCACTAATGCCCTTGGCCAGATTAACCTTTTCGAGGCTCTTCTCAGCCTCAAACTTAACCCGAAAATTCATGTGGCCGGATCGAGCGAAGAATACGGGCAGGTTTATGAAAGCGAAATTCCGATGAAAGAGACCAACCCTCTCCGGCCTCTTTCCCCCTACGCCGTGAGCAAGGTGACCCAGGACTTGCTGGCCTATCAATATTTTCGCAGCTACGGCCTCCGAACGGTTCGCACTCGCGGGTTTAATCACACTGGTCCTCGCCGTGGGGAAGTCTTTGTTACTTCCACTATTGCTAAGCAACTGGCCGAAATCGAAAAGGGCAAGCGAGAGGCGGTGCTTCGAGTGGGCAACCTCGAGGCGAAACGTGATTTTACCGATGTGCGAGACATGGTCCGGGGCTACTGGTTAGCGCTGGAAAAGGGAGAGGAAGGCGAGGTCTACAACATTGGCTCGGGCCGAGCCTACTCCATCCGAGAGGTATTAGACATTCTGCTTTCCTTAGCCCGGGTCAAGGTTAAGATTGAAGTTGACCCAGAAAGGCTCCGGCCTTCGGATGTGCCGATTCTCCTGGCCGACGTGACCAAGTTTCGCCGTCTCACCCAATGGGAACCAAAAATACCCTTTGAACAAACTCTCCGCGACCTGCTTAATTATTGGCGAGAGCGGGTTTAATTTAGCGAAGCGGTCATAAATCGGACTATGTCCTCAAATTGGTTAAGACCTGAGAAAGGATGATAAGCCTGGTGGGGTTGGAACCAAAGCGGGTGTTTCAAAAAATTACGTTTTTTGCTGCTTAGAGAAAGGGAGGCGCGCGGTAAGCGAAAGACGCGAAAAAACTGAAAGTAAACAACGGCTGTTGGGCGGCCTTGGAGTTGATTGTGGTCAATAATCAGGAAGAAAACAAAATGTCTGGCAGCAAGATTTTACCAACCAAAAGCTGAAGGTTAAAAGAAACAGTGACTGAAGAAGTTTTGAACCCAAAAAAGGTCCTGGTAACTGGAGCTACCGGTTTCGTCGGTCGGCACCTGATGCCTCTTTTAGAAAGCCAGCGTTATACTGTTTTTGGCACCTCCTTTCCAGAACCTCCCTATCCTTGGCAGGAAAATATACTTTATCTTGATTTAAGAGTGGAAAGAGAAGTGCACGAAATGATAAAGGCTCTTCGTCCTGATTGGATTTTTCATTTGGCGGCCATCTCCAACGTTAAGCAGTCCTGGGAGAAACGTCGGGAAACGATGGAAACCAATATCATGGGCTTTTTCTTTTTGCTCGAGGCCTGTCGGCGCTTCCAACCACGGGCGCGACTTCTTTTTGTCAGCTCTTCTGACCTCTACGGGACCGCGCCGGCCAAAGAGGCTAAACTTCCTTTATCCGAAGAGGAATCGATAAGCCTGGTCAATCCCTATGCTTTCACCAAAGCCTGCGGCGAGTGGTTGAGTCGTTTTTATGTGACCTGCGAAGGCTTGGACATTGTTTTAGCCCGCTCTTTCCCCCATACTGGTCCCGGTCAAAGTCCTGATTTTGTTTGCTCTGATTGGGCCCGTCAGATTGTCCTCATCGAAGCGGGCCGGGCTGAGCCAGTGATCAAAGTAGGCAATATAAATTTAGAAAGAGATTACACGGACGTTCGGGATACAGTGCGCGCTTATCTTCTCTTGATGACTAAGGGTCGCGGGGGAGAGGTATATAATGTCTGTTCAGGGCGGGCCGTCAAACTCCGACAAATCTTAGAGTTTATGCTCCAGCAAGTTTCTTTTCCGGTTAAAATAGAAGTGGATGAGAGCCGTCTCCGCAAGATGGATATCGAACGGTTGGTGGGTGATAATCGTAAAATCAAACAAGAGACCGGCTGGGAACCAACTATCCCTTTGGAAAAAACGCTCCAAGATTTGCTCGCCTATTGGCGAAAGGAAGAGGAAAGCTGATTTTTTTCTTAGATGTTAAGCTCGAGCTGCTGCTGGGCTAACTTTCTTTCTTCTTCGATCGCCTGGAGGACTTCGGGAGTGACATCACCGGTAGGATAGCGGCCGTCAAAGCAAGCGCCGCAAAAATGTTTCAGTTTCGCGTTGCCCAGCTGGACAGCCCGTTTCAGGGAATCGAGAGTCTGATAAATCACCTTATCAGCCCCGATTTTTCGGGCGATTTCCTCAAAGTCAGCGTTGCGGGCAATAAACTCCGTCCTGGTTTGCATGTCAATCCCGTAAACACAGGGAAAACGAAGCGGTGGAGAATAAGCAGCAAAATAAACCTTTTTAGCCCCGCATTCGCGAACTAACTCAATGATGGCTCGGGAAGTGTTGCCGCGAACAATGCTGTCATCCACCAGAAGGACGTTCTTGCCCTTAAATTCAGAAGCAATCGGGTTGAGCTTCTGGCGGACTGAGCTGCGGCGCTGGTCAGTTGACGGCATGATGAAGGTTCGGCCGATATATCTATTTTTGACCAGGGCTTCTCGGTACTTGAGGTTAAGGATGCGGGCAATTTCAATAGCCGCATCCCGGGCGGAATCCGGAACAGGGACGACGACATCGATTTTAAGATTATGCTGGCGAATTTCTTCGGCCAGGAAGCGACCCAGGTTAACCCGGGAATCATAAACATTGACCTGGTCGATAAAAGAATCGGGCCGGGCAAAATAAACCCATTCAAATAAGCACGGGGTGTGGGGCGAATGGGCGATTCTTTTGCGGTGCAAGCGGTGCTGCTGGTCGATAAACAAGACCTCGCCGGCGCCAACATCTTGAATTTCAGTAAAGTTCAGGATGTTCAGGCTGACGCTTTCTGAGGCCACACCGTAGGAGGGAACCAAGCCGTCTCGTCTTAGGCCAAAAACCAAGGGTTTGATGCCATAAGGGTCACGGAAAGCCACTAAGCCTTGTTCCGCAATGTAGGCCACGACCGAATAGCTGCCCTTAACTTTTTTGAAAACACCGGCCACTGCCTTATAAACATTATGGGGACGAAGTCTTCTGGTCTTCTGGGCGGCTAATTCTTCGGCGAAAACATTGAGAATTACCTCAACGTCGTTATCGGAATTGAGCAGGCGGTGGTGTTTTTCAAAGAGTTCTTTTTTTAATTGTTGGTAATTGATGACATTGCCGTTGTGGCCCATGATGATCCCAAAGGGAGAGTTGACCTGGAAAGGCTGGGCATCTTCGCTCCGGCCGCCACCGATGGTGGGATAGCGAGTGTGGCCAATACCAATCGTTCCTGAAAGCCGCTGAAGATGGTCGGGAGTAAAAATATCGCGTACCAGGCCATTGCCTTTTTTGGTATGGAAACGGCCGTCATAGGTGATAATGCCTGCCGCATCCTGGCCGCGGTGCTGGATGGCTAAGAGACCCTGGTATAGGTCGCGGAAGACTTCTCCATTGCCAATAATGCCGATTACACCGCACATATGACAATGTTATTATATCCTACTTTGGCGTGAAAATCCACCCAACTTCAGGGGCGCTGGATGAGATTTGGTTAAAAATCGAGCCTTTTAACCCGATTAATTATTCGCCTTAACCTCATTATTTTTTATGGAACTTCTGGGTTTGGCGTGGGTAAACCTGAAGGATTAAGGGCGCAAGAAGGCCCATGGAGAGCCCTTTAATGAGGAGCCTTAGAGGCGACGAGAATTTTTTGTCACTCCAGGAATTTTCCCCATTTTTATCGGCCAATTAAAAGACGAGCCTTTTTTAATTATATAGCCCCCTATCTTTTTAAAATTGAACCTGAACTTGGCAACAGAGAAAAGTATCCCAGGGGTTTAAAGAACAGCTTTGAGCTCCTCGGGAGTTACGGCGGCTGTACCTATTTTGCCGACCACGATGCCGGCCGCCGCATTCGCTAAGATGGCGGCTTCCTGAATGGTAGCACCCGCTACGAGAGCGAGGGAAGCCGTAGCAATCACCGTATCGCCCGCGCCAGTCACATCAAAGACTTCCCGGGCCACAGTGGGTATATGAATCGGCTTTTTGCCCTTTTCAAAAACCGTCATCCCCTGCTCGCCTCTTTTCAAAATGATGTATCGGGTGTCTATTAACGAGAAGATCTGCTGACCGGCGTCCTCCACCTGTTCATTAGAGTGACATTCATGTCGGACAATCCTTTCCGCCTCATGGTGATTGGGGGTAATAAGAGTGATGGGAGAAAAAAGCTGGAAGTGCTCCACTTTTGGGTCAACAAAAACTGGGAACCCCTTTTTCTTGGCCAAGGCTAAGACGCCCTGGAGAAGAGATTCTTTAATTAGGCCCTTGTTATAATCAGAAATAATCAAGCCGTCAAAGGCGAGCCGGGTCAGGAGGTTAAGAATAGCTTTTTCCAACGATTCAGGCAGCGGGCCCCTTTTTTCTAAATCAACGCGCACTACCTGCTGGTGATGAGCAATAATCCTGGTCTTGACCGTGGTGGGCCGATTAGGTTCGATAAAGATACCCCGACCGTCGGCCGCGTGGGATTTAATCCACCGGCCTGGTTCATCATCTCCCACAACGCCGACGAGGAGGGGTTTACTTCCGAGGCTTTCTAAGTTGTAGGCGACGTTACCCGCTCCGCCCAAGCAGGAAGTATCCCGCTTAACTTCGACCACCGGGACTGGCGCTTCAGGTGAAATGCGCGACACTTCTCCCCAGATATATTTATCAAGCATTAGGTCGCCTAAGACAACCAGCCGGGAGTTTTTAAATTTTTCGATTAGATTTAAGAGACGTTGCCGACTAAAGTGGACCGGAATCATGATTTACCTGCCGCTAAAAAAATTGGGTTGGAGACAACCCAGGGAATTCTCGAGTTTAGCCCAGTCGGGGTTTCAAGATAGACTTCAACCCGGTAGACACCAGGCTCCTGCACTTCATAAGTGATTTTCTTTTCAGCCGAAGAGAACATCCGCTGACCATTTCGGATGAGGACAGTGGTTGTGGGAACTGGGCCGGGAATTTCGAGACGAAGAGAAAGCGGTGTTTCTGAGTCCATGGGTACCTGACTCCCCATGGAGAAATGTTCTTCACTTCTTTCGGCCCAGAACTTAAAATTGGCGGCTGACTGGGCGGCGTCCACGGCGTTATAAAAGGCACCCCGTTTAAGGGCGGAAAAAATAGTCTGCCGAGCCTCAGAAAATTCAGCGGGCATACCTTTATCTAAGGGAACCCGGAGATGGAAAAGCGAGAGGAGGGGGCCATAGAAAAGATGGGCATCACAGCTAAAAAAGCCATAAACAGGCGGCTGCTTTCGGTTAAGGAGGTCCCACTGCTCGAAGGATTTAAAGAAGGGGTCGATCATTCGCAGGACAAACACCCGAGGTTTCAAAGCTAAAAGAGGGAAAATTGGCAAAGAAGCCAACCAATTCTTCTTGAACATCGTATCCGCGTCCAGAAGCTCAATCCCGGTGAAAAATTGATTATCCTCACCCCAGGACCAAGGGGTTTTGGAAAAAGGATGAGCGATAACCGCCAGGCCACCTTCCTTTTGGATCAAATAAGCCGCCTCTTCGGCTTTTGAGGGCAGAGGAGGAATCGAGTCGGAAAACCCCAGGCCAACCAAGTGGCCGCGATTAGTTGAGAGCTCAGAGCCGGCTAAGACAAGGAGGCCGTCACGCCATCCCTGGCTCCTGAGGCACGCATTGTTGGGACGGCCATGGTCAGTGAGGATGATAAAATCGAGATGGTTTCGCTTGGCGGCTTGCACTACCTCCTCGACTCTGCCTTTCCCGTCCGAAAAACGGGTGTGGAGGTGGTAAACACCTACGGCTTCTTGGCGACCAGAAGAAAGGTGAGGGTTAGAATTATCCTTAGGAGAGCGAGCGGTGGAAATAATTATGATTAGATAAGCGCCATAGGCCGCTATGGCAATTAAAAGTACCAAGAGAGATAGTTTTTTTCGGCTGGGCTTGGCCGGGGATGATTTCGAAGAGGCTTGCCGCCTCAAAGGAGCTGTCATTATGTTTCCTTTTTCTTGGCCCAAGCTGGGGCAAAGGGAAGAGTGACAAGGACAAGATAGAACATCACTACTTCCGAATCGCCGAAATTATACTCAAATAAGCCAGCAGTAAAAAGGGCTAAGACCGCGGCGGCCGCGGCCGCTATCCAGGGTAAGGCGCCAGCAGGCTTTCCTTTCCATTTTCGAATTAAAGCCCAGAAGCTCCAGGCCATAAAAATTAACCAGACAATAAGGCTCGGTAGCCCTCGTTCCGCCGCTATCTGCAGCAGGTTATTATGAAGATGGACGTTAAGTTTAGCTTCAGCTGAAAGGCCATATTTTGGGTTTTGGAAAACCAGTTCGACTGTATCCGGTCCGCAACCATGAAACGGAAAATCACCGATAATCTTCAGGCCGGCTCTCAGGTATTCGATTCGCTCCCGGTTGGAGGGGCTGTATAAATTGAGGGTGTTTAGGACTCGCTGTTTTACCGGAAACGGGCTTAGCCAAAAGACGGCGGCGAAAAGAAACGGCACCAAAACAAGAGCGGCGGGCCGCCAAAGCCCAACGAGCAAAACACAGGCGACACCCAAACCTAACCAGGCATTGCGAGTAAGGGTTAAAAGGAGAAGAAAAAATGAGCCCGCGGCTAAACCGGCCCAGAGGAAGCGTTTTTTCCCTTGGCCGAATAGGGTTTGGGCCACACCGATAATAATAAAAAGCATGAGTAAACCAGCTTCAGTCATGTAGTGGCCCATAAACCCCTTTAACCTTGGCCCGTGTTGCCAGCCGCCAAAATAAATTATCAGCGAATAAACCAGATTTATAGCGCCGGAAATGAGAAGCGGGTAATGAACCAGGGCTACGGATTTTGGGGACTGAAAGACAGCGAAGCTCACAGGAATCAAAAGATAAATCAGCAGCTCTCGCGAGTCGCGGAGGCTAATCGCCGGGTTAACTGAAAGGAGGCTGGCTAAGAGAGAAAGAAGGGCATAAAGAGTTAGCGGCCAGAAAAAAGAAGGCACTTCAAAACGCCTCTGCCTCTGCAGAAGAAGCCAGAGCCAGAGGCAGAAACTCAGGCCGTAAAAAATCTGGGCCAAGGAAATTGAGATGAGATTGAAGAAAAGGCCGGTGAGGAAGGTCAACAAAAGAATTTGACTGACCTTATTCTTTACAATGATATACTTGGCCAAGGACGCCATTGCGAGACATTACCTCGTAAAAAGATTATCCTAAACTTCTTTGGGGCTGGCCGCAAGTCCTGAGGAGCTCCAAAGAGGCCGCCGCCACTTCCTCTGCCTCAATTCCTTTAATGCAGGGATAATTGGAGTAGGGACAAGTTCTCTGGCGACAGGGGCGACAAGCAAGCTTCCTTTCCAGGATGACAGCCCGAGCTTTCCAGGGAGAAAAATGAGCGGGAAGAGTTGGGCCAAAAAGGGCCACTATTGGTCGGCCTAAGGCGGCCGCTAAGTGCATCGGGCCGCTATCTGGGCCGACAAAGAGGTCGACTCTTTCTAAGGCGGCAGTTAATTCGCCTAAGCTGGTGTTACCAACTAAGGAAGGAAGGGGTCGGCCGAGAGCTTCGATAATTTCTTTTTCTCTTTTTTTATCTTCCTTTGAACCTATAAGCAGGGGAAGTATTTGGCCCGAGGGTCCGATTCTTTTTAGGAAATTAACGATGTTTTCTTGGCCCCAGTCGCGAAATTGATTGCCCGCGCTGATATGTAGCGCGATAACCTTTTTAGAGCTCAGGCCCCATTCTTGCCAGCAAGCGTTGACTGTTTTTTTTTCTTCAGGCTGAGCCGCCGCGACGCAGAGGGAAAAATCATCGCCAACGTTGAGGCCGGCGGCCCGAACCAAATTAAGATGATTGACAACACTGTGGATGGGACCGGCAGGGCTACTTCTGGCCACCGTCATGTGGTAAGCCCAGGATTTATATTGGGTGCGGTAACCAACTCTTAGCCGGCTGCCGCTACCCAAAGTGATGAGAGCCGAACGAGGCCCGCCATGAAAATCAATGGCTAAGTCAAAATGGTACTTACGAAGTATCATTATCAGCCGACTTAGACCTATCCAGTTTAGTTTTGGCTGAATGGCGATAACTTCTTCCACTAACCCGTTTCCTTGAATCAGCCGTCGATAGGGAGACTCCAGGAGAAAAAAGATTTTTGCCTGAGGTAGTGCCGACTTCAGCGCTCGAAGCGCAGGTGTGGTTAAGATAATATCACCCAGGCGGCGGGGACGAACCAGGAGGACTTTTTTTATCTTGGCGGGGTCAATCTTTGGTCGGTCTGTCGGGGTCAATCGTGGCCTCGTCGATTAACATGACTGGAATATCATCCCGGATTGGATAAACTCGGTGGCAAGTGCCGCACTTTAACCCGTTGTCGTCAGCAGTTAGTTTAACCGGGGTCTTGCAAACCGGGCACGCCAGAATTTCGAGGAGATGGGGGTCAATAGCCATGGTCATCTCCTTTAGGAAAAAATCTTCCTCGAGTTGAGGCAATTTATTTTATATCAAAAAAGAGAGACAGAGGCAAAGTCAAATTGCCCAACGGAACCGGCGGCTCCAGTAAAAGTCAAATTAGCGGCTCGGAGTCGCCCTTCCCTGAGCGAGCCCGAGGCGGCGGTGGCTGCGGTTGAAAAAGCTGAAAAGACCTGATGTAACCAAGGCTTCTGGACTGTCCCCACCCTGACCTAGGGGTTAGTTCCGGAAGATAACTTCCGTGCCCTAAAAATGGCTTCATGCTTTGACCGCCTCTTGGACCGGGAGGAGTTTTCATTGCAAAAACTGGGTTTATTGGCTATTCTAAAAACCTCTTATGGCCTTATGTTTTTTTGGTGCCTATGACCCTTCCTATTCCAGGACCGCGATTCTACGGCGTGGGCTGGCTCTTAACAGCCAGCCACCCTTAGAGTTACGCCTGCCGGCTGGATTAAAAGCCTGGGCCCGTTATCCTCTGGGTCTCGGCCGAGCATTAATGGATAAAAATTTATGGCGCAATGGCTTGGTTCACCTTTTTGTCCCCTCTTTCGGGCATAAGGATGTCCCCCTGGCTTTTATCCTAACGCGGCTTTTTGGCCGGCGCTTGGTATTTGACCCCTTAGCTTCTCGGTATGAGACTAAGATTCTCGATTGGCAGCGGCAGCCCAAGCCGTCGCTGACTGCCTTCTGGAATCACTTTTTAGACCGTTGGTCGCTACGCCTCTCCGACCTTATCCTGGCCGATACTTCGGCGCATAAAGAATACTACTGTCAAGAGTTTGGCCTGACGAAAAGCCGAGTGGCGGTGCTTCCGGTCGGGTTTGATGATTCTATCTGGCATCCCGCGACATTGGCTGCCCCGAAAAATAAACCCTTCACTGTAGTTTTTTTTGGCTCTTTTCTCCCCCTGCATGGGGTAGAGCAAGTAGTAAGAGCCGCCCGTCGTCTTTCTCAGGAAAAGACGCCGATTTATTTTCGCTTTATCGGCTCTGGTCAGACTTTGCCGCGAGTCCAGGCTTTGCTTCAGGAACTAAAATCAGAAAGAATATCTTTAGAAGGGTGGCTGGCCGAACGGGATTTAGCGCTCAAGGTAGCGGCTGAAGCTGACCTCTGTCTGGGTCTTTTTGGCCGAAGCCCTAAGGCGTTGAGAGTTGTGCCTCATAAAATTTTTCAGGCTTTGGCCTTGGGAAAACCTGTCTTGACCTTGGACACTCCAGCCGTTCGCGAATTTTTCCGGCCCCAGGAGGAGATTTATCTCTGCCCTTCCTCCGAACCTGAGGCTATAGCCCGGGCAATAATTGAGCTGCGGCAGGACGAGGCGCTTCGCCGCCGCTTAGCCGAACAGGGAAGAGATTTGGTCTGGCAGAAATACACTCCTTTGGTTTTAGGTCGAACCTTGCTGGAGTTAATTAAGAGTTTCTTTAATTTAGGAGTCAACCGGTGACGGGCCTGGGGCTCAAGAAAATTAAAGCCGGTTTTTTTAGCGGCGAGATTCAAGCTCCATATGACCACCCCGGGCTGGTTCAGGCCTTAGCCCGGCTTCATGAGCTAACGAGGAGCGGCGGAGCAGAAATAATTTTAGAGAGCCGGAATCGATTAGTCGCTTTAACTCTCCCTCTCAATGAAGCTGAAGAAAGGCAGGTCGTGGTTAAGGAGTTTCGGCCGCGAGGCGTAGCCAAGTTAAGAGAGCTTCTTACGGGGTCTAAGGCTAAGCGTTCTTTCTATGGCGCTTTGATTTTAATTCGCCGCAAAATACCGACTCCTGAGCCCATCGGCTATCTGGAAGGTGACCTGCCTGGTCAGGGAAAAGTAGGTTATTACTTATCTTTAAGACTAACGGGTGTTGAGGAAATCCGTTTTCTTTGGCGGCGTCTGCCATCGGAAGCGCTCCGGACGTTGCTTGAACAGTTAGCCTCTTTCCTCTGCTCGCTCCACCGGCAAGGCGTCTGGCACCGCGACCTTTCGGATGGCAATGTCCTGGTTAAACTCAAGAGCCCCGGCTGTTTTGAATTTTTTCTGCTGGATACCAACCGGCTGCGGTTAAAAAAGAAAGTCGGTCGCTGGCGGGGCGTAAAAAACTTGATTCGTCTGGGTATTCCCTTTTCTGAGCAAACCTTTTTCCTCCAAAAATATCTTGGCGGCTTCGGTGTGCCCGCTCCCTTATGGCTTTGGTACCGGGTTTCTAAAATTGCTTATACTAATTGGGTTCAAATCAAAAAGAAGCTGCGGCTCAGAACTTTGGCTCGGCGGCTGGGGGGGTAAAAAAATGAAGGAACTTTTTCGCTGGAATGAACTGGCCGACCAGCCCCATAACATCGCGCCGCGGCGAGAAAGGTTTCGGGCGCACTGGCGACATGCTGGTAGCTATCTTTCCCTTGTTGCTTCTAATCTTAAGTTAGCTTGGCCTGTCTGGCGTCGCTACCGCCGGGTAAAGAGGGGGCTTTATCGTCAACCAGTCAAAATTAGCCGGGCGATGGGGGTGGCGGTCTCGCCGGTTAATAATAAGGAAGAAGAAATAGTTGCTTTGCTTCGAGAACTTGACGTTAGTTTAGTCCTGGTAAGGGTTCCTTCTTGGGAGGTGGCTAATCTCAGCTATTATGAGTCTTTTATCCAGAGACTCAGCCGCGAGGGTTGGTTTGTTCTGGTTGCCTTGCTTCAGAATCGTTATGATGTCCTTAACCCAGAGAAATGGAGGGCTTTCTTGCAGCTGGCCTTGGAGCGACTATCGCCCTGGGTTGAGCATTTTGAGCTGGGTCATGCCTGGAACCGGACTAAATGGGGTCTTTGGTCTTTTCGAGAATACCTGAAGATAGCCCAGCCGGCTTTAGGCTTAGCCTCTCAACACGGAGTTAAACTGATTGGGCCAGCGGTTATTGATTTTGAATTCCATCTTTATCCGGTCATCTTAAATCAAATTCCCTTTGACATAGTCAGTTCCCTCCTTTACGTCGACCGGACCGGCGCGCCCGAGAACGCTCAATGGGGCTGGACGCTGGAAAAAAAGGTAGCCCTTCTGCGGGCGATTATTGATTCTACCCGCTGCCGGGGAAAGGAATGCTGGGTGACGGAGTTTAACTGGCCGCTCGCGGGAATGGGGCGGCACTCACCGGCCCCAGGACGGCCCTGCGTTTCTGAAGAAGAGCAGGCTGATTTCTTGGTACGCTATTTTATCTTAGGCCTCACCAGCGGAGCTGTCAGCCGGGTTTACTGGTGGCAATTAGCGGCTCGAGGCTACGGTCTGGTTGACCCCTTGGTCAGCCCCTGGCAGAGACGTCCGTCTTTTCGAGCGTTTAAAAACATGGTTAAGTTTTTGGAAGGGAGCACTTTCCTCGAACGTCGATTCCATCCTCGGGCATGGATTTTTCATTTTGGCCGAGGAAAGGAAAGGTTTGCTGTTGCCTGGACAAAACAGGATTCCTTGGAATATGATTTTTCGTTTCCGGTAAGGCAAGTCTTGGACCGCGACGGGAGCGAAGTTCCTTTCGCTGGTTCCAAAATAATCCTGACACCGAGGCCGAAATATGTCTTCAGCCAAGCAGACCCCGTTTGACGCTAATCAAGTGGCCAGTTACGAGCGAAAAAGATACCGGGGAATAGACCAGCGACTGGTCGCCTGCCGGGAAAAGAAGATTATCCGCCAATTGCTAAAGAAATCTTTCCCCGACGAAAAACGAGAAAGACTTTGCCTTGACGCTCCGTGCGGCTATGGCCGCTTTTCTCGCCTCCTCCTCGAACACGGTTTTTGTCTGATTAGTGCTGACCTCTCTCCGGCCATGGTCGAAAGAGCCCGGAACAAAGCTCTTGACTCCCGATTTCCCATAGGAATTGTAGTTGATATGATGACGGGTTTGCCTTTTCGTTCGGGCAGTTTTGACCTTATTTTTTGCTTGCGCTTTTTTCATCATCTCCATCGTCCAGAAGAGAGAAAAGCTGTCCTCCGCGAGTTTCATCGTTTGACTAAAGGCCCAGTGATTATATCTTTTTATCGTCAGCAACTGCTCCATCGCTGGCAGCGGCAGTTGCGACGTTGGCTGCGGCCTTCGCCGACGCGAATTTCGATGCTGCCGCTGCGACTTTTCCGACAGGAAGCGCAAGAGGCGGGCTTTAGGCTTAAAGAATTGAAGCCACTCTGGCGTGGGCTTCATGGCCAGCAAATCGCGCTGTTAGAAAAGGTTTCAGAAATAAAAGGTTAAACCAAAGCGAAGGGAAAAGCCGTTAAGGTTTAAGCTGGCTTCGCGAGCATTTTCGACCCCCGCTTCTTCTGGCCGTCGGCTGCGGATAAAAATTAAGGGGTAGCGTTTCTCACCATAAGTTTTTACCTGGAAAGAATAAAGGTTGCCCTCCTCCACAGCCATTTCTCCGGAGGGAAGGCGGTGGATATCTTTGCCCTGCCAGCCGCCAATTTCTTCCAGTCGGCCACCAGCTTCAGCCAAGATACTCAATCGGGAGGATAGAGGGAGGGAAAAGAGGACCTTGCCTTTTAACCCAAATCCCAAAGCTCTGGCTTGGCCTGACCAATCTTCAGTTTGTTTCTCGTTGGTCAGCCGGTAAAAATAGCGGTATTCGGCCGCTGTCATCTCGGGCCCGATGGCCAAAGCCAAAAAGCGGCTAATTGCCGCGTTGAGAAGCAGGCTCACGGGCAAGGCCCGGAGCTTAGACTCGATAATCAGTGTGGAACCGGATGCAAGGTCGGAATAAGCGACAGAATTTTTTTGTCCAGCCATCAACCCTCCAAAGTTCAAAAGAAGCGAAAAATTAGCCGGTAAGGGGAGGCGGAATTCGAGGTTGGCCGCGGTCGCTAAATGGAGAGAAGAAATTTGGCCACTTGGCTCGGCTCTCAGGAGGTCAGACATAAGCCTGGCTAAGCCAGTAGCAGCTTCATTCACCTGACTTAAAGATAACCACTCCAGGCCAGGAGCTAAGCTTAATCCGAAGCCTTTCTTTGTTTGGGGAGCGATAGGTTGTATTTTAGGGGGCGGCGCTGGTTTGGCCGAGGGCTTCTCGGGCGCTTTGGTTTCCACAGGCTGCTGGCTGACCTTCTTTTCTGGCGGCGGCACGGAAGTCACTGGCTTCTCAGCGGGTTGACTTTCAGCCTCCATAACCGCCACCAAGCTTTCGTGAATATAGCCCGTTCGGGCCGGGCCATCTTCATCCCGGAAACTAACCAAATACCACTCACCTTCCTTTTTCAGACCTTCTAATATCGTGTTCTGAATTACCTGGAGTAGAACCGGACTCCGAATGTCCGGGCCCTGGCGAATATTGGCCAACTCCTCTGTTACCCGGAGCTTAAAAGGAGAGGATTGAGGGAATGAGGCGCCGGTAAAAAAGAAAATTAAAAACAAAAAGCTGAGAAGGAAATAAATTCGATTCGGTTGTGTCATGAAACCTGTTTCTATCATATGAGCTAACTTAAAGGCTGTCAAGGAATCCATGGTTTAACGGCTTATCCTTAAAAAGCGCGGTGGCTACGGCGCTTTTAATTATGAATATTTAATATTCTTAGCTCAAAAGAGCGCTCCTCCCTCGAGAAAATAGAGTGTTTTATTAAACCTTAGCTTAGTTGCCTTTCAAAGGTTTAATTAAGGATAAATATTCTTTTCATTTTAAAAGGCATTTATAGCCGGGTTAAAATTTTATTTCCTCTTTTTTTATAAGAGAGACAGGAGAGATAAGCCTAAGAAATCACCCTTGTTTTTACAAAAGAAGCGCAAGTCTTCCTTAGTTTGTCCCTAAACCGACCCTTGAGATTTTTAAGAGACCGCCCGGTTTATTGTTATTGAATTTATTCTTGACTCCTCTATGTTCGGCCAGGTCGAGAGCGAGAGGGGCACCATCCTTAAACTCAGATATTTGAAGGCAGCGAGGCTCAAGCTTCATTTGGCCGCGTCAAACAGTTTTAGTAGCCTTTGTTCATCCAGCTCAGCCATCTCCGGCGGCCCGGGGTTCCCTCTAAGGAAAACTAAGCCAGGCAAAACCTTACCCGCTCGCTTTGGCCATCACCGGCTTAGGCCTCAATCGAGTCTGGGTTAATTCGAAGGAAAAAAGAAATGTTTAAATTGTTTTGAAATATAATAGTTTGCTTAACGTTTATGTTTAAAGTAATGATTAGATTAACAAGGGTAAAGAGGTTATTTTAAAGTTTGATTTAATCTTAAACCAGGATAATGGTTAATAGAGGGGCTTGCACCGCCGCCGAAAAACAAGTAAAAGAGAGAAAGGGAGGCCAAAATGAATTTCAGAGAAGCTCGGGGCCAAAGGCTTCTTTTGGTCATCTTTATGCTCATCGCCAGCGCAAGTTTCGGTTTTATGGGGTCAGCCGAACAACCGCGGATTTCTTTTAAAGAAACAGTCCGGCGTTGGGAAAAGGTGAAGGAAGGGACGAAATTGAAGCATGAGTTTATCTTCACGAATATTGGCAACGCACCTCTGGTCATAAAAAAGGTTACCACTTCCTGCGGCTGCACCGCGGCCTTAGTTTCCGAAGACATCATTCCTCCCAGCAAACAGGGTAAAATCAGTGTCGAGTTTGACACCCGTGGCTATTTTGGTTCCGTTATTAAACAGGTCTATGTTGAGTCTAACGACCCGGTTGAACCCCAAAAAACCCTCGAAGTCCAAGCGGAAATTGAAGTGCCTCCTTCTCCCCGACTTGAGCTTGACGTTTATAATTATGAAGCCGGTTTAGCCTTAGCCGGGGAAGACATCCAGGCCAAAATAAAAATCAGCAATCGAGGCGAGCTTGATTTAAGGGTGGAATTTGTCCACCGGAACGCGTCCTTTTCTGCCGGCGATAAACCCATTTCAGGGGCAATTAAGATAGCGCCGGGTAAAACCCAGGAAGTTTTGGTGCGGCTGCCCACAGAGAATCGCTCGGGAATGCTTCGGGAATATGTCCTAATCAAATCTAATGACCCGCTGCGCTCCACTGTTTCTCTCTATATCAGCGGTTATATTGTTTCTCTGGAGCAATTAAGAGAGCTTTTTCAGAAGTACCGCCATTTATTAGATAAAAAAGACTCGCTCTGAAGCCGAAGCCTTGCTTTTTAAAGTTAGAGTCAAAACCAAGTCATCCCGACCAGGAGTCGAAGTTATGGGAAAAGGAGAGCTCCTGGTTAGAGTCCGGGCTATCCCAGAGCGAGGTCAGGCTAACGAAGAGCTTTGTCAGCTTTTAGCCTGCTATTTTAACCGGCCGCGTCAAGCGGTCGCCATAATTTCAGGCCTCGCTTCGTCCTGGAAAAGAGTGGCAATCGAGGGAGTTGAATCAGTCTCGATGCCTGCTTCAGGAGGGGAAAAATGAGTGGTTATAATTTTGTTAGTCTCTTCGGTGTTTTTTTCCTTCCCTTCTTAGCCTGGCTTCTTTCCCCTAATCGCCGCACCGTTAACTGGCGAGTTATTATTTGGGGGATAAGTCTGCAGTTACTTTTCGGCGTGTTTATTTTTATTTTTCCAGTGGGCACGAAATTTTTTCTTTTTTTGAATCAGGTCGTCGTCCGTCTCCTTGATTGCGCCACTGCGGGGACGAAGTTTCTCTTTGGCCGTTTGGCGCTGCCACCAGGAACGACGAACGAAGCGGGCGAAACATCCTTAGGTTCAATTCTGGCTTTTCAAGCCCTGCCCACCATTATCTTTTTTGCCGCCCTCCTCGGTGCTCTCTATCATCTTGGGGTCATGCCTTTTCTCATCCGGGCTTTTGCCCGCGTTTTCACTCGCCTAATGAGGCTCAGCGGCGCGGAAAGTCTCTGTGTTTCCAGTCAGATTTTTGTGGGCGTCGAGTCAGCCTTAGTCGTCCAGCCCCACCTGCCCAAAATGACCTCATCCGAGCTCATGACCATTCTCACAGGCGGCATGGCCACCATCGCTTCGACCGTCTTGGCCCTTTATGTTTTTTTTCTCCAAAAGGTTATTCCCACCATTGCTGGTCATCTGATTTCGGCTTCGATTCTTTCAGCCCCAGCCGCCCTAATTATGAGCAAACTCCTCTTGCCTGAAAGAGAAAAACCGGAAACTCTGGGTATCGATGTGAAGCCCTATTATGAGCGCGAGGATAACCTGATTGTCGCTATCATCAACGGGGCTCATAGCGGTCTGAAACTCCTGGGAGGAATCGTGGCTTTGCTACTGGCTTTCCTGGGGCTTCTGGCCCTGCTCGATTTAGTCTTGGCGCTTATCGGCGGGCCAGTCAATTCCTGGCTGGGTTGGAGTTTTGAGTGGTCGACTAAAAATATCTTGGGCTATCTGTTTTATCCGTTGACTTTAATAACCGGTGTTCCGGCGGCGGATGCGCTTAGCATTGCGCGGCTTATTGGGGAACGCACCGTAGCCACGGAAGTGGCTTCCTATCAACATTTAGCTCAGATGTTAGCCCAAAATAGCTTTGTTGCGCCTCGCTCGGCTATCATTGCCGCTTACTCTCTCTGTGGTTTTGCCCATGTCGCTTCCTTGGCGATTTTTGTCGGAGGCATCGGCGCCTTGGCTCCTTCTCGATTAAAAGACCTTTCCCGGCTTGGTTTCCGGGCTTTGGTGGCGGCTATTTTAGCCTGTTTGATGACGGGCGCCGTAGCCGGTTTCTTTTTCCAGGAAAAATCGATACTTTTCAGCTATTGAGGCTTAAACCGCGGCTTTTTCTTTTCTCTACGCCTGGGGTAACTTTAAGGTGATGCCTATTCATCTTGTCCGGGCTGGTTTAGGGCCTATCACCCAAATTGGTGGCATCTCACATATTAACCTAATTTTTAAAGAATCGGTGCCACGTTACATATTTACCTAATTTTTTGGCTAAAGAATGAAGAGGGGCTAAATCGAGCGTTATGAGAGGCCGAAGCGTCTTTTTTGATGGAGAAGTTAATCGGCTCTCAGGGAAGTGAGCGGGCTCTAAAAGCCGGATAAATCAAATTGAATGTCTGAATGGAGGCGGCCAAAAAGAATGAAGGAGACAAAAGTGGAAGAGGAAAAAATTTTCTGGGTCGCCCTTTGTGTTGCCTGTCGAGGCGATTATCGACTCATGGAAAAAATTTTCAGGCACTTCCCAGACATAGGACAGGCCTTTAAAGTTAAAGAGGCCGAGTTGCGGCTGGTCGGCGTGGAAGAAGGGGTGGTGGAAGCACTTGTTTCTGGTAAGGCCCTCGAAGAAGCAAGAAAAATAACGACTTGGTTAAATAAAAATAATTATTGGCTTCTTTGCCGCGAGGAATCAGATTATCCGCCTTTGCTTAAAGAAATAAATCATCCCCCTTTTCTCCTCTTTGGCGGAGGTCAAAAAGAGCTTTTGAGCCAGCCGGCAGTGGCTGTCGTCGGCAGCAGGCGGCCTTCCCTGTATGGCCGGTCTATGGCGGAAAAATTGTCGTCGGATTTAGCGGTTCGAGGCTTGGTAATCGTTAGTGGTTTAGCTCGAGGCATTGATGCCTTGGCTCATGCGGCAGCCTTGGACACAGGAAAGACGGTGGCTATCCTGGGTTCAGGCTTAAAGAAAATCTACCCCCCCGAAAATATTGGCCTCTTTCAGGAAATTATTTCTAAGGGCGCGGTGATTACTGAATATCCCCCCGATGAGCCGCCTTTAGCCCATCATTTTCCCTGGAGAAATCGGTTAATTAGCGGTCTTTCTTTGGCCACCGTGGTGGTGGAAGCTTCAGCCCGGAGTGGCTCTTTGATCACGGCGAAACTGGCTCTGGACCAAAATCGGGAGGTTATGGCGGTTCCGGGAAGAGCCGGCGGCGAGCTTAGCCAGGGCACCAATGGTCTCATCAAAGCCGGAGCAAAATTGGTCGAAACCTGGGAAGATGTTATTCTCGAGTTGCCCTCAGAAGTCCGGGATGCTATTCTCTTTAGAGATAAGCTGGCTGACGGGTCTGAATCTGAGCGGGCAGCCTTGAAAGAGGAAGAAAAGATGGTGCTGGAAACTTTAGCCACGGACGAGGCGTTGGCCTTAGAAGAAGTAGTGGCACTCACGGGAAGGCCAGTGGCCGAGCTTCTGTCTGTCCTGCTCCAATTAGAGCTCAAAGGGCTGGTTACGAGCGGGCCCGGACCAAGTTTTCAAAGGAGAGGCTGATGGAAAAATCGTTGGTTATCGTGGAATCGCCGGCCAAGGCGCGAACCATTAACCGCTATTTGGGGTCGAATTATCTGGTTAAAGCTTCGATGGGTCATATCCGTGACCTACCCAAGAGCAAGTTGGGGGTGGATATTGAAAATGATTTTTCGCCCACTTATACCATTTTGCCGAAGCGACGGAGCTTGGTAAAAGACCTGCAGCGTTTGGCCGCTCAATGCCGGGATGTGCTGCTGGCGGCTGACCCGGACCGGGAGGGCGAAGCGATTTGCTGGCATCTAAGCACCCTGCTTCAAGAATCCAACCCGAATATTCGGCGGGTATTGCTTTACGAAATCACCAAGAGGGCGGTGGAGGAGGCCTTCCGTCATCCCGGAAACCTTGATGAGAATAAGATCAAGGCCCAGCAAACACGGCGAATCCTGGACCGCCTGATGGGCTATTTAATCAGCCCTCTTCTCTGGAAAAAAGTGGGCCGGGGTCTGAGTGCCGGCCGGGTGCAATCCGTGGCTTTAAGACTAATTTGTGAACGAGAAAAGGAAATTCGCAGGTTTGTTCCTGAGGAGTACTGGACAATTACCGCCCTCCTGGAAGCTGCCAACCCGCCGGCTTTCAAAGCGAATTTAGAAAAAGTAGAGGGCAAGAAAGTTCGTCTTCCCGACGGCTCAAAGGCCGAGGCCGTGGTCGCTGAGCTTCGTTCTTCTCAGTTTGTCTTGGTCGACGTTAAAGTCGAGGAGAAGAAGAAGACCCCCTCGCCTCCTTATACCACCAGTACCCTCCAGCAGGAGGCTTTTCGATTCCTCCGGTTTCCAGTCAACAAGACAATGGCCGTCGCTCAGAGGCTTTATGAAGGGCTGCCCATAGGTGAACGCGGGCCGGTTGGTCTCATCACTTATATGAGGACTGATTCCGTGCGCCTTTCGCCTTTAGCCCTGAGCTGGGCCCGTTCTTTGATTGCAGCCAAATATGGCCCTGATTATCTCCCGCCCAAGGCGAGAATTTTTAAAAATAAGAGCCAAGCTCAGGATGCCCATGAGGCCATTCGTCCTACCTCCCCTGACCTAACTCCTGAGGCCGTTAAGCCTTATTTAAAAAAAGAAGAACATGAGCTTTATTGTTTAATTTGGAATCGCTTTTTGGCCTCCCAGATGGCGGCCGCCCTCATTGAAGCCACCGAGTTTCGCATCCAGGCCGGCCGCTATGAATTTAAGGCTAAAGGTCAAGTGCTGAAATTTCCGGGGTTTCTCCAGATTTTCCCTGAGGCCTTAGAAAAGGACGAATTGTTGCCCAAGGCTGAGCCAGGCGAGGTGCTGCGTCTTTTGGATTTAGAAACAAAACAGAATTTTACCCAACCACCTCCCCGTTATACCGAGGGCACTTTAGTTCGAGAGCTGGAAGCTAAGGGAATTGGCCGGCCTTCGACTTATGCCCCGATTATCGCCACCCTTCAGGACCGGGTCTATGTATTTAAAGAAAAAGGCAAGTTCGTGCCTACTGACTTGGGCATGTTTGTGACTGATTTTCTGGTAGCCCATTTTCCGGATTTGATGGATGTCAAATTTACCGCCCAGATGGAAGGGGAGTTGGATAAAATCAGCGAGGGGGAAAGGGAGTGGTTGGCTTCGCTCCGTAATTTCTATCAACTTTTGAAGCAAGATTTAGAGAAGGGCATGGAGGCGGAAGGAGTCCGGGGAAAAGGAATTCCCACTGATGAGACCTGTCCGCTCTGCGGCCAGCCATTAGTTATTCGGGAAGGCCCTTATGGCCGGTTTAAGGCCTGTTCTGCCTTTCCTAACTGCGGGCATAGGGAGAGTTTAGGTCGGAAAGAGGCTAAGCCGCTGGAAGAGAAGTGTCCTCGCTGCGGCCAGCCTCTTATTTCCCGTAAAGGTCCTTATGGTTATTTCATCGCTTGCTCCAACTATCCCCGCTGTGATTTTATTAAGAAGAATAGCGAAGAAACCGGGTTAAGCTGTCCCTGGGATTGCGGCGGAACCATCTTGAAAAGAAAAACCAGACGGGGCCGGGTTTTTTATGGCTGCAGTAATTATCCCCGTTGTCGGTTTGCCACTTGGGATGAGCCAGTAGAGCGAATTTGCCCCCGCTGCAGTCGGAGAGGGCTTTGGTTGAAGAAGGGCCGGGGAGGGAAAAATCAGGTTTATTGCGCGGCTAAAGAGTGCGGCTTTCAAGAAGAGATAAAGGAGAAGGAAAAGGTCAAAGAAAAGGAGCCGAAAAAAGCTGCGGCTCAAACTTCCCAGACATAGCGAAAAATGCAGGATAAAATTGCTCGCTTCTTGAGCTATCTGCGGTATGAAAAAAACGCTTCGCCTCACACCGTGACGAGTTATGGTCGCGATTTAAAGCAGTTAGCCCTTTTTCTTGACCAAGAGGGTCTCAGCTTAGCTTCGGTCAGTCATTTAACTATCCGCCGGTTCTTAACATCTCTTCATGAACATGGTCTGGCGAAATCAAGCGTCGCCCGGAAATTGGCGGCCATTAGGGCTTTCTTAAGCTATGCCGAACAAAAGAGATGGGTGCGAGATAATGCGGCTAAGATTGTGGCCACGCCCAAAAAAGAAAGAAAAATGCCGAACTTTCTTTCGGAGCAAGAAATCCAGGCCTTTTTTAGCTGGCCAGAAACGACGGACCCTTTGGCTCGGCGTGACAGGGCTATCTTGGAACTTCTTTATGCCACAGGAATTAGAGTAAGTGAACTCGTTGGCTTGAATGAGGAGGAGGTGAGTTTTAAAGAAAGGCTCATTCGAGTGCGGGGCAAGGGTAAGAAAGAAAGAATCGTTCCTTTTGGTCGGAAGGCCGCCGAAAGCCTTCGAGCTTATCTTGAAGTTCGGCCGCAATTAATCCCCAAAGCGGCCGCTTCTAAGAGACTAGAGACTAAAGCCGTCTTTATTAATCGACGGGGAACGCGGCTGACCTGTCGCTCGGTCGAGCGAATCGTCCAGAAATACCTACGGCGTCAGGCCGTCCAGCGTCGGGTTAGCCCCCATTCCCTTCGACATTCCTTTGCCTCTCATCTTTTAAGCCGGGGTGCAGATGTCCGGGCCATTCAAGAGCTCCTGGGTCATGAAAGCTTAGCCACGACGGAAAAATATACCCACCTTGACCTGCGTCGCCTGCTCGAAGTTTACCGCCGTAGCCATCCTCGTTCCTGAACCTCCCCCGAGCTTTTTTGCCCTGCGAGGCGGATTAAAATTTTCTTTAAGAGTATTTCATCTTTTATTGGTTAAGCAATGAAACATCGGGAATGGCGTCGCTCCGGTTCTAGTTTTTAGTGGCATTTTTCTTCGCTCTTTTCGACCCCGCGGAACTCACCACCTTGTTCACAGGGACAGCCCAGAAGTCCTTGCCCCTTTTGGCCTTTCCGCTTGTCCTTTTTAGGCTTAGACAACCTCAACGCCTAGAGGCTCGCTGGAAGACCGATTCGAGGAGGCTAAAATTTTAGTGCTCGCTTTCACTATCCCGGGCTTATCCTTTAGCGTGGGCTAAAGAGGGAAAGGAAGAGGAAAGTCAGAATGAAAAATAGGTAAATATGTAAGTTGTCACTAATTTTTATTTGACTAATTTTTAGGGCTCAGTTACCCATCGTGGCCAGAAGTTCTCTTGAAGGACGATTCGGGAAAACTAATCCTTACATCATTGCTTCCCCTATTTAGGACTTTTCATTTAAGCCATTCCAGATTGAAGGGGGTCAAAGTTTTTTATTCAAAAGCTATGGTTTATATCAGCTTTATGATAAAATAATAAAAAGGGAAGGGGATTCCTGCCGGATTCTTTTTCCGCTTTAACGGAGGTTTTTGATGAAAATTACTTTGATTGAGCCCAAGGCGCCGGGGATTCATGTCTATTCCAAATTTAAACTTCCCCGCCTTGGCCTGCCCATTCTTGGGGCTTTGGTTCAACGGGAATTAGGTCTGGAACCAAAAATTTATGTGGAAGACCTAAGTCCGGTGGATTTGGAGGCGGTTTCCGCATCTAACCTGGTAGGAATTTCCTCGATTACCCCGACTGTGACTCGGGCTTATCAGCTGGTCGAAAAAATTAAGAAACGGAAGCCTATTCCGGTAGTCATGGGCGGACCTCACGTCACCTTTCTTCCCGAAGAAGCTTTGGCCCATGGCGCCGATTACGTGGTGCGAGGAGAGGGAGAATGGTCGTTTGTGGAACTGGTAAAATCAATTCTAACGGGCCAGCCCTCCTTGGATTCGATTCCCGGTTTATCCTACCGAAAAGAGAAGGAAATTATCCACAACCCCCTCCCCCAAAAAGTAGAGCCGCTGGAAGGACTTCCCTGGCCTGACTTAAGCCTCATTCAAAACTGGCGGAAAATGCGCATCCTGCCGATGCTGACCAGCCGTGGTTGTCCTTTTAACTGCACTTTCTGTTCGGTAACCAAAATGTTTGGCCGCCGCTACCGGATGAGACCCGTCGAGGATGTCCTGAACGAGCTGGAATACTGGCTAAATCAGAAGAACTGGCGGTCGGTTTTTTTCTATGACGATAATTTTGCCTGCCGCAGCGAGCATACCAAGGAGCTGTTACACCAGGTCATTGCCCGAAAGCTGCCAATGCGCTGGACAGCTCAAGTGAGGGTAGACGTAGCCAAGGATGAAGAGCTGCTTCGTTTGATGCGTGCCAGCGGCGGCTCCGTGCTTTATATCGGGTTGGAGTCGGTCAATCCCAAGACGCTGGAAAAATACCGGAAAAACCAGACCGTGGAAGAGATTGCCCAGGCTATTCAAACTATTCATCGCCACCACCTCCAAGTGCATGGCATGTTCGTTTTAGGGTCGGACGAAGACGACCGTCGGACAATTGACGAGACAGTTCGTTTTGCTCGCCAGATGAAAATTGACACCGTGCAATTCATGGTTTTGACTCCCCTCCCTGGCACCGAGACTTTTTTTGAGCTCTCCCAACAGGGGCGACTTTTAAACGAGGATTGGTCTAAATTCAGCGGCCATCATGTAGTCTTTAAGCCCCGGCTTCTGTCGGCTTATGAACTCCAAAAAGAGGCCGCTATTCGGGCCATGCGCCGCTTCTATTCGCTCTGGCAATGCTCTAAATTCGGGTTTCAGTTTCGCTGGCGGAATTTAGCTATCTTTACT
Source organism: uncultured Eubacteriales bacterium (assembly GCA_964627255.1). Taxonomy (GTDB): domain Bacteria; phylum Acidobacteriota; class Aminicenantia; order Aminicenantales; family CALLJL01; genus CALLJL01. The sequence continues at coordinate 77,421 of CAZVIN010000073.1, forward strand.
TATGCCCGACACGCTATCAATCAATGGATAGGGCAGAACAGGGACTTTCTGGAGAGATTGCGGCTTCTTTCTTCTCCCTCGAGTAAAGCTTCGCCCAGCTCTTAATAATTGTTGGCGCTCAGGCGAAATTAGCCTGGAGATAGATTATTCAGAAACGTTTCGGACCAGAAGAGGGGAAAAGTTTAACCAGCCGCTTAGAGCTTTAGCCCTTGTGAAGACCGCCAATTAAATTAATCGCTGCCGACAAGGAATTGAGAAGCACCGCTTCTTCTTAAGGAAACGTAAGCGCCGATTTGTCCCAACCTTTTAAAGATAATCCGTTGCCTGGGCTTACCCTTTAAATTTCAAATTGTGAATTTCGCCTTCCAAATGGCGGTCCTTTTACTCATTCACGTATTTGGTTTATGCTAAAGCACCTTGGCAGTCGCAGCTTGCTCCGAAGTCGGTTCAGCAAGGATAGAACTTCCATGGACGCTTCCGCCATCCCGACCTGTCCCTCAACTTAGCGAAAATATAGAAAGGAGGCAAAAAACAAGATAAAAAAAAGGAAAAAATAGGTAAATATGTAAACTGTCATTAATTGTTAAAATTTATAAAACCCGCCGAGATAAAATGGAAGAAAACCAGCCAAAATAAGAGATAAGGTAGATATAGTTTTTTCTCAAGACAGGACACAAAAAAGTTCGCGGCTAAGGACAGAAAAAAACTTAGCGAATGGTCAGGTCTTCCTCAAAGAAGAAACGGCGCTGCCGCTTGGGTTTTTCATTAATCGGGTCGGCGTCCAGGGCCCACATGCCGCGGCCATGGGTGGCAATGACGATAATGTTATCCCGCGGATGAATAATGAGGTCATGAACATAAGCGGAAGGCAAGTTAGCCCCCAAGACATTCCAGGTTTTGCCCCCATCCTTCGTAACATAGACGGCCAGGTCAGTGCCAACATAAAGAATATTCCGGTCCACAGGGTCTTCGCGAAGAACA
>CAZVIN010000074.1:0-4715 GCA_964627255.1 uncultured Eubacteriales bacterium
AATATAAAAGGAAGCCTATCTATATGGCTTGTATGCTCAAGAAAGGATGAGCACCCACAGTGACCTGGATTTGCTGGTCATCGGGAATCATAACATTGTTTTTCTTCAGAAAAAACTGATTGCTCTCCAGAATGAGATTGGCAGGGAGGTGAATTCCGTCAATATGAGTGAGGAGGAATTTTCGCTAAGAAAGGAAGAAAAGGATCCTTTTCTTTCCGGGGTTTTTAGCAAGAAGACTATAAGGCTCGTATGATGACGTTTGAAGATAAGTTTTTTGTCAGATTTAAGTTCAGCAGAGAGCAAATAGAGAAAAATTTAGCGAATGCCCTTAGAGACCTGGAGATGGCCAAAAAGGTGAATATTCGGGAGGTTAGGTTTCAATATGCTTACATGGCGCTAATCAAGGGAGGAATCGCTTTGCTCAGCCATCAGCAAGTCAGAATCAAGAGCTTCCCCGGTCATCAGGTCAAGATTATTGAGAAGATGGCCCAGATTTTAAACGACGAGACTATTGAGACTCTTGGGAACTGGATGCGGCAAAAAAGGAATCTCGATTTCTATTCTGGTGGAATCGAAATAACAGAAAAAGAATGCCAGGAATACCTGGACTTTGCAGAGAAGGTGTTGAAAAGACCAAAGACTCTGATCCAAAACTAAGCCTTTCTCTGAAACTTATAATAAGGAGAGCTTGACGGTGGAGACTTTAATCGTCTCAGGAATAATCACTTCCATGCCCGGCATGACAGCTTGGGCTTTTTACTTGAATCCTGGTACTGAGCAACCAAGCCATGGAAGAGGACAGCGAGGTGCAGTTTGAGAACCTGGGCGATTTTCAGAGCCGCGTCGGGAGAGGCCGTCAGGGACGAATCTCCGGAAGGGAGAAAGGCCTGCCCGGCGGCCAGATTCTTAAGGAGGACATAATTTGAATCCCCGCCGTGAAAAATACCGATCCCTCCCAAGCAAGATGAAACAGCCTGAGAGGACCCACATGCCGACCCCGACGAGGGTGATCGTCGATGCACCTATGGCTTGGGGACGATTCGCACCGAAGATCTCCCCCTTGTGGAATCCATCAGCGCCGCGGGCAAAGGCCTGAAGGCAGCCGCGGTCAGGGAGAACAACCTCACAAGAGCCCAGATGATCTGAAACCGCTCTTGTTGTCTGTTCATGCTTATGGGCGGCATCTTGCGCGCCGGCTAAGGCATAAAGGAAAGTCAAGAAACCTTTTCGGTCTTGTTCCGTAAAAATCAAAAGTAGACGTTAGGGAAAAAATCAGGTTGGAAAATCGGCTACTTTCTGTCCATCTTTTAATACCAGGTTTTTTTCTCTGGTATGAAAGCCACTATGACTCAGGTTCCTACCAGACATTCTAACCATCGCCGTCGAAGCCGGTATAGCCTGGCCCGCTTGACCCCAAGTAGGTCGCAGCCCTTCTCGTCGCTTATATGATGAGAGTTAAAGGCCTCAAAAATCTCTTCCACAAAATCCTGTGGTAACCTTTTGTGTAGTTGGCTCTTCATGACGGTAAAACCTCCTTTAGGTAACGGTTCTACCACATCCACTTCCCCTAACGTCTACTTTTCGTCTACTTATGTTTTTTACTTATCACGTCTACTTTTTAATTATTACGGAACAGCTTATCATTTTATAGCAGCTGATTATTTAATAATTCATTTTTTTCTCTCTTAGGTCCTTTTGAAATGAAACAGGGGGGAGAGGGAATATATCAGCAAGGTGATAAAAAAGTAAAAAGGAAACCAAATTTTGCCTTCCCGGGAGAATCATCTTGAAAATTCAAATTTTATGGTTTTTCTTGGATAAGTTAAAATATTTTTGCCTTGACAAATAGGAATTATTCTTATATAATAATAAATATGAAAAAGGAACAAATCGATAATTCCTTGGCTAATTTCATCGAGGCCTGCAAAAAAAATGGCCTTAAAGTCACGCCTCAAAGGATCGAAATATATAAAGAACTTATAAAACTTAATGATCACCCTTCAGCCACAGAGATATATCAGAGAGTTAAGAAGAAGTTTCCCCACATATCTTTTGATACTGTTAATAGAACCCTTCAAAAATTGGTTGAAATGGGCGTAGCTCGGCTGGTAGAGGATTATGAAGATATTAAGCGATATGATGGAATCATGGAGCGGCATCACCATTTCCATTGTCTGAAGTGTCACCGGATTATTGATGTTTACGATAAACGCCTGGAAGAAATTAATATTCCGGACGTAGTGGCTAAGCGATTTACTGTCGTTGATACTAAAATTGTCTTTGCCGGCATTTGTGACCAATGCAAAAAATAATGTTTTTATTAAAAGAGGCCTTTTAGGTCGGGAATTTTTTGGGAGGTTAACATGGATAAAGTCAAAAAAGAAACAACTAGTCAAAGGAAGTCAATCTGGGAGAAATGGCCTGATTTGCTCGATTTAAGGCCACTCTATCAGAATTTACCTGAGAGTAATCCCTATGGTAAAGATTTTAACTATGCCGAAGAATTTAAAAGCCTTAATCTCGAAGAAGTAAAAAAAGATCTCAGGGAGCTGATGACTAAGTCCGAAGATTGGTGGCCGGCAGATTTTGGCCATTATGGAGGGTTGTTTATTCGTCTGGCCTGGCACAGTGCAGGTACTTATCGTATTGCCGATGGACGGGGTGGGGCAAATGCAGGACAGATTCGCTTTCCTCCCTTACGTGACTGGCCGGACAACGTAAACTTAGATAAAGCTATAAGGTTACTCTGGCCAATTAAAAAGAAATATGGCAGAAAAATTTCGTGGGCTGATCTTATTATCCTGGCGGGCAATGTGGCGCTTGAATCCATGGGTTTTAAAGCCTATGGCTTTGCGGGAGGCCGCGTAGATTGGTGGGAACCTGATTTTAGTATTGATTGGGGTCCAGAAGCTGAATGGTTAGAAGACAGACGAAGAGATGAGAAAGGTGCAATTGAAATACCCTATGCTGCTGTTCAGATGGGCCTGATATATGTTAATCCCGAAGGACCAGGCGGAAATCCCGACCCTGTGGTAGCGGCCAAGGATATTCGGGAGATATTTAAACGTATGGGAATGAATGATGAAGAAACAGTGGCCCTTATTGCTGGAGGTCATTCCTTTGGAAAATGTCATGGCGCTGCCCCTGAATCTTATTTGGGACCTGAGCCAGATGCCGCACCTCTTGAAGAGCAGGGATTAGGATGGAAAAGCAGCTTTGGTACCGGAAAAGGTCCTGACACAATTACCAGCGGATTAGAAGTTACATGGACTGCTACTCCAACTAAGTGGAGTATTAACTTCCTGCATAATCTTTTTAAATACGAATGGGAGCTTACCAAGAGTCCGGCTGGTAAGTATCAATGGGTAGCCAAAGATGCTCCTGAAATTATTCCTGATGCCTTTGACCCAAATAAAAAGCACAAACCAACCTTGTTAACTACTGACCTTGCCTTACGTTTTGACCCTATTTATGAAAAAATAGCCCGCCGCTTTCTGGAAAAGCCTGAAGAGTTTGCCAAAGCCTTTGCCAAAGCCTGGTTTAAATTAACCCATCGGGATCTTGGACCACGGGCATTATGGCTTGGACCTAACATACCTGAAGAGATAGAGACATGGCACGAACCATTGCCATCAGTAGATTATCCGCTTATTGAAGAAAAGGAAATCGACGAATTAAAGAAGAGAATACTTTCATCAGGTCTGTCCATTTCGGAGCTTGTTTACACTGCCTGGTCAGCTGCTTCAACTTTCAGAAAATCAGATAGGCGCGGTGGAGCTAATGGAGCCCGTATCAGACTCCAACCGCAGAAAGATTGGGAAGTTAACATGCCCGAACAATTAAACAGAGTGCTTAATATACTTGAAACTGTACAACGTGAATATAATGAAGCTCAAGCCAGAACCGAAGGGAAAAAGGTTTCGCTGGCTGACCTTATTGTTCTGGGAGGTTGTGCCGCCATCGAGGAGGCAGCCAGAAGAGCTGGTTTTAAAGTTACCGTTCCTTTTATTCCAGGACGCGTCGATGCCACCCAGGAGCAAACAGATATTGAAACCTATAGTTATTTAGAACCTAAGTATGACGGCTTCCGAAATTATCTGAAAACTAAATTTCGTGAGTCGCCGGAAAAATTACTGTTAGATAAAGCCTATCAGCTAAATTTAACTGCTCCCGAAATGGCAGTTCTTATTGGCGGGATGAGGGTCTTAGGGGCAAATTACCAAAAATCTGAGTATGGTGTCTTCACCCATCGTCCCGAAGCATTAACTAATGATTTCTTTGTTAACCTTCTCGATTTGAATACTGTATGGAAGTCAAAATCCGCAGATAATTACCTTTTTGAGGGTTACGACCGGCATACTGGTCAGCTCAAATGGGGGGCCACCCGAGTCGATTTAATTTTCGGTCATGACGCCAGGCTCAGGGCAATAGCCGAAGTCTATGCCAGCGATGATGGGCGGGAGAAATTTATCCAGGATTTCATCAGGGCCTGGAACAAGGTCATGAACCTGGACCGCTTTGACCTTGGCCGGTGATAGTTAGAATGGTTCTGGAGCCAAGATGGCTTGGCCGATAGGCCGGCCAGGGCGCCGAGGCTGATTTTTTAAAAAAGTGTGGAGGGTATTTTCCCATCCTTTTTTAAAACCCTAAGCCGGCCAAGAACATCACTGAATTCCCGATGTTGTGAATAACAACAGGCGGCAGAAGGCTTTTAG
>CAZVIN010000075.1:0-11455 GCA_964627255.1 uncultured Eubacteriales bacterium
GGCCGAGTGTCGGGAGTGCTGGGCTTCTCCACTCTGTTCGGGTTGCATCGGCGCCGACTACATCAGGACAGGTAGGACATTGGATAAAACGTCCTGCCTAATGACCAAAGAAATGGCGGAAGGTTTCCTGGCAAAAATCGCGGAGATCAACGATAAAAAACAAGAAAAGATTGAAAGAGCCTCTACTAAGGAAGGGGGTGGTTCGTCTTGCGATAAATTTTTTTAGACATTAGCGGTGGAAATACTTGACGAGAAAGGAGGAGACAAAAAATGAAAAACCTGAAAAGAAGGGCTTTTATAGGCTGGTGCATGAAGAGCGCCGCCTTGGCGCTGTTGGGCGTGCTCCCGGGAACGTTCTTCTCAAAAAAGAAGCTTTTCGCCCAGGTCGAGAGCTTCTCTTCCGTCCTGCAAAGAACGACGAAAACGAATGTCTTCACGATTCTTAAGGCATCGCGATTGACGCCGGAAGAAAAACTGGCTATTCTGGCCGTTCGGGAGCTTCCGCGGGAACAGGTCTCAAGAACGATATCCATGATTGATAATTTTGGTACACTTGCGGCAGGCCAAGGGCAATGCTGTGGCAATAACTGCGCGAACAGCGGCCAGCTCTGTGGAAGCAACTGCGGGCCTGAACAACAAGAACCCGGTCCGGAACAACAGCAGCTCGCCATCTGTGTTCTGGATAAGAGTGGAAAATTGGACATTAATTTCTCATCTCTGAACAAGAGGCGATTCAAGAGTTTTCTGGAGCTGGCCCAAAAGCTGACCTAACCGACCCTTTTTCATTTGCCAGCGCTCTTTTCCGGATTTCGTCTATCGGAACGCAGAGATCGCAGCAGATCCAGAGCTGCATGTCGTTCTCGTAGGGCATGCAGTAGCGTCAGCTGTGGACGGCAGCCAAGGCGAGTTCAGCGCGGGCTTGGCGAGTGTCGTCTGCACTGCCCCGGAGGACGATCACGGTTTGGGCATCGTCTTTCGAGTATCCCCAGAATCAGGAGTTTTTGTACTGACAAATCACCGAAGGGATTGGATACTTCGGCTCCAAGCCTCATCATTGTCAAAGATGAAAAACCTCAACCCATCACGGGAAAAGAAAAAGAGGCAATACGGAAAAAAGGCCCTTCGATAGCGATCTGGCGCTCTAAAGATGCTAAGCCAGAGGAAGGAATCGTCTTTCCAGACTATAGACGTTATTTAAATTGCACAAATTCTATTCTCAGTTGATTACCGGGCCAGTGAAAGCCGATTTCGGCGAGAGAGTCCTGACCATCAAGAGTTCCTTTGAGAGCTAAGCGAAAAGACTTCGCCGGTGCTGGGATGGCACCGATGGAGGGGAATTGGGAGAGCATTTTCAGGATTTTTTCCCTTTTCGCCGGGGGATCGCTCGAATGGAGGCCACAGTCGCCGGGAAAGGCGCCGGTCGCCTTCACCGCGTTCCAGCTCTTTTGCTGGACGGCGGAGTTAAGAACTGCCACCAAAAAGTCGAATCTTGCCTCCAGGGTTTTCTGGCCTTCAGGGGGAGCGGGGGAGAGTTCGCGAGCATATTCCGCCCTTTTTGCTTCGTCCAGGGTTTCGCTTTCCCGCGGCTCAAGCTCTTGGATGAGCCAGCGATCCCCGCTGAGGACAAAGTCGCCCTGCATCTCGATTAATTCATTGCCCTCAATATACTTATACTCGACATTGACCTCCGTCACCCAATCGGGGAATGCGTTGATCTTGGGAAATAGACGAATCATCCCGATTATGGGAGCAAGCAATTTCCTGGCTTCGGGGCTGCCGAGTTCTTTTTTGGCCGCAGCCTCAGCTTCCCTGGAGTAGGGCACTCCTTTAAGGAGAAACAAAGTCCTCACGTCAAGACTTTCCAGAGCTTGGGCATAATCGAGGGCCATTTTCTGACAATCCAGCTTCGGCCGCTCTTGTCCCTCACCGAGCACAGCGGGCAGGGAAAAGACCGCCACGGCCAGCATGACCGCACCGCCCAGCAAGACCACCAGAAATTCGACGAATTTATTCCTCATCCTTTCCTCCTCAATATCAATCTCGTAGTCTTTCTCCATTTAAAAGAGCCTTTTATCAGCGCTTCCCTCTCATCAGACGGCGTCGGCTCTTAACAATTAACGAAAAAGCCAGAAGAAGCCTACCGGATCGCCTTCTATCTGAACAATAAATATGAACTTGTTTAGCTATTTGAGGCTATTTTGTTAATCTCATCTCCTTACGCCAGTAATCATCGACGGCAGACTGCCCGCCGGAGTTTAGTGCATTACGTATGGCGTCCCCCGAATCCCCAATCTGCGATCTGCGGTATGATCTCCCCCGGCTTGACAAGGGGAATACTCCGGTATTATTATAAGAATACCAGGAGAAGCAGAGCTTGGCCATGAGAAAATCCGCCAAATTCGCCGTCAGCATTCCATGGGAGGAATTTAAGGAATTGGAGGACATTCGCAGAAAAGCCGGGTTGAGCCGCAGCGGCTTTCTCCTGGCAACTTTCCGCGCCTGGAAGGAAGCACGCGAAAAAGAACGATTGGCGAGAGAATACGAAAACGGGTATCGCCAGAAGCCAGAGGACGCTTCTATCGCCGAAGCGATGGCCGCGACGTCGGCCGAGGCCATGCCAGAAGAGGACTGGACTTGAAAAAAGGCGAAGTCTGGTGGGCCCGGCTGAAACCGCCGGCCGGGCGAAGGCCCGTCGTCCTTCTCAGCCGAGACGAAGCCTATCCCGTTAGGACGGCGGTTACCGTGGCGCCGGTGACGACGACCATCCGCGGAATCGCCGTCGAGGTTCCTCTTGGGTTGGAGGACGGACTCCCCAAGCCGTGCGCGGTGAATTGCGATTCACTGCTGACGATCCCGAAGGCCTATCTGGAATCGAGAATCGCCCGGTTGTCGGAGCGGAAGATGGAGGAAATCCATAAGGCCATCCACTTCGCCCTTGACATGCACTGATTACCTCTCGAGCTCCGATTTTGCCCTACCCTGCCGTCGGGAATGAAAAATCGGACCGCCAGCAGAAGTCAAATTGAGGTGAAAGGGGCGGAGATGAGTGGAAACGTCGAAGACAAGCAAAAAACGCGGGAAATACAGAACCCCGATACCGATTAACGACATCTGGATCGCCGCTCATTGCCTGGAGACAGACTCGACCCTGATCACCTACGATGCGCATTTCGCTCAGGTCCCTGGCCTGCGGCTCTAGGATGAAGCCGACCATTGGCCGCACCCCAAAATTCGGTGACATGACTGAAATCTCCGGATTTCGGATCGTGTCACCTGCTGAAAGATTTCCGAACATTCGGCATTCATTTTTTTTCTGATCAAAGCATCGAATCCCCCACCTGATATCCACTGGGAGAGTGACTATCACCCCTCATGATAGGAAGGGATAAAACTGTTGACCTTCAGAATGTATTTATTGAGAACTAAAGATTCGATTGAGGCCACATGAAGAAAGAGAAAAAGTAGGAAGCCAGGGAGCGAAACTAAATCCTAATAATCGTTCGGCAGAAAAATAGAGAGAGTTAAAATGAGCCTGAAATCGAGAAAAAGAATATGGAATTGCCGTTCATTTTTTATGTTGTCTAATCGTTTGGCAGAAAAACCGCGGCTAATTCAAGATGTCTATAATGAATCCGCTGATTTCTTCCTTCACAAGATCTAGCCTTTGCTGGTCAAATCTTAATTTGCAAGATAAATGGTTTCAAAGCGGTAATGTCAAACATCTTATGTGAAATCCAGCAAGGGCACTTTTTTGAAGATCGGTAGATTATAGGCTACTTTTCCTATAGAATATTTTTTCCAGTGCACGTCCATCTTTAAACTGATGAGCGCCAACAGCTGATAACAAGCATTCTCTCCGGCCACAATCTCCATGCTCTTAATCCGGCGCTTGAACTCCTTATTAAGCCGTTCAATAATGCTCGTTGTCCGGAACGCCTGCCATTGCTCTGGTGGAAGCTTGAATAAGGTCAAGCACGACTCCATCGAGTTCTCCAGGCATTTTACCAGCGAAGGGACCTCCTTTCCCCAGCGATCCTTGAACTGCGCAAAAAACTCCCGCCAACAGGCGGCCGATTCCTTGTCCCCGACCTGCAGGCCCAGGACCAGGCGGGTGCCATCCTCTCTCACCCCGACCGCCACCAAGACAGGCACTGTCTCTACGCTCTTGCCGACCCGCATCGAAAAATTCACCCCGTCCACAAGCATATAGTTGATGCTCTCCTGGGATAAATCTCGCGTCCGCCACCGCTCCACCGCCTCCACCAGCTCCCCGTTCGCCCGGCTCACTTCCCCTGCCGAAATCTTCCGCCCCAATAACTGCTTCGACATCATCGACAATGTCCGCGTACTGACGCCCGTTGGGTACATCAGACAGATGTCCTTGCGCAGCTCATCCTCGTACCGCTTGCTCCGGGGAAGGACCTCGCTGTGAAACTTGCCGTTCCGGTTCCGAGGAACCTCAACCGCCACCTCGCCAAACCGCTTCATCGTGAACCGTCGGCCATAGGAGCCATTGCGATGATTCGTCTCGCCCTCTTTTCGCTCATAGGGTTCCCGACCAAAAAAATGACTCAACTCTGCCCGCATCAGCTCCGACAGATACTCACCGACGCGCTGGTTCATTTCCAGGCGCATCATCTCCAAGATCCGGCTGACGTTGAATCTCCTTGAAAACATTTTTGAGCTCTGTTACGCTAAGAGAGATTTTCATGGGCTCTCTCTCCTTTCTTATAAGATTTGAGTTTCATCATCCTTCTAAAGGAAAAGAGCCTTTTTTTCTACCTCTCTACAATTTCACACATAAAAGTTTTCACCACCCCGAAGCGTGTGCTGTATGGCGCTTTCCTCTGGCATCATTAGTGCCTCCTTCAAGTCCATTCTTCCGGACAATCATGTCTATTTAGCTCCCTTAGTTTTTAGCGTTCGGAGTGGTTCGAATTTTGTATTACTCTCACGATTATAGTAGTCTAAAAGACGTTCCACTAAAAATACTATAAAATCGCTACTCATTTAAATATTTAACTCAATTAATCATGTAGTGGCCCAAACCTCCGAAAGCACCTCAGCCTGCTCCAATACCGTCAGGGTTGCTTTCTCTTGTTTATCAGGCGGATAGCCGTATTTCCGCAAGATTCGTTTGACGATGACTCGCAGCCCAGCCCGCACATTCTCCCTTACCATCCAGTCGATAGTAACGTTTTTTCGCACTGCCGCCACGAGCTCCCTGGCAATCGTCTTGAGCACCTGGTCCCCCAACACCCTCACCGCGCTATCATTTGTTTCCAGCGCATCATAGAAGGCAAGCTCTTCCTCTGTCAGCCCCAGTTTCTCTCCCCGCTTGTCAGCCTCTTTCATCTCCTTAGCCAGCCTAATCAGCTCCTCAATCACCTCAACGGTCTCTATCGCCCGGTTTTGATACCGCCGAATGGCCTCCTCCAGCATTTCGGCAAACGAGCGCGCCTGGACCACATTTTTTCTGGCTCTTGTCTTGACCTCACCAGTAAGCAACTTCCTCAACAATTCGACCGCCAGGTTTTTTTGAGGCATACCCCGCACTTCAGCCAAAAATTCATCCGAAAGAATTGATATATCGGGCTTTTTTAATCCCGCTGCCGCAAATATGTCAATGACCCCTTCCGGCACCACTGCCTTTGATACAATTTGCCGTATCGCCGCCTCGAGTTCTTCCTCAGGCCGCGTATCTCCCGGCGCCCGCTTGGCCACTACAGACCTCACGGCCTGGAAGAACCCAACGTCGTCGCGTATCCGCATGGCTTCTTCATGCGGCACGGCAAGGGCAAAAGCTTGGGATAGCTCCGTGACGGCCTTCAACAGCCGTTCCTTCCCATTCTCCTGGGCAAGAATATGCTCCTGGGCCGCCGGTAAAATTGCTACTCTTTCCTCTGGCTTCCCTCGCACCCAAACCGACCAATCAAACCCGTGGAAAAGGCCGCAGCAGACCTCATATTTCTCGAGCATAACCGCCACGGCTTCAGCCTGGTCAATTGACGTCGTCCCCTTGCCACCGCTCTCAGTATAAGTAGCCATCGCTTGCCTTAGCTCATCTGCCAATCCTAGATAATCGACAATGAGACCTCCTGGCTTATCCCTGAAGACGCGATTGCATTTTTTTTAAACGATTTTTGGATATTTAACTTTAACATTAACATGCCTTTTATATTTCTGATGTTAATTTCTAAGAAACTTATAAAATCGAAATTTTTTATTTTATGTTCTTTAACTTTCTAAAAAGGAAAGACGCGAAAAATAATTTCCTAGTCAAAGCATTTAATAATATGCTTCTATGGGCGGGCTTCAAGCGAATATTTTTTTTTACCTGGCAGCATGTACCGCTTTTTTCAACTAAAGTAATTGCTTCTTCCCCAGTTATCGGATTCTGAACTGGCATTTCTTTATCCCGCTCATTTGAGATCAAGCGCGAGCCATCTTGGGTCGTCCAAAGCCGCATCGAGCTGACTCCCCAAGAGGCGTGCATTACGGTCATTCAATGTCAGCCTATCCAGGAATTCTCTTAGTTCCTCCAGGAGTATCTCCGGCCATTCGGGATATCCGCCCAGCTTCTCAAGGCATCTCTCCAGCCTGTGAGCAGTGGCAATATCTCTCTTCAGCTGCCTGAAAATGACTCGGTTCAGGTCTCCGACCTCTTCATCCACACAAACAAGGAACCGGCCCAACTCCTTAAGAAGTCTGAATCTCGCGGCTTCCACTTGAAGTCTCTTCCCCTTTTTTTCAATCTCCTGGGCCCGCCCAACCATGGCCTTTACATTTTCTCGGGCCTTCTTGCTTGCTGCTTCTTGTGCCTTTAGCCAAATTTCCGGGTCGGGATAGCAGCCGTCCCATGAGGCCAGTTTTTTCTCGAGGTCTGCAAAATCCTCAATCTTTTGAATTATCTTTCCCTGGACCCAACGAACTTCAGAAGACCGGAACCCTCCCTCTTGATAAGAGGCCACAACCAACGGCAAATGTTCTCCTGGTCTTGACAAGCTTTCTACAATCCACTTCGAGATCGGTCCTGCAGGATTCAACGGAAGCAACTTTGCATCCGATTCAAGCGCCGAAATATCTAGCGTGCATTTAAAGCCAGATGAATCTATTGATTTTATCTTTATTATCTTGCCCTCCCTATCTTTCTTCACTTTAAAGCCGATATCTTCCCTCAAGTAACTCAGCGCCTTTTCCAACTGTTCCTTATTAAGCGGGGGTGCCGGTTCAGCCGCCTCCGCAGCGGCTCGACTGCTCATGTATGTCTCAGAAGCCAAGAAATCTTGTGCTGCCTCGGATGCTTGCTCCTCCAAGGCATCTATATTAAACGGTTCTTGTCCTAACAACATTGTTCTCGCTTTGGATAACACCGGTTGCATAGAGCCGACAAAATGCTCAAAGAGTCCGCACCTCTCGCGCAAGACCTTATAAACACGCTCGTCGATGCTATCCTTCAAGAAAAAATTGATGATCTTGATTTTGTCGAGCTTTTGTCCGATTCGGTCAATTCGGCCAATTCTCTGCTCAACCTTGGACGGATTCCAAGGAAGGTCGTAGTTGATCACCGCTCCTGCCGCTTGCAGGTTCAGACCTTCGCTTGCAGCATCCGTGCAAACCAGCGCCTTGATTTCTCCCTTCTGGAGTTTGTCCGTGATAACGTCCTTAGTTACTCTTTTCCATTCTTTTCCGTCCCAGACTTGGCCACCTTCTCCGCTATAGCAACCCAGAGATTTTCCGAAGAAATCCCGAATGTTGTCACGAATATATTCCATAGTATCGACGTATTCTGAGAAAATGAGCACGGCTCGGCCGTCATCGACTACCCGCCTAAGGACTTCATAGAACTGATCTCTTTTGCTATCGATACCACCGAGCGCGCGAAGCTCATCAAGGAGCCTTTTGACATCCTCTGATTCGGCCTTAGCGACCTGTGGGTCCGTCGGAAGAGCGGCAGAAATTTTTTCCTCATAGATTCCCGCGTCGTCAAGGTCGCGAGAGCTGAGCTTCTCGTCCTCTCCGACTTCATAATCGTATGCTTTCCGCTCCATAACCCTTTGAAGCCCGTTCAATCGCCGCTCCAGACTTCTTTCCAATGCCTGGGGAGAGCTCGTTGCCCGCCTTCTGTAGACGGTCATTACAAATCCCTTCCCTGGCTTTTCCTCCTCAAGTTCAGAATACCGCCTGTCGATATAATCTTTAATGGAGTTATATACCCGGCGCTCGGCCCCTTCCATATAATCAAATACCTTATCTTCAATGCACCTCTTAGGTGGAGGCGCTTCGATCATGCCCAGCTGGAAATATTCTTTTAGTGTCTCGCGGGTATTTCTGTGCATCCTCCGCCCAAGAGGCGAGGCCCTCCGCATCCATCCTACGAGTTCATCACGTCGCCTTATCGGAATGGTCTCTATATGCCAAGCAAGAACTTTGGCATCAAGGACAGGTCTTTTTTCTCCAGGCAACGGAGGAATATCCGGATCAGAGGCCAGTAACTCAGCCGCTTTTCGCACTAAGCGATAATCGCATCGCCCCTTTTTGAGCGCAGCGATTGCTCCGTAATACTTCCTGACGTCCTCAAACTCTGCAATCCAGGCACCCCCTTCACCCAAAACGGTTAAGAGATCCCACGGTTCCCAAGGATGAGTCTGCATAGGTGTAGCACTCAACAATAAGAAGGCTCGGGCTTTTCCCTTTAGCTGGAGCTGACGGATGAGATTTAGAAGAAGAGTCCCGCTATTGAATTCTCCCTCAACCTGCCTTTTGCGCCTGGCAGCGTGCGATTCATCGAGAATTACGAGATCCCAGGGCTCAGCGGCCATTATGACAGGTAAGTTGTTCTCGGTTCGCGCCGTTTCGCGGCTCATCAGCAATATATCGGTTTTCAGCGCTTCGGCAAGGTCCCTTACCCTCTCGACTCTATCATCCGGCCAAACGAGCAATGTCTGGCCTTCCAGTCGAGGGGCAATTATCCCACCCTTTTCTCTAAGCTCTGATTGCCACTGCTTAACGATTGCTGCCGGCAACAGAAGGAGCGCTCTCCGCACTCCTCTTCCTGCAAGCAGCCTCCTCAGGACGCATATCGCCTCAATTGTTTTCCCCATCCCGACCTCGTCGCAGAGCAGGCGCCCGGCCGGCCATGCGCCGGCTGTCTCCGACACAACCCTTTTCTGGTGAGGCCAGAGGCTCACCATGGCAGTCGCATCGCAGGCTAATTCTCCTCGTTCAATGAAAGACGCCTCGGCAACATATCGCCAAACCATGGCTGCCTTTTGCCGGGCGATAGCATTGCTGGGTTCAAAGGTCGGCGCTTCCGGCGGAGCGAATTTGATTAGCCGCAAACGTATTGCTTCCGGCAGGCTTACTGTATGCACCTCAGGATGATCGTCTTTCCAAAGCAACTCGAACTCTTGTGAATAATGCTTGTAGCGATCAGGATCTTCCCAGGAGGTCGAAACCTCGAGATTCTCGTAGTTGGCCATAAGTCCAGAAGCGGATTCGTTCCCGCTTCCGCTAAAGACAACCGCATCGCCTGCACCATCGATAATCAGCCCAAACTTGCCATGGACAATTCCCTCACCACGGCGCATAACACCCACTTTTACCGCCAACAGCCCTTTCTTTACCAGCCAAGCCAGCATGGAAAGGCGCTGGCTCTCCAGGATATCCTTGGGAGTCTTGAATCTCTTTTTTAGCGCTTCCTCAAGAGCCTTGGTATCTCCTGACTCCATCATTGCGTTAACGTCTTCTTTAGCCAGGACTTCATTGACTACTAACCGGACGGCAGGCTTCGGCGCTTTATCACCTAAGGATTCCAATCGTTCTATAAGTCCGGCGAACCCCCTCGCAGCGGCGGCAAGAACGGAACTCGAGAAATAAGAGCAACAGCGGTCATATCTCATCGCTTCTTTAAGTGCAGGGACATAGAGATCCTCAAGTAGAGACGAGTCCGGACCGCGGAGGAACCGTTTCCACGACCTGGACCTTAGCCCTGCCCCGCTGGCACCCCCATCTTTTTTCAGAGTTCGTTCCATGTTCTTCATCTATCCCCCGCCAATCAGCTTTCAGTCTCTTCTTCGACCTCCTCCTCTTCCTCAAGCTCTTCTTCCATTTCTTCCCTGGCGAAAAGTTGAGCCTGTGCCGCCTCCTTTTTCTTCCATTCCGGCGGCTTAATGCCAAAAAGAGGTTCGAGAAGCGCATGCCAAGCCCGGAACTCTGGATACTCGGCAGCAGCTGACTTCTTTCCATCTTCGAACTTTAGGGCTTCCGGTGTCGCCTTAACCAGCGCTTCCATGAGCTTGGCCACCGCGGAGTCTTTTGTCCATCTCTGCTGTCTGATCAAAGCCTTAGCTGAGCCAATTCCCCCGGCCTGGCTTCCTGCCTCAAGGAATCGCAGAGCCAGCGCGTGGCAGCCGTCAAGTGCCGTCCTGAACACCGGGTCATTTGGATGAACCTTAAGAACATCCTTCTTGCGATGTTTTTTCTCTCTTGTCACCGGGCCGAAAAGGGTTTGCTCGATCTCATCTTGCTCCAGTGCTTTTGACCGGCGCCTCTTCAATACGGGGAGTATTCTAATTTTTTCGCCGCTCTTCTCAATTAGCCCTGCCGCCAAGAGCTGGTCGACATCCATGCCGACCGCGTGTCCCAGCAGTTTGGCTTCATTGAAGCGAAACTCGGCGGCTCCCAAGACATCCCAGCACAGGAGATAGAATTTCCCTTCGGGCTCTACCCCGTCAAGACCTCGGGCCGCAAGCTGTTCAATCCGCCAGGAGCTAACCGCTTCAGATGCTTCGTCGATGGCTCTGCCCACTCCAACCGGAACGCCTGTATCTGTTTTAACGGAGTCAAACCGGCTATATACTTCCATTGCCGGCCCGAACGACCCCACGAGCTGGTCAACCGGATTTAGTGCTTCTTGTTGAAGGCGTTCTGCTGTTTGCCGAGCTTTGCTGCGAATCTCTTCTCTCATGCCACTATCAAAATAGCCAATGCCCGCGTCGGCTGGCCGCTTCCTGGCAACGAGAATGACTGTGCTTTGAGCTGCATTTTTCCTTGCCTGGTGGAGCGAATGCTCACTCTCAGTCTTTATCGGCCAGGTCGCTGTTATGGAAAAGCCAGCCTGAATCAAAGATTCAAAAAGCGCTTCCCAGGCTTCCTGTTTTTTATGGGTGAACATCACCGTCAGGACGCCGTCATCCCGGAGAATCCGGCGAAATTCCTTAAAGCATTCTGTCATCAGGTTCTGATAGAAGGCATGGGCTTTGGCCCTGGCGTCTTTTGTTCTTCCGCTGGAATTTCTATGACGGCTGATGTTAACGACAGCCTCTTGGTCACGGTCGCAGAGATACGTAGAGAACCACTCCGGCCGCCGATGCCCCTGCGTTCGCTTCAGCCAGACATAGAAAAAGTCGGCGAGCTCTGAATACTGGACATTATCGGCATATGGCGGATCAAC
>CAZVIN010000076.1:0-11236 GCA_964627255.1 uncultured Eubacteriales bacterium
CTCCTAGGAAGATCCGACAATTATGTAACATAAATTAATGCTTTTATATTAGGTGGCTTCGCGGACCCTCGCACGGATGTGCTCGTGGAGGCGAGGGGCTCAACCATCACGGCCATGTGGACCCAGCGGGGCCGAGACCGGAGCGTCTCGTTCCGCCTAACCCAGGACGGAGACTTCCGGTGGATTCCCTCGGGGACGGCCCAACCGCGCACCTACCGCCAGTTTCTTTGTTCCGATGGCATGGCGGACTTCAAAGCAACGTTTGTTGTCTTTTTGTCCTTCCTTCGTTAACTGCCGTTGACTCTCTGAAGCCAGGAGGCCGGGCTCTGGGCGGCATCTTCCAGGCAGAAAGGGGTGAAGAGCACGTTGTAGAAGAGCTGGCCCATTTCTTGATTCATCCTTCCTGCTGTGGCTGGCGTTTACCGTCCCCGTCATCCCGAGCGCACTGTCCTTTACCGCGTCCTCTTCCATTACTTTGACCAGTTCCTGACTGAATATGAGAACCTATTTGAGAAGGAGTACGGCTACTTCCGGCCGATCATCAAAGAGGTCGTGGAGCGCTATCTCGATTGCGGCAACCCGCGCTGCGGGTTTGCCTGCAGCGGCTTTACCGACTGTAGGGGAAAGCCGGAAGAGGTGAAACGGATGGACTACCTGGAGTTCATTGCCCGGGTGACCTCTCATATCCCGGACAAGGGCCAGGTCACTGTGAGATACTACGGCCTCTATGCCAACGCTCATCGGGTCAAAATACGCAAGGTGGAGGAAGGACAACATAAGCTCCTGATCATCGAGGTGGAATGCCCACAATCCCCCGCCGAGGCTGGGCCGAGATGATAAGAAAAGTCTATGAAGTGGACCCCCTGCTCTGTCCCACTGCGGCGGCCAGATGCGCCTCATCGCCTTTATTACAGACTATGCCGTGGTGGACAGGATTATCCACTACCTCAAGCTGACCTTCGTGGCCGAGAGACCTCCTCCCCCTCACGTCATCTCGCAGCAATTCGTCTTGGATTCCGAGGCCCCGGCCGATTATTTTTCATAATCTTTCCTTAGACGGGATTTAAGATCGTTAGTGATGTCATCATGCCCATGGATAGCGCCGGGTGTTTACCCGTCCCGGGAGGTATTATTGTAATTGTTTTTCCTAAAACCTTCGGGCATAATTTCGGCTAAATTCATCGACTCGCTTTCTAGTTCATTCCTTTCGACTGCATGATATGTTCATTTCAGCGCAGGCAATTGATTCTAGCTTAAGCCGGGGATAAAGAAGGTGCTGTCGCCGGTAAGGATTGAAAGCAGCGGCCTGAGGTGAAAATGGTCTGTTGCCACTGCCATCATAGAAAATCGGATTGGGTAGCTTTCTTCAGATATACAAAATGTCTTATGAACTTAATTAGCCTCTTTCAGCCTTCTTTCTTCTTAATAAGCTTTCTGTAAATGCCCATCAGCTTGTAAAGCTCATCGGCGACCCAGATGGAGCTTGACACCAAAACGATCAGAATCCAGTCGCTAAAATTCAGGCCGGTTGTTCCGAAGAGCGTCTGCCCGATGGACGAGTGGACAGCTCCTATTTGCAGGATTATCGCCAGCCCTACCCCCAGAAGAAGCCAGCGGTTAGTGAAAAGCCCGACAGAAAAAATCGAGTTGAAAGTTGAGCGAGCGTTGAAAGCCTGGAACCACTGAAAAGCCGCCAGGGTGGTGAAAGCTACGGTCCGGGCATATTCCAGCCCCCCGTTTTCTTGGGCATACCAGAACAGGCCGATTGTGCCGGCGGCCATTATGGGAGTAAGGAGAGCCATTCTCAGAGCGATGATCCGATTAATTATAAACTCCCTTGGATTTCGGGGCGGCTGTTTGAGGATGTCTTTGTGCCCGGGTTCCAGGCCCAGGGGCACAGTACAAGCTCCATCCGTAACCAGATTGACCCAGAGCACCATGACCGCGGTCAGGGGCAGATCCAGTCCAATGATCAGGGCCGTCAGCAGGGTCAGGATTTCTCCGAGGTTGGTGGAGAGCAGGAAGAATACCACCCGCCGCAAGTTGTTGTAAATGACTCGACCCTCTTCTACCGCATGGACGATGGTGGCGAAGTTATCGTCCGTCAGGACCATGTCGGCAGCTTCTTTAGCCACTTCCGTGCCGGCAATACCCATGGCCACACCGATGTCTGCACCTTTGAGGGCAGGAGCATCATTCACTCCATCGCCTGTCATGGCCACCACCTGGCCTTGCTCCTTGAGGGATTCCAGAATCTTTAGTTTATGGGCAGGGGTGACGCGGGCAAACACACCTTGTTCCAGAGCCGCCCGGGCAAGCGCAGGCTTTTCCATCTCATCAATTTCCTGACCCGTGACCACCTTTCCATCGTCTACAATGCCCACCTCCTTAGCTATGGCCAGGGCGGTGACGGCGTGATCGCCCGTAATCATTACCGGTCTGATTCCTGCTTCTCTGGCCTCTTTAACCGCCTGGATGCTTTCCTCACGCGGCGGGTCGAGCATCCCCCAAAACCCGGCAAGTATCAGGCCTTCCTCCACATCGCTCCTTTCCAGCTTGTCCTTGCCCTGTATTTCCCGGTAAGCTCCGGCCATCACCCGCAGAGCTTTTGAGGCCAGCTCTTCGTTTATTTTCTCTATTTCTTTACAAAGCCCTTCATTTAATTCTACAGGCTGTCCGTCTTTCAGCACGTGGGAGCAAAACTCCATTATCCGCTCTGGAGCTCCCTTGACATAGGCAACACGGCCACCACGCTCTTTATCTAGATGGAATGTGGCCATGTACTTGGCCTCGCTGGAGAAGGGAATTTCCGATAGCCTTTCCTCTTTTTCTGAGGTTTTCTCCAGCCCGGCCTTCATGGCGGCAACTATTAGCGCTCCTTCACTCGGGTTTCCCTCTACTACCCACTGACCTTCTTTTTCCTTGACTTCAGCATTGTTGCAGTAAAGTCCGATCTCAAGGAGTTTTTTAAGGTCATCGGGAAGCTCTCTTAGCTTATTGCCGCCTTCGGTCTTAATCTCACCTTCAGGTACATAGCCATCGCCAGTAAACTCATAGGTTCTGCCCCCAGCCCAGATCATCTTAACGGTCATCTGGTTTTTGGTGATGGTTCCTGTTTTGTCCGAGCAAATTACGGTGGTGGAGCCAAGGGTCTCTACTGCAGACAGGCACCTGATGATGGCGTTTCGGGCGGCCATACGTCGGACACCCAGGGCCAGAGTCACACTGATAACAGCCGGGAGACCTTCCGGAATCGCCGAGACAGCCACCGCCACTGAGAACATCAGCATCTCCATCGGCTTATAGCTGCGAAGCAGTCCCAGACAGAAGACGAATGCGGCCAGGGTAACACCCGCGGCTCCAAGAACAATCCCCAGCTTATGCAGCCGCTTTTGCAGCGGTGTTTCTTCTCGACCCGTAGCCCGGACTTCAGCAGCAATCTTACCAATCTCGGCCCGCATTCCTGTGGCCACCACCACGGCTCGACCCCGGCCGCCGGTCACGATGGTGGACATGTGGACCATGTTTTTGCGTTCGGCCACCGGAGTATTTTGGTCCACAACCTCCAGGTTTTTGGTTACTGGTAGCGACTCGCCCGTGAAGGCTGATTCATCCATCTGCAGTTCCTTAGCCGAAAGGAGCCTGGCATCGGCTGCCACCCGGTCACCAGTTTCAAGGATCAAGATATCTCCGGGCACCACCTCGGCGGCGTTAATCTCTTTCGGGCTCCCATTTCTAAGAACTCTGGCGTGGGGTGCGGTCATGCGGCGAAGGGCAGCCAGCGCCCCTTCAGCTCGCCACTCCTGGATAAAACCAAGGAGGGTGTTAAGGACAATCACCCCGATGATTACCCCCGCGTCAATGAGATGACCAATAAAAAGAGAAAGGACCGCGGCTCCGGCCAGCAGGTAAATCAAGGGGTTGCGGACCTGTCTGAGGAGGAGTCGAAGCGGACCCGTGCTTTCCTCCACCTCCAGAGCGTTAGATCCCACCTCTTCCAAACGGCGGGCGGCCTCATCACTCGTCAAACCTTCCTCAGAAACCCCTAGACGCTTAAGCACTTCCTGCAAGTCTATGGCGTGCCAGTTATTATCCTGAGCTTGTTCTTTCATAGCTTTCTCCAAAAAATAACTTTCTTTACCTTTCTTTCTACCCATCTCTTCAGCGATTAAAATAGGCGTTCAGAACATACTCTTGCACCATCCTCTGGGTATTGAAAAAAGACCCATTGATGGCAATGCAGTAGGCCATTATCTCCAGGAAGCGGTTGCGGTCATGGTAATACAGAGGTATTACCGTGTGTTCCAGTTTGTCATACAAAGAATGAGCATCCCGGGAATGGTCTCGCTCTCCTTCCTTTCCGTGGACAGGCTCCCCAATGGACCAGCCAGTCAGCCCCTCGATACAGCCTTCAATCCACCAGCCGTCCAGTATGCTAAGGCTGGGCACTCCATTCAAGGCCGCCTTCATCCCGCTTGTCCCGGAAGCCTCCATAGGCGGCTGCGGTGTGTTTAGCCAGATGTCCACCCCCGAAGTAATCAAAGCGGCCAGCGACATGTTGTAGTTTTCCAGATAGGCAACTTTAATGTCATTCTGAAGCTCGTTCTTGGCCCGGAATATCCTTTTGATGAGTTCCTTTCCCTGACGGTCGCGGGGGTGGGCTTTGCCTCCGTAGATAATCTGAATCTTGCCTACCTCATTGGAGATTCTTTTAAGCCGCTCCAGGTCGCTGAAAAGAAGGTCTGCCCTCTTGTATAAGGTAGCGCGCCGGGCAAATCCTAAGGTTTGAATGTTTTCGTCCAGACCAGCATCGGTTTCGTGGTTGACCACAGAGATGAGCTGTTTTTTGCACTTCATATGGGCCTGCCAGAGTTCGTCTCTGGGAATATTCAAGGCATAGCGCAGACTGAAATTGTCCTGACGCCACATCGGAATGTAGTGGTCGAAAAGTTCTTGAAACGGAGCAGAAACCCAGGCAGCTGCATGGACTCCGTTGGTAATAGAGCCAATCTCATAGCCCGCAAACATGAGCCTTGAGACCTCACTGTGTTTTCTGGCTACCCCGTTAATAAAACGACTGAAGTTTAGGGCTAAATAGGTCATATTCAGGATATTCCCTTCATAGAGAACGCCTTCCAGAGCGAAGAAGTCGTTCCGATCACCAATGACCTTGCGCGCCAGCTCAAGCGGAAACTTATCGTGACCGGCCGGAACAGGGGTGTGAGTGGTAAAGACACAGCAGTTTCGCACCTGTTCCACATCCTGCGGAATGACATATTCCCTTCCGGCCTGTTTGGCTACTTCGTCGAGAAGGGCCAGAGTGAGCAGAGCAGAGTGGCCTTCGTTCATATGAAAGGTTTTGATTTTTTGAAAGCCCAGAGCTCTGAGCATCCTGACCCCACCAATCCCCAGAATCACCTCCTGGCAAAGTCGATAATGTTCATCCCCACCATATAAAGAATGGGTTAACCCCCTGTCCCACTCCGAGTTTTCAGGAAGGTCGGCGTCGAGAAAATAGATGGGAACTGTGTAGCCGCTTATACCCTTGACATTGTATCGCCAGGCCCGGAGGTGAACGGTTCGCCCTTCCACAATAACCTGGGTGCGAGCCGGCTCCTCCTTAAGCAGCTCCTCAACGTTCCAGGAGGTTGGTTCTTCCCGCTGCCAGCCGTCTGGTTCGAGGTGCTGCCGGAAATAGCCCTGGCGGTACAGAAGGGTGACCGCAACCATCGGTACTCTAAGGTCGGCAGCCGAACGAATCGTGTCTCCCGCCAGAACTCCAAGGCCGCCGCTATAGGTGCATATCCTTTCATTAATGCCAATTTCCATGGAAAAATAGGCTATGGAGAGGTTTTTTTGGTCTGCCCGTTCCATTTTGTACTCCTTGCTATTTTACGGGTTAAAAGTTATGCAGAGGTGAACACTATCTGTTTTTAATAGCGGCCATTTTACGGCGTTTGCCTTCAGCATCGGCTGCTTTTAAGGCCGAAAGGACCATTTTTGGCTCGACCGGTATCGGTTCATTATGGATCGTTTCTCCTTCAGCGCACGCTGCCTCAGCCACCTTTATCAGTTCCTCGTCTGAAACATCCTTTAGACCTATTTCTTCGAAAGTCGTCGGAAGGCCCACCGATTCACAAAAAGTGTAAACTTCCTCGATAATTTCTCTGGGCTTGTCTGTCAAAAAAAGCGAGGCAAGAGTACCAAAAGCAACCTTCTCACCGTGGTAACAGTCATGAACTTTCTCGAGCACGGTAAATCCGTTGTGAATGGCGTGAGCAGCGGCCAGACCGCCGCTTTCAAACCCCAGCCCGCTCAAGAGCGTGTTGGCCTCAACGATATGCTCGAGGGCAGGCGTCACCGCATGAACCTCGCAGGATATCTTGGCCACAACGCCATATTCGAGCAGCATGTCATAGCAAAGCTGGGCGAGCGCATAGGCGGTCATAGAGCCGATATCACCAGTTATGTTAGGAGCGAATCTGGCCTTACATGAACTGGCCTCGAACCAAGTCGCCAGCGCATCGCCCATACCGGACACCAGAAATCTCACTGGAGCCCTGGCGATAAGACCAGTATCAACCAGAACAACGTCCGGATTCCTGGGGAGGGTCAAATATCTTTTGAACTTACCCTCAGGGGTATAGATCACAGATAGGGCACTGCAAGGCGCATCGGTGGAGGCGATGGTAGGCACGATGATTACGGGAAGCTCCAGCGAATGCGCCACCGCTTTTGCCGTATCTATGGTTTTGCCGCCGCCGATTCCTACAATTACTTCGCACCTGTTCTTTCTGGCCAGAACGGAAAGTCTTTGGATTTCCTCATCAGACGATTCCCCCTGGAAGCGCTCCACCACATTTCGAGAGGAATTGCCCATGAATGTATCGGCATAGGGCAGCGGGTTTTTAAAAACAAAAGGATCACAAATGAGGAAGCCTACATCTCCGAATCTCTCTATTTCCTCTTTTAGACGCTTCAAAGCATCCAGACCCTGAATATAACGGCCTGGAAATAAGGTCTTGGTGATCAATTTGCACCTCCTTTTCCAAATCATAAATTATTTAAATAAAAAATATAATCTCTCCAGCCTTAATTTCCGAGAGCTAAAGGGATGATCATGTTGATCAGCAAAAAATTCTGGTAATTTGATTCAAACTTTTATTATTTTCAACGATAAGAGTTCCTGTCTATCATCGTTTGATTTATCCTCAATCAAGATCAGGTATTCATCCTTTTTTATAAGGCCGGCGGTAACCAGCGACTGGAAGGATATCTCGGCAAGACCGGCGGTCTTCCCGCTAAGATGAAGAGGATAAACTCCATAATGAAGAGACAAAAAGTTGTTTGTTTTTTCATCGCCACCTTGAACCAGTATCCAGCAGTCAGGTCTGAACCTGGAGATCAGCGACAGGGCAACCCTGCTCTGTTTCTGGGTCAGGATGTAACGGCCATTCAAGGCATTAGCCAATTCAACGGCTTTCAGGGTGACCACGTCTTCTAAGGCTGCGTGGCCGGATCCAGCAGCGGCGCGGAAGTAGGCGGGCAAATCAGCCAGGGCCCGGATGTTTTTTCTTTCCCGCTCGACGGCTATGGCAATCTGGCTGATCATTTCAACTGCTTCCACAGGATAGCGCCCGATAGCCGTCTCCTCTGACAGCATCACCGCATCCGTACCGTCCAGGATGGCATTGGCCACATCGGATACCTCGGCGCGGGTTGGGCGAGGATTTTCTGTCATGGACACCAGCATCTGGGTCGCGGTGATCACCGGTCGGCCCAATAGATTCGCTTTATAGATCAGTTTTTTCTGAACGGCCGGCACCTCCTGCAAAGGGATCTGCACTCCCAGGTCGCCCCTGGCAATCATGATCGCATCTGCTACCGAAAGAATCTCATCGAAATTGTCAATGGCTTCGGACCGCTCAATCTTGGCGACCACATAGGCGGATTGCCCATTTGCCTGGGCAAACCTTTTCACTTTCAAAACGTCTTCTGCTGTGGCCACAAAAGAAACACCGAAGGCAGATGCCCCTTGCTCCAGAGCAAAGGCAACAAAATCGAGGTCCGCTTTGGATACAGCATCAACCATTATTTTTACCCCGGGCAGGCTCAGTCCTTTGTGAGAAAGTAGTGGGCCGCCGACAACCGTTCGACAGAAAACCTCCTCACCAGACACCTTCTCCACCTGGAGTTGGATGAATCCGTCATTGAGGAAAATCATGTCTCCCGAGCTCACAGTCTCCGGCAGTTTCTTATACTCCACCGGGATTTGGTTAGGAGTGCCCATAATGTCTCTGACGGTCAAAATAACTTCATCCCCTTTTCCCAGCCAGAGCGGCTCTTCCAGGAGTTTGCCGATTCGTATCTTGGGTCCGGGAAGGTCGGACAAAATCAGGCAAGGTCGCTCAAGTCTTGCCGCAACGCTTCGAATGCGCCATATATTTTCTTTATGCTCCCGTGGTGTACCGTGAGCGAAATTGAGCCGGGCTACATTCATGCCAGCAAGCATCAGCCGTTCCAGGATGGCTTCCGAACGGGAAGCTGGTCCAATGGTGCACACAATTTTGGTTCTGTGGGCCGGCAATATCATGGATGCTTCCTTTCGCTGTTTATTTTTGTTATTTGGCCTTGCGGTTTTGTAAAAAAGCGGCCAACAGGACAAGGATAAATCTTACTGCCGAGAGCAAGGCCAACCCGAGAGTAACACGTATTTTTGCGGCAAAAAACGGAAATATATCTTGATAGGTTCCCAGATTCTTTACTATAAAAACCATAAACGCATAAATTTTGATATGAATCGGTCAAGTTTTGCCTTTTGCAGAAGGGGGTATTTTTTTGGAAATAAGAAATTCAATTTTCTGTTTCGCAGCATAAATTAATATTAATATACAAATCTTACCATTGTGTTCTGGAATTTTAGATCATAATATTGCCGCTTGTCAAGATAACGAATTGCCTCACTTAAAATCTATAAGAAATTGATTCGTTGCCTCACGAGAAAATCTCCACGAAATTATCTTGCCATCCGGCGGGCCGAGTCCTTAAATATCGGCGTGACCTTTGCCAGGAGGCAACGACATGGGGTTAGAAATAAAAGTTAGGCGAGCAATATTAAAGGAGCTGGCCAAAAGGTATCAAAGAGGCTCTAAGAGAGAAAATAGTCTAATATTGAAAGAGTTTGTTGGTCTTACTGGTTATAATCGCTGTTATGCGAGCTGGTTATTACGCCACTGTGGTCAGAAAGTAATCCTACGGGGTAAAGACGGGCAGCAGGTGGTACTCATCGGGGAAGTGAGAAAGATAAAGCGCAGGAGGCCGAGGCTCTATGATGAAGAGTTTAAAATGGTTTTGATCTGGGTATGGGAACTTTTAGACTACATTTGCGGCAAAAGGTTGGTAGCCTCTTTGAAATGGCTGGTGCCGAGGCTTGGAGAGCAAGGGGAACTAAGGGTAAAGAAGAGGCTCCAGGAGAAATTGATGGAGGTCTCGGCGGCGACGATAGACAGGCTTTTGAGGCCGGAGAGGAAGAAGTATGAGATAGAATCAAGAGCCAGGACCAAGCCAGGCACTCTTCTTAAACACCAGGTCCCGACAAGGAATTTTTCCCAATGGGATGAAGAGAAACCAGGTTTTTTAGAGATGACCTGGTAGGAAACGACGGGGGAAATAGTCAGGCATGATCTGCCTAAAACGCCTTACCAAAGATTATTAGAATCGCCTGAGATAAGTTCGGAGCAGAAGAATCGAATTCGGCAAACTTACCAGGAACTGAACATCGTCAAGTTAAAGAGAGAGATAGATAGGCTAAAAGACAAACTATGGCGGCTACAGAAAACAAAGATAAATTGCACAAATTTTCGTCTAGATTCTTACGTGAGGCAATGAATATGCTTTCATATAGATTTTCTCATGAGGCAACAGGAAGCAGTGCATCTCTTCCTTAAAAATTAGGGTGATTTTAGCGGTTTTTTTCTCATGAATATCCGGCCTTCTTTCTGTCTTTAATGAGCTCTTATCTAAGGAGAAAAGTGAGTTTTTACAAAGCCTTACCTTGGCTTCTTTTTAGAAAATAAATTGAGAAAAGGTTTTCGTTTCATTTCAAAAAAGAAATACAGCCGAATTATGTCTAAATAAATTGCCACCATTCTTACGGAAGACCATAAAGCGGCACTCAATCACGTAAAATGTTACTGAAAGAGCGCGCTCCTTTAAAAAAATATAGTGCTTTTACTGCTTTTTTAATGTTATGTAGCAACACACTTGTCCAAAATAAATTTTAAAAAAACTCCGACCTCGTTTAAAACAATGTATTTTTTCAAATTTAACCAAGGAGGTCGGAGTACTGACATGAATAAGTAAAGCAGCCTTTTCAGCCAATGGCTATCTCTTTTTCCGCGTCTTGAGTTTGAGCGAATGGTAAAAAAGACGGGGAGCGAATATGCGGCTAAGGGTTTTTCCAGCTGGGGACATTTTGTGGCCATGCTTTTTTCGAGCTGGGGCAGGCCCATTCGTTGCAGGAAATTTGTAACGGTTTGGCCAGTTGCTTTGGGAAATTGAAGCACCTGGGCCTTCCCTCCGCTCCCAAACGGTCCACCTTAGCTTATGCTAATGAGCACCGCCCCTGGGAACTTCTTCAGAAGATTTTTTATGGCTTATTGAGTCGTTGCCAGGGAGAATTCTCAGGGAAGACCAGGTCTCGGTTCAAGAATAAACTGCTGAGCTTTGATGCAACGACGATTGAGCTTTGTGCCAGTCTTTTTGACTGGGCCAAGTTTCGTCGGACCAAAGGGCGGTAAAACTTCATTTGCTTCTGGATCATGAGGGGTATCTTCCCCAGTATGTGCATATCAGCGAGGGGAAGGTTCACAAGGTGACAATTCTCCAAAAGCTTCGTTTTTCCCCTGGAACGATTGTTGTTTTTGACCGGGGGCTGGTGGATTATAAGCTTTTTGGTGACTTGACGATAGAAGGCGTGTCTTTTGTGACTCGCTTGAAAGATAAGGCTGATTTCCGGGTGGTTAAAAGACTGCAGGTGCCAGCCAATCGCCATATCCTCAGAGACGAGATTATCCGGTTCACAGGTTTTTAGGCGCAGCAGGATTGCCCTCATCTGCTGAGAAGGGTCGAGGCTTTGGATAAAGAGAAGGAAGAGGTCATTGTTCTTTTGACGAATGATCTCACTTTTGGAGCAACCACGATCTCGGCAATTTACGAGGACCGTTGGCGGATAGAG
>CAZVIN010000077.1:0-13683 GCA_964627255.1 uncultured Eubacteriales bacterium
CGTCCGCTTAAAAATTTCAGCCAGGTGGATTTGTCGGCGCTGACCAGCATTTCAAAGTCTTCAAAGCCTGTCTTCCCCGGAGTAGGCTTCTAGGCGGGCGCCGAAAGCCTCAACCTTCCAGTAATCAAGCGATTTAAGCAACCAGGTAATTTCGCTGGGGGGGGAATATCGCTCGTCAGTCTCCAGTTCGATTGCCTGGCCACCGTAACCTCCAAGGGTCAAACGGCCGCGGTCACTAAGAGGCATCAGCGGAGTTTCCAGATTGAAATTCTATTTGACAAATAGACGTCTATTTGTTAATTATAATTGCATGATAATCAGACCATATTGGCTGAAAAAAATTAAAATTTGTTCCAACTATAAAATTGGTGCCAACTATCTCATTTAGCTAAATTTTATATAACTGAATTTTTATATAACTGAGCTAATGCACAGGCCAAGATGAGGTGGTTAGTCTCAAGATTAAGTATATGAACAGGGAGACGAGTCCCGCAGGCCAAAGAAGAGCCAAGCCAAAACGGCGTTAAAGACTTCAGCGGGAAAGACACCATCTCAGCCGCATCTGGGCCTAAATCACCCAAGCGGGAAGAGAATTAATTGGATAAAAAAGGTTTTGAAATTACTCCGTCCTAGGCTGAAAAATTATGGCGCTATTTCTGCTGGCACCACTGGTCAAGCCAGCTGAGCACTGTTTCGTGCCAGAGGATACTATTCTGGGGCTTAAGCACCCAGTGATTTTCATCCGGGAAATAGAGGAGCTTGCTCGGGATGCCTCGGCGCTGGAGCGCAGTGAAAGTCGAAATACCCTGAGTGTCGACAACTCTAAAATCCAGTGCTCCATGAATAACCAGCATTGGT
The DNA here is from genome assembly GCA_964627255.1 of uncultured Eubacteriales bacterium. Lineage (GTDB taxonomy): Bacteria > Acidobacteriota > Aminicenantia > Aminicenantales > CALLJL01 > CALLJL01. The sequence goes on from CAZVIN010000077.1 coordinate 859, forward strand.
GTTTTCCAGTTTTTTATATAATTAATGGGGTTATGTTTTTCGTAGCCCTGAGGGTTGGTCCAGGGCGTTCCTTCGTGGTCCCATTCTGGAAACCAGAGCTCTTCGGTATCGAAATAAGCCATTCTTTCATCGAGATTGCCGTCATGATTAACCAAGCAGCGGAAGCGGTCGGGCCAGTTGCCGGCAATCCAGTTGATCATATAGCCACCAAAGGAGGCTCCCAGAGCTGCTACCCGGTTACCATCCATCCAGGAGTATCGCTCCAGAGTGGCTGCTAACCCTTTCTTTAAATCTTCCAGAGGCTTTCCACCCCAATCTCCCCGGATGGAATCAGTAAAGGCCTGACCATATCCTGTGGAACCATGAAAATCAACCATAACAGCCGCATAACCGGCCCCGGCATAAACCTGCGGGTTCCAGCGATAGTGAAAATGATTGCTGAAGGAGCCCTGCGGCCCGCCGTGAATTAAGAAGGCCACCGGATATTTTTTGTTAGGGTCAAAATCGACCGGCTTAACGACATAGGTGTAAACAGTTTCTTTATTCCAGCCCTTGAAGGTAAATTGTTCATAATCGCCCATTTTAACTGCCGCCAGTTGGTCGGCGTTAATCTGGGTTATGGGTTTCATATCTTTTCCGTCAGGAAAAACCGAATAAAGCTCAACGGGTGATTTTAAGTGATCAAGCCCCAAAACAATTTTATCTTTCAGGGGCCGGGGAGAACCGATGGTCCCATCTCGGATCACTGTTTTGACCTGGCCGGTCTGAACATAAATCGCAAAAAGCGATTGTTGGCCGATATTGGGAGCGACGGCATAAATTAAGCGGCTGTCTGGCGACCAGGCGATTTCCGCGGGCGACCGGTCCCAGTCTTCGGTTAAAACTTTCTCTTGACCCGATGCCCAATCGCGCAGGACAAGGCGGTAGCGGTCCGATTCATAGCCAGGCCGCTTCATAGCTAAATAGGCCAGAGTCTTGCCGTCAGGAGAAAAGAGGGGCATGGTATCCCAAGCAGGATTGTTTTCGGTTAAACAGCGAGGCGGCTTGGAGCCATCAACGGGGACATAATAAAGGTCAAAATTAGTCGACCAGGCCTCTTCCCGTCCTGCGTTCCGAGCGGTAAAAATAAGCCCTTGGCTGTCGGGGGTAAAAGTTATCTCTTCTGGGCCGCCAAAGGGCTTGGAAGGAGTATCAGCGTCCATGCCCACCATGAGTTTGAATAGTTTTTTATCCTCTACCCTGAAAGCAAAAAGATGGGAGCGTCGACCATCTTTCCAGGTGTCCCAGTGGCGGATAAAGAGGCGGTCATAAATCCGGCCGCTGCTTTTCTGCTTAGCCTTCTCGTCCAGCCTCCTTTTGGTATCGAAAGGGCAGCCCTTGTCGGGGAAAACTTCCATCGTAAAGGCCAGGTAGCGGCCGTCAGGCGAGACAATTAAGTTGCTGACATCCAGAGGGAAATCGGTGATGGGAACAGCTTCGCCCCCGCCGAGATTTATCTGCCAGACCTGAGAAGAACCCGAGCGCGTAGAGAGAAAGTAGATGTGGCGACCGCTGCTTGACCAGCGAGGGTTAAAATCCGAAGCCGGGTGGGTGGTCAAACGTTGCAAGTTTTGGCCCTCAGTCCCGACAAGCCAGAGGTCAGTTCGACCCCGGTTAGCCTCGAGGTCAGCCGTCCAAAGGGTAAAAACAATCCATTGGCCATCTGAAGAAACCTGGGGGTCAGAAATCCTTTTCATGGCCAACAAATCATGAACCGAAAAAGGATGAGGTTCCTTAGTCTTTTCAGCCTGAAACGACGGCGCCTGGCCGACCAAAATCAACAAAAAGACGGTAAAAATAACAAATGCTGGAATTACCTTTTTTTGGCATTCGCTCATTCTGTCCTCCCTATCAGGCAATTATATCTCAAACCGGCGGCTCGGGCCATCGGAAATGACTTCGGTTGGTTAAAAAGAATCAAGCTGGAGTTTTTATTTCAGCAAGCGGTAAAAATTATTTTAGATTTAAATCTTCTCAGCGCGAGAGACGAATGGTGGCCACGGCTTTTTTCGTGGGTTCGCTTTCCGATATAGCCTGGATATTTAGCGTGGCTTGTTGGGAGCTGTCTTTATCAGCATAAATATAAATCGTGACCGGGGTTGATTTCCCGAATTCGGCTAAGGCCAAGGTATTAGGAAGTTTCGCTTCCCAGCCCTTTCCCTCGATTGAGGCTGAGAGTCGATAGATGTCATAGTTTATAAAACGGGAGACGTCGTCCGGATGAAGCGAAGGCGCGACTTCTTTAGGTTGACCAGTATTCTTTAAAACCACAGAAATCATATTCAAGCCCTCCTTGAGTTTCAGGCTATTCGCTGCTTGCAGAGCAATACCTCTGGAATGAGGACCTGAGCCATCGAGGGAGCGGAAGCCAATTTTATAGACAATAATTCCTTCTTCATTGCGGCGAAGGTCAACGACATAGAAATGGAGGCGATTGGGTTGATCGATATATTCGTACGTGCTCCCTGAATCCGGGCCGACGTGGAAGAGGGCGTCGTTAAGCTGGCGATAATCGGCGATAGTGGCCATTACTTTTTCTCCGCTCGGGCTGATATAATCCACCAGGTTGATGTCCTCAGGATGAGCATCGATAACCCAGATGTAACTATTAAAAGCATTGGGCCCGCCGTTATTGCCGCGAAGATTGTCTTTGTTCTTAGCGATGAGAACGCCATTATCAGGACAAAAGGAATCAAACCCAATTCGCTGGACAACTTCGACCGAATAGAAGTTAAAATTAGGGATACCGGAAGAGAGGGGGTTAGTAGAGGGGTCATCGGGAGGAGTGCGGTCGCCTGGCTCTGAGCCGTCAAGGCGCACGTTGATTCCCGTAAAAGTGCCAGGAAGAGGGTCGACGGCCCTGGCGGTAACTTCAGCTACTACCAGACCGCTCTGGGCTAAGCCGGTGCGGCTTAAAGTTAAAAGCTCGCCCTCACGAATGAAGCCGCAGGCCATCCGGTTCCGAATCATCAGGCCAGGAGGCGCTGCCGCTCCGGCAATGGGTGGCACGACCCAGCGCTTATGGAGTCCGCCGGGACCGTTAAAGCAACCCCGGTCCATGATGTCCCAGGTGCCAGTGGCCGCTCGGCGGTAAGGCTTAGCATAAGGATTATTATTAAGGTCAGGCAGCCGAAAGGCAAAATGGCCCAGCTCATGAGCAATTGTCCCTGAATTTTCCCCCTGCCGCATTGAAGAAAGACCCCACTGCTGCGAGCCGGCGAGCCAGCTTGTCCATTCCACATACCTTGTAGGCACCCAACGAGGCAACGCAGGGTTGGGATTACCCCATTCTGGCGGGATATCTTCTTGGCTCTTGAATTTCATGATGCCAAACTCCATCCAGACACCGGTTTCATCATAGCCAGCGTAAATGCGCAGGATAGCGTCATAATTTTTTCTTATGTCCTGGCCGACAGCTTCTATCCAGAGAGCATCGCAATCTTGCTCTAAGCGCCCTGAGGCCTTAGTGCCGTCAGGGGTAGAGTCATTTTGACCGTATTCATTGAGGCCATAATACCAGTGGGGTCTGGGCAGGCGATAAGGACCGAAGGCGTCCACTTGGGTTAAGCCAAATTTTCCTCGCGATTGCTCCATCCAATAGCGATGGATGTTTAAACCATGATTTATTTCACTGGGCTTGGTGAAGAAATCGGCATAAAATTGAGGGACTTTTTCTCGGGGAATTGGCTCGACCTGCGGATTCCCAAAAGGGTCTGAACCTTTGGGTAGGGTAATAACAAAGGGCTGGTCAGGAAAATCCACCGCGACCACGGCCAGTTTAAAGCCCTTTTCGGGCTTAATCGAAGGATTAGCCCAATCGCGGCCAGGAAGCGGCTTATAATCATCCCAGGTCATGACCTCGTGGTTTTTCACGAGCTGCAAGTCGATGGGCGGCGGGAACTTGTCCGAGCTCGCCGCTGCGTTCTTACTGGGAACAAGCTGATAGATAAACAAAAAGAAAATAAGGGGAGGCAAAGCTATGAGGCACTTTTTTAAGCGGGAAAATTTCCCTTGGCCCTCGGCGGCCTTATCAACAATTTTTTTCATTTTAATAACTCCTTATTTAGATTTTTTAGAACCAAATTTTTTTCTTTTCTCTAATCGATGGACTAAATGATATTTAATATATCAGATACAGGTCAAGCTGAAAAAGAGAGACTAATGGGGGCACTTTTTATCCCGAGACTGAATAACGATTAGAGCTTAGCCCAAGCTTTTGTGGGCTGGCTTCTTGGAGTTCATGTGGACGCAGGGGTTTGATGACTTCTCTGAAAAGGCAATTGGACATGGCCGCTTTCCTGTCCGAGATGCCCAGGATCAGCCCTCAGCCGCTTTCTTTTCCTTGCTTATCCATGCTGCTTCGGATAGAAAGCGAATAGTTTTTTATCTGATTAAGAGCAATTTTTGGAGGGAATGGGATTCATCAGGATTCTTGGCCATAGCCCATAAGCTGGCCCCGTCCGGACTGAGCGCGAGATTAGTCCAGAAGGTAGTCTCCTCGGGATTGACCTCAAAGGGAAACTTTAAATAAAAACAATCAATGTATTTTCCTTCTTCGTTGAAGACATCAACCAGTACTCCCTTATTTTTTTCCACGGTCGAGGTAATCGCCCAGATTAAGTTGCCGTTGACCAATAATTGAAGAACATCATTATAATGGGTTGGAGTGTAGGTATATTTTTGGCCGCCGATGCCAATGGCCACCTTCGCCTCCCTCCTTTCCTTTGCCATAATTCTATGATATTTTCGCCTGAAGGCCCTGATTACATTCTTTTTTTCCACGTCAAATATTTTGAGCAAATATTCTTCTGTATGGTAAATAATGAAATACTGCCTCTGAAAGGGAATAGCCCTGAGTTGTGCTGTCTGAATTACCCATCTCCCGCCAGCCGAAGATATGGCCCAAGCAGGCACAGTGAAGGTGGCGAGCTCTTCAAACCTTCTTTCCTTTTCGTCATAGACCTGAAGAATATTGGGGTTATTCACCTTTATCCATTTGCCATCTGTATTCGGGAAACCGGCTCGAAAAAAATAATATTTACTTCCAGCCGCACAGATTAAAATGGTGCCTATCTGAGCTTCGTTGATTTTGAACTCATTAACCAATTCTCCGCTGAAATTAAAGCGGCAAATTTTCCTGGCATAGGGGTCATAAGTCACCAGGTTTTCGCCATCCAGGGCAATATTGGTGGCCGTCAGCATTTCCCCTGGCCCCTGACCTTTTCGGAAATAATTCCGCAAAAATTGACCCGAAGAATCGAAATGAAGAATCTGTTCTCTATCGAGGACAAACACCTGATCTTCAAGACTCGCCTTTATTTCCATAGGCCAGCGGAAGAAAAACTTATCGGGCTGGTCTTTAATTGAATAGATTGATTTGAGCTCAATTACCCGTCCGGCGTTTCTGCTGGTAGGTTTTGCCGGATTTTCGATAATTAGTGGTGCCTTTAGATTTTCTCCCTGCGGAGAATCGTAGATAGGAATGCCTGGACCTGCGGTTTTCAGCGTCGACCAGATAAAAAAGAGGAAAAAGGCAAAACCGACACCGATTGTTCGCCGCCAAGCATTCACTGATTCCCGCCTCCTTCATTAGAATTATACGCTTTGGTCTCTATTTTATTCTCCTTAGCCATTTTTTGGGAAGTTTTTTATCAAAACTTTTTGAGCGAGGCATATTTAGCTTGGTCCATTTTAATTTCCACACATTTTTTTGACCTAAACAAGACTCGTCCCCAGACCTGAGTTATGAACGGCTATGATGGCGGGGATAATTGGAAGAAAATTTCGTAGAGCAGGCATATCCCCCTTTCGCTATCGAAAAGGGGTAATCAGCGCCGGGGGATGAGGATTTTATTAAAAATCGCGGTCAGGAACTGTCTGTCTTTATCAGTTAAACCCAGGCGACCAAATAGGTCATGGACCTTGTTGGAAATATGTTCTTCATTTTCGTTGGTGATGAAACCTGTTTGGCGAAGCTTCATCAGGACAACCTGAATGCATTCTTCCTGCTCAGCGCGGGTCGCTGGCAATTCCTCTTTGGGATTAATTATTTCCGCTGAGCGGATAAAAAGATGATATAGGGTCAGAAGAACAGCCGCGGCCAGATTATATGAGGGTTGCTGAGAAGCCTGAGGAATCGAATAAACAAAGTTGGCCTGCTCTAAATCCTCAGAGCTGAGGCCCGTTCTTTCCGGGCCAAAAACCAGAGCGATTTTAGTTTCGAGCGGATAGCTGAGTATTGTTTCAACTGCTTCCTCCAGCGAGATTACACGAAATTTCTCGCGGGGGCGGGCTGTTGAGGCTAAAACAAGGTTGAAATTAGCGACCGCCTCCTTCAAAGCGGGAAAAAACTTGGCCGCCCGGAGGATGTCGGCAGAATGGACAGCAGGGCGAAACGCGTCCTCGTTAAGCTCGGTAATACCGGTCAGGCGCAACTCAGAGAAGCCGGTGTTTTTCATGGCCCTGGCGACCAGACCGATATTTTCCTGCCTTTCAGGCGAGACGAGGACTACCGCAAACCGGTTGCGGTTAATTCTATCTTCCAGAACCTCAAAAACTCTGGTTAGGGCCATTTCGTCACTATCTCCCCAATTTTACCTCAATCCTCTTCAGAAAGTGATATTTCTTTGTGTTTCCATAATGATTAAAAAGAAAATCGAGTCAAAACACCCCCTCGGCCAGCGGAGCCGAAAAAATAAATTCTCTTTTAATATAAAAAAGGAAAAATAATATATATTTCAGCATGTTATCTATGGTGTAGGCAGCTGTCAAACCTTGTTGAGGGCTTTGAGGCTCCTTTCTTCCTAGGTTCTTTCTAATTTGTGATAAACTCAAGCCTTCGAGAATTCGAGAAATAGAGGCTTGTCACTTAGAATTAAAAATAATAAAGTATTCTGTTATAGGCAAGTGCAACTCGCCAAATCCAATCTGAACTATTTGTGACCAGAACATTGTCTTTAGTATTAAGATAGGGAACCTGGGATATGAACATTGACCGAGAAAGGTTATAAAAAAAGGGATGAGATAATATGAAGCAAAGAGGAAGAAGGTTTCGATGAACCATTTTTCCGGCCAAAGAAGCCCTTGGGGTTCAATTTATCCGGCTATTATTTCGGACAAAAAAGGCCTTTTTATCTTCAAATATGGTTACTTTGGGTCTAATTCCGTTAAGCCTTCAAAGTCGCAACCCAATCTTAACCTTTGGGTTCTGATTTTTCTCAGCGTCTTCTTGTGGGCGGCGCCACTTTTATTTTCTGCCTCTCCATTTTTCAACCCTCGGCTCTCACTTTTCAATAGCCCCGAAAAATCATTCTGGTACGTGATTACAATCGGGGAGAAGCCGGTTGGTTATGCTCATGAACTCTCCAGGGAAGCCGTGGCGGCCAAGGGCTCGTTTATCATGACGACCGAAGAGCTCAAGCTGGTCATCCGTCGTCTTGGCACTAACGTGGAGATGGCCTCTTTGTCGGAATGGGAAGAAACTAAACAGGGCGAGCTCATTCGGGTTTCTCTTATCTTGAAGCTTTCTAGCCTGGAGACAAAGACTCAAGCCGAAATTGGGGAAAAAGAGATTATCGTTCGGAGTACAGCTGGAGGTAAAGAATTTACGCAAAGGCTTCCCTTTTCTGGCCAACTCCTCGGTCCAGAGGGTCTCAATCGTCTCACCTTGACCCGGCTGCGCTCGGCAGGCGATGAAATGGATTTCCTAACTTATGCTCCGGAGTTAAATCAAGTGGTTCACGGAAAAAGAAAAGCCGAGGGCCGGGAAGAAATTAATTTGCCCGGTTTCTCCCAACCCATAAAAACCCTCAAGATAACCGAAACCATTCAAGAATTGCCGACAAGGAGAATTCTCTGGATTGATGGACAGGGAAAGCTGGTTCAATATCTTGAACCCAGTCCTCTTGGAGAATTGAAGGTTTATTTGTCTACGGAGGAAGAAGCTTTGGCGGCCGCCAAAGGCCAGGCGCGGATGCCAATTGACTTCGAGAGTTCCTTAATTCGAGCCAATGTCAGGTTGCCCAGCGCTCGCTCCCTCGAAGGAATCAAGCTCCAGATAAAGTTCCGCCAGGGTGAGGTAAGTTTCCCCTCCTTCTCCAGTCCATATCAAAAGATAATTGCCGCGGATAAGAATGCCTTCTTGTTGTCTGTGGAAAAGCCTAAAAAGCCAGAAGAGTCAGCTCTGCCATCTTATTCCTGTGAAGAAAAAGACAATCCTGAAATTAGAGAATATCTTCAGCCCAACGCTTATCTCAACATTGATGACCCGTTGATTCAAAAAGTCGTGCAGGAAGTAACGTCAGAAACTTCAGACAACTGGGAAAAAGTCCTTCGTCTACGTGATTGGGTTAGCCAGAACATTGTTTTTGACGCCGGAATTGTCTTTGCTCCTTCTAATGAGGTAATTCGTCAGCGCCGCGGAACTTGTGTGAGTTTTGCCGTTTTGCTGGCCACTTTAGCTCGGGCCGCTGGCATTCCCGCCCGTTTTATTCTTGGCTATGCCTACGTTAACGGCGTCTGGGGAGGCCATGCCTGGACTGAGGTCTATTTAGCCGGGGCCTGGTTACCTTTTGATGCTGCCCTGCCTTCTCCGAATGTTGCCGACGCCGCCCGCGTCGGTGTTGTGGCTACCTCACTCAACCAAGGCTTGGGCGAGGCGGTGGTGGCGGGTCAGCGCTTCTTCTCGCAGGTGGAGATTGAAATTCTGGAATATAAACTGGAGGGAAAATCCTTCGTCGCGGCGCCTAAGATTTATGAAATAAGGGGCAATAGATACCAAAATTATGGACTTAAAATAGTTGCTAATAAGCCCGATTCCTTCTCCTTTGCCGAAGTTGATAAAGTCTGGCCTGATAACACGCTTCTGGTGCTAAAAGCCGATAAGGCCGAAATTCGTCTGCGCCAGCAAGCCTGGCGGCCGGTAACTAATTGGGAAAGATACCTCAGGCAATTAGCTGGGCCTGCCTATTCTGGGGCAAAATTAGAAACTTTCGTTTCTGAGGGAAAAAAGGCCTACCGGTTGATTAGAAAAAATCAAGCGGTCGCTTTTTTCTTGCGCGGGACAGACCTGTGGGAGATTTCAGCGCAAGGCCCTGAGGCGGAAAACCTTTTAGAAAAGGCCTTCCAGGCTATTCATTTTGAAGATTAAAGAGGCTGTGGAGGGATGCGGGGTCATTCCGGACGGGTAATTTCTTAACCTCCAAAAGAGGAAAGAGAACCATCATTTGAGGGCAACGCCCCGCTGATTGATTTTTCTGTTTCTCACTTATAAGCTAAAGAGTGTATAATCTCCGAAAAGCGGAAGTTAAGGATGAAAAAAAACATTATTGTGGCCGCAGTCTTAGGGCTTATCTTCATTTGCGCTCTTAGCTGCCAACCTAAGAGGGGAGCGAAGCCAGCCGAACCGCAAACTGCCAAGGAAGAAAGTTCGCCCACCGCGGCGGAACTTCCTGCGGCGGTGGCCGAGGTCGTCCAGTTGGGGTGAAAAAGAGGCGGGAGCAATCGAAAAAAATCAGTCAAAAGGTAAAGGAAGCTAAACCCGACTATTAAAAAGCTGCGGGCGGCAAGAAGGGCCCGAAAAGAGTTTAAAGCAAGGAAGAATATAAAGAAAAAATAATTTTAGGACGAAGGGAGGAAAAGCCGATGAAACATAATAATCAGTCAGTTCTTTGGCGAATACTTTTACTCCTGGTCTTACTCCCCGGTGTTCTTGTTGCCTCCTTCCGCAAAGAAGACATTAAGGTTCATCAATTAGATAACGGGTTGAAAATTCTCTTACTTGAAGACCACACCATTCCTAACATCGCTCTCTACACTTTCTTTCGGGTTGGTTCTCGAAATGAACGTCCCGGGTTGACGGGTGTCTCCCATTTCATCGAGCACATGATGTTTAACGGCACTGAAAAATTCGGGCCCGGCGAATTCGACCGCCTCATGGAATTCCGGGGCGGCTCTAATAATGCTTATACCTCTGATGATATGACGGTTTATACTAACTGGTTTCCGAGCGCTGCTTTCGAGGCGATGTTAGAGCTGGAAGCTGACCGGATGCAGGGGCTAACCTTTGACCCGAATGTATTTGAATCGGAGCGGGGAGTTGTCGCCAGCGAAAGAAGGCTTAGTGTCGAGAATGATAACGACGCCATTCTTTATGAAAATGTTCGGGCCACGGCCATTATGGCTCATCCCTACCATTGGGATGTCATCGGTTGGATGAGTGATATTCTTAACTGGCGGCGAGATGAGGTAATTCAATATTATCGCACTTATTATGCCCCTAATAACGCTGTTCTGGTCGTCGTCGGTGATTTCGAGCCAGAAAGAGCGCTGGAATTAATAAAAAAATATTATTCGCCGATTAAGCCGGGGCCGCCGCCGCCTCCCGTGAGCACAGTTGAGCCTCCCCAAATGGGCTTGAAGCGAGTGGAGATAAGAAAGGAGGCGCAAGCCCCCTCTTTTATCATGGCTTTCCATGCCCCGCGGCGTCAGGATGCGGACTTTTGCGGCCTGTCGATTATCGAGCAGGCTTTGCTTCAGGGTGAGAGTAGCCGGCTTTATCGCCGCCTGGTTCGGGAAGAACAGCTGGCCATTGATGTTTCTGGCGGCCTTAACGAGACCCTCGACCCTTTTCTATTTTTTATCCTGGTAAAGCCGAGGCCTGGAGCTGACCTGGTCAGATTAGAGAAAATAATTGATGAAGAATTGGCCAAAATAAAGACAGCGGGAATAGAGGCTAAGGAGTTTGATAAAGCTCTCAACACGGTTCGCAGCTTCTTTTACCGTCGCCTCCAGAACATATCGGGCAAAGCCAATCTTCTTGGTTGGGCCGAAATCATTCTGGGGAGTTATGAGAAGCTTTTCTCTATCATCGATGAGTATGCGGCGGCAAAAAGGGAGGAGTTGCCATCTCTGGCTGCTAAATATTTTCATGATAATAACAAGACAGTGGGCATTTTAGTGCCGGAGGGAGGTGAGCGATGAAGAAGAGCGGGAGAAAGGCGCTTTTTTCTCTGTTGTTTTTTGGATTTTTGTTCGGGTTTGTTTTTTCCCTTAGGATTTCGGCCGCCTTTAAGCTACCACAGCCCGAAAAGATTACTCTCAGCAATGGCTTGACTATTTTTTATCTGAAGAATCCCGAATTGCCCTTAGTGAGTTTTCGCCTGCTCGTAGCCGGCGCTGGGAATGCTTCGGAGCCCTCCGGACTTGATGGTCTGGCTAATTTAACGGCCGACCTGCTCTTAAAGGGGGCGGGCAAATTGAGCGCCGAAGAAATTGCTGAAGCCATCGATTTTATGGGCGCCTCCTTTGACTTGAGCGCTTCGGAGGAGTTTGTGAGTGGAAGTGGAGAGTGCCTGAGCGAGCATTTCCCGCGCTTGCTCCAAATCGCGGCTGAGTGTTTAACCTCGCCGTGGTTGAAGGAAGAAGAGTTTAAGAAAGAACAGGCCCGACGCATCGATACCATCAAAGCCATAAAAGATAACCCAGCCCAAGCGGTTCGGTATTACTTTTTAAAGGCCTATTTTGGGGAACACCCTTTAGGCCATATTGCTGTTGGTACGGAGAGCTCCTTGGCCAGGATTAAAGTCGAAGATGTGAAGACATTTTATTCTCGATTTTACCGTCCCGAGAGAACCTGGCTGGCCGTGGTCGGCAATATGGAAAAGGAAAAACTCCTTGATGTTCTTCAGCCTGGTTGGGGTCAGTGGAAAGCGGCCGCCGGTGCCGCCCCTTCTATTAGCGTACCCCGTTTGCCGCGACCTTCGGGGAAAAAGATTGTCCTCGTTGATAAACCCGATGCCACCCAGGCCTATTTTATTTTGGGCAGCCCGGCGTTTAAGATGGGCGACGAGATTTCAGCTCCGGCTAATGTCATGAATACTCTTTGGGGCGGCCGTTTCACTTCCTGGTTAAATACGGAGTTAAGGATTAAGCGGGGCCTGACCTACGGAGCGCGGAGCTCTTTTCAAAACTGGAAACTGGGAGGCCTCTTCACCGCTTCCTCCTATACCAAGAACGAGCAACTCGGCACAATGCTGGAGATAACTCTTAGTCTCCTCCAGAAGGCCAAGCAGGAAGGCTTTTCAAGCGAAGAAGTAGAAAGTGCCCGTAATTATATCCTGGGTCAATTCCCGCCAACCTTGGAAACCAACGCCAGCAAAGCTTCAGCTTATCTTCGCTTAGCTTTCTACGGCCTTGGTTTTGATTATTATGACCGGTATCTGGCTCGAGTGGAGAAAATCGTCGCTAAGGAAATTAAGGAAGCCGCTACCCGACTTCTGCCCGAAAATGATTTTGTCTTAGTGGTTGTGGGCAAAGCGTCGGAGGTTCGGCCCTTCCTAAAAAAAATCGGCCCCTTTCAAGAGAAGAAAATCACCGACCCGGGCTTCTGACTTTTTAAAAGATTAATTAAATGGTTCTCCTTCATTATATCTTGGTTGGTGGGGGCTAAGTTCGGGATGGCGTAAAAATCTGTGCCACTTTACATATTTACCTAATTTCCCCCCTTTTTTTAAAGCTTTTGCTAACCCGCCTCCGCAACCGTGGCTTTCTCTAAACTATGGGAAAGGCTATTTTTCTTTGCTTAGCCACTAATGAGCTCAAAGAACCATAATAAATTTATCGGTTCTCTTCCATTTTATCTGGGCCGGTTTGAGGGCTAAGTTCGGGAGGGCAGAGGCGCCCCTAAAACTTGAATTGACAGGTGGGGAGGATGCTGATAACATGACGAATTTAAAAAGGATAGACCGAATTGAAGAAAAGCGGGTGGCGTTTAGGGCTCCTTTTCCT
>CAZVIN010000078.1:0-31694 GCA_964627255.1 uncultured Eubacteriales bacterium
GCCTTCCCTTTGTCGAGCTAAGTGAAAAAATGAAGCAACACCTCGCCACGTGCAGGCCTTGCCAGGAGCTTTTCGATTCGCTGGCTCCCCTGGCCGGAGCGCTGTCGGAAATGCCCTCCCCCACCAGATTGAGCGAAGAAAAAATGGAAGATCTCATCGACGCAGTGCGGAAGGAAGCCCTCAGGCTCGCCGACCGCAGGACAGCCTGGCAGCTGAGCCGAAACGTGATCATGGGTCTTCCCTTTATCGCTGCTGTCCATTGGCTTTGGCTCAACTTGAGTTCAAAGGTTGTGGGGGAGCTTCTATCGCCTCTCGCTGGCCAGGTATTCTCTGTCTTGTTGATTGTCACTTCTTCTCTAGCGGCGGCGTTGCTCTTTGGAGCCATTCCCTTGGTGTGGGCTGGCCTGCGAGAAAATCCAAAAAGGAGTTAACCACATGAATTCAACTAATAACATGAAAAAATGCCCTTATTGTGCCGAACTCGTCCAAAAAGAAGCCATCAAGTGCCGTTACTGCGGGAGCTGGCTTGGCGAGAAACCGGTCCAGCGGTGGAGGCGTTCCAGGGAAGGGAGGATGATCCTGGGAATCTGCGCCGGGCTGGCCAAGCACTTCAACATCGACCTGACCCCTATCCGCCTGGCTTTTGTAATCGCCACAATCGCGGGAGGATGGGGGCTCCTGGCTTATCTCATCCTCTGGCCTCTCATGCCCTGGGAAAAAAAGATAAACGATAGCCACCGCCTCCCACAAGCCAGCCCAGAGGGAAAAAAATGAGAAATGGAAGTCTTTTTTTCAAAATTCTCTTCTTTATGTTCTTTCCCCTTCTTTTGGTTTATAGTCAAGAATCCATAAAGCCCTGGAAGGAAATACCCTTACCCAAAAAAATAGCTCTGGCTTCTTATCTTAAAGACAACTGGAAATCTCCTGAGGATTATGTGATCGAGAAGTTTACTGACTATGACCTTATTTTTGTTGGCGAATACCACCGCATCAAACACGATGTCCAGCTGATCCACCGTCTTATTCCGCGTCTTTATCAAGCGGGGGTACGAAACTTAGCCATTGAGTTCGGCTGTCATGAGGACCAGGACCAAGTCGATAAGCTAATCACCTCCGACACGTATAACGAAGAGTCTGCCCGCCGGTTGATGTTTCATTTTGCTTGCTTCTGGGGGTATGTCGAATACATGGATATTTACAGGAAAGCGTGGGAGCTTAATCATTCTCTTCCCAAAGATAAGCCCAAATTCAGAATCGTTCATCTTAACTATCGTCCGGACTGGTCTGCCCTGGCCGAAGAGATGACCTCTGAACTCTGGAAAAAAGTCTGGCATAAGGGGGATGGGGACGAATTCATGGCTAAAATCATCCTGGATGAATTCGTCAGCAAAAATGAAAAAGCGCTTATTTACTCCGGCTCCCATCATGCCTTCACCCGCTACCATCAGCCAGTCTACGATTTTGAGAAAAGAACTTTCATTAGGTTCACTACGACTCGGATGGGAAACATTGTCTACCAAAAAATCCCACGCAAGATTTTTAACATTTTCCTACACTCTCCCTGGAGCACAAAAGAGAGTTTTAATAAGCATAATTATCCCTTAGGGGGAATCATTGACCTGGTCATGGATGAATTTGAAGATAAACGGGTGGGGTTTGATGTCATAGGCTCATCCTTTGGGAAACTCGAAGACGAGGACACTTACTATTCAATCGGCTATGACAAGTTCTGCTTAGAAACGTTCTGCGATGGCTATATTTATCAGGGACATTTCAAAGACTATGAGGGGTGCACAGTGGATGAAAAGTTCATAACGGCCGAGAACTTTAAGGAAGCCATCGCCACACTGCCCAATTTCCAGGCGAGAAAGCTCATTACCAAGCCGGAAATCCTCATTCAAGCGATGAAAGAAGATGCGGATATCAAAAGAAGATTCCGCGACCTCAAGTGACGATCACGCATCTGGCTTCGGAATGGGAACGGGAGTTTCCCCTCCGTCATGATTGCCGGGATTAAGGCCAAAATAAGTATGTAGGAGGTGAGTCTAATGTCCTAGACCAACAACATCGAGGCGTTATGGTGAGATTAGGAATTTTTAAACAGACCTATTTAACATAAAAAGGGATATTCAAGCGAGACTCTGATTCAGTTTTCACTTCATTTGCGAATAAACAAAGGGAATACCGTCCAGGACGCAACCCTTCAATTGGAAGCTCTATGAGAAAGACCTCGGCAGCGTTGGCTCGATATTTTTTATGAATCAAGACCGTCACCGGAAGCTCTTGACAGCCATTGCTAATAAAATTTGCTGAAAGCTTGATTTCTGGTTTATGGATTCCAAAGAATGAGCACCTCAATGCAGCCAGCAAGCTCTTTGTTCCGTGTTCAACCTCCTCGATAAGGGGAGCATGTTGATTTGTATCAAAATGATAGATCGCGTCCAGCTTCCCTTAATAATAAGCGTCTTTTTCTGCTTTGAGGAATAAAGGCAGGGAAAGTTCAATCCCAAAATCGGGAGCCTTAGGGACTGGGTTATGACCCCCATTTTTCGAACCACTTAGAGGGCTAATTTGCGCTAACATCTCAGCCGGCTATTTTGCCCTTCTCTTTGAGATATCGAACCGGCGACTTGTTGCCGAGCGCCGAGTGTCGACGGACATGATTATAATACCGAATCCGCTGAGCAACAACTTTTTTCAAGGAGACCAGGTCTTCTTGTTCCCAAAACAACAGCCGATTTTCTGTCTTAAAGCGGGAATTGAACGCCTCCATGTGGACATTGCCTTTGGCTCCGGTCTCCGAATAAGAAACGCGCACCTTTTCCCGGACCGCAAGTTCATAAAGCCAGCCATGGCCTAAATACACACCGTCCTGATCTTGATGGACAATCAAGCCCTCAGTTTGCACTCCATATCTCATCAGCGTCTTTTTAGCGCGGCGCCAGGCTTCCAAAGCCAATTCCGTATTATCCGCCTCTCCCAGGGCATGACCGACCACGAGTTTGCTCGAATGATCGACGATCGGCATCAATTGGGCTTTGGCCCGGCCTCGCCGATAGAGGATCTCCGCAAAATCCGTGTACAGGACCTCAAAATCGTCGATGGAAGACAAATTCGCCACCAGGTTGATCCTCGGGCCTGTTTTCTTGAGAAGCCTCGCCAGAGAGCTTGTTTTGGGCTTTCTAACCCGTCTAATCACAGCCAGATCCCAGGACGTATGCAGTCTGGCGACGACCTTCTTGTTGACCTGGATTCCCCGCGCCCGAAGCTCGGCATTCGTCCTCCGATAGCCGTATTCCGGATGCGCCCTGGCGATCTCCAACAACGCCTTCCTCAACCCGGAATGTCTCTCTTCATAACTCTGTCTCTTCTGAGCATAGAACCAAGTCCCTTTGGAAAGTCCCAGTGCCGTTAACACCCGGTTGAGCCCATATTCGTCCCGAAACGCCCGCGTCAGCTCAACTTTTTCCCCCGGGGTGAGCTCCCGGCCAAAAAATTTTTTAGCAGCGCAATCTCCACTTCCTTATGCCCGATCAACCGTTCCAGTTCTTCGATGCGTCTCTCATACTCCTGGATGGTGGTATGCTGAGAAAAAATTTCCGGCCCTTTTTCGATGAACTCCTTCTTCCAATGGGTGAGGGTGACCGGATGAACACCATAGGAGCGGGCGATCTGGCCGATCGCCTTGGTCCCGCTTATGATCTCCATGACCACCTGGAACTTGAACCGCGGCGTGTACCGCTTGGCGTGCTTCTCTGACATCATCAGTGCCTCCTTCAAGGGCTTTGACCTGGCTGATGATGTCTATTATAGCACCCTTAATTTTTAGCACTCAGGGTGGTTCGAATTTTGGGGGTCAGACCGTGCGGGCGTTGGCGTAGAGGCCGTAGTATCTCACAGTGACGGCTTTGGTTTAATAACGCCGTCGGGGGATCCAAGGGGGTATGCCCCTTTTGTCGCAGGGCGAAGCCCGAGAAGGGGAGGCAGGGAGTCAAGCGAACGTTGGAAGAGGGGAGTCAGTTCCCCCTCCAAGAAGACCTGGCCCTTGTCCGGGATATGAGAGGTCACCCGGGCGATGAACTCCAGATAATCCATCCGCTCCACCTCTTCCGGCTTTTCCCCGTACCGGTAGCAGACCTCACCTTGCCGTTCATCGAGGGAAAGGCGGTCCAGGGACAAAAGAGGCCGGATCATGTATTTGCCGACTCTCTCAGCCTCTTGCCTGGTTTTGGCCCTGACCTTACTGTGGACCGAAAACCCTGTGTGGCGCCAGCCGAGGATCTTCTCCTTCACAGCCTCTGAGATGAGCTCCTCCCTGAGGAGAAGAGCGAAGACCTCGCGGGAGAAGAACTCGGCCAGGAGGCTGTCCTGGAAGGAGGCCAGATGATGGAACCTTCCTTCAGGGTCTTCGCCTCCCTCAGTCACTAGAAAATGGAGGTGGACGTGGGGATTTATCTTCCGGCCGAAGGTCTGGATTGAGGCCACGACACCCGGACGAAGCTCTGTGCCGGTTGTGGCCTGGAAGTATTTGAGGAGGGCATGGACAGCTGCCTGACAAAGATCCCCCAGAAGCCGGCGCTTGTACCGGAAGAAGATGCGGAGCATCTTGGGGATGGTGAAGACGACCTGGCGGTGGGGGACATCCATGAGGAGCTCCTCCCTCATCCACTCGCCCCACTCCTCAAGCCTCTTCGAATGGCAGGATGGGCAGAACCCGCGGGTACGGCAGGAGAACATCAGGAGGTGTTCCGCATGGCAGTCCGGACAGCGGATGCGGGCGAACCCACAGCGGGGATTGCCACAGTCCAAATAACGCTCGACGACTTCTTTGATGATGGGCCGGAGGAAACCGTACTCCTTCTCGAAGCGGCTCTCATACTCGGCCAGGAACTGGTCAAAATAATGGAATATCACCCGGTAGAGTACGGTGTTTTCCGGGTGACGGGGACGATAGATTCCGTCTACAGCAGGAAATCATGAATCAAGAAACGGGCCAATTCCCTCCCCAAAAGGTTAATCGCTGATAAGAGATAAGTTATCGGCACCGCCCCCGCGGACTTGGGGCATGAGGCGTCGACTAGCGTTGTCACTAAGGTTGAAACAATCCCCGGAAGAGTGACTCCATCGGTTCACTTCCATAAGCGTCTCCGCCCATCTGCTCATCAGAATAGCTAATCCGCATCAGGCATTTCCTGATCTCTTTGGGTATTAAGGTGTAATTTATCGCCAACTAACCCTATAAGCGCACTCGTCTTTAAAGTGCCTGAGAAGAAAAAGCTGAGAGCGGAGCACATTGTCCAGGAAAAAATGGAGCATGTCCATTCTAAAAATAAAATTGATTCTGAGGAGAAAAGTTGGCCAGTTTTTTCAGATTTTCTTCCTGCCAGGAATGTTGTGAGCATTGGGCCGAATCTAGATCTCCTGACAAAAGTCAGACTGACTTTTTTCCAGACATTTATCTCACATACCTTTGACATTTTAATCAAATTAAAGCTTCCATTCTCTCCTTGGTGTCCCAAATAACCTAAAGTCTCCTAAATTTGCCAACTTTTGCGGGCGTATTGGACAAGATTTTCCACATTTTTCAAAACCAGGTTATCCTTTTTATTGAAACGATGACCTCCTCATCCTCTTTATCCAAAACCTCGACCCTCCTCAGCAGATGAGGACACTCCCGGTGGGCATAAAAACCTGCGAACTGGATCATCTCGTCCTTGGGGATGTTGCGATCGGCGGGCATCGCAAGCCTTTTGACGGGTCTGTAATCGGCATTGTCTTTCAGCCGGGTCACAAAATACACGCCTTCGATGAGGGGAGAAACGGGGCAAGAGGATTCTCTCTTCACCAATTGATGCGAACTACGCGGTCAAGTGTATTGGCCAGCGCAAAAACGACAGGCCAGACAGCCATAGGCATAAACACAAAAGCAACCTGCGAAGCCCGAGTTGGCAGGTCCGTGCGGTAGAGCGCAAGTAATTTGCGATAAGACAGTATCAAGCACAAGAGCGATATCCCGATCGAAAAAATTGGCCAGGCGTAGATCCCCGGTGTCCGGAGAATGAGTTCTGGTTCAGACCTGGCAACGGCCTGGAAGGCATCAAAGGACATTGGAAGACCTAGCCCATCAACAGATCCGAGTCCCCAGGCGACTTCATCTTCGAGGGAAAGCCGCCCCAGGCCGGCGTTAATAAAAAACATGGTCATGGGAACAAATCGCATGAATCCATTGACGACGGCACCTGCACCGAGAAGAAGAGACGCCCTGCTGGATTGCTTCAAGGACATGATCCATCCTGTGAATACAAGAGCAAAAAACCAGTTAGTCAGGGGTCCCAGGAGACCTCCCCATCCCAATCTGCCGGTAATGACCTGGCCGGCCCGGAAATCGGGATCCCCGGGACGCTTATCCAGATCCCCTACTCGATTGAACCCTGTGCTGACACGCTCGCCGTCGAGCCGGGCTCCAATTCCGTGTCCGCACTCATGAAGAAAGAGGAAGACGAACAGAGTCAGGCTGAGCAGGCAAGCCCAGCTGGCCAATCTTCTCTTACAGACTGATTTCATGAGGGCTCATCTCCTTTCTGGATTCTCTTTATCCACTTGACCTATGTGAATTTGATTCCTACAAATTATATACCATAATTTAAGAGGCCCTTATTAAATTGGCATATTAAACTTAAATATCATTAAAGCCCGACTTAACTACTGTTGTATATATTTATTGATTAAATCATCAAGTGATTGGAGATTGCAGATGTCGTGTGCTGCCTCGGTAGTGAAAATCCAGGCTCGGTAAAATGCATCCAGTTCAAGGCCAAGTTCTTTTTTTAGGTGAGCTAAGAAATCCCGGCTCGACACCCCTGTCTCATGATATATTTGGTAAACAGAACCTACAGCCTTGATAAGAGCCTCTTTTCCAGCCTTTTTGTATAAAACATAAAAAAAGAGCATTCCCTTGGAGTAGGAAAAATTTGTCAGGCGTTCCTGGCCGTAGTCGATCATAGGAACGTCAAGAAGCTTGGGATTTTCCCGGCATTTATTTTTAAAATATTCAAACATCCAAATAGCTGCTTTGTTTAAAGCCCCCTCCTTGCCTTCCAATTGTTCTTGTGTAAGAAACTGGAGGAACATGGCTAAACCTTCGCTCTCAAAGCGAGGAGGGAGCGCATCGAGAGGTTTTACATTCCAGAGGTGAGAAATCTCGTGATACAATTCAATCATTCTGCTTTTGTCAAGAAAGGCGTTCCTTGTCTGAAGAACGGAAGTTACATCTGCCTGCGAGCCATATCCTTCTGGGACGGCTATGACGGAAAAATCGATTCTTGCGGCTAAAGGCCCGAACCAGTTTGCATATAGTTCAAAGCAGTCTTTCATGGCATTTAGAATTCTTGTAGCACCTTCCTTATCGTCTTTGAAATAGAACACCTTCATACCGTACCGGGGTTCTTCAAGCAGGTCATACTCGGCTACAGCAATGTCAATCCTCCAAGCAGGAAGAATGTTTTCATAGATATAAGTTGTTTCTCCATTTCGGGAAAATTTCTCGATCAGTCTTCCCCCATTGGCCACGACCAAGTACTCTGGTACGGTCACCCGAATTTTATAATCGAACTCCTTAAGTCCGGCGGACCGATTTATTTTCCAGGAAGGGAAGCCTACCTGAGGATAAGCCCAGCAGTCGGGCCGGATGATCGTGTAATTAGGGTCAACACTGTCCTTGACATAGATCATTCCGGTCTCCGCGTAACCGGCGAGAAAACCATTATAGCTTATTTTGATAGAGGTTTTTTCATTAGGAGCAAGAGGTCTATTTAACCTAACTTCTACAAAATTTACCTGAAGTATCTCCCAATCCTCATATGAGACAACCTGCTGATTGAAAGAAAGTTCATGGCCTTGTTCGTCATGGACAGAAGTCACTTTCATCAGCCTGTAAAGCACAATAGGAATTTGCCGGACGTGATAATAAAAAGGATTGAAAACCGTTAAATGGCAATCAGCTTCAATTTTTTTATGCTCGTAATCAATCCTGACATCCAATTCATAACCGGTAGTTCTGACGAGCTCACGATTTAAAGAAGAAACTGAACGCTTCAGGCTGCAGAAAGAACAGCACAGAATCAAGATGAGGCCCATTAGGAAAGCTTTTTTTCTCATACATTTGTCCTTTCACTAAATTATTACTTTTTTTGGCGAAAAACTAATGGCTATATTACCCGCCATTAGGTTATTAAAACGCAGGAAAGCTTCAAAAGGTTTACTCTGGACCAGGAATGATGAAAAATGGTCACGACAGGTGGGCTCCTAATCCACCTGAAGAAAGCCTCTCGGTGGCCCAAAGAATGGGGTCCACCTCATTGTGCGTGTTCAGATGTTTCGTCAAAGAACTTGTGTGCTCTGAAAAGGCCTGGAAAAGGCAGCCTTGACGGACCTGTCTGGACCAGAGAACAAAAAGAAAAAGATAGGAGATGAAGCAAGCCGAGGAATATTGTATCCTATTAATGAACCCGTTGGATTTATTGCTTGTGACAGGTTAAAACCTACATAGTAAAAAGAAGATGAGCGTACTATGAACGAGCGAAAAGATAAAACAGTTCAAGATATTGTGCAAACCTTGGCTCCCTGCGGTCTTAATTGTCGAAAATGTTTCGCCTTTTCTGATGGAGAAATCAGGCTCCTCAGCCAAAGACTCAAAGAATTGTTGGGAAACTTTGATAATTATACTGAAAGGATTTCTCGCTTTCTTCCCGTTTTCAAGAATTACTCATCCTTTAAGATTCTTCTTCACTACCTCGCTGAAGGAGATTTCCTGGGGTGCAGGAACGGCACCTGTAAGTATCTTAATTGCGGCGTTTTTAAATGCTATAAGGGAAAAGGGGTCGACTTCTGTTTTCAGTGCAAGGAATTCCCTTGCGAAAAGACAAATTTTGATCCTGATCTTCATCGCCGATGGCTCGAGATGAATAATGAGATGAAAAAAATGGGGAAAGAAGCTTATTTTGAAAAATCAATGAAACTTCCGCGGTATAGATAAATAAGGGGAAAAATGCATAAAATCAATTCTTTGGCAGAAAAACTGTATACCAAAATTAATTCAGGTGGATGGAAAGGCATAATTATCTCTACTTCTCATCTGCTTCAATTAAGAGAAATAATCGAAAACGCCTGGATTATCTCGTGGATGACGACTTTTAAATATAGGAATTTGCTTTTCAGCTGCGGTAGCTGGGAATGCACCCTAATTGTCATTTTCCCGTTCAACCATCGCTAAGAAATATAAATCCCGACACAATGGATTTCAAAGACAATCAAGAATCGCGCCTGGTGGGCGAAAACGCCTCCCCAGCCGGAGAGACGCCCAAAAAAGGCCGAAAAATCAGCCGGACCTCTCCTTCTGGCCAGAAGAAGTTCCTCCCTCATCCACTCGCCCCACTCCCCAAGCCTCTTGGCATGGCACCATTGACAAAACCCTCTTGTCCGACATGAGAACATCAAGAGGTGCTCCCCATGGCAACAGGAGTTTACAGCCATAAGCAGGAGGAGACAACAAGCGTTATCTCAGAACATCAAACGGCTAACTGCTCCTATGTTCTTAAAGTTTATTTTGGATTTATTCTTATAGATGATATCGATTCCCTTAAAAGTGGTTCATACCGGGAAAAATCTTCTTTGAGCAATTTGAACAAAACCCAAAGAGACTCATCGTTGTAACGAATATAAGTGTGAAATTCTACGCTGTCTGCCATATCTAAAGCTACTTGAACAGTCTCCTTTCCATTTATTTGTTTGACTTCTTTGGAAATTATTTGTGAGTAATCAGTCTTTTTTGCTTCATTACCATAAACCTCATCTAAATAACTTCTCACTTCTCTTTCCACAAATTTATAAAAGTCCTCATCCTCAAGCTCAAGGGGGAAAATCTCAACTCTTCCCCAATTTTTTCTTTATTTTTCCATTCAAAGAATTCACTTTCCGAGTGAGGATGAGTTTGCCAGCCAGGAGGAAGCTGCATCGTAAATTCATATTTTTTGCTAAGAATCTTAGCAATATTTGAAGTCATTCCCTCTTTCAATTTATGAAGAGTAATGCGCGCTTGCAAAAGGCGAAATATGATTATGGCGAAGAGAAGGGCAAGGACCCCTCCTATAATGTGCCCTGCCTTTGTATATGTAACGGTGACATAAAGAAGAGTACATCCAAAGATAAATATGAATAAACTAACAAGAAACTTATTTGCTTGTAGCTTTATCTTTTTATTTTTTTTAACACTTACTAATCCAATCAAAAACATAAGTGTCGCTCCAATAAGAACTAGAATGTAGCCAAAATTCTATTCCTTAGTCGAGTTCACGCTCGACGACTTCTTTGATGATCGGCCGGAAGTAGCCGTCCTTCTTGCTGAAGCGGCTCTCATACTCTTAAAGGGCGATCCCTTTACAACAAACGCCTAAAATTTCAGCCCCTTAATGATCCGGTCCAGGTCTTTTCTGTTGATGAGCCGGAGGACAAGAATGACTCTGCCCTCCATATAGCCATAATAATTGCTATATATTGATTGTCAAGTCGGATGGAAAAATTGTTATTTCATTACGTCCACCACGGGATAGTCTGTGAAGAGGGCGATGATGCGCATCTGGCCGCCCTACTGGGGACAGAGCAGAGGGTCCACTTCAGACATCGCTCGAGCCTTGTTTTATGCCTTCTTACGATTGTGGAATAGAAAAACGGGGACAAAGATGAGCAGTCAGCAAGAGCAGCTGAAAACCAACTTCCTCTGCTCATAAAAAAATAGGAGATGGATAAAATGTCATCCATTTATGGTGGGTTGACCTGCGGATTAGGGGCCGTTATAATAGCGCCGTGATTAAGGACGGGTTATTTTTTGTCGAACCATTTACAGAAAATTTTTCTCGTCATTTTGCCATCGACAAAGTTCTTTATGAAGGCCAGACTAAATATCAGCACGTCCACATCTTCGTCAACCACGTCTTTGGCAAAATGCTTTTTTTGGATGAGAAAATTCAATCGGCTCAAATAGACGAATTCATTTTTCATGAATGTTTGGTCCATCCGCCGCTTCTTCTCCATCCTTCTTGCTCGAAGGTTCTAATTTTAGGGGGAGGGGAGGGCGCGACGTTGCGGGAGGTACTCCGACATCCCTCGGTAAAAAAGGTGACAATGATTGATATCGACCGGGAGCTGGTAGACCTTTGCCAGCAATATCTTCCCGAGTGGTCGCAGGGCGCTTTCGCCGACCCTCGAGTCCGGCTTCTTTTTAGGGACGCTCGGCATTTTGTCGAATCAACCAAGGAGCGTTTTGATGTCATCATCTCTGACCTGACCGAACCCTTAGAAGGGGGGCCCTCAGTTTATCTTTTTACCAAGGAATTCTTTTTGCGGCTCGCAACTATCTTGAATGAGGCCGGAGTTTTTGTCCTCCAAGCCGGCAGCGCTGACCCCCATTACCATCGCTTTTTCGCTTCCTGTGCTCGGACCCTAACCGAAGTCTTTCCGCTGGTTCGGCCTTACTTAACGTTTATTTTTTCTTTCGGTCTGCCCTGGGGTTTCATCCTGGCCGCCAAGAAAAGCGACCCTCTTCACTTAGAGGCGAAAGAGGTCAGCCGCCGCTTCCGACAGAGAAAGCTGAACGGGTTAAAATATCTTCATCCTCAGCTTTTTCCCGCGCTTTTTGTCCTGCCTCGCTATCTTCTTTCTGCTTTAAAAAAGGGCCAAATTCTTACTGACGCCAAGCCCTTCATCTGGAAAGCATGAGTTCTGTAAATCCTTTCTCGAGGCCAAAACAAAGACCTCAGGAAATAATCTGGGAAGAACAAACTCCCGCCAGCGGGATTTATTTTCGCGTAAAAAAGTGGCTGCATCGGGAAAAATCGGCTTTCCAAAAAATTGAAGTCGTCGAGAATGAAAGCTATGGTCGGGTATTACTCCTCGACGGATTGGTCCAGACGACTGAAGCCGACGAGTTTTTCTATCATGAGATGTTAGTTCATCCTGCCCTTCACGCCCATCCTGCTCCCGAGCAGGTGCTAATTATCGGCGGGGGGGACGGTGGCGCCCTCCGGGAAGTCCTTAAGCACCAAATTAAAAAAGCTATAATGGTGGAGATAGACGAACGAGTCGTGGAAGTGGCCAAAAAATTTTTCCCTTGGCTCGAGCCGGCGCTTCGAGACTCCCGAGCCGAATTACTGATCGCTGACGGTAAGGATTTTGTCGGCAGCACCAAACAGAAGTTTGACGTTATCCTCGTGGATTCTTCAGACCCGGTTGGTCCCTCGGCTGTCCTGCATCAACAGGGGTTTTTCTCGAGCCTGAGGAAAATTCTCCGGCCGCGGGGGATAATCGCGGCTCAGTCTGGCTCAGCCATTTTTCATCACGAAACTGTGCGCCTTAAGCGTCGTTTCCTTGAACCGATGTTTCGTTATGTCAATTTTTATGTCGCCCCCGTGCCGACCTATCCCGGTGGTCTCTGGTGCTATGTTTTTCTTTCCGAGCGAGTCAATCCGTTGCGCGGCCCGGCTAAACCGGTTATTTCCGGTCTGAAATATTATAGCCGCGCCATCCATCGAGCTTCCTTCAGCCTTCCGCCTTTCCTAAATCCATAAGAGCTTCTTTATCCTATTATAAGGATTTTAGGGCCGTCTATTTTCTATGGTTGCTGCGACTTTATTGTCAGAAAAGAATAATAAATTTAACGGACCTTTTATTTTCGTTTTGGCGGCGCCATAGACAGGATTTTATTAAGTAATTTGCGGTCTCGGGGAAACTGGCCGACCTGCGGTAAGCGTCGCAGAAGCTCAGCCCAGTTCAGGTCAACGGCAAAAACCTTGGCAAAAAGCGGCAGGCTATCTTCGACTCGGCCAGTCGAGGCCAGAGTTACCGCGGGCCAGAAAATCATTTCCACGTTATCCGGTACCATTTCCATCGCCTTACTGTATTCAACGACCGCTTCCTTGACCTTGTTTTCTGTTAATAATTCATCGCCTCTATTCATGTGCTGATACGCCCGGGCCAGCTGAACCAGGCGACGGAGTTCTTTTAAAGGTTCCTGGTTATCTTCAACTCTCAAGTCATAAACTCTGTCTTTCCAGCTGACACCGGTTCCTTTTGTCTTAACGATTAAAATGGCGGCGGATTGCTTGCCCCTGATGTCGCCGCCTTCCGCTTCTGCTGCCTCTAGAGCCTCGAGCAACCTATCCACTAACTCGCCCTTAGTGTTCTTATAGGCTTCAGCCATAGCCTTCCAGACTGTATTTTTCAGCATCATATTAGCTTGACAAGAAAAGCCGTCGCCGGTAATGTGGCCGGCCTCCGGAATGCACTTGTTTCCCGTATGGACGGCCACCCTTCCCTCCGAATCGACCATAGCCACTTGCCTTACCGCGGCATTGGCGTCGACATGGAGCAAGGCTTGAAGGGTCTCGGCCGCGCTTTTTCCGGCTCGCATCAACTCCAGGCCCAACGGCCCATAGGAAACTTCAACGAAGGATTGAGTAGCCACCGCGCCCACGCCGGCTTCAGCCCAGGAGACGATAGAACCGACCGAAAACCAATGGGACTGAACTGCCACACCCATTTCTCCTCGCTCTTTGTCAATGGCCACGATGGAATAAGTGTGGGCTAAAGAAGGCTTAACCAGTTTTTTTCCTTTACCCGGTTGCCCCCGTTCAGGGATTGAAGCCGCTACAAGAATATAAATTAAACCAAGCCCGATGAGGACCCCTAAGAATACGGTTGCCTTTCTTCGCCTCATCTTTTTTCTCCTTTTCCGAAATTCTTTTCCCATTATAAACAGGTCTAAATTTTTCGCCACTTTTTCTCCTCCTAATTTATTTTTTCTTTATTTTTAAGATACCTACCTACCTACCTACCTACCTACCTTCCTTCCTTCCTTCCTTCCTTCCTTCCTTCCTTCCCATCCGATTTTCTTGCCTCCACCCTGAGTCGGTTCAGCCGCAAGAAAGTAAAGGGGTTTATGCCTTTTTAATATACATGTTGAGCTTTTTACCCCCTAAATAGCGCTCCTCTTAGGGAAAATAGTAGTTTTTATCGGGCCTTATCCTAATCCTCTTTTAAAGGTTAGAATAAAAGCGTTGCATCTTTTTAATTTGAAAGGCATTTATCTTGCGTTTAAAAACTTTATATCTTCTTGTTTTTGAAAGAGGTGCAGCCGAACTTAGCCTAATAAGTCACTCCCCGGTTTTGCCCAAGAGCCACTGCCTATGCTGGGTCAGATACATTTATGATACATCTAATCCTTCCAGTAGTGGCGAGCGTCACTCTCTTTTCACCTCAAAGAATTTTAAGTTTTTCCCTGGGGACAAGCTCTCCTGGGGCTACAGACATCAACGAAAAGAGCAATTGGCCGTAAAAAATCCTGGGTAAGAGCGTCACTGATGTATGAGCCCCTAACAGGGTCTGTTAATTAATCTCGGGATTAATTATAATGTCAGCTTCTTTACAGGCTGGCAGGATATGTTTTCCTGGTCTTAGCCTGATTGGAGCTAATAGGAAGCGCCTATAAGATTACGAAGAGCTTATAAAATATAGTTTTGATGTTCGGCCCACGAGTTTTTCCTTGTGCCTCGACTCTGGAAAAAGAGGTGAAACCCAGGAAAGGCGAAAAATTAATATTAAGATGAGGCAGGCTGAAAGTCGGGAGAGGCTAATTCCGACGCGAGGGCAAAAAGCAGTGGTCAAGAATCGGCGAGAAAAAAATGGCTCCAGGAATTCTCCTTGCTTTTTATATTTTTTTTCTTCGTTTGGCCGCAGCCGCCCGCCATTTTGGCTAATATCCATAGGACTTATTTTTCTCTGGCTTGGGCCATTTTTATTCCCGCCTCGTCTAATCAGCTCGCCTTCTATTTTGGGGTTGACGAGGGAAACTGGTTTTTCCGCCGACCCCAAACTCTCAGAAAAGGTTATTATTGATAGCTTAGGAAGGAGGGTGAGGTTACCTTCCCGAGTGAGACGCCTTCTTTCCCTCCAGCCTGAAATAACGCGGATTATCGTGGCCCTGGGCGGCGGTGACCATCTCGTCGGCCTGGACCGTTTCCTTCGATTTGAGGACCATCTTTTGGCGCTGATTTATCCCCCAGCCTCGGAGTTGCCGTTGGTGGCTCTCTCGGACGAAAATGTCAATGCCGAGGTGGTGCTTCGTTTTCAGCCTGATGTTGTCTTTGTCTCTCCTTCTGAGCCTTCTTTAGCGGAGGCCCTTTCTCGCCAACTCTCGGTGCCTGTGGTGGCCTTGGCTTCTTTAGGCCGGTTTGACCTTCTTCAGGAGGAGATGCGCCTCGTTGGTCAGGCTATCGGTCGGACGGAGAGGGCTGAGGAGTTGGAGGCTTATTTTCAGGCTAAGTTGGCCTGGCTCGAAGCCCTATTAGCTGAAACGAAAAAAGTATCAAAACCCCGGGTTTATCTTGCTTTCTGGTCTTCTTTGGTTATGACTCCGGTTTCTTACGACCCCGTAAAGATAGCCGGAGGCCTGAACCTGGCTGAAGGCCTTATCCCTTCCTATTTAGGTACAGCTCGCACTGTCGTTAATTTAGAACAAATTATTGCTTGGAACCCAGAAATAATCTTAATTCACGGAAATTACCCGCCTGCTGAACGTCAAGTAACTATCGAGACAATTGCCGCCGACCGCCGGCTACGCACTTTGAACGCGGTAAAAAAAGGGCAAATCTATTATACTTTCGGCTTTTGGTACTGGTGGGACCCGGCTGAGGCCCTCTTCGAGACCATTTACCTTGCCTCTCTGTTTCATCCCGAACTTCGCCCCAAGATTAATTTAAAGGAGCAGGGGGAAGAGATTTTCACTAAGTTTTATGGTTCAGCCGAGGCTTTCGCGGCGCTTCTGAAAATATTACAGATAAACCTCCCTAACTCTGAAGAGAAAAATGTCCTTCTTCCGCATCTCCAGAGAATAGGTGGGTGAGGGTAAAGAGGTTATATTTTGGCTGAGTTAGAAAAGGAAGGGAATTAAAGGGAAGGAAGCTATAAAACAGAAATGGCCGGGAAAGAAAAATAGGAAATAAAGAATAAAAATTATAAGAAAGAGAATAAAATTGCGAGGTGAGCTTAAAGAAAAAGAGGAAAGAATCAGCCTGAAAAGCAAGGCGCTGAAGAGCGAAGAAAGCGGAGAAATCAACAGGAATTAAAGAGGCGAGGAGAGCCGAAAGGTATGGCATTAAAGGTTAAAGGGTCATTTTGCTGGGTGGCGGCGAGCTTAGTCTTGCTCCTCATCTTTTTGCTATCATTGGCTATTGGTTCCTACCATATGAGTCTGAGCCAGCTCACCGCGACCTTGATATCGCCTTTTTTCCCCTCTCTTGGCGAGACGTCATCCGAGGTGGCGCGGAGCATTGTCTTTCGAATTCGCTTACCCCGGGTCTTACTGGCGATGATTGTCGGCTGTGGCTTGGCTCTGTCCGGCGCTTCCCTCCAAGCCTTATTCCGCAATCCTTTGGTCAACGAATATCTTCTCGGTCTTTCCTCCGGAGCGGCCTTTGGCGCCGCCGTATCGATCGTTTTCATCGGGAACAAAGTGCCGGTACAGCTCAGCGCCTTTTTCTTTTCCCTTATTGCCGTTTTCACCGTGCTCTCGGTTAGCCGCCGGGCCGGCGGGTCGATAGTTTCTTTACTCCTGACAGGAGTGATTGTCTCGGCTTTTTTTTCTGCTCTCCTAACAGTCGTTGAATATCTGGCTAGCCCGTACTCTCTTCAGGCCCTCTTTTTTTGGTTGATGGGAAGCTTCTCACTGAGCGGCTGGCGCGAAATGGCCATCACCTTCCCTTTAATCTTGGTCGGCACTATCTTCCTCCTGCTTTTCCGCTGGCGGCTGAATTTACTTTCCTTGAGTGAGGAGGAAGGCCGGGCCTTAGGGGTCAATGTGCGCCGCGAAAAGCTCATCGTTATTGCTCTGGCTACGCTTCTGACCTCGGCGGCTGTCGCCGCCGTGGGCATAATAGGCTGGATAGGGCTGATTGTGCCTCATTTAGCCCGGATGATAGCCGGTGCTGATAACCGCCGGGTCTTGCCGCTCTCCGCCCTTCTCGGCGCCGCGATTCTTCTGGCTGCTGATGACTTGGCGCGAGGTCTTACCTCTTTCGAAATCCCGGTAGGAATATTTACCAGCTTAATCGGCATTCCCTTATTTATCTATCTTTTGAAAAAAAATTCACGAGTGTGGTTAGGGTGAGCTCTTCCAAGCAATTTAAAGAAAACAAGAAATTGGTAAGGTCAGGCTTAATTTTATGGGCTCAGCAGCCTCCTCTGGTTTTGCGGGAGGCTTCGATTTATCCCGAAATAACCGTTTCTCCCGAACAAACCAGACGAGGATTATCTTGGTTTTGGCCAATGTTTCTCTTGAATTCTCCCTTTTTCCCGGGGGCTACCGATGATTGAGATAAGAAAACTCCGTTTTGCCTATGATGGCTTCAGGTTAGAAGTGGCTAACTTATCTTTTCCGACAGGTAAAGTAACGGCCATCATTGGCCCCAACGGCGCGGGTAAAACGACCCTGCTTAAATGTATCGCGGGCCTTTTGCCTCTCGAGCCACAAACTGTTTTTTATGACAGCCAGGACGTAGCTAAGCTTAAGGAACAAGCCAGAGCAAAGGTAATTAGTTATGTGCCTCAGGAGCATAGCCTGGCTTTCAATTATTCGGTCGAAGAGTTTGTCGTAATGGGCCGGGCCGCCTACTTGCCACTTTTTTCGCTTCCCTCTGGCCGTGATTTCGAAAGGGCGAACCGAGCCCTGGAGTTTGTTGGCCTTACTTCCTTCGCTTTTCGTTACTTGAGCGAGCTCAGCTCCGGCGAGAGGCGGCTTGTCCTTATTGCCCGGAGCTTGGCGCAGGAGACGCCAGTTTTGCTGCTCGATGAACCCACCACTTTCCTTGACCTTCGCCATGGTTTAGAGATTTTGACTCTAATCAGACGGCTGGCTCTGGAAAAGGCAAAAACGATTATTCTCACTCTCCATGATGTCAATCAGGCCGCCCAGTTTTCAGATAATTTAGTGCTCATCGAAAGCGGCAAGGTAGCGGGCTCAGGGGAGCCAGTAGCGGTGCTAACAGAGGAGCTTTTGGCCAGGGTTTACGGCATAAAAGTCTCGATCGTCGAAATCGCCGGCCGCCGCCTGGTTCTTCCCTAAATAGGTGCCGCTTCACCTATTTACCTAATTTCTTATGGCGCATATATAATTAGGCTTAGCTTGTATAAATGGGTTCTGCTTTGTCTATTTGCTCGATTCTTTCTATTCACCGCGTTCTTCTTCCTGAATGAAAAAATTGGATAAAAAAACGAGGCCGACAAAGTTGGGTAAATAAGTTAGTTGGTCCTAATTATGGGAATTATAAAAGCTGGTGTCTAATGTGGCTCAATCGAACTGGCGAAGAAAATGAAAAAATGCATAAAAAAAGAAGCAAATAAAATTAGGTAAAATTATGTAAATATGTAAGGTGGCACTAATTATTAGGTAACACTGATTATGGGAGGTCCATGACTTGGAGAGAGCGGGGGATTTTCCAGGCCCCGCGGGTAAAATCAGGAAAATCAATGGGCTTACTTTTATTCGCAACTGAGCTTTCACTGAGGGGCGTGACCACGCTCCAGCTGACAGCATCATAAACATCCATGTCAAGGCCGCGGCCTTCACGTAGCGCTTGAATCAGGCGGTAATCCTCGATAAAGTCCATGCCGCCATGGCCTGCTCCTCGTGATTGCTCCTCCAGTTGCTTCCAGATAGGATGGTCATATTCTTGGTATTTTGCGAGCTCTTCCCAGCGATGGCCCGCGCTTCGGCCTTCAATATACACCCTTTCCGGCCAGCGCTCAAAGATGCCCTTAGTTCCCTGGACGCGATGAATGCGGCTATAGGGCCGAGGAGAGGAAGTATCGTGGATGAGGGTGATTACTTTGCCCAGAGCCGTGTAGATTAAAGAAACATTGATATCGCCCAGGGCATAGCGCCTCACCGCCTCCCGACTCCGTGGACCGAATTTTTCTGCGGAATATAAATTCAGTCCCTGCGACTTAGAACTCATCGAAACAAGATAAACAAAACGGTCGCCTCGATTGATGTCCAAGCATTGGCTCACCGGTCCTAACCCGTGCGTCGGGTAGAGGTTGCCGTTGCGGCGGGCATGATGGTCAGTTCGCCAGAGAGCCTCACCTTCGCCGCTAAAAAGAACATCCCGCAAATCATGGAGGTAGCCGGCCTCGGCATAAAAAATTTCTCCCAGCAGCCCCTTTTTGACCATATTCAGGCACATCATCTCCGGCCGGTCATAACAACAGTTTTCCATCATGATACAATGGCGCTTATATTTTTCGGCCGTTTCGACGAGTTCCCAACAATCGTCGACGGTATAAGCAGCAGGGACTTCAGTCGCGGCATGCTTTCCCGCTTTCATGGCCGCCACACAAACCGGCACATGCCATTCCCAGGGAGTGGCGGTAAAGACCAGGTCGATGTCTTCCTGGTCGCAGAGGCGCAGGAAATCACGGGGGCCGCGAGAGTAGCCCACAGGCCGAGGAAACCCAGCCTCTTCCACCCATTTTTGGATGCGGGCCACCTTTTCCTCGACAATGTCGCAAACAGCGCGGATAACGACCCCTTCTATCTTCAGGAAATTCCGAACATGGGCTGAACCCATGCCCCCCACGCCCACCATGCCGATTCGCACCGGGTCAATCGGCGCCACCTTGAACTCCATCAGGGGAGCAAGCCCGGCGCCAGTTAGAGGCGAGGTCGATGACATGGAATCAGGCCTAAAAGAACGAGGTCCATTCTTAGACCGTAATGTTTCTTCCGGCAAAAACTTATTAATGTTTTTTGGACTTTCCTTTTTATCCAGAAGCGGGCTGAGACTTGCGGCCAGGCCCATTTTAAGAAAATCTCTTCTTCGCCACTTGATTTGTTTTTTAGCCATTTTTTCCCCTCGATAAATTAATTTTCTTCCTTTTGTTAGCATAAAGAAATAAACAAAGCAAACGAGCCGCCGGCGAAATTTTTAACCTCCGAATCTATCCGGCGAAACTAAACCCTTAAGCACGTTAAAGAAGGCTTGATTTATGGCGAAAAACATAATAGCGTATAAAAAAGAATTTAAAAAAGAATTTTAATTATGAGGGCAGTCAGCACATGAAAAAAAATCTATTCCTAACAGCCTTGGTCATAATTGTCCTCCCTTTTTTCTTTTCTTGCGCGCCTAAAGAAAAAAAAGAGTCAGCCTTAGGAAGCGGCGATTACGATGACCTGGTTAAACTTTTTCAAGAATGGCGGGAATTTCAAAAGCCAAAAATGGTCGACAAAGTTCCCGATTACACGGCTGAGGCCATGGCCAAACAGTATCAAGAATTGAAAGAATATCAAGCCCGGCTGGCAGCTATCGATGTGCGCTCCTGGCCTATCTCGCGGCAGGTTGATTATCATCTTGTCCGCGCCGAGATGAACGGCCTTGATTTCGACCATCGAGTGCTTCGTCCTTGGTCGCGGAATCCGGCCTTTTATGCCGTTTATTATCTTTCTCCCTCTGATGTCCCGGCTCTGGAAGGACCCTGGCGGTATGGTACGCTGTGTTTGTGGAATTACACCTTTCCCCTTAAAGGTGAGCAATATGATGATTTTAAAAAGCACCTCCAGGCCATTCCCCTGGTTCTGGAACAGGCCCAAAAAAATCTGACTGAACCGGCGCGCGACCTGTGGTTTTTGGGTATTAGAAAAAAAAAGGCGGAAAGCACCTTTCTGTCCAATCTGGCCGAACGACTTAAAGAAAACCATCCCGACCTTGTTCCCGAAATCCACAGAGCTAAGGAAGCCGTGGATGAATTTTGTCAGTGGCTGGAAGCAAGATATGCTGAGATGCGGGCCCCTTCGGGGATTGGTAAAGAAAATTATGACTGGTACATGAAAAATGTCCATCTTTGTCCCTACAGTTGGGAAGAGCAATTGGCGATTATGAACCGGGAACTGGCCCGCTCCCTTTCTTCTTTGAAATTGGAAGAGGAGAAGAATCGTCATCTTCCTTCCCTCCAGCCCGTCCAAAGTAGAGAGGAGTATCAGAAAAAACGCGACGAGGCGGTAGACTATTTCATGAAATTCATGCGCGCCAAGATGATGGACCTTCCTGATTACATGAACGATACGCTCAAGCGGACGGTTAGTTTTATCCCGCCTGGCAATCTCTGGGATTTTTTTAATCAAATTGACTATCATGACCCGCTTCCCCTCCTCTGCCACGGCACCCACTGGTTTGACCTCGCCAGGATGGCCCATGAACCTCATCCGAGTCCGATACGTCGGGTTCCCCTCCTCTACAATATCTGGGATTCGCGGGCGGAAGGCTTGGCCACAGGGATGGAAGAGATGGCCATGCACGCGGGACTGCTGGAGGCGCGGCCGCGAGCCCGAGAGCTGACCTGGATTTTGCTTGCCTGCCGCTGCGCTCGAGGCATGGGAGACCTGAAGATGCACAGTAATGACTTCACCCTGGAGGAAGCAATCGATTTTGCGGTCCAATGGACGCCCCGCGGCTGGATGCCTAAGGAAGGAAGGACAATCTGGACCGATGAGGAAATCTACCTTCAGCAGCCGGGGTATGGAACGAGCTATGTCGTAGGCAAAGTTCACCTGGAAAAACTTTTGGCTGATTATTCTCGGATAAAAGGCGAAAAATTTAACCTGAGGGAATTTTTTGCCGCCTTCAATGCCTGCGGCCTGATACCTCTTTCCCTTATCCGGTGGGAACTAACTGGTTTGGACGACGAAATAAAATTATTGTTTTAAAGGTTGTTGATTTCGTCTTTCAGTAGCTTCTTGGCCAAAGCCAGATAGATATTTTTGAGCGATAGAAAGGTAGCTAATCCCGTCGGCGTTAATTACATATGGGAAGCGGGGGGATAAAAGAAGGCCGCCAATGATATAGAGAATAATCAGGATAAAGATGATTAACTGGCTTACTGATTCGGAGGGGTTTTTTCTCATAGGATGAAAAATAAAAGTTTGGGGCAAAGATTTTAGCACTGAAAGAAACAAGCCCCTTCATGATTATCCGTCTATATTTTGTTTTGATTTTATCTTAATTTGTTTTATTTTATCCTAGCGAGGCAAAGATTGAAAGCAGTGAAAGCGGCCGGTGCTGTTTTAGAAAATAAGGTAAATGAATATCATGTCACCAATTAGAATGTCACCAATTAGAATGTCACTGATTAAAAAGGAAAATAAGCTAAATAGATAATGTAGCACCCATTGGGAGTATGGCACCAGTTATGAGGGGCAGGCCGCCAATTGAAAACGAAAATAAGGTAACTAGGTAACATGGCACTAATTAAAGGACGGCGCTGGTGGCGCTATATTCTGGTGAGCTTCGGTGTCATCCTCATTTTTCTCGTCAGCGTCTCCCTTTACGTTCAAAGCCGCAGTTTTTCTTCCTGGCTTCTTGCTCGGTTAAACCAGGCACTTCAGCGTCAATGGCCAATGCGGATTGAAGCCCAGTCGTTAAAAATTAACCTTTGGCGTGCCAGAGTCGAGGCGGTCAATTTCCGGATAATCTCCACTAGCGGAAAGTTAGAACCAACCGATAAGGTATTGCCACCCCCGCCCTTTTTTTCCGTCAAAAAAATAGCAGTCAATTTTTCCGTGCTCCCGTTCTTCCAGCGGGAATTTCAGGTGCAAGACGTAGAGATTAGATCTCCTTCAGTTAACCTCTCCCTCGCTCCGGGGGTTCAAAGAATTGCTGCCGCTACTCCTACCAAAGCAAAGCCAGCTCAAAAGCCAAAACCATGGCGCTTCCGGATAGCGCATTTTCATTTAGAAGGCGGGAGTTTAGAGTGGTCAAAGCCGCGACCCCTGAGCTCTCTTTCTTTGGAAAATATCGAGGCCGAAATTGTTTTCAACGAGGATAAAAAAGAACACGAAGGCCGGCTTTCCTCAATCGGGGGAAAAATCGCTCTCTCTGCCTACCCCGCGCTCCCTATTTCCTCTTTGCACTTTGACTTTCGCTTTAACGATGAGCGTTTCTCTCTCGAGCCCGTTATTATCAAGACTGAGGCCGCTTCCATAGAGGGTTTTTTGAGCGGCCAATATTTTCCCTATTTTTTTCTTTCTAAGCTTCAGGCGAGGGGAGAGGTCTCGCTGGATAAGCTACCTTTTGTAAAAACTCTTGATAAAAGAAAATTAGCCCGTTTGTTTCCTCCTCCCTCCGCTCCGGTAGCGGTAGCTACCTCCTCTTTACTCTCCCTATCTTCTTTTTATTCTCCAATCTCTTCCTCCCCGTCTTCCTCCGACCTCTTCGCCTCTGAGTCCTTTTTTGCTCAAGGCCAAATGGAATTTAGGTTGAAATTGGAGGGCCAAGAGCCTCGGGTTTCTAAGGACGCCACCGTCTTGTCTGGAAATTTCGAAATAAACGGCCGAGACCTGGGCGTAGGTCATCTGCTTTTTGCCCCTTTGAGCGGCAGGATTGATTTTCAGTGGCCAATCATGGGCTTAAAACCGGATTTCAACCAGCTGGAAGCAAATTTTCGTTTGGAACTTCAGCCGCAACTTGAGGCGGAGCTAAGTTATCCTTCTGAGGCCAAAACAATCATCTGCGAATTAGCCCAGCCGTTAAAAGGTGAGCTGGCTGGTAATCTGAAAGGAAAAGTTCTTGACCTTAATATTTTCCGTTGGGAATTAGCGGGAATCAATTTCGCTGGCGCCGGTCGCGTCGACGCGGGTCGAAATTTAGAGGCTAAGTTCAGCCTTAATGTGGCCAACTTGGGGAGAAGCCTCGAAGAGCTACGAAAGTGGAATTCATTTCCATCCAAAATAATGGATATAGTTAAGCCTGGCAAGATAAGGCCGGCGGAGCCGACAAGAGACAAGAGAGCTAACCTGAGTCTTCAAACTGAAACGGGAGAGCTGGGAACAGCCAGGGCCAATGAAAAGGAGCCAAACTGGCCGGCGCTTTCTGGTCAATTGTCGCTTGAGGCGGAGGTTTCCGGTTACTGGCCAGAGCTCCGCGGCCAGGTTAAACTCGTGGCGCCAAACCTCCAAGGCCCCATTTTCAGAGAAGGGGAGCTTAAGGCTCGGGCAGAAATAAAAAATCAGAAAATTAGCCTAACTCGGTTAGCTTTTCATTCTCCAGCGATTGAGGCTTCCCTAACTGGTTTTCTTTCTTTTGACCCGAGTCACCAGGATTTTGGCCGGCGCACCGACTTAGCGCTTCGTGTCGATGTCGCTGACCTCCATAACTTAGCTGAAGATCTAGTCAATTTCCTCGTGGCCAAGGAATCGTCGTTAATAAAAGATAGCCGTTTCCAGATTCTCGGCGGCTCGCTCTGCTTAGAAACCAAAATTAAGGGCAGTGTCGCTGTGCCATGGAGCCATTTTCGGCTCGAGGGGAAAAAAATAAGATTTGGCCAGGAAAGCTGGGCGGCGCTGGAAATAGAAGGTCAGGCAGACCGTAAGCGGCTCGAAATAAGTCGCCTTATTTTAAGAAAAACGGCTCTGACCCCACCTTTCACTGGTCGGCTAATTTATGACTTTAACCAGAAAAAATTTAATGGTTCTCTCTCAGCGGTCGGTCAAAACCTCGAAGATTTTTCTTTTCTGCCCCTTCCTCTCTCGCTTCGCGGTCTATTGGGTTTTGATTTTAATGTAAACGGTGACGTCAAAAATTTCGATTTAATTTATAAAATCAACGGAAATAATATAGATTCAGCCTACTTTTCTTTCCCCACGATTGGGGCTTCGGGAGAGGTTAAAATCAGAAACGCTCAGCCCGAGACCGTGACTCTTGTGGCTGATTTTAGGCCCGCCGGGTTTAAAATCGGTTCTCTCGAGGTGGAAACGCTCGACCCACTTCAACTTGTCCTGAGGGATGATGTCCTCAGTGTTTCCGGGCTTAATTGGCGGAGCCAAGATTTCCTTCTCCGGGTTCAAGGTGGAGTCGGAGTCAAAGAAACCGCGGCTGAGATCTCGCTCGAGGCCAATTTTCCTCTTGCCTTGATGGCCACGTTTTTAAACCAGCTCAGCGGTCAAAATTTTTCTGGTCAGGGCGAGTTAAAAGTGGGGGGAAAGGTCGTCGGAAGCCTCCGGAACTTAAAGCCAGAAATTACCGCAACTGTTACCCAAGGCTCTTTCGCCTCACCATTAGTTGCTGTTCCGGCCGAAAAGATTGACCTCAGGGCGTGCTTCAACCAAGAGGCCTTAGAAATAGAAAAATTCAGCATAAACCTGGGTCGAGGTTACCTCCTCATTCAGGCCAAAATTCCTTTTCATAAATTTATCAGTTCGACGGCTTTAGGTTCAGGTCCGGGTAGTCGGCAATCAAGTTATTGCGGCCATAATGAAAGACTCGAGGCAGATAAAAAAAGCAAAATTTTCAGCCAGAGACAGGTAATTTTGTTTCCATCGGTTAAGGAAGAGCCGGCAATTAAGGGAAAGGGTGATGTGCGAAGACAGGTAAAAACGGGAGACGGGGTTGGCCGTGGAAATAAAAATGAGTTTGCCACAAGGTCTCACCCAGATAGCCAGCAAGGAATAAATGCTCAGCCAAAACTCGAAGGCCTGGGCGATGAACAAAGCCAACCAGATGGTCAGACTTCTCCTGAAGTTCAAGGCAAATCTGAGTCTGCCTCTGAATCCAAGCTGGCTGAAAAAGCGACAGTCAATGTCAGTTTTACTGGGCTTGACCCAGCAAATTTTCTTGGCCCTCTTTTAGCCAAGTTGCCGGCCGCATTTAAAGCCAAGGCAGAGGAAAACCAGTTTTTAGGAGAAGTAAGCGGTAAAATTAACCTGAGCTTTCTCCCTGACCCCGGCAGAGATTGGCGCTCCTCCCTTCAGGCCGAGGGAAGTCTGACCACTCTGAAACTAAATTTAGAGCCTTTCTCACTGGCTAATGAAGAGCCGGTCATTTTGCGGCTTGAGCCCGACCTTTTGACTTTGGAAAAGGCCGACTTACGGAGTGAATTTTTCCGTTTGGCCGTCAGCGGGAAAATATTTAACCCCTTAGCCCGAAAGGCGTTGGCGAAGCCTGAAGTTGACCTCACCCTCCAGGCAGAAGGAGATTTGGCCGGCCTTGCCTCTTTTTTTCCTGGCCTCGATTTCAGAGGCGGCGTTTACTTGAGCTTGCACCTCACTGGCTCTGGTTCGGCTCTCGAACCTCAAGGCACTCTGGAACTGAGAAGGGTTTCCATAGAAACAACTTCTTTTCCGCTTCGGTTCAGCGACACAACGGGGTTTTTGTTCTTTTCCGGCCGCCGCCTCGAGCTTCGTTCTTGCCGCGGTCTAATCAATAGCGCTCCTTGGGAAATAAGCGGCTCGCTCCTTCTTGACGAAAAGAGGCAGCAGGTCGAATCAGGAAAGTTACAAATTTTGGCTCAAAACATTCCTCTTGAGCTCGAGGGCACGATGAGCACCAGAACCGACCTCTCGCTACAGCTTGAGCCCAAGGCAGGAACCTGGACGCTTTCTGGAGACATAGCTCTTAAGGACACGGCTGTAACTGCCGATATAAGCTCTGTTTCTCAGCTTATGGGGCGCCGGACTTACGTGCCATCGCGACGTGGTCAGACTCAGCTGCCGACTGCCTTTCAGGATATGGCCCTTAATATTCGCCTTAACTTTGAGACTCCCGTAGTCATCAGTAATTCTTTCCTTCGGGCCCAGGTTCAGGGCGCCCTTTTTCTCACAGGCACGCTCTCTCAGCCCGTTCTTTTGGGTCGTCTGACAAACACAGGGTCCGGAGAATTCATCTGGGCGCAAAGGCGCTACCAGTTAGACAAGATGCAGGTTGATTTTACCGGTGTCTTTCCGCCCGACCCGCGTCTCGAAATTCAGGCTCAAACCGAGCTTGTTCACCGTTATGAGGAACTGGCAGTACGGCTCAGCCTGAGCGGACCAGTTTCCGAGCTTCGCCTCAATTTTCAATCCACGCCGCCTCGTTCCCAGGAAGAACTGGCCTTTTTGTTATTGACAGGGAAGAGCATAGAGGAGATAAGAGGTCAAGGGCTAAAGGCGTTTCGGGAGCAGGTCCTCTTAGCTCTAGCCACCCCTACCGCTTCTCAACTGGGCGGGCTAATGCGCCGACTCTTTGGCGTGGAGGAGGTGCGGCTTGAGCCGCTGGGCATAGCCGGCGAAACTGACCCTGGAGCCAGGCTAACTCTGGTTAAACAGATTACGCCGGCGGCCCGAGTCACCACGTCGATGGATATTAGCAACTCTCAGCGCCAAACCTGGCTTCTTGATTATCGTTTGGTTCGCGGGCTTATGTTTCAGGGTTTCCGGAAAGATGACAGCAGTTATGGCGCAGGTCTCAGGCACAGCTTTTCCTTGGGCGGAGAAGGGAAGCAGGGTGGAGGTGGGGCGAGGCCAGAAGGAGTGGCTAAAAGTCTGAGGATTACTGGGCTCGAGATAAAGGGAGAGGCGGCCTTCCCTGAAAGCCTCCTTAGAAAAAAAATAGCCGGATTACGTCCCGGAAAAGCCTTCAGTTCCTCGCTTCTTGAAGCGCAAATTAAAAAACTCGAAATATTTTATCGAAAAAATAAATATTGGCAGGCAAGGATAACCCCTCAGGTGAAGATAGAAGGAGAAAGGGGTGTAGAGGTGGTGTTGGAGGTTGAAGCTGGGCCTCGGATTGAGGTTGACTATGGGAGCGCTAACCTCTCGAGGTCTTGGCGGCGACAAATTGAGGCCCTTTGGGCTAAGGAGCTCAATCTGGAGCGGGCGG
Organism: uncultured Eubacteriales bacterium; assembly: GCA_964627255.1. Taxonomy (GTDB): domain Bacteria; phylum Acidobacteriota; class Aminicenantia; order Aminicenantales; family CALLJL01; genus CALLJL01. The sequence continues at coordinate 27,729 of CAZVIN010000078.1, forward strand.
CTAAAGAGTCTGCGAGGTTAATGGAAAAGGTTTTCAAGGGAAAAGGCTATTACCAGGCAAAAGTCACTTTTGAATTAAGAGAAGAAAGCGCGGTCGAGGAGAAGGGAGAAGAGGAAGCCGCATCGGCGAAGGAAAATCGAGGTAGGGCTAAAAAAATAATTGGCAATTTCCGAGTAGAGGCAGGGAATCGCTACCGAATAGAAAGGGTTATGATTGACGGGGCAGAGGAGGGGAGACGGGAGGAGTTGCGCCGGCAGATTAGGTCCTGGCGTACGGCCGAAGCGAAGGGCTTTTGGTTGCTCGTGGTTGAGCCCAAGGCGGTGGCCGAGGCTATCCAGAGCTGGTATGAAGCCAAAGGTTTCTTGGGGTCCAAAGCAGCAGTGGCCGGAGTTGAGGCGGACAGCGCGAGGCAGGCGCTTGCCATCCGGGTGGTGGTAGAGGAAGGCCTGTTGAGCCGAGTTGTTGAGACTAATATTGAGGGAAATCAGTTGTTTGGTTCGGACGAGCTTCAGCCTCTCCTGAGCTTACGTCCAGGCGCTGCTTTTGACCCCAACCTGGTTCTGACCGACCGCAACCGCCTGCTCTCTTTTTACCGCAGTCAGGGATTTCGGGAGGCGGCAATCTCGCCAAAGGTCGAGCTGAAGGACGAAGGCCCGGATGTCAGAATTATTTTTCAGGTGACTGAGGGAGTCCGTCACGAGGTCGATGCGGTTGAATTTAGCGGGGTTAAAGAACAGCAAAAGAAAAGGCTTAGCTCTATTTTTGGCCTGAAGCCTGGCGAAACTCTGAGCTTTGAGAAAATCTCCCAGGGTCAGAAGGCGCTCTATGAAACAGGAGATTTCAGCTTGGTCGAGGTAATGAGTGAGCCCATAGCCGGGGTATCTGGAAAAGAAAAGGTGCGGGTAGAGCTGCGGCGTGAGCCAGTCGCGAATTTTCGTTATGGCCTGCGCTATAACTCTGAGGAAAAAACGGAATTTACCGCAGGTGTTGATTTTCGTCATCTTTTCGGCCTCGGCCGTCATGGCCTCCTCAATTATTTGCAGAATGCGCAGAGACGGGATTTCCGCTTCTCTTTCCATGACCGCCATTTCCTTGGGTCGAGCGTGGAGTCGCTTCTTTCCTTCCATCTGACTCGAAAAAAAGAGGCCACTTTCACTGTCGACGAAACTGGCGCCAGCTGGCAGCAGCGGTTCACCCTTCCGGGCAGAATCCAGCTTTCTACTGTCTTTCGCCGCAGTCGAATTCATACTTACGAGACGATGGCGACCGGACCTTTTCTGTTTGATATCTCCCTCACCCTGACCGAGCTTTCTTTACAGGCCGTGCGCGATACCCGAGACGACCCTCTTGACGCCCGGCGTGGCGCCTTTTTCTCTTCCAGCCTGACTTACTCGCCCGAGGCGCTCAAATCGGAGTTGACTTACTTGAGCTGGTTTGGCCAGGCGAGTTTCTATAAGCCTATCGGCGAGCGACTTGTTTTTGCCTCCAATTTCAGGTTGGGTTTGGCTACAGCCTTTGACCAGGTGATGGTGCCGGCGAGGCGTTTTTATGCGGGCGGCAGCTATTCGCTCCGGGGCTTCAAACAGGACATGGTTGGACCTTATGACCCCTATCTTGATGCCCCTGAGGGCGGCGAGGCGGTGTTTATCTTTAACCAGGAGCTGCGGTTTCCGCTCTGGTGGGGTTTGGATGGAGTCGTCTTTTATGATGCGGGCAATGTTTTTCCCGAGGTGAAAAACTTGAGTTTTAGAGACTTCCGTCACAGCCTTGGCGTCGGCCTTCGACTGCGGAGTCCTGTGGGCTTACTTCGTTTTGACCTCGGGTTCAACCTCAAGCCAAAGCCTAACGAGGGGAAGCAGGTCTTTTACTTCAGCCTTGGCCAAATATTCTAAATAGATCGCCAATGTTCGTTCAGCGAGACCTGCTCTCCTAAATGACGGAAAAGAATGGAATGAGGGTCAACAAGTTTTTCGAGTCAAAAAACAGGGAAGGAGGCGACCTTTTAAATTGGTGCCAACTCACCTATTCACCAAATTTCTGATTCCAAAAAAAAATGGGGTAAAGATATAAACGGTACCGATTTTGGTGCGTGTCCTTAAGTCTTTATCCGGCAAAATAGTTATGGTTTTTACCCAAAACCATCGAGCTGAATTTCCGTCATAAACAGGAATAATGCGGAGGAGGCGACATGAAGAAAATAAGTGATCAGAATTATGTTGCCGTCCAGGAATTTCACTTTTAAAGATCGAGACGGAAGCGAGGGAAAAGTAGAAAAAATAGGAGATAGGAATCAGGTCACCATCTGTGGTAAAATTAACCGCATGAAGACGGCGGGTGAAGTCAGGGTAGGGGACGTCCTCAAACTTGAGGCGGAAATTTATCGGGTCTTGGAGGTGACGCGGCACAGCGGCGTGGCCCAGATGGCCGGCGCCATCTTCCTCAAGCTGCAGAACCTTCGCACCCAAAACATCACCGAACGTCGCTTTAAGCAAGAAGCGATGGTCGAGGAGGTTTATCTGCAACGGCGGCCGCTTGAATACCTCTATAGTCAAGGTGAGGACCATTATTTTATGGACATGGAAACCTTTGACCAGTTTCCTTTGACCGAGGAACTCTTGGGCGGACTTCGCGACTTTCTGCGACCGGAGATGATAGTCGAGGCTGAATTCCTGGAAGGTAACGCCGTGGGGGTTGTCCAACCTGGTTATGTGGTGATGGAAGTCGCGACAACTGGCGAGGCCCGCCGCGGGGAGGCTGATAATGTCTGGAAGACTGCTGTCATCGAAAACGGGATGGAAATAATGGTGCCTCCCTTTATTAAGAGTGGCGATAAGGTAAAGGTTGACGTGGCCACCAAAAAGTACCTCGGCCGCCTCTAACCTTTCCCTCAACCAGAATTGGTGCCACCTCACCCATTCACCCAATTTCTAAAAGAAAATGACCCATATAAGGATATAGCTAAATTTAGGAAACACGAAAAAAACAGGAAGGCTTTTGGGTAACTAAGAGTTCATCTCAAGAATAGAAGAAATTCTGGGCAGGGTGCCGGCGCCCAAAAAGACCGGAAGGCCGACAAAGCGCTGAAAAACAGACAAAATTAGGTAAAGAGGTGAGGTGGCATTAATTTTAGCACCAATTTTTGGAATTTAGGGGAGGGGGAAGGTGATGCGGACGTCGGTGCCAGCCTCCCGCCTTATTTCAATCTCGCCGCCAATTTGGCCCACCAGGGTGTTAATAATAATGAGACCCATTGATTGCGCTTTTTTTAGGTCAAATCCCTCGGGAATACCAACGCCATCGTCCTTCACTTGCAACCTGGCCTGATTTTCGGCCACTCTCTTTAGCGTTACCCAAATTGTTCCTTTTCCTCCCCAAGGGAAGCCATGCTTCAGGCTATTGGTAATCAGCTCATTGACGATTAAACCCACCGGCACGGCCTTATTTATATTCAGGTTCAAGGGGTCGAGGTCAATTTTTAGCTCCACTTGTCCCAGCTGCCATCTATAATCCTGAAAGATAGTCTCGGCCAGGGACTTCAGGTATTCGGCGAAATCGATATTGGCCAAGTCAGGCGACCGATAAAGCTTGTCGTGCACTAAGGCCATGGAGCTAATCCTCCTCTGGCATTGCCGGAACATTTCCACCATCTGGGGGTCTTCGATGAGCCGTGACTGCAAGTTAAGCAAGCTGGAGATAACCTGCATGTTATTTTTTACCCGGTGATGAATCTCCCGAAGCATAACCTCCTTTTCTTTGAGCGAAGCTCTTAAGGCGGCCTCATTTTTCATTCTTTCGGTGATGTCTCGGGCAATGCCTTCGAGGGCTACAAGCCGACCCGCTTCATCATAGATTGGCGCGATACGCTGCTCTGTCCAGATAATTTCGCCGTCCTTCCGTCGCCAGCGGAGGACCACTGGCTGGCTAACCTCAGCAGTACTAACTTTCTCGAGTAAAGGTTTATCTTCT
>CAZVIN010000079.1:0-1730 GCA_964627255.1 uncultured Eubacteriales bacterium
ATACTCTATCCAACCAGTCTTCTCATTCTTGATAATCGTGTAGCCCTCAGCCGTTTCTACCCGACGATGGTATTCATCTCCGAAAATAAAGCCGACCACCATCGACCCATCAGGTTGGCGAAGCTCAATTCTTTCTCCCCAGACAGGATGCCCCAAAAGATTAAGCGGCCCCATCAACCCCAAAATGATGACGCCCAACATACGGCCTATTTTTTTGCCCATGACTCCTCCTTTTTTCCTGTTTTGCTGCCAGCAATTATTGAGACCTTCGAGCGGCTGGCCAAGGCCGGCAAAATGAGTCCTTCGTCTTCCTTCTCTTTTTCTAATAAATTCATACCTATATATTCTTATGATATTTCTCTTTTTCTCAAGCTTTTATACGGAAGCCGCTCGTCGGCCCATAAGCCTGATGAAAAAGGTGGCCGGATTCCGCCATCCGCTGTATTTCGTTAAAAGGAGTCGCGTTATCGCTCGCGTTCTTGACCTGGAACGAGTTGGTGAGAGCGAGGGGTTGAAGAGATGGGAGCGCTTAGGAATAAAGCTTCTTGGGGGCGCCAAGCCACCATCACCCAAATATGACCATCTGATCTTTGATATTTTTCCCCTTATCTCATAGTGGTCGGGAAAATGAGGAAAAAGCTCTTTTTCTAATCTCCCCCCGGGAAGCTACTCTTCACGATAAAATACACCCAAATTCAAGGCGTTGTTTTTTCTAAGCCGCCTCATCTAAAATCTTTGCACAATTAATTCATGGCCTCTAATTATCTCGTTTATTTTTGTTAATTTTTTTTATTAATTATGGTAATGGTGACTTGGTCACTTTTTGGCTGCGGCCTTGAGAACCAGCCAATTCCAGTATCAAGGAGGAAAAAGTGTCCTTAAGGTCTTTTTTTTGTTTCAAGATTAAGCCGTTTGCGCCGACGACCACACTCCTGGTGGGAGGTCTGCTTCTGTTATCGCTGGCGACCAGCGTTTCTTCTCCTTCTGCGCCCGTCTTTATTCAATCAAAAAAGAAACCAAGAAGCCCGGCCTTCTCGCCGGCTTATGATATCTATATCGGTTTCAATATGGGCACTAAATCTTGTGGATATGAAAACCCAGGCGGGTTCAAGCGGCTGGCCTGGGTCTCGATGTTTACCAATGTGCGTTTTACCGCTCCCCCCGCTGGCTGGTCGGGCAAGACGCCCTTTGAAAGCGAAATTGCCTCAGGCCAGGACTCCAGCATCACCGAGCTTGCGGACTATGCTTTCTGCTGGACTTGGGAGGGAGACGAGAAGTACGAATGCCATGTGACTGCAGGGCCCAACCCTTTTGAAGCCCATTTGAGCATTTATGAATATGATTCCTCCGCTCGAGGCTCTCAGCGGCAGTGGAAGGAAGAGTGGGAAAAACAGTGGATGGTTATGATACCACCGGCGACTGACCCATTGGATCAAGGTCCGGATCTCTACCTTGAGTACTCTATTGATTATCCGCCGGGAGCTCCTCCTGAGAAGAGGGTCATCATTCGCGCCGGCGATGGACATCTGGGCGACTGTGCCGTGTTTGGAGGTCCTGAGCCATGGCTTCCTCGCCTCGTCTTTCCTATCTCGTGGCAGCGAGTGACGAAGGGCCAGGAGTTCATCAAAGAGTTTGTCGGAACTCAGGAAGACTATGACCACTGGGGAGATAATCCTGGGCTGAAATGGACAGTTCACTTTGTTCCGGCAAAAACCAAGTAGCTAAGGATT
>CAZVIN010000080.1:0-16136 GCA_964627255.1 uncultured Eubacteriales bacterium
GCGGCCAGGGATGGCAGGCTTGAAGAATTCTTGGGCAGAGGAAGAAAAGAGACCAGCTTTAGTGAATATGGCAGAAATTTACTGGACTCAAAGGAATGGAAAGAAAAACGCTCGGCCGAAAGGAATGAGTATTCTTTTCAAAATTTAAAAGGCTTTTTTGGCGATTTAAAGCCAAATGAGATAAATCCCGCTTTAGTCCGCCGCTATATCAATAAGCGAGCTGATGAAGGCGCCAGCAACGCCACGATAAATCGGGAAATAACTCTCCTAAAGTCTATCCTTTACCAGGCCGAATACGATGGCATTATTGAAAGCAATCCGATAAGGGGCCGGCGGGTCTCTAAGCTGCCGGAAAATAATAACAGGGAGAGGGTTATCCTGGAAATGAGGCTTTCCGATGACGATTTAAGACGTTTAATCGAAAGCTGTTCTGAAAGGATCAGGCCTGTTGTTGTTTTGGCCCTGGTTACAGGCATGAGGCAGGGCGAAATCCTTAAATTGCGATGGAAAGATATTGATTTTAGATTATTGAGCATCCGAATTCCGGCCGAGCATGCCAAGACAAAACAGGAACGGCACGTCCCGCTTCCGGCCGAGCTGGCGGGCATGCTGGACGATTTGCCAAGAAAAGGCGAAAGGGTTTTCGAGGGAATCAAAGACATTCGCGGAAGCTTTGCCTCGGCCTTGAAAAAAGCCGGTATTTCTGATAACCTTCATTTTCATGACTTGCGCCACCTTGCGGCCTATCGCCTCGTTAAGATGACAGACGTCATGACAGCTGCCAGGATCCTGGGCCACAATGACCTAAAAACTACCATGCGCTATTTGTTTTCGACTGAGAAAGACAAACGCGAGGCTATTGAAAAAAGCTGGGAAAACCTGGTTTCAGGACGACAAAAAGACGACAGTGGCTTCGGGGAAGGCTATAAAAAAGAGCTTGAAAAAAGCCCGCAAGTTCATTAGAATCAATAAGTTGCCGGAGTGGCGGAACTGGCAGACGCGCTGGACTCAAAATCCAGTCCCTCCTCGGAGGGGTGTGGGTTCGATTCCCTCCTCCGGCACTAAGATTATCTTCTGGAAAACCACGCGCTAAAGATAAGAATCAAGGCTATTTTTATAATACTTCATATTCAATTTGCTCCTGAGTGAGTCCAGGAAAATAAATTAAAAAGTAATCATGAAGAAAGAGGAATTATTAATTATTTTTTTGATTTTATTTAGAAAAGGCTATTTCCCCGAAGGCTGGAGAGGGCTTTTTCAGTTTTTCGCCTCGGTATTGGCTCCTTTTTACCTTCTAATTTTCTCCTGCTAATCATTAAATAAGACTCCTCTCCAAATCGGTTAAGGTGTTAATATGTGAGTTGGAGGCGGTAAATGGATTCGCCCAGCTTGTTGCCAGTTCTGTTGTCCCTAAGGGTTAAAGAAAGCAAGATGATTCGCCCGTCAACACTCCAGGCGCTGCGCGTCACCAAGGAATGGGCATTTCCCCAGTTTTCATCAGCAAAATAGGTGAGGCGATTTAGAAGATTACCCCTCTTATCCATCAAGTAAAGGTCGGTGGTTAGCTCTTGGACGATAAAAGAATTCAATTCAGAGCCGGATTTTTTCCAGGCCTCGGTCATTCGGTCGGCATAAGTATCGTCAAAAAGATTGGCCATAAAGGCGATTAAGCTCTGGTCAGGGGAAAGAGAGGCCTGTTCCTCATAAAAGCGAGGTGTGCGGGTAAGATTGCGGAAGCGCTGGAGACGGCCATTGCGGGCTAACTCGGCTTCCCAAAGGTCAAGGCGGTAGGCTGGGTAGGGGAGGCGTCGATAACCGGGGTCAGCGGCAAAAATAATTTTGTTGTCGGGTGTCCAGAATTGGGGCTCAAAGATAGCACCATCGCGGAAGGGATGGCTGCGCTCCCTTACTAAGCGAGGGGGCTCAGCGCTCCAGTCAATCCAGGCCGTCTTCAAGACCCATTGGGCAAAGGGAAAACGGTCAAAGGGCCGAGCCCCGCCAATCTTTTCAGCCCAGCAGAGCCAAGAGCCATCGGCGGAGAATTTGGGGTAGAGGACACCGCATTCAATATCTTCAGCCGTAAAATCAGTCAGTCGAATCCAGAAGGAGCCGTCAGATTTGACCAAAAACAGATTATTCCACCAGCCGGCGCCAGGCTCAGCCAGGGTCCTAACTTCAGGCATCGAGCTCAGGTATTTCCACGAAATGTTATTAGGAATTTCGACCTGGGTAACAAACCATTCACGTGAGGGATGCCAATCTGAAGACCCCTTGTGGACCTTAGGAATCCACGAGGCCGCAATTCCCTCCGCTTTGAGCGACCGAGGGCTCAGAGGCACGGCTTCCGCCTCTGGATTGTTAGCTGCCTCGTCTACCTTATAAAGCTGGTAAATACCCTGCCGGTCCCGGCGCATGAAAATGACTTCATTACTCCGCGGGTGCCAGGCGTCGAAGGCGGCGTTCTCCAGGAACCTTTCTGTACTGACTACGGTCAAAGCTTGAGGAAGGGAAGAGGCAAATTTGGAGGAAGAAGGGGGAAAAGTGGCCCAAATAACCGCCGATATGAGGCCCATAGAAAACCTAATAACCTTCTCCGGAAAAAACACTTTTTCCTTCATTTTTTAGCTCTTTAGCAAAAACGCCGTTTCTAAAGTAAAGTCTTTTGACCAGCTGTATGTCTATCATGCCAAGAGAGAAGAGTCAATTTTTATTGTAGTTCGCCTATTTACTATAATTCCTATAGATTAACCCAAAATAATAAAAAGAGTATGATTAAATAGGATTGAAGTGGAACCAAGAATCAGGTTTAATTGTTTGAATGGTTGTCTTCCATCCCGAACGTCTCTGGGCCTAATCCATACAAAATGGAAGAGAGTCGTTGGAATTAATGGGGAAGGATATTCTGTTGGGGATGATACAGATTTATTGTCAATTAGTCTAAGGTTCAGGGGTTATAGAGAAAGAAAAACTCGCGGAGAAAAGAAACCAGCCCCAGCGTTTGACTAAAGCCTGAGTTAAATTTTTTGAATGTTTTAAATTAAGGAGGAGTCAATGGGGCAAAGAAAGAATATCCTTCCTCTCCTGGGTCGAGTCCTTCTGGCCATTATCTTTTTCTTTAGCGGCCTTAACAAAATTTTTGCTTGGAAGCAGACGGCTGCCTACATGGCGTCCAAGGGATTTCCTTAAGTTTCGCTTTTTTTGTTGGGGGCAATTGTCTTGGAAATCGGCGGCTCCCTTAGCCTGATTCTTGGTTTCCGGGCCAAGCTGGGGGCTGTGGCCCTACTCTTTTTTTTAATTCCGGCCACTTTGATTTTCCATAATTTCTGGGCTTTCGAGGGAGCAGAAAGGCAAGGGCAAATGATTAATTTCATGAAGAATGTGGCCATGATAGGAGGGTTGTTGCTTGTTCTGGCTTTTGGCCCGGGTCGCCTGAGCTTTGACGAAGGCAAAAAATGAGAAAGGCCATAATTTAAGTTATGAGAATAGGCAGTCTCATGCGCCCTCAACAAAATAATGCTGGCGAAGAGCAGACGCGGGGAGTAAAATCGAGGAGCCGAGGTCGTCCGGCGAGAAAAGAATTAACAAGAAGGGAGGAGAAAGTCTAAAATAGAATGGCGGAGGAAAGTAGGCGGAGTTAAAATAACCACAAGGGTTTAAACTTTATGGTTCCTCCGACCTTCTTGTGGGAAGAAATAAGCTATTTCGAGGCCGCTATTAACGAATTTACCTTGTGGGAGTCTATTGTCCATGAGACTAATAAAATGAATATCAATAAGATACGAGAGCGACCCAATAGAGTTTTTTCTAAAACTCCTTATCGAAAGGCTCCGCTAAGGCTTCTAGCACCTTTAATTCATCAGGTTTAGATACACCAAAACCGGAAGAACCGACCTTGTTTAAAGCTTGTTTAAAGGAATGATAGGGGAGGAGGAAGAATGATCAAGGAAGTTATTCCGGGCGGAAGGTGTAAAGATACTTTTTGCCGAGGGAAGCAAGAGCAAGATTTTCCCCAAGAAATCTTTCGGCGAAAAGCACAATCAACTTTCTGCATGCGTTTTCTCAATTTTTGGCGCTGCTCTGAGAAGCCATCTGCCTCGCGATTGGTTTCTTTTGTCATAAGCTGTTTTCTTCTCCTCATCAACTTCTCAGGATGTCGGCGAGAAAAAGCCAGGCTAAGTGAACCTTGGCTGACGACATCGGAGACGATTAAGTCAGGGGCAGTCAAACCAGGAATAGAAATTCTTCTGGAAAAGCATCTGGACCAGATAAGGGGAAAAAAGGTTGGTTTAATTACCAACCCGACGGGAGTTGATTCTCAATTAGTGTCGACGATTGAACGGTTGCGTTCTTTGCCAGAGGTAAAACTCGTGGCTCTCTATGGACCAGAGCACGGAGTCCGTGGCAATGCCCAGGCGGGCGAATATGTGCCATTTTATATCGACGAAAAATATGGCCTGCCTGTTTTTTCGCTATATGGTCAATCGATGAAACCGCCTCCGGATATGCTTCTTCATCTGGACGAATTCATGAGAAACTTTGATACCACGGAAGCGGGCAAAATTCCGGAAGGCTCGATGGTTAAAGAAATTGAGGTTATGCTCTTTGACCTCCAGGATGTGGGCACCAGGGTTTATACTTACATAGCCACGATGGCCTATGCGATGGAAGCCTGTGCTGAAGCCGGAATTGCCTTTATAGTCCTTGACCGGCCTAACCCGATTAATGGTTTAAACATGGAGGGATCAATTCTCCAATACCCGGAATTCAGTTCTTTTGTTGGCCTTTATCCCATTCCCTTACGCCATGGCTTAACCACCGGGGAGCTGGCTTTGCTTTTTAATGAAAAATTCCTGAAAAAAAAGGCGCGGCTGACGGTTATCCCTCTAGAAGGCTGGAAGCGAGCTATGTGGTTTGATGAAACCGGCCTTCCCTGGGTGATTCCCTCGCCAAATATGCCGACTTTGGAGACGGCAACCGTTTACCCAGGCCAGGTTCTTTTTGAGGGAACGAATGTTTCTGAAGGTCGAGGGACAACCCGTCCCTTTGAGCTCTGTGGCGCGCCTTGGATTGATGGCTATGAGCTGGCTAAAGCCATGAATGAGACGGGCCTTCCGGGAGTTCGTTTTCGGGAGGCCTGGTTTACCCCAACCTTTTCTAAATATCGCGGGGAGCTTTGCGGCGGGGTTCAGCTGCATATCCTTGACCGCCAATCCTATCGACCCATAAAAACCAGCCTTCTCCTTATCCAGAAAATACGCGAGATGTATCCTGATAAGTTTAAATTTTATGAGACCTATTTTGATAAATTAACCGGCACTGATGAGGTTAGAAAATTGGTCGAGGCGGGAAACGACTTGACGGTGCTATTTTCTCGGTGGGAGGAAGCGCTTAAAGCCTTTGCCTTAGAGCGTGACCCCTTTCTTTTATATGAATAATTTCTCTTAAGATTTTTTTCTAAATATTTCATTTTATCTTCTTATTCTTATTCTTATTCTTATCGATGCTGCAGGGAAAATCTATTATTAGGGTGCCTTCATCATTGGCCTTTGTTTTTTTTAATTTATCATTTTCTTATTTATTGTCTCTAATAGAAATCGCGCTCATTTAAGAGAGGGTTCATTATAAACCATCTGTTCTCCAATCCTGACCGAAGGAAATTTCCGCCAAAAACTTTTATCCAGTTCACTTACAACGCCCAAGAAAACGAGGCTTAGAAAAAGAAGAAATAAAAAGAAAAGGATATCATTGAGCTTAATCGTTCTTCCAAAATTTCTTAGAAATAAAACCAAGAGAAGGAGCGTCAGCCCCAGGGTTACAAAAATAAATGTATTTGGGGGAAGACTGAGGGCTTTTTCTACGGCCCTAAGTTCACCCGGTGATTCGCCTTTAAGTAACGAAAGAAGCGCATAAACAAAACCTATGTTGATTTGGCCTAAAAAGAGGGCCACTACCGCTGCTTTTGCTTGCAGGTTTTGACGCCGCCAATGATTTTGCCACAAAAAAAAGAAAATCATGGAAGCCCAGGTAAAGATGATACCACCAGCAGACCCGAAAACATATTGATTTATCGAGATATCCCTCAGAGGGAATTCTTTGGTTAGTGACATAGCCGCTGGAACGCCTTGCACCCAGTAAAAGAGACAATGACCAAATTCGTGCAAAACGCCTCCCATGAATACGCCGATCATTGTCCAGAGAGAAAAACGAATCGCTGGCTTCAATAGGGAAAGTAGCACTAATTTAAGGCACCAATTTAGGCTTAACTATTTAGAGTTCATTTAGTCGCTGGAGAAGGAGCAGTAACTTCGAGCTTATTCCAGTTCAGCAGGGCGTTGAATACCAGGAAGAAGGAGCCGTGGGTTTCGTGGCGCCACATGGGGTTGAAAGCAAATAGAATAACGTGGCCTTTTTCAAAAGGAGCGTCAACCAGAGCAGGGGTGCCAGCCAGCTCCTCGCCATGGTCTAAACCGCCACTGATAAGGAGTTCGTTGACGTTCCGGGCGAAATTGATAATCGCTTTGGCTCGAGTCCTGGGCATGGCCATACCAAAAGGGAATTCTTCACCCCGGGCCTCAGCCGGTTGTTGTCGCTTCCTGAATTCTTCGATCGTTTTCTGGCCCAAGTCACGGGCTCTTCCCTGGGGAATGTCGGGGTCATTGACTCCGCCTCGACCGGAAGGTCTTCCGGTTGTTGGTTGGCCAAAGGCGCCTCCGGCCATTCCAAAGCCACGGCCGCCGAAACCACCAATCGCCAGAACTGGGCTCTGACTGAAATAAACTCCCATACTCTCATCATAACCGTAGACCAACGGACTCGACCTATCGGCCACTTCGGCTTTATAGATACTTCCTCGAGCCCAAAGATTTTGGGTTTGCCTGATGCTAACCCCTTGAGCCAAGCCAAAGTGAATCGGCAGAGAACAACTGCTGGTCAGGGTAATAAATACTCCGCCTTCTCTTAGGAATTCGCGAAGATGCAAAACTCCCTCTAACTCTATTCCGCCGCGGATATCGTCGGTTGAATCTTGGACGCCAATATTAGGCGTAAGCGGTGTCTTTTTCCAAGGGATTGGGCGGTCGCCGGTTACTCCCTGGACAATGCTCAGGGCATCAGCCGAAGAGGGGCCAAAAATAATTACATCCCATTTATCTTTGAGTCGGGCTGTATCGCGGATGGCGTGAACAGAAATGTAATCATAAGGGATTTTAAGTTCATCGAGGGCGATTCTTACCCAGCCTTCAGTTTGCGTTGATTGCCAGGTGTGCATCAACGCGACGCGTGGCAAAACACTTTCATGGGTTGGAACATCTGGCACCGTAGACGAAGCTAAAACACTAATTCCATACTCCTTAGCCGCTGTTTCTAATTTTGATTCAATATTGCCTGGATTATCGGCTACCTTGATTATAAAAGAGCCGGGGTTAAATTTCCTTTGCCCAGCTTCAAAGGCTTTCTCGGCAATATGCATTTTTATATCTTTGAGGGCGAAGCGAAAGGTGGCCAGTTGATTATCGGCATTATGATTAACGATGTAAACTTGAGCCTGTCCTGAACCAGCTCGAATTAATCCGCCTGGAGATTTAACTTCACCCTTAACCAGTGTCATCGGCACGGACAGCACTGAAGCGTCTTCTACCCTTTCGGTTTTTACGTTAAAAAGCGGGCCAAGAGTCCAGCCGACGTCGTCATAAGGTCGGGGGTCGTTAACATTAAAATATTGTCTATCAAGAAGCATATCAGCCATGCGGGAATAGGGCTGGTCCATCCGCACTATGTAGCTTCCAGCTGGATATTCCTTATCCTTTATTTTGAAGGGCTTGCTGGCTTGATGAACCTCTACTCCTTGATGCTGCAGGAGTTGCAGGAGTCGCGCTTGCTGTCCAGGCCTTGGGTCATCTCCCGGAAAGATGTAGGCCGCCGGCCCTTCGTTTTTGGCCTTGGCAATGGCACGTTTGCTTTTTAGGTAGAAATTCTCGATGAATTTTTCTTTATGAGTGGCCACATAATTCATTGCGATAAGAATGGCGCTCTGCTGCAGGTTAACATTGTTCCTGATGGACCAGAGAGTTTGGCGCAACGGTGGGTTAGGCCTAAACCAATCCCGAGCATCGCTGGCGGTTATTACTCGCGTTGAAGCGTCGCCGGCTCCCTGAGTCTCATAGAAACGACCGATGGCATTGTGTCCGTTGGCCGCATAAAAGGCGTAGTTGGGGGCCCAGCCATCATAAAAGCCATGGGTCCAGACACCGGGAACACCCAGTTTGGTCAGCTCATTAATTTCCTGATAAGCCAGGATATGCCATTCATCGATAACAATCGGGTCAAGCCAGGCATTATAAGGACCGGTGCCTGTAGAAACATAGAGATGAGAAATAGATTCATGCAGGTCGTGCATGACCTGGGGATGAAAGTCAAAGAAAACCTTGGTAATATGACGGCTGAGAGCCAAAGCTTGACCAATATTATCTCGGTTATTATCGTGGGCGACGTATTTTCCCCAATAAATAAGCCGCGTTGGGTTATTTGCCTTAGGGTCTTTGCGTCGTGACATGGCGATATCGACATATTTATCCCGGCCATCAACCTCGAGGATGGGTGTAATAAGGACTATCGAATTTTCGCGGATGTCTCGAATAAAGGGTGATTCGTCGACCGCCAGCCGGTAGGCCAATTCCATAAGCATTTCCACGGAGCCCGTTTCGCCCGAGTGCATTCCTCCCGTGGCCCAGTACATCGGTTTGGCTTGTTTAATCAACTCCTTCGCTTCGTTTTCGCTAATTTTTCTGGGGTCGGCGAGCTTGGCGTTAATTGCTTTATATTTTTCTAGGTTCTTGATGGTCTCTTCATCAGCTACGGCCACTACTATCCAGTCCCGTCCCTCTTCTGTTTTCCCGATATCGAAGACTTTGACGCGGGGTGAAGCTTTGGCCAACTCCCTCATATATTTATAAACTTCATGCGAGTAGCTGAGGACATCAGGAGCGCCGACAATACGACCCAAGACCTCCAGAGGGGTAGGAATTCCCGGAGCATAGGGGAGATAGTTAACATATTTGGTGGTAAAATGGGGGTCGGTGGTCGCCTCCTGAATTTTCTTGGTGTATTCTTCGTGGATTTTTTGCTGGGAAAGAGCCGGAGCATTCAGCCAGAGAAGCACAGCTATTATGAGCAATAAAGAGGTAGCCAGGTTGGCAGTTGTTCTTAGATAAGGTCGCCTTCTTGCTGTCAGGAACCATAAAGATTGTTTCATCTTATCCCTCCTTAATCATTTTAACTTCAAGTTTTTTCCATTGAAAAATATTTCTTTTAGAGAAAAAGGTCAAGCTAAAAATGAGCTTGGATTTCTGATTTGTAGCGGCCCTTAGTTTTTTTATTTTATAGGTTTTTTCCTTGAGGCGCGGACAAGGAGGTAGATAAAACCGCCCCAGTTAAGCCCTAAAATTATAACCATCCAAATGGCTAATTTCATGACTCCACCTCCTCGGGATGCGGAACGGTTTTTTTAGCCAAGAAATTATTAGCAATGATTAACATAATGAGGACAATTGCCCACTGGAAGATAATCGTTCCAGCAGTCTCGACGGAAAACGGTTTCCACCAGGTTTTCGGGTGAGAGGCGATGGCCACGTAGAACCACCAAGAAGTCAAAATAATAAATATTAATGGTGCAATGTAAGAAATAACAAGGGTCCACCAACGTCTCATCTTGATATCGGCGCTCGGGTTAATGATTTCTTGGCGAACGCGGTCAGGACCATATTTCCGCACCGCTAAAAGGACAAAGAAGCCACTGATTAGAAGAGCTACGCCCCAGACCCAGTCTTGGTTGTTAAGGAAGCCCGGGACGATCGCTGATGGAACACCAAGCAGGAAACAAGCTCCTGTGGTTAGCAAGGTGCTCTTTTGGCGATTTAAGCCAAAGTCCATCAGTGTGCGGATACCGACCTCGACCTGGGCAATGAGGGAAGTGAGAGCGGCAAAGACCATGGCTAAGAAGAAAACGGGCGCGATGGCTAAACCCCCAGGCATCCGAGGAAAGAGTCCGGCTAAGGAGATAAAAGTTAATCCCGTGTTGCTCCCAGCCATAACTCCCTTGGCCGCTTCTGGGCTGGGTAAAAGGGCAAAAATAGTAGGAATGACCGCCATGGCGGCCAAAAGGGCGGCGGTTTGGTCGCCCAAGCCAATGATAAAGCAGTTCTGGGCGATGTCCTCTTTTTTCTTGACATAGACGGAATAAGTAAGCATTAGTCCCCAACCAGCGCCCGTTGACCAAGCAGATTGCGTTAGAGCTTGAAGCCAGGTGGCTGGGTCCCTTAGCTTGGACCAATCAGGAACGAAGATATATTCGAGACCGAGATTTGCCCCATGAAGGGTTACACCGCGGAGAGCGGCCACTATGAGGAAGAAGAAGAGAGCTGGCACCATGATTTTTGTCACCTTTTCTACCCCGCCCTTTATTCCCTTATAAAGAATAATTCCGGTCAAGAAGATAGCTAAGAACTGGTAAAAAAGATTTTGCCAGGGAGAATGAAGGAATTGATCCCAGAGGGCTTGAGTATCTACCCCAGGCGTGAAGGCTCCCTGAAAGGCGAGAACAGTATACTTAATGCACCAGCCGGTAACAACTGCATAATAAAATGTAATCAGCATACAGACCGCTACCATCCAAGCGCCCATCCAAGCGGAGCGCCGACCGACAAAATCGCGGAAGCTGCCGATGGGCCCAAGACGAGCTGACCGGCCCATAGCCATCTCACTCATCAGGAGGGGGGCTGACCAGAGGAAGAGGGCCAGGATATAAATTAGAATAAAGGCACCACCGCCATAGAGAGCTACCATTCGCGGAAATCGCCAGATATTTCCGGTGCCAACAGCCATGCCGATGGCCGCGGCCAAAAAGCCCCAGCGGGAAACGAATTCATCTCGTCGATTATTCTGGCTCAACTTGCGCCTCCTTATGTTTTTTTTCTCGCCGCATTATAAACACCTTTTTTATTAATAGCAATTTAGTTTTGAGAACAAGCAGCACCAATTTTGGTCGGCTTGAGGGTCGGTCTTGGTTCCCTCGGCAAGAAAAAATTACTAAACTAGCACCATTTTAGCTGGAGAAGAGACAAAATAAGTATTCAGGCTGTGATTGGTCGTCTATTTACCTATGATTACCGGTCTAATCCGGTTCTGCCTTAGTTTGAAGCCCCATCGCTTTTAGGTTAAAATTAACCTCTCTCTAAATTTATAAACTATATTCATAATGCCGCCAGGCAGAGCCTGGCAGGAGGTAATTATTGTGGCTAAAAAGAAAAGCAAGTCCTTTTTCGCCTTAACTAATCCTCTTAGTCTTTTCCTGGACAAAGACCCGGCTGATTTTCAAAGGAGCGATTTTCTTCGAATAATCGAGTCCGAAGGAATAGAGAGGATAACCTTTCATTACGCGGGGTTGGATGGCAAGCTAAAGGAGCTCTGGATTCCTGTCACTAACCGTTTTCAAGCGGAAATAGTTTTAGCTGAAGGTGAAAGGGTTGATGGCTCTTCGCTCTTTAAAGGAATGGTTGATACCAGTCTTTCTGACCTCTATGTAGTTCCGGTTTACCGCACCGCCTTTATCAACCCCTTTGACCCCCGAAGTCTTGATTTTATCTGTCGCTATCTAACTCGGGATGGCGAGCCGGCTCCCTTCGCTCCTGATAATATTTTACGGCGAGCAACGCAAACCTTTCGTGAAACCTCTGGTCTTGAGCTTTTCGCCTTTGGCGAATTAGAGTTTTTCCTGCTGCGGGAGAAGTTAAATTCTCATTATCCCACCCAAAAGCAGCACGGCTACCACGCGGCGGCTCCCTTTCTTAAGAGCGGTGAAATTTTGAATGAGATGGTAAGAATTCTGACGCAAATCACCGGTGCCGTGAAATACGCCCACAGTGAAGTTGGGTACGTGGAATCGGTCCGCTCCGACCTTAAAGAAATTGCGGGCAAAGAGGCAGAACAACTGGAGATAGAATTCTTACCCAAGCCAATTGAAGAAATGGGCGATTGTCTGGCGCTTGGCCGCTGGGTCATTCGTCAGGTGGCTTATAAAAATAACGCCGTGGCCACTTTTACCCCGAAAATTGAAGAGGGGGTGGCGGGCAACGGCCTGCATATTCATCTGGAATTAAGGCGCGATGGAGAAAATATTATGGTCGGGGCCGACGGCAATCTCTCTGAGGAAAGCCGCCGGCTGATTGGCGGTCTGATTGAATACGCCGACTCTCTGACTGCTTTTGGGAACACCGTCAGCTCGGCCTATCTGAGGTTAGTGCCTCATCAGGAAGCGCCGACTAAAATCTGCTGGAGTGACCTCAATCGAAGCGCCATGATCAGGGTTCCCCTGGGGTGGCGCAACCTTCATCATCTGGCTTCTTTTGTTAATCCGAAAGAGGCCGAGGCTCAGGGGCCAAGAGTTGAGCGTCAAACAATTGAATTGCGGAGTCCTGACGGTAGCGCTCAAGTTTATCTGCTCTTGGCGGGAATAGCTATGGCGGCCGATTGGGCTTTCCGTGAGGATGAATCTCTTTTCCAGCATAATTTGCCTCTGGAGCTGGCTGACCAATTTTATATTAAGGGCAATGTCTTTTCTGATGTTGAACTCATGAAGAAGCTGCCGAACCTGCCTCGGAGTTGTGTGGAGAGCAGTCGGATTTTGTTCGAAAGACGCCATCTCTATGAGCGAGAAGGAGTTTTCCCGCCGAGCGTCATCGATTATATGGCGGCTTTGCTTCGGGCGGAAAATGACGAGTTCATGAACCAGAGGCTGGCTGACCTGCCGGCTGACGACCGGCTTCATGAGACCCGGCGCATCATGCATAAGGATTTGCACCGCCACTGAGTAGCTCTGGGTTCAGCCAGAAGTCATCCGCGGACAGTTAGAAAAAATATAGAGAAATTTCAGAAGAATTTATTTTAAAAAAGATTATAATACTTTCATTCATATAAAGTCTTTGTTTTATCATATTTCAGGGTCAATTTTTTAACCGATATAGATTATGAAAATAGCTAAAAAAATTATATAAATAACTATTCAGTTCGGGCACTCCCGGAATAATAAAATATATTCTCCCTTTTCCATCCGCTCCTATTATCGAAGGAATAAAATTCGGCTTAAATTTTCTATAATGTTTTTGGCTATAGAGGGGAAATTTAGCTCCTGTTATGTCTTTGACTCTTTGAGCATACTTCATTTCTTCATTGGGGATTAAACCCAAGACAACAAATTCTTGAGAAAGGTTATTAAGCACCTCAATGAATCCCAGGCATACCGGACAACTGGATTCAGAAAAGAAAGCATAGATATATAGTTTTTCTGAGTTGGAATGAGCCTGTGGTTTTATCGGTTTTAAGCCCTGAAAGGGATATTGATATTGAAGGCGAATTAAAGCTGATGATATTAAAGCTAAAATTGCAAAAATGAGTGCAAGCCAGTATTTCCACATAAAGGGTTACTCAATGATCCTGTAAATCAGGATGGCTTTTTCTTCATTAATACCGTCTGCAGCCGGAAAACGCTGGGAAATATAAAAAGATTGCGTGCTTTTGTTATAATAAATTCGTGGGTGAGAGCTTAATCCCTTTGCTTCAGGAATTATTAATTCCTTAATTAATTTGCCCTCATGGCTATAAATATGCATATATGATTGCCAGAGCTCATTCTTTTTATAATAATTGTTAAAGAGAATCGCTACAATTTTATTTGTAGCAATCAGACCGAAGACATGAGAGACGGACCTGTAGAAATCATCATGTTGTTTCCGAAAGGAAGGACTGAAATATTTTGCCTTAGAAATTGGTTTATCAGGCTTAAGATTGTCCGTCTCAGCCATAAAAAAGGATTTCCAATTATTTGTGGTTAAATCATATTTTGTTATTTTGTAAGGCCGAGGCCAGATAAAAAAGATAAGATTATTATAATAATCAAAATAAAAGCCGCCACCCGTTACCATATAGGCGTATCTTCTTGCCTTGCTCTGCCAGTCTGAATCATAAGGACTATAGCCATATTGGATTTGATAAGGAACCAGCCCTGTTACTTTTTCATTTTCAGGATTAATCGAGTAAAGACAGTATAATTGCTTATCAATCATTCCTTCGCCAAAGATCAAAATTTCTTTTCCTTTTAATTTTAGATCATGCCAGGTAGCAGTGGGGCCTGGTGGCGGCAGGCGGAGATCTCTCTTAAAAACAAAGCTCTGGTCTTCTTTTTGTTGATAAATTACGATGCGACGGGCATTTGAATCGAGAATGTAAATGACATTTTGATAATAATCCGCGGCTCGCAGATGTCTGAATTCGCCAGGCCCCTGGCCTCCTCGCCCATATGTGCCCAGGTGATTTCCATTGAGGTCGAAGATTTTAAAATTTATTTCTTTAATATCAGCAATAAAAAAACTGTTATTTTCTAAGGAGCAAATGGGACCTATAAAGGAAATAATACTTTCTTTTGATGTTTCTTTAAGAACTACTCTTTTTTCAAATTTTAATTCTATTGCCAAAAGGCTGCTTATTTGGATTAAAATTATAAATAATAAAAATATATTTCTCATTCGGTTATTGATTATATAAAAATTTATAGCTTTATAATTTTCTTTTTTATCAGATATTTTTTAATTTGATGGTCGTCTTACAATGACGCAATTAAAAGGGTCATAGACACAGAAATAATTATCATATAAATGTCTTTTTTCGAACAATTCCCCTCCATATATTTCATATAATTCGTCAAAATTACCGGAATAAAGTTCTGTGGTCGTTCCGAAGATATATTCTTCATCGTCAGCCATTGATATGCCTGTTAAATTAAAGATAGAAAAAGCCATAGCCAAAAGCATTACTGTAAAGAAACTAATTTTAAATCTCTTATCGTTCATTTTTACCTACGTAAAAAAAGAGTAGCAAAAAGTGTGCCAAATGCTATGTTATAGATAACTTATTGATAATTAAGGAATTATAGCCTATCCCAAAGAAATAATTACCTGGGGAAGTTTCCAAATAGGGTGACTTGAGTATATCTTAAATCTTATCGTATTCTTAATTTGTTTTTATAAAAAGGAAAATTCGAATCGCAAAAATGGGGGATAGAGTTGCCAAAAAAGGAGATTTTAAATTAAATTTTCAGCTTATGAGAATGGAGAAATTTCATCAGCTTTTTATAATCTTTTTCACCCCCATGAAGATTAAATAAAGTCAAAAGCTTCTTATAAGAGCCAGCAGTTTGCTGTAATCCGAGGCGAATAACCTCTTTAACCTCGCTCCTTTTCAGGTCTCTTTTAATAAAAGGTCGGTAGACCACATCCCAGAAGCTTTTGCCATTAATCGTAATCTCCCGAAATAATCTGCTGGCCACTTCTTCTTCTTCTTCTTCTTCTTCTTCTTCTTCTAACCTTAGCCTGATATCTTCAGGTCTTATTTCTTCTTTTTCAGAGAGGATAAAAGCCCGGTTGAGGATTTTCTCGAGCTCCCGGATATTTCCGGGAAAATCATAATTAAGCAGTTTAGCTAGGGCTTCTGAATTAATTTTCTTATTGGCTCCGTATTTTCTGTTTAGCTCAGAGAAGAACCAGGCAATAAAATCAGGGATATCATCGCGTCTTTCTCTCAGGGGAGGGATGGTGAATTC
Source organism: uncultured Eubacteriales bacterium (assembly GCA_964627255.1). Lineage (GTDB taxonomy): Bacteria > Acidobacteriota > Aminicenantia > Aminicenantales > CALLJL01 > CALLJL01. The sequence continues at coordinate 15,647 of CAZVIN010000080.1, forward strand.
GAGGGAAGAAATGCGGAAATAGAGGTCTTGGCGAAAGCGGCCCTTCTTTACCTCCCTTTTCAGATCCCGGTTGCTGGCGAGAATAAAACGGACATTAACGGGTCTGAGAGTAGATTCGCCGAGGTGACGAATCTGGCGATATTCAATGGCGCGGAGGAGTTTGGCCTGAATAGAGAGAGAGCATTCGGCGATTTCATCGAGAAAGACCGTTCCTCCCTGACAAGCCTCAATCAGGCCGATTCTTTCTTCGCGGGCATCTGTAAAGGCGCCTTTTTTATGGCCGAAAAGTTCGCTTTCAGCCATGGTGTCAGGAATGTTGGCGCAATCAACGGGAGTAAAGGGCAAGTTTCGCCTGGGACTGAGCTCATGAATCTGGCGGGCCATAACCTCCTTGCCCACGCCTGTTTCTCCCATAATCAGAACCGGTTCATCATAGGGAGCAACCCTCTGGATAAACTCCCTCATCTTCTGAGAAAAAAGGCTTCGACCT
>CAZVIN010000081.1:0-3087 GCA_964627255.1 uncultured Eubacteriales bacterium
CTCGTTGGGTAGAGACGAAGAGTGAGCCCCTGCTTATGAAGCTCACGGTCGAGCTGTTCCCAGGTTAGGCCTGGCTCCACCGACACAATCTCTTTTTCTTTATCAATTGAGATTACTTTTTTTAGTCGATAAAAATCGACCACTATGCCTCCTTGGGTGGGAATAACTCCGCCATAGCCAGAGGAGGCCTTACCTCGAGGGACAAGGGGAATCTTCCTTTCCGCCGCCCAGCGAACCAAGGAAATTAGCTCTGCTTCGCTTTCCGGTTGAACTACGGCTTCCGGGACCGTATCCCCCACGAGACGACGAAAAAGGCTGGGCATAGTGGCAATATCATGACCATAAAGAATTCTTTCTTCGCGCTGGAAATTAACGCGGGCACCGAAGGTTTGTTCCAGCCAACGCTTATCTTGACTATTAAGACGAACCATTTGTCGCTCCTTATCTCGCTCCTCGAAAAATAATTATCTTTAGTTTTTAATTCTATAAAATTATTGTTATATAGTCAAATATTTATTAAGAAAGATAAAAATCTCTGGCTCGATCATAAAAAAAGCAGTTCGCATAATGTCGGTTAAGCCATAAAGCTTCCCGAGCGGCCGAGCTTCGGTTCCGGATTTTTAGGCCGTTTATCCTCACCCTTGTCGGCACCCGATGCGTTTCCCAGGCCGGCCCAGAGGCCATTCTATAGTCTTTGACCTTATATCGGCCCTTGCCCCTATGCAGTCCGGACCCAGACATCCCTTTAAAATAATAATAAATGAGTAAAATATCATTAAATTTTTGGGCGTTCCTTGCCGCTTCTCGGCATCTCCTTCGACTCAGTTCAGGCAGAGTCGTTCTTGGTACACTCAGTGTTGACGAGGAGCCATCAAGGAAAACAAAAAGCTGAAACCTTTCATGGCCGGTTCCGCCATCGGCTGCTTAAGCCTCATCAAGCTTAAAAATAGGCAGGAGGCAAGAATTAAAATAAAAAACCACTTCCGATTTTCTTGGGGGTAAAAATAAGATAGGCAAAAATAAGATAAAAGGATGACGTGAGGCATCCCTTAGCGAATTCGCCTCAGGCTGGTTTATTGTCCAAGAGGCTAGTTAGATGGATATAAATAAGATACGAGAGCGGCCCAAGAGACTTTTTCTAAAACTCCGTATCTAAAGGCTGTCTACAGCTCTTCTGGCGCCTTTAATTCTCCAAGGTTACCCACCCCAAACCCAGAAGAACCAAATAAAATAAAATGGAGGAAAAACTGGGTAAATATGTAATTTGGCACCGATTTTGAGGAACCAATTTTGGAGAACTGATTTTGCAGAACCGATTATTGGAGAACCGATTGACTTTATTGAGCTTCGCTTTTTATTTAGCCCAAACAACGTTGAAAATAAAAAGTAATTTCTCTTTTATAAAAAGAAAGCCCCCTCTCTTTGACCGAGAGGGGGCCTTTTCCTCCCTTCTTATTCCCCTTTAGAACTCGAAGCGAACGCCGAAACGAACCACTCTTGGATTCAGGATTTCATTCGGCTCACCGGAACGAGCATAGGGAACAAACCGGTCGCTATCAACGTAGTAAGTGCCAAGGTTAATCGCCCGCCGACGGTTCATGGTGTGGGAGTTGAACAGGTTAAAGACGTCAGCTGTCATGTAAGCCCGGCCTCTTTCGCCCATGGCAATCATTTTTTCCACTCGCAAGTTGGCATACCACATATTGGGAAGTCTTTCGCCTGTGCCATAAGGCCGAAGGTAAATGGTGTTACTGCGGCTAAGGGGGTTTGGAAGGCGATAGTCAACAAGAGAAATTGTCGCCGGAAGGATGAAACCCTGCCGGCCATAAAGGGCGAAGGAAACATCAAACCCGAGCGGAAGTTGATAAAGCCCGTTGAGTTTTACTAACCAGCGGGAAAAGGCAGGCTGAGAAAGCTTGCCGCTACCACCGCCCAAACTGGGGGCATAAATTTGGCCTTCCAGCGCCCAGATATTGGTGGGGTCAGCATAGCCCTTGTCGCCATAATGCTGCACCTGATTCTGAAGGCTAAAAGAGCCGCTGAGCATCCAGCGGTTAGAAAGCCGCTTAATAAACCTGAAATCCAGGCCGTAGTAAACGTTATTCCGGTCGCTATTCCAGTTAGTGTAATAACGATAAGGTGTATAACTAATTCCTGGCTTCAGCACATACCATTGCTTGCCAGCAGCTTTGTCTGTGCTGTAGCTTTTTCCCGTATTCTTATCGACCACAGTCGCGGGCACAGTTCCTGCCACCATATAGTAATCTTTGTTATTCAGGATTTTTCCGCTATCAGGCCAATACCAGAACTCAGCGTGGAAGCGGTCGTAGATACGGTAGGTCAGGTCAAGAGCTATTCCAAAGTTAGCGAAAAGTTCTCGCTCAACGCTGAAAAGAAGTTCCCTGGTTCTTTGGGCTGTCCAATTGGGGTCGATAGTGTAGTATGGTTCTTCCAGCTTGGTCGGGTTAGCAGGGTCAAAATCACCCCACATGTAGCCTTCTTCCCGCGGGTAGTTACCCACAAATTGGCCAGCGTCATTCCAAGCCCGGTAAAGAGATAGCGTGTCTTGATTAGCCCAATAAAGCTCCTTCCAGTCAATCTTATTGTCTTTATTGACGTCGTACCACCAGAAATCCATCCAGCCCCAGAGACCGCCATAAGCCCACATCCAGGCTTGCCAGGTGCTCATGAACTCGCCAAAAATGGCCCCAGAAAGCTTAACAATGGTCTTGCCGTCGCCAAACACGTCGTAGGTTAAACCAAGCCGGGGGGAAAAGATGTCCCAGTAATGCTTAGGGTCACGAGTGGGAGTTTTAACGCGAGGATAAACCGCGGCCAGCTTCTCGGCTGTGCCGGCAGTCGTATTAGCCTGGACGATTTCGTAGTAATTTTTCATATCAGGATGGTCCATATCTTCAGTAAAGATACGGTAGGAAATAAACTCGCCTAACCAGGCCTTTTGTCGGTCGAAGCGGAAGCCGAGTTTCAGCGTCAGTCTTTTATAGGTTAGAGTATCACTGATATAACCTGTATACCCATGAGAAAGGTATTTCCCACCCGTGCCATTCAACAAATGGAGAAGTTTTA
>CAZVIN010000082.1:0-9157 GCA_964627255.1 uncultured Eubacteriales bacterium
TTTCTGGTACCCTGTATCGCAGGACGATCGTAATTTCAAGGTCGTCCATAGGGCTACACCTCCTTTTTTGAGATTGTTCATTCTAGAAGGTTGTAGCCCTTCTTTTATGCGTATGTCAAAATGCCATCACGTAACTTTGGGACAAACCCAAATAATTAAATAAAATTAAAGGCTAAATTAAAATGTTTTTAACCTGAAATACTTTATAAAAATGGGGCCAATGCCTTATTAAAATCAATAAAAATTTATAAGGAGGTTTAAATGCCAACGTCAGAATATATTACCTTAGACGAAGTTAGGCGAATATGTCGGGAATTGAAGATTAGAGACTGGACCAGACTAAAAAAGCCAAGGGTAACGCTCAAAGAGGCCAAGGTTATTTTAAAGCATGTTAATGTCGATAACCTGAAAATTCCTCTGGAGGATTTTCGTCGCGGCCTTGAGGTCGAGCTTGAACATGGCTTAATGTTTAAGCAGCACAATGTCACCAATAACCATCCTCTTTTAACGGGAAAAATTGTGATGGCTCATTTTATGGAAATGCTTGATTACTATAAGCGCCTGGAAGTCGCCGAAATTGAAGGTGACCTCTTGAAAGCTATCATGACCAAGGATATAGGCAAAATTCAAAAGCATTATGCCAAGCTCGCCCAAGCCCGGATGGAACTGGCCCGAGCAGAAAGAACACAAGCGAAGTGACTCCACCGGCTTTTTTCTCTTTCTTCACCGGGATTATTGATAACTATTTTGGCTGGTATTAGTTTAGTCAGGTCAACCCGGGGCGACAATTTATCTTAGCCGAAATATTACTTAACTGAAATATCACCAAACTCAAAAATATGACAAGACAGTCTTGGCAAGAAGAATATCGGGAAGAGGTTTCGAAAATTCCGTTTTGAGCTTAAATTAATATTTGGTTATGTCCTGGAACTTCAGAAACAAGAGAAACGTATATGATTTTGAGTTTTTAGATAGATGGGGCGGCGAAATGATAATTGATGCTATGCAGGACGATGCTGACATAAAACATCGTTTCCGTGACCTCAAATAATAGTCTTAATGAGGAGTCTTTAGGCTTCAGTTCATTTAGGATGATATCGCCACTAGCAGGATAAAAATGAGGGCAAGAAAGCAAATGCTTGGTTACGATTATGAAGGTCGAAAAAGGCCCTGACGCAAAAATTAACCGGCCCTTGCCTTGAATCGATTTTGTTCCCCTTAGTTTAAGGTCAGCCGAAGAAAATAGACGGTGGTTGGAGAAAAACCAGAATTGTGATGGCTTCGTGGTTTATGTTGTCGGTATCAGGACTGGTGCCATCGAAAAAATAGTCGCTGCTGGCAAGCTAAACATAATAAAAAATTTATTTCCCCTCGGTCATCTTTTGATTTTCAGGTCAAATTTAAGTAAGGGTTAAGGTTTAAAGACGGTTGCTAAAAAAGCCAAAGATATGTTTATAATCGGGGAAGGGAGGAAGAGGTAATGGAGAAAAGAGGTTTTTTCTTAGGGGTGATTTTGGCTTTATTAATATTCAATTTATTATCCATTTTATTGTTTTTTAATCTGCCTCTTAACGCCAATGGGAATCCAAGTTTTTTCATAACCACGGCCTCAACCGGGCCAGTCAAGGCGACTTTCCTTCAAGAAGCAAGCTCTCAAGAGAAAACAGCCGCCCCCGTTTTTAGCCCTTTGCCGGGAACATATGATAATCCTATAAGTATCGCTCTAAGCTGTCCAACTTCTGGGTCAACTATTTATTACACCATTGATGGCTCTGACCCCTTGAGTTCTACTACCAAACGGCAATTTAGGCGGGCGATAACCATCCCCTTCACCACTGTAATTAGAGCGGTGGCAGTAAAAAAGGGGCTGGAGCCGAGTGCCATCTCCGAAGGCAAATTTATTATTCGAGTTGCCAGGCCTGAAGCCTGGCCAGGCCCAGGTGAGTGGCGCGAGCTGCCTAAAAAAATAACGATAACTTGTCCTACACCCGGGGCCTCTATTTTTTACACTCTCGATGGTTCAACGCCAACAAGGGAAAGCTTGAAATATGAAGGGCCAATTGTTTTAGGTAAAGAGGAACTCATCTTAGACAAGGCTAAAGTTATTAAAGCCATTGCGATTAAAGATGACGGCTCACCGGAGAGCTTCGAGGCCACCTTTGTTTATCAAACGAAGCCAAACCTGGTTGCGCTAACTGATATTTTGCAGCCTGGTGCTGATATTCAGGACATTATAAACAAAGTCATTAGTGAAATGACCCTTGAAGAGAAGGTGAGGCTTGTTTGGGGAGTTAGTAATTCAATTATCGGTGCGGCTGGCAATACTTTTCCTGCCCCGCGCCTCGGGATTGTCAGCTTGGATTTAGCCGATGGTCCAGCAGGAGTGCGCCTTAACGGTCGCACCGCTACTGCTTGGCCCAATCCCCTTACTTTAGCTTCCAGCTGGAATGTTTCCCTGCTCGAGCAAATTGGAGCGGCTGTGGGCCGCGAAGCCAAATATTATGGCGTTGATATTATGCTCTCTCCTGGAATGAATATTAATCGTGACCCCCTCGGCGGCCGAGTTTTTGAGTACTATGCGGAAGACCCGCTACTTGCTGGAAAAATGGCCGCGGCTTATATCCGGGGAATAGAAAACCAAGGAATTGGCGCCACAATGAAGCATTATGCCGCGAACAACTTTGAAAATAACCGGACTAATATTGATGAAATTATTTCGGAGCGGGCTTTGCGCGAAATTTATTTGCCTCATTGGGAAATGGCGATAAAAGAAGCTTCGCCTTGGGCTTTGATGACTGCCTATAATAAGGTAAACGGAGAATGGTGCGCCGAAAATAAATATTTGCTTAAAACGCTGGAGGAATTTGGTTTTGACGGCGTGGTTATGTCTGATTGGGGTGGATATCATAATCCCGTTGCTTATGCGCGTGGCTTTGACTTAAACATGCCGGGACGCTCTGGCTGGGAAAAATTAATTGAGGCCATCCAGAATAGGGTTATTAGTGAAGAAAATCTTAATCAAGCTGTGTCCGATATTCTCAAGGTTATGGTTCGCACGGAAACATTCAAAAGACAGATTTATGATAAAGCAGATTTCGCGGTCAAGAAGCAACTGACGGAGGAGTTGAAGGCAGCCCACAAAATCCTGGCGGTTGAAGCGGAAGCTGAGGGGATTGTGCTTCTAAAAAATGCTGCAGATACACTACCGTTCAGGAATTTCTTGCCTGTGGCTCTAATTGGTTCGACGGCTATTCCAGAATATAGAACCGTGGGTTCATCACCCGCCAAAGGCATAATTTTTGAAGGCGGCGGCAGCGCCCGAGTTAATGTTGACCCCAATGAAGTTATCTCTTTAGCTGAAGCTTTAGGACAGTCTGGGTTTTCTGTCTTGCAGAAAAATGCAGTTCATGCTTATTTGCAGGAGGGCTTGACTGAGGCCGACGCTCAATTTGCCGCTGAAAATAGCGAGGCTGCAATCATTCTCATCGGTCGACCTGGTCAAGAAGGGGTCGATAATACTTCTCTGGAGCTAACGGCAGCTGAAAAAGACATGATTAAAAAAGTAGGGGAGGCCTATCACCAGGCAGGGAAGAAGGTCGTGGTTCTGCTCAACGTGGCTTATCCAATTATTGTCGACTGGGACGACTATGCCGACTCTGTTGTTTATATCGGGCTGCCTGGAACTTATGGAGCCTTGGCTGTTATCCAGGTGCTCACAGGCAGGGTTAATCCCTCCGGCAAGCTGGTTGATACTTGGCCTCGGGCCTATTCTTTGGCCCCGACTTATGGCAATATGCCCAAAATTGACCAGCCAAAAATAACTTATAGTGAGGATATTTTTGTTGGCTATCGCTATTATGACTACCACCCTGAGGCTGTGAAATATCCCTTCGGTTACGGCTTATCTTATACGACTTTTTCTTATAAAAAATTAAGCCTGAATAAGACTAGCTTAAATATTTCTAATCCTAGAGAACTCCTGTTGGTAACGGTTGACGTGGAGAATACAGGCAAGACCGCTGGGAAAGAAGTGGCCGAGCTTTATATTAAACCAGTTGGCTCCAGAATGAAGCGGCCATTAAAAGAACTTAAGCAATTCGCCAAGACAAGACTTCTTGAGCCGGGTGAGCAGGAGCACCTCACCTTTGTTTTGTCGTTAAGAGATTTCGCCTTTTGGGATGAAAAAGCTCATGCCTGGGCGGTGACGCCAGGACAGTATGACATCATAATCGGTGGCACCTCGGCGGACGCGGGGCTCATAGCAACTGGGACTAAAACTCGACTTCAAGTGAGGAAATGATTTTTATCGTTTCTATTATTTCAACCGGACATTATCTACTTGAAACCAAAAGGCTCCGGATTCTTGATAAGCACCGATGAAGATACCAGTTATATCATAGGCCTCAAGGCCCATGTCTTTAAAAGAAAAGAAAAATTCCTTCCATTCTGGACCAGCCTTAAACATTCGGCTATAGGACGGCATGAAGCCAGCATGCTGGGCAAAAAAGACAACAGCGTACTGTCTTTCACTTCCTTTCAGCCAGAGATGTATACCTTGGTAAGAGGAAAGATTGGCCGGAGCCATTATAGTCATCCCGGGGAAAAACATCACGCCCGCCCAGGCCATAGGGCTATCTCCGGCCACTTCGCCTGAAACGCGGAGCGAACCCTGACTTCCCGCCGCGCCCTCCTTCATCAATTCCATCCTGGCTTTTGATTTCCCCCCAACTACACCGTCGGTAGAAACAGCCCAGCCAGCGCCAAAATTAGATTGAATCTTCTCACCCTCAAAATCACTGATAAGGCCGGATTCCAGAGCTAAGGCGGGTATTTTCTTCCCTTGCTCTATTTTTTCTCTTTCTCTGGCCACCTCCTGACGATATTTTTCGCGATCTACCAGCCAGCCCTCTTTCCAGACTGAAATTATCCGTCTTGTCGCCTTGATGTCTTCAAGCGGATTTCCGTCGACAAGAAGAAGGTCGGCCACAGCCCCCGGCTTAATTACACCTCGACCGTCTAAACCGAATTTTTCCGCAGGAAGTGAAGTAGCTGCTTTTAGGGCTTCGAGGGGGGGCAAACCAGCCCAGACCAGAAGCTCTAGCTCATGATGCAGACTGACACCGTAGGCAGTGCCCGGATTGGGCGCATCTGTTCCAGACAGGAGCGGCACTTTAGATTCCCTGAGCTGACCGATAACTTTCTTTCTGGTTTCGCTTAACCCTTCTTTTACCTCAGATGGAATATTTGCGGGAAATCTGCTTTGCAAGGATCTAACATCATCCGGCATAAGATAAGAGGATAAATTGGGGTCCTCAACCAGCGTCGTTGCTTCATTGATGCCGCTTAGACTTTCTAGAACAGCCAGAGTTGGGATGATGAAAGCTTTCTGTGCTGCCACTAAGCGCCCAAAATCAGGGTCAAAGGCGTTATTAAAATAAATATGGGCTAAGCCATCAGCGCCAAGCTTTAGAACATCCTGACAATTTTGCAGTGTTGCCGCATGAACAATCACCTTCTTCTGGCGGCGATGTGCTTCCTGGATTAAAGCCGCAATGGTGGCCAAATCGAGAGTAGGACGGGGTTGGAAATAGGCCTCACCAGAATCATAAATTATTTTAATAAAATCTGAGCCCTCCTTTATTCTAGCTTCAACAAAAGGCCCGGCTTCTTCTGGCCTGGTCAGCGGAGGAATTTTTACACCGTATTGCGTTCCATGTCCTCCAGGGGCTGTGGCCAGGATGCCGGCTGAAACAAGATAAGCCATATTCTTCGCCTGGCCTTCAGCTTGTCTCTGCTTGATGTCCTTCATCAGATTAACATCCATAAACATATCAATAACCGCGGTGACGCCAAAGATTAACGCCTTCTCCAGCGCCTGGGGCGAAACCACGTGAACATGGGAATCAATCAATCCCGGAAGTAGCGTCTTTCCTCGACCGTCTATTATTTCGGCCCCAGGGGGAAGAGTAATATTTTTGCCCACGGCTTTGACTCGTCCAGAAGCAATAATTACGGTTGCCTGAGGTAGGACCTTCTCGCCGTTAAAAATCTGAACATCTTTTATGGCGATGACCGGCAAATCCTTCTCCTGGCCGAAGACAGGGGTAATCAAAAAGTTAATCAAACAAAAAAGTGAAACCCAGACTACTAAATTTACTATTAAATCAAATAAAATTACTAGCTTTATTTTGCTTCTACCAAGTCTCATTTTTCCTCCCTTGCAACGACTTAAGGCTCCAACCGATAAAATGAGAACCTTAATTTTACAAATGCCTAAAATTTACTGTCAAGGCAGACTCGGCTCTTCCGTAAAAAGTGTGGTGATTTTTAGATAGAAATGTGGTAGGAACTCCTTGAAAATAAAGGAGAAAAGAAAGGAGTTAACCTCCCACAAATGACCTTACATAATTTTATGCTAATTTTTTTTAAACATGCAAGGTTTCAAAGTGAGGTAAGTAGAGGTACGAGAAGAGGAAATAAGGCTGTGCGGAGAGAAGACAAGGAAGACAGGGACATGTCCCTGGTGTGGCCAAAGGACAAATTATCTTCATCGGTCCGGGAAGGAGTGACGACTCTGGCACAGAAGTGCACGTCGTTCACCGTTTAGGGCTAAACTTTTTTCAGGAATTTAGGCATAATATCTAACTTATTTTATTTTTACTGAGGTTAAAATGGACCGGATAAGAGTTGGTTTGATAGGTCTGATTTTCATCATCATGGCTATTTTCAGCCTGCCGCTTCTTGCTCTGGCTCAGGACCAACAGCCAAACCACCCGCCCGCTGAACAAACAGAAAGTGGCTGGCAACAGCAATCTATCCAGGGAAATGCTGCTCAAGAAAGAATTGGTATGGGTTCGGATCGAGGTTATGGACAGGGTTTAAGGCAGGGTTTAAGGCAGGGTCAAAGACAGGGTCAATCATCAAGGCCAGAACCCGTCCCGACTCAGACCCCGACCCAGAATTTCTTCCGCTTTCTCTTTTCACCCAAAATGATCACCATGCTCGTGATCGTTCTGGTTGCACTGGCACTGCTGCTAATCGGAAAGATGGACAACCGGACCAGAATTCCTTTCCTGGTAATTGCTACCTTTCTTTACGGAGTTTCAGCCAACCTCGGGCTGAAGCTTTTCTCCGGCTTTTCCATGCATCCTTCGCCCATCTGCGCTTTCACCAAACCGATTCTTTACGGTCTTAGAGCTCCGATGCTGGCCACCATGGCCATCATACTGGTTCTGACCATAATCGGACCCAAACTCTTCTGTAGTTATGTCTGCCCGGTTGGGGCCACCCAGGAACTCATAGCCATGCTGGCTGATAAGTTAAAAATCAGAAGACGGATGCCTTCTTTTCGGCTCAGCCAGACAGTGCGGACACTGATTTTCCTGGCCTTCATCGCTCTCAGCTGGACGGCCATCGTTCAGACCACCGTTCAAGGTCAGCTCAGAGCTAAGTCAATCTACGATTACATTAACGCCTTTGAAGGATTCAAATGGAACCTGGAGCCGACTCTCCTTAACAACCTGTTCCATTTTTTCCCGCTTCTCCTGACTCTGGGCTTTGCTTTTCTAACCTACCGCCCGTACTGCTATTTTGTCTGTCCGGTGGGACTGATTACCAATCTCGTTGAGCAGATAGGCATTTTCCGGGTAGTCTTAAAGAAAAACAGCTGCCGTGATTGTCAAGTATGCGCTACCAAAGGTCCCTGCCCGGCTGTGGCTGAGATAATTAAAGGGGCAGTTATGGTACCAGACTGTTTTGCCTGTACTGTCTGCGTCAAAAGCTGCAGAAAGAACCTTCTAACATTCGGGCGGACGTCTCAAGCGTTTTCTGATTTTCGCTGAGGAAATCAAAAAAAGGTAAAAGCTGCAAATGAAGGGTGAGGTGATACCAGGTTCCTGATTTGCTTATCTGTCTATTGCCATTAACTTTATCCTCCCTCTTCAAATAGAGATAGGAATACATGTTCCGACTTCAGTTTACAAGAATTTAATATCTTGCTGTGCTGGGAGAATAATCGCTCAAGGATTAATTATACCCAACCGCATCATTGGCAATGAAAATCGAGTCGTCTTGGGTAATATTTTTGCCCACGGCTTTGACTCGTCCAGAAGCAATTATCACGGTTGCCTGAGATATGACCCTTTCGCCATCAAAAACCCGGACATCTTTTATAACGACCGGCGAATCCTTCTTTTGGCTGAAGGCAGACGAAATTGATAACTTAATCAAACAGAAAACCGAAATCCAGACGACTAAAATAGCTATTAATTTAGTCATTAAATTAATCAGAGAAATTGGATTAAATTTGCCTTTATCATCTCTCATTTTTCCTACCTTTCAGCCATTTAAATCCTCTCAGCCAGCAAGCTGAGAGGTTAAATTCTACAAACTGTCTCAATTTCCTGTCAATTTTTAATTCCTGTTGATTGCTCTTCGCTTTAAAGAATCAGCTTCAAATGAAACATCTTCTAAAATAGAAATATCATTCAGAAATTTTATTACTTTTTAATCTCGAACAAGCAGACAAAATGGCAACTAACTTGATTAACATTATTTGCCTCCCTCAATCTTCTTTAAACGAAGTCACGAATGATATGGCCTAATTATTTTCAGGCTAGAAAGGTTAAAGAGTTTTAGATTCGACTAAAAAAAAATTAAACCTTTACTTTCCCTTTCAGAGCTCTTCCCCTTTTCAGGCTTAAATTTAAGCGTTCAATTGAGGTTACCAAATAAATAGTTTTCGAAAAAAATCACTCTTTATTATTCTCAATTCTATATCATTTTAAGCTTCTCCTTGTTTTAATATCTTTGGATCTTCTCCCGATTAGTTGAAGGGAATGTGTATATTTATCATGCTTGAAAAGAAGATTGGACATCTGGTATCTCCAATGGATAAGAGAGATGGAATGTCTCTAAATCTCCATCCAAAGGAGGCCAACGATGTCCTCTCTAAGTATAGCACACTATTTCCCTTTCCCGCGAGTCCGTATTCTCCGCCAGAAGGTTTCCGGAGATTCCAGGAATGCCTACCTGGAAGCAGTGCCCAACAAGCGGTTTCGTCCCATCTGTCATATCTGTGGGAAGCCAGCCAGGCGAATCCACAGTCAGGAGAGACGGTGGGTACGCGACCTGGATTTCGGGCCAGCCCGGGTCTGGA
>CAZVIN010000083.1:0-155572 GCA_964627255.1 uncultured Eubacteriales bacterium
ATCACGTAACTTTGGGACAAAGCCAAAAAAATAATGGTCGTTTATTTATAGACCTCGCTAAACGACTATTCTCAGCTTTACCCCGAGGAATAAAGAATAGAAGGAGGCGCTAGTTTTAGGCCAAGCCCAACCTTGTTTTGAACTTTAGTAGCGCCAGCTTTTAAGGTCCGCACCCGGAGGCGCCGATTTTTTGATGCGCTCCATTATTTTAGGAATATAGAATTGATGATAGCGGAGACGCGAGAGATAAATGGGCAAGCTGTGGTCGCCGTTCCAGCAGTGTTCGGCTCGGTCACCATAATCAACCTCTCCTTCATAATAGGGGTCAGTGGTCTTTTCCAAAAATTCTTCCATCAGATAGACCGCGTTATTCAAGTAATAGTTATCCATATCGCCGCAATAAATGTGAATTTTGCCTTTAAGTTTGGGGCCCAGAGTTTTCCAATCTCTTTGTAAGATATAACGCAAATCATAATGCTCGCGCCAGTAAGCGGCTACCTCGGGGTCAATTTCTCCGGTCATTTTGTCCCAGATTCTTCTTGGGTAGCCATCAGGGCCGACAGGCGAAAAGACCGCCTCCCAGATGTCCCACTGGTCACCTGAGCGGCTTTTTGTTCCCAGAACAAGCTCCCGATGGTTTGCTTCCTCCAAGGTGCAGCTCACTTCGCCTAAATAATTGCGCCGCCCTGGCCGCGGCGTTTTCTTCCACTGGCTATCGACATAATAAGCATTTTTGTGCTCATAAATATTAACAATCGTATAAGCTCGAAAATCAATCGGGTCAGGGCAAGCGGCCCAGCAGCCGTTGTATTCATCTGGATAAAAGATTTGAGCCGCCAGAGCTTCCCAGCCGCCAGTAGAACCACCATAGAGAAAGCGAGCCCATCCCTGCCCTATTCCTCTGAATTTCTTCTCGATGTAGGGAATTAATTCATAAGTTATGGCGTCTCCGTAAGGCCCAAGGTTAGCGGAATTCACGGCGTAGGAATCATCATAGTAAGGGTTGGCATGCTGAATTTCGATAATCAAAAAGCGCGGGGTTTCGGGCGAAGTCCAGTATTTATAGAACTCATAGGCGTATTCTTGAACGATTCGATTGTAGCCGTGGATTTTGAATCGCTCGGAATAATCGGGCTTAAGGTCAGGGTCAGGCGGCGTTTCTCGCCAGCCGCTGAAGGTGTAGGGAAAATGGCCATGAAAAATAATCAGGGGATAGTGAGCTTCTGGATGTTCTTCGAATCCTTCGGGTAAGAGCACATGGGCGCCGAGATACATCGGCCGACCCCAGAATTGGCTCAGGAGCTTACTTTGGAGTCGCACATGCTTAACATATTTCGTTTCTGGCGGGTCAGGGATAGGCGGGATTTCCTGGTCGAGAACAATCGGGATGACCTTTTCTTCCTTAGGGTCGAGATATATTTTTTTAGGTAGACTGTAAAAATTGCCCGGTTTGCGGTTCCATTGCTGTCCCTCGCCTTTATCCATCGGCAGCTTGACCGTATGACCGTCAGCGCGATGAAAAGTCTCGTAGCGATTAAGTAAGCCCTGCACCCAGTATTCGCCAGCAGGTATATCCGCAATGCTCCGTAAGGGGTAGCCAAAAACATTTCTATCAAACAAAGCTGGTTCGCCGGGCTTCAGACCCTCAACATCCAGCCCGAAAGCGAGTTGAGTGTTAGGACTGTCATTTATCTGAAAACGAGGTTCAGCGGCGTTATTATCAGCAATAAGAAGAAGCATCCGGCCATCGAGGGGCACAGCGGATCTTTCGCGAGGAAAGCTCAAGGCGAAGCGAAGCCCTTCTCCTTCGCTGTGGTCTAATTTTAGCCCCATAAATCCTGGCAAGGTTAAAAGGCTGGTGACCAGAATAGCCAGAAAGATAAGGAGCGTCTTTTTTCGGGCTGAAATCTCTTTATTCATCTCCTTTGCCTCCTGAACGAGTTTTCCTTAGCATTAGCATAAAATATATATTCGAGGCAAGGATTTCTGAGCTTGAGCATGTTGAGCTGTAATCAGACCACATTTAATAAAAGTGAAAAAATAAAATTATTGGCAATTTATTAAATCGGCCTTTAAAAGATGGGTTTTTTGGATTCAACGACCTGAAAGGGAAATGAATATATTCCTTTTTGCTCCCTTTTGGATACCAATTGTTACAGGATGCTAGATTGGGCTATGAAGATTATTTCCCCGGTTAGAATAGGAGCCAAAAGGGTTTACTTAGCAAGGTCTAAAGAAGTTGATAAGTTTCTTTATAAGCCGGGATAAAGACAGAAGGACTAAACGAGGCCGAAAATCTCTTTAACAATGACTGACGAAAAGCTTCTAAGGCTTGTTCTTCCCCATGGGTGAGAAAAATCCGTCTTGGAGGTTGTTGGAAGGAGTTGACCCATTCCAGGAGGAAGCGCCGGTCGGCATGAGCCGAAAAGCCTTGAATCTGTTCAATCCGGGCGCGGACGGGATACATTTGTCCAAAAATTCGTACTTCTGGATGTCCGTCCAGGATTTGTCTCCCTAAGGTCCCCGGTGCCTGATAGCCCACGAAAAGAATCGTCGATTCTGGCCGGGATATATTATGAACTAAATGATGTTTTATCCGGCCGCCGGTGCACATTCCTGAACCCGCCATAATCAGGCATGAGCCGCGCAGGTGATTGATTGCTTTGGACTCTTCGATACTCCGCACCAGCTTTAATCCGGGGAAACTAAAGGGGTTCTGGCGAAGACGGTAAAGACGGCGAGTTTCCTCATCCAAACTTTCTCGATGACGCTCAAACACCTGGGTAACCTCAAGAGCCATGGGGCTATCAAGAAAACAAAGAAGCGGCGGTATTTTTTCTTCTCTGGTGAGCTGGCCTAAATAATAAAGAACTTCTTGAGCTCTTTCTACGGCGAATGTTGGAATTATGATATTGCCGCCGGCTTCGACGGTTTCGTTAATAATTTTTATGAGCAAAGTTTCGATATCAGCCGGGTCTTCATGGTTTCTATCGCCATAAGTTGCCTCCATAATCAGCGTCTCCGCCACCTCTAAAGAATCAGGGTCGTGGACGAGCGGTTTATCCTTTTGGCCGATATCGCCGGTAAATATAACGTGTTCTTCCCCTTGGCCGAAGACCACCTCGACCATCGCCGAACCAAGGATATGGCCGGCGTTATGGAAGAGGCAGCTAAAATTCCGGTTGAATTTGATTGGTTGACCGTAGTTAACCTCTCTGATTAGCGGCTTCACTCGCCTGACATCTTCTTCCGTATAAAGGGGAATTTCGGGATATGGCCCTCGTCTTCCCTCTTTTTTATGTCTTTTCCGTTTGAAGGTAGCGTCTTCTTCCTGAAGGTGAGCTGAGTCCAGAAGAACAATCGGCAGCAAGTCGGCCGTAATGGGCGTCATAAAAATCGGGCCATTAAACCCATCCCGAACAAGCTTCGGAATCAAGCCAGAATGATCCAAATGAACATGAGTCAGGATGACGGCGTCGATTGTCTCGGGGTCGGCAGGAAAGGGGTCCCAGTTTCTTTCCAAAAAAGGCCTTTCCTGATAGAGGCCGCAATCGACCAGAACTCTCAGGCTATCTTCTTCTAAAAGATAGGCTGACCCTGTTACTTGGCGACACGCCCCTAAAAAAGTTAACTTCATTGCGCTCAGCTTTGAGTTTTAAAGGCGTATTTTAATTAACCTCACCCTTAACCGCAAGCTTTTGTCGGCTGGTCCTTAAAAAGTGTGGTGCTTTAAGGGCTTCTTATCATAAATATTTAGCCTTTTTCGGCTCCAAGGACCCTCTTATCTGGGAAAAGGCCGGGCTTTATAAAGCTTTATCTTAGCCTCTTTAAAGGTTAAGATGAGAATAAATCGTGTTTTTAATTCCAAATACATTTATGGCCCGGCTAAAATTTCATATTTCCTGGTTTTTAAAGGAAATACAGCGGCTATGACTCTAATAGGTTACCACTCTTTTGACGAAAGGCCCGCTTCAGTCTCAGCTTCCCGTATCACGATTTAATAGTGACCAGACCAATTTAAAAGTCAGCACCTGGGTCTTGAGCCATGGTTTAGGCCGGAATCTGAGCTATAATTCCCTTAGCCTTCGGTCCGGCGAAGGCAATGATAATCCATGGTTAAAATATCTATTTTCTTATTGACCTTTTCTATTGAACCCGATGGGAGCAAAAATATAAGAATCCCCGGCTAATAGATTCTGACTCTTTTTGGTAAATTAAAAAATTGGTAAAAGTTTATTGTTTTGGTGGAAGTCGTCAAACTGGTCAATAGCTGACTAGTTTAATCCATCCAGCCTGTCAGTTATTTTTATTTAGTTAGGCGAATAGAGCCGTTAACCGTGCGCAGGCGGATAAGCGGCCCTCCGTTCCCCACCTGGCCTTCTAGGCTCCCGCGCGATTTGCTGAGTTTTTGGAAAAGAACCGGTACCTCGACGCTAATACCACCGTTCACTGTTCGGGCTTCAAGATAAGCGTTGATCCTAATTTCCGGGTCAATCCTCAATTCCACCGAGCCATTAACTGTTTCCACCGAGAGATTTTCCGCGAGCGAAAGGAGACGACAGCCCACCCGGCCGTTAACCGCCTCGATTTTAGAGGGACCTCCGCTGAGAGTGGCTTCGACCTGACCGTTAGTGGTCGAAAGGTCAGCCGGTCCTTCAACCTTTTCAGCCTGAATATCGCCATTAAC
The DNA here is from genome assembly GCA_964627255.1 of uncultured Eubacteriales bacterium. Lineage (GTDB taxonomy): Bacteria > Acidobacteriota > Aminicenantia > Aminicenantales > CALLJL01 > CALLJL01. The sequence goes on from CAZVIN010000083.1 coordinate 4,688, forward strand.
TGTTGAGGCCTTGAGCTTGTTTATTGGTCCTGTAACTTCCACCCGGCCGTTGACCACTTTCAGAATGGTTTCGGCCAGCCGTTCGGGAAGCTTAATTTCATAATCGACACTCACTCCCGTATTCCGCACTCGAGGATAAATTGTTTCCACTGTTAATCGGTCGGCCGTAGATTGAACCTCAATCTTTACTAGTTGCAGGTTCTTTGGGTCGCGCTTTGTTTTTTTGATTGCTTTCACCTCGACCTTCTCCTCTGGCCAAGTGGTGATAACGTTCAAGCCGTTAACATTGCGCAACTCAAAGGTTCCGGCCTGGCTCAAGGCATAAGTTTGAAGAAATTGTTCTTGATGCTCCTGGCCAGAGCTGAGGTTTCTGGGGGTTGTTAAGAAAAGAATGGTGCTAAAAAACAAACCGAAGACTAAAAACCCTATTCTGGGCCTCTGTTTGGTCATCGCTTCCATTTAGTTGCCTCCATCATGGAGTATCTTCTTAATCATAAACGAAATCAGACGGGAAAAAGTTCCTTGGGCTTAGGTGGTTGGTTCTCCTTTTTCCAGCCGGGCGAAATAATAACAGGAACCCAGAGTAAAAACCTTTCCCGCTTGGCGCAGAAGAAGATAAATTTGGCCTAGAAAGAAGATTAACCAGAAGGTGGGCAAGGATGTGGTTGGCGTGAGGCGAAGGAAAAGGAGATAAGCGATGGTCAAAATTACGGGGAACAGAGAAGCCAGAAGAAATACAGCCCAGGCTGGGACGAGGCGAGGAGCCAAAAAAGAGCCCCCTCGGCCGACACCTTTTAAAACCTTTCGATTATCCTCTAAGACTAAAAGAATCCGGGTATAATCGAAAAACAGGCGCACGAGGGAATAAATAGCCAGAAGTAGAAGGAGTTTGATTATCCCTGACCAGAAAGCAGGCCAGGCTGAGGTGGCAGACTCTGTCCAGAGGTGAAAAAGAGAGTTTAGAAGGCGGCTGAGAGGCATGAGAATTATGATTAGAGATAAGATAAAAAGGAAAAAGACCTTTAGGAAACGGAAAAAATAGTAACCGGCGGCGCTCATAAACTCAGTCCAACGAAAAGAGTTAACCGAATGCAGCCGGCCCATAATCCCGCCGGTTAAACCTAAAGAAATGGGAACCCACAAAAGAACAGTTGAGATGGCCAGCCCGACAACATAAGGAATCAGGTTCTGGTAGCGGTAGATTAAGTCGCTGAGCCAGATGAGGTCAAATCCGCGTGTCAAATTAGAAGTTAAAAGTGACCGAGAAAAATTGTCTTTCAGCAGGAAATAGAAAGGCAAGGTAAAAATGAACGAAAAAAAGGCGTTAATTGCCCATAAAAGGAAAATCAACTTTTTCTCTTGCCAGGTCTTTTTTATTCCTAATTGGAGAGCCTTTTTTATTCTCATTTTTGCTTCCTTCAAATAAGGCCGCCAAGAATCAGCAGGAAATTCTGCAGGCCCCAAAGATAAGAGGCGGCTATGCGCCAGACGCCGCTATTTTTGGCCTTATTCATCCGACTATTATTGGCCCAATTAGTATCGATGAGCCAGACCTGGTCGGGGTCGACTACGGCCAATTTAGCCCGAGATGGCTTTTCTATCTGAAAGCGAACCCATCTTTCCTGACCATCCCAAGTCCTTATTTCCTCAGAGCTATCTTCAAACACAATTTTTATCTTCAAAGGGAAATCGGGGGGGACGGAAGCTTCGCCAAATCGTCTCACCGTTACCTCATTGATAAAAACTTTTTTCTCTGAGCTCAGCAATTTTTTCTTTTCTATTTCCTTGACCTCCTTCCCCCCCACCTCTTTTTTTATTCCCTCCGCATCAAAAACGCCCCTCAATTGAGCCGGCTTTGGCCATGACCGAAGCGAATCTATTCCATAGTCAAAGGTCTTGGTGAAAAGGAAAAAGGTTTGATAAAACCAGTCGAGCTCCAACCCGCTTACCTCGCTCATGACCTGGAAAAAGTCCTGGCTATGGGGGTGGCGAAAGCGGAAGCGCCATTGGAGCTCCCTCAGCCCGCGCAGCATTTTCGCCTCACCTATTAACCTTTCCAGAGTGTTCAGGCAGGTTGAGGCCCGATAATAAACGTTAAGACCATAACTGAGGCGGTTAAAGAACTTCCAGGAATCACGAATTATCGGGTCAATCGCCACGATATGAATGGAGGTTGCTCGGTCGAGCTGCCAATCATAATAGCGAGGCAAGCGAAAGAACCAGGCCAAAGGCAGGCCAAGAACAGACGCGGACACAGCCCCTGGGCCATAAGCCCGGGCTAAGACGCGGCCGGTGCTATAAGTGTTGATGCCTTCATCCAGCCACGCCTCTTCAAACTCGTTGTTGGCGAACAAGCCGTACCAATAATTGTGGCCGAATTCATGGATAATCACTCCTTCTGGGGAAAGAACCTCCGGGCTCAGGAAAAGTGAAGTTCCGGCAGTAAAGAGAGTGGGATATTCCATACCGCCGCTTCCCGTACCGTAGGGAGGGTCGACAAGAGTGATTTGTTCATAAGGATAAGGGCCGAACCACAGGCCATAGTATTTTATGGCTTGTTTAAGCGCTCTGAGGTGCCGGTCAAGCTGGTGGCGGTGCTCCGGCCGAAGGAAGAGGATCATTTTAAGGTCGGGAAGCTGAACGTCCTCCGGATTTAAGCCGAGCAGAGCGGCGGTTTCTCTTAATTCCTCCTGGGATATTTCCTGATTGGCGATAAAATCCTTCTCGAAACGAAGATAATCAGGCGCCGCGGTCCAAGCGAAGTCATGAACCCAATCGGCCGCGAAAACCACGGTCTGTTTCTGTCTTTCCCCATCTACCTGTCGCTCTATTTCTTTTCCCGAGGCCCCTACTATGAAGTTAGCAGGGGTGGTTATCGAAACCTTGAAATTGGCAAAATCAGCAAAGAATTCTGAATTAAGATGGTAGGCATGGCAGTTCCAGCCTTTACCAGCTTCATAAACTCCGGGTTTAGGATACCATTGCGCAATAAAAAAGGCCTGGCCCCGATAGCCAGCCCTTATTCCTTGGGCCGGAACTTTGCCTTCGAAAGAAAGAAAAAGCTGGACTTTGTTTCCGGGCAAAATTGGTTCAGGAAACATGATTCTAAGCACGGTTTCATCGGAAGAATTTGGGTTATCCTGACGAACAAATTGGCTGGTTGGCTTTAAATCTCGGCCATCAGCCAGCCGAATTGACTTAATATCTATCCAACCCCATTTGCCTTCCTGGAAACGAACCGCGGCTATTCCCGCCTCGGCTTGAGACTCTTGAAAGAAGGCGCTGGCCTCATTTTTAAAGGCATTCCAGTAAAGATGGAACCACATATCCGAGATAACATCAGCCGTCCTGTTTTCCCAAATTATCTCTTCCTCTCCTAATAACGTCGCTTTAATCGGGTCAAGGGTAACCTGAAGGTTATAAAAAACTGGTGGTGGCTCAAGGGGCTTCTGCCAGGTTTCGATGCTTAAGCAAAAGGAAGATGACAGAAAAAGTAGAAAAAGCCCCAGGAAGGCTTTCTTGATTCTTACCGATTCTCGGTCCATTTTTATCCCCCTCTCTTTTGTTTTGATCATTTTCAGGAAAAAAACCAGACATAAAAGAGAAGTGCCAGCAATAAAAAGGTTCAAGAATAAGGAGTTTTCCCGCTTCATGTCCAATTTATTGGATATAATGGCTCCAGATAAGGGAGCGTTTCTTGACCTCTCAACGTCCATTGACGTTCCCATTTTTTCCATGTTTATTTTGTCGCCAAGAGTTAAATCAGCCGCGTTTTTCGCTTAAAGACGGCGCTAATTTTTCTTGCCACACAGCTTTCCGCGGGAAATACATAAACAGCAGAATAACAGAAACAATGCCTAAGACATAAAAATCCCTTTGCAGTCCCGTGAGCAAAAAGAACCCAAAGCCAAGGATAGCGGGTATCTCGGCCAGAACTAACGGGATGAGGGTGCCACTACTTAATCGGGCTAAGGCTCGGCTAAAATCAAGATGGGGAGGAAGTCTTAATAAAATAGCCTGGAGCAGGCGGATGAGAACGACAACCCCCACCGAAACCCCATAAATGAAATAACGAAACTGGGAAACTTGATTAAAAGCAATTCCACCCCAGCCCAGAAAAGGACGCAGGAAGTACCGGACGAGTTCCTCAACGACCAAAAAGACTCCTAAGGACAAAAAAATAGAGATGGCTATTATGAGCTGAACCCTAAAAACCCGGTTTAAATTTTCTACCGTGCCTTCAGTTTCCTTCATTTCTACCTCCTAATCTTAGATTGGTTATTATTTTTCCCAAGATTTTTCCCTTAGCAGGCAGCTCAACTGCTCTTATTTTATAAATATCGAACGCCGATTTCTATTGTTTTCCCGCGTTGTTTCTTCTCCCCTAAGCCTTTAATTTATCAATGGGAAGCTGATTTATTAATTGAATTAAGCAGGAAAGGCGTGTCTTGTTTAATAATCTTAATCAAGATAGAGAAGGAAGCCCTTGAGGTAATGGGTTTCGGGGTGAAAAATGTTAACAGGATGGTCAAAGCTATGTCTCATCCTTTGGAGAAGACGAACTCGACGTCCTGCCTCCAGAGCTGCCTCAAAAAGAACCTTCTGAAAAAGTTGGTCGTCGACATAATGGGAACAAGAAAAGCTCAGGAGAAAGCCTCCCGGCTTGAGATGAAGCATGGCTAAGCGGTTGATGTCCTTGTAACCCCGACAAGCCCGAATAACATCATTTCTTTTCTTGGCAAAAGCTGGGGGGTCAAGAATGATAAAATCGGAATCGATTTTCGCCTGACGCAAAAAAGCAAAAACATCATCATTGTGAAGTTTATAGTAATTCGAGGAAAACCCGTTCTGCTCTAAATTTTTTTGGGCCAGAGCTAGGGAATAGGCTGAGGTCTCAACCAACTCCACTTGAGAAGCGCCGCCAGCAAGCGCGTTGACACTAAATCCTCCGGTATACGAAAAGCAATCTAAGACCTTTCTTCCCTCCGCCAACTGTCTGACCAAAGCTCTCATCTCTCGCTGGTCTAAATAAAATCCAGTTTTCTGGGGTTGAGTAAAATCAATAGTGAAGCGAGCGCCGCTTTCGGTTATTTCAGTGGAAAACGTGGCCTCACCGTAAACCCAGGCCTCAAAATCTTTCAGGCCTTCTTCTTGTCGTGCTGGCGCAATAGAACGTTCAAAGATAGAACGAGGCTTAAGACGGCCAATTAACCTTTCCAATATCCAAGGCTTGAGTTTTTCCATCCCGAGGGTAGTAATCTGAATAACCAGAATGTCGTTATAGCGGTCAATAACCAGACCTGGAAGGTTATCGCCCTCGCCGTTGACCAGACGATAGGCATTAGTCTGTCGGCCGAAAAATATTTCTCGAAGCTTAATGGCTCTTTCTAGGCTCTTCTCGAGAGCCTCTTCGGGCTGTTCTGAGCCGAAACTTATCATTCGGCCGGCCAATGAGCAATGGCGGTTAAAGTAAGCATAACCAAGATGATTGCCTTGACTATCCCTAACCGCTAAAATGCCGCCATTTTCAAAATCGGGAAAAGATTGAATGGCGCCGGAGAAAATCCAGTGGTGGCGCTGGCGGATGGGTTTTTCCTTGCCTGGATGAAGAATGACTGCGGGGTAAGTTTTAGATTTCATTGTCTTAGCTCTTATCTTTTTTGCTTTCCCCATTCTTAGAGGGATTTTTGTCCCTTAAAAAGCGAGCCACTTCGCGGTCTAAGGGAAGTAATTCTGACCAAGGAAAGTTTTGGGGTGAAACCCATAGTATTTCTTCATGGTCTTGAAGCGCTAAAGAAATCTCCGGGATGTTTACCTGATAAACCAAAAGCTCAATCCCCGGTTCAATTTCCGGATGTTTCCAGATGCCCAGAAATTCTCTGATTTCAGCCTCAACTGCAAACTCTTCCCTCAACTCGCGGCGCAAACAATCTTCAGGCGTTTCCTCGGGCCAAATTTTGCCTCCAGGAAATTCCAGCTTGCCACCCCCTTTTTTGTTTTTTCTTCGCCGGGCTAAAAGAATCAGCCCGTTTTTTTCAATCACTGCCGCCGCTACTTTTTCCATAAAAGAATCAGGCTTTAACTTTTTGTCTTATAGGCTCGTTTTTTATCTTAGCTTCAGACTATACTTTTGGCAATGAATTCCGGTTTCTTGCCTTTCGGCTGTCAATGTTGGTAATAAAAAGCGCCAATTTTTTGGCCAGCGCACCAGTCGCATCAGCCTTGCAAGGGCAATGGCCCAGAGCCTATTCTTAGGGGACAAATGGGGACTGTTCTGAGCTCATTTGATGAGGAGGCAATAAAACTCGTTCCCCAGCCAAGTCATCCAGAGTGTCGCCGGAGCCAACTAATGAGAGTCAAAGATAATTATTCTTATATGTCTTGAGCTATGTTAAAATAACCGCCATGAAAGTAGCCTTTTTAGCCTCAGAAGCTGTTCCTTTTGCTAAGACGGGAGGTCTGGCCGATGTTGTGGGGTCATTGCCCCGATATTTGGGCCAACTGGGACTAGAAATAGTTCTTTTCCTGCCTTTTTACCAGGAGATTCAGAAGAAAAATTGGCCCTTAAACCTAACGGCTGAGCTCCATCTTGACTGGCAAGGAAAACCAGTTATTGTTCCGCTATGGGAATATAAATCGCCCGAGCTTCGCGTTTTATTTATTCAGAACGATAATTATTATTTCCGCGACGGTCTCTATGGCACAGCCTCTGGCGACCATCCGGATAATGGGGAGCGGTTTGCCTTTTATTCCTTAGCCGCCCTGGAGGCGATGAGGGCGGTTAACTTCCAGCCTGATATCATTCATGCTCATGACTGGCAGGCGGCTCTTTCTTTGGCTTATCTTCGCTATAATTATCATAGAGAAGCTTTCTTCTCTGAGACTCGCTCTCTATTCACTGTTCATAATTTAGCTTACCAGGGAATCTTTCCCGCAGAGATAATTAGCCGTGTCGGCCTGCCTCAGGATGTTTTTCGGTTAGAAGAAATGGAGTTTTTCGGCCGAGTTAATTTCTTAAAAGCTGGCTTAGTCTATTCCAATGCCATCAGTACGGTTAGCCCAACCTATAGCCGAGAAATTCAAGAACCCGACAATGGATGCGGGCTGGATGGCGTTCTCCGACAAAGAGCTTCAGTCGTCTTCGGTATTCTCAACGGCATTGATACCTCTTCCTGGGACCCGGAGAAAGACCCTCTCCTACCCTACCGCTTCAGTCCGAAGGACTTAACAGGGAAAAGGCGGTGCAAAGAAGTGCTCTTCCGCCAGTTCGGTTTCTCTTTGGTTGATATTGACCGGCCGCTTGTCGGCCTGGTTACTCGCTTGGCTGACCAAAAGGGGCTGGATATTGTTGTCTCCAGCCTGGAAAATCTTTTCTCTCTCGATTTGAGATTGGTTATCTTGGGTCAGGGAGATAAAAAATATCATGACCTTTTAGCTGCACTCCAGTTAGAAAAAAAGAGTCACCTTGGAGTTAGGATTGCTTTTGACGAGGCTTTAGCTCATTTGATTATCGCTGGAAGCGACCTCTTTCTAATCCCTTCTCGCTACGAGCCCTGTGGCCTGACTCAGATGTATAGCCTGCGCTACGGCACAATTCCCGTAGTCCGCGCTGTCGGTGGCTTGGCCGATACAATCCAAGAGTTTGACCCCGCAACCCTCAAGGGAAACGGGTTTAGGTTCAAGGAATATTCAGCCGCAGCCTTGGTAGAAGCATTGAAAAAAGCATTGCCCATCTATGAGCAGGCTTCCCTTTGGGGTTCGTTAATTAGAAACGCCATGGCCGCTGATTTTTCTTGGGAGAGAGCCGCCCGAGAATATGTGGAGCTTTATCAGCGTCTCTTTAACATTGACCTTTAGCCAAAAAGAGAGCACCGAACCTTAGCTCGGAGAAATTGGGCCGCCGGGGTTCGCTTTTAACCTAGCGCCTGAGTGAAGTGAGTGCATTTGTCGCTCTGACAGAAACAACGAGTGATTTTTTCCGCTAATAGAGAGATAAATTCAGGATGTAATTTTATTCAAAGGTGGCGTGAGGCGGGGCGGGAAAGCTCCTGGCCCTTGCGGGCGTATTGTTGCGAAAGTGAATTATTTCCTAAACGGTTGTACAGGTCGGCCAGGAGGAAATAGCCTAAAGCCAGGTCTTTGGGCTCAGGTTTAAGTTCAATTCCCTTTCGAACCAAAGAAATGGCCGTTTCTAATTGTTCTCCCCGGTTGAGAAGTATTCGCGCCAAATAAAAATAAGTTAGCGGAAAAGTCGGGTCAGCCTCTAAGCAAACCCGCAGGAGCTTTTCTTCCTCTTGCGTTTTACCGAGGAGGCGGTAAAGCCGAGCCAAGTTAAAACTGGCTTTGAAATGGCGAGGCGAATGAACTAATTCTTGACGATAAGCCTCGATGGCTTTTTCCGTCATGCCTTTCAATTCATATAACTGGGCTAAATTATAATTAGCGTTAGTTAATTCAGGGTTGATTTGTAAGGCGCGCTGTAAGTTCGCTTCGGCTTTTTCTAATTCTCCCCGCAGCATATAAACTGCGCCCAAGGCATTATAAGCCGAGGCGGAATCAGGATTAAGGTTCAAGCATTCCTGGTAATAATTGATAGCTTCATCGTATTTTTGCTCATAAAATTTTATGTTTCCCAGCAGGAAATAAATCTGGGAGTCAGGAAAACCCTTGCGGCTGAATTCTAACAAGAATTTTTCCGCTTCCTCCGATTGACCCTTCTTTAAATAGCAATTGGCAATATTAAGAGCGGCAAAGATATCATCTGGTTTGAGGGCTAAAGACTGGCGGAAATAAGTAATCGCCATCTCAAATTGATTCAGGCGAAAATAAATATTACCCAAGGTGAAATGGGCGTCGGATATATCGGGGTCCTGGGAAATGATTTTTTTTATGACCGCAATCGCTTCCTCCGCGTTGCCTTCCATCCCTATCTCTCTCGCCCTGGATAGTTCGTTAAAAACATCAATTTTATCTCGAGGATTAGCTAATTTCTTGCCCGAAGTAGCGGCCAGGTCGCTAAAAGAGCCGATGTAGCCCAAGGCGGCCAGCCTTTCTCTCGTTTCTTCGTCAAGTTGATTCATACTCAGTTGGAAAGCATTTTGGCTTTGTTGGTTGATGTATCGCTCCGCCTCTTCTTCTAAGCGGGTTAATATTTTTTTTTGCTCGGAAGCCAGGTTATTTTTTTCTTCGGGGTCAATTTTAAGGTCATAAAGTTCAGGCTCGGGAGATATGATTAGCTTCCAGCGGCCATCCTGAATACTTTGGAGTTCGGACCAGCCAAAATGAAACCGCGGATAATAGGTCTCCGCGTAAGCCAACCTTCTTTCCTCTTTCTTAGGCTTAAAAAAGAAAGGCAGAAGGCTTTTCCCTTGAACCGCCTTAGGTGTCGGCAGGCCAATCAATTCCAGGACTGTGGGCATAATGTCAACTAAGGAAACCGTTTGAGCTACGGAGATTCCCTGGAATTTAGGAAAGGGAGTGACAAAGATTAGGGGCACATGGATGGCTTCCTCATAGAGGAAAAAGCCATGGGTAGATTCTTTATGCTCACCCAAGCTTTCCCCGTGGTCGGAGGCAAAAACCAAGAGAGTTCGAGACAACAGGTCGTTCGCTTCGAGGAAATTCCAAAGTCGGCCCAACTCGTGGTCAGTGAAGGCGATTTCACCCAAATAGGGATGCTCTGGGTATTTTTGGGCCCAAATCTCTGGAGGGTCATAAGGGGTATGGGGGTCATAAACGTGAATCCAGCAGAAAAAAGGTTTTTCTTTATTAATCTCGAGCCAGGAGAGAGTATGGTCGATTACTTCATTAGCCGGCCTTTGAACCATGGAGAGGGATATTTTTTCAAATTTACTCAGGTCGAATTGGTCGAAATAATAATCAAAGCCCTGGTCCAAACCCCAGCGGGAGTCAAGAACATAGGCGCCGACAAAAGCCGCGGTGGCGTAATCAGCCGCCTTAAAAACTTCAGCCATCGTTATCAGGTCCTTAGGAACGATGAACCCGCCGTTATCGCGGACGCTATGAAAAAGCGGGAGGGTACCAGTAAGGATGGTAGTGTGGGAGGGAAGAGTGAGTGGAGTTGGGGCGAGGCAATGCTCAAATTTGACTCCTCGGGTGGCTAAATGGTCGATAGTGGGGGTCTCGATGGCTCTAAAACCATAGCAATGGAGCCGGTCAGCCCTGAGAGTATCGACAGTAATCAGGATGACGTTAGGCTTTTGTTTTTCAGAAAAGCGGGGTAAAGCAGAGCGCGAGAAGGGATGGCGGGCGAAGAAAAAGGCAACCGCACAAAGAATAAGCAAACTAAAAGAAATAACAAGAAATCGAGGTTTTGGGGATTTTTTCGTCATGACCTGGCTCAAGGAATCATTTTTCTACTCTTAACTATTATAGCTGATAGGATTATTATATATTATAGCTTAATAAGTCGATAAAAAGAGGTTTTCTCTTCCTCCTTCTTAGGACCGGCATAAAGTCCTCCGGAATCCTCTCAATAAACAACCTTCCTTATTTGGTTCCCTCCCCTTGGGAAGGCAGGCTTTAAAGCCCACGTGGGGGGATGGCAGAAGCGACCAAAAAATCAGGAGCCGAACGAGGTCATTTGGGCTGCGTCGTTTTCCTAACCCGGAAAGACGAAAGAGAGCCCTTTAATCTTACCTGCCATAATGTTTAAATTTTAGCGGCCGGACGCGCCTATTTAAGAATTATCTAAGTTTCGAGCGAAAGAAAAACAAATATCTCGGGTAGAGCTTCTAACATTAAATAAAGTTTATGAAGCTGACAATAAATAATTATCGTCTACTTTTTAAAGCTTAAAAAATTTTGGCCGGCTGTTTGCTTAAAAAAAAGAGGCAGGGAGGTTCCCGCCTCCCTGCCTCTTAGGCATCTGAATTAGAACATCAAACGGAGCCCCAATCTAACCTGACGCGGCCGCACTATGCCATAAAGCTGATGACCGTCGGTCGATTCCCACTGGTCGGGGAACCAATCATAGCCAATCCTTGTTCCCCAGCTGGTAATGGTGTTGGTGTTAAGCACATTGAAAACATCCAGCATCACCCCGAAGCGGTATTTCTCGGCAAAACGGAAGATTTTCTCCAGCCTGATATCGAGGATTTTTTGCATGGGATAATGATTGGAGCCCCTGGGTTCGGCAAAGAAAGTTACTCTTCCCTGAGCTAACCGCTTGGTCCGATACCTGGTAGTCCAGGCATTGCCCGTAATCGCCCGGAAATAGGCACTCAAGCTTATATCCAACGGCAAAATGTAGGTCCCCTGGAGCTTGAGCATATGGGTCGGGTCGACACTCAAATTACCCTCGTCGTTGATCCAGAAGTTGGGGTCTCCTGTATGCAGCCCATCGCGGTCACTATAGCCGATATCACCAGCCGACCAGTTATCTATGGTTCCCCAGGCTTTAGAGTATACATAGCTGAGTAAGAGCTGCCAGCGGTGGGAGAACCGCTTGTTGAACAAAAATTCAACCCCTCGGTATTTCCGGTAAGGGTCGAGCATAACCCAGGGGTCGCCTTTTTTAATGTTATCCAGAACATAAGCATGGGCATCGCCCGTGGTAAGCTCATAGATGTTGAAGGTCTTATTGATGTGATAACCGACAGTAATTGGTACCTGACGATAGTTGGACAGGGTATCGTAGCGACCAATAATATTTTTCCATTCCCTGAAGATGTAAGCCACCGAAAAGGAAGCATCAGTAAAAAGCTCGCGTTCTAAGCTCACTGTGTACTGGTTCATGAAGGGGTGCTTAATTCCGTCAGCAATAGAATAAAGCTCTTCGTGGGTAAGCCGCATGAATTCTACCCACTTGCCTTTGGACCAATAATAGCCAATATAATCTGAATAAGCCGAAGCCGGGTTTAACCGGTCGTGGTAATTTGAGAACATACCTTCAGTATACTGGCCATAGTGAGCCTTAAGCACGGTTGTCCTGTCGCCAAAAATATCCAGGGTAAAACCGATCCGGGGAGCGATTCGCCGCGTGTTATAGACAATTCCCTCAACGTTCTTAATCGTTCCCCAGTTCTGGCTGAAGCGAACCCCGGCGCTGATGTTTAAGCGAGGAGTAATAGACCAGGAATCCTGGGCAAAAGCCTCAAAGCGGGTATAGCGCGTATTGGTGTCATAGCCTTCATACTGATAAGCTAGGTAATGCTCCCAACCCTTGGTGGGATTTCCATAACCGAAGTACTTCATATGGTTAGGCCCAGTGTAACCATATCTATTGCGAACTGTGGAGCGCTCGATTTCTACGCCGAATTTAAAATCGTGGTCGCCTCTAATAAAATCCTCGGCAAAATGGGTCAAGCTGGCATTAGCCTGGAACCTGGTGCGGTCAGCATAATAGAAGTAACCCGAGCTACTATAGCGGAAGTTCTCGTCCAAGCTAAAATACATGGCTTTATCTTTCCCCACTTCCGGGTCAAGGTAGTAGTAACCCCAGAAATAGGCCGCTTTAACGTCAAAAAAGGTCTTCGGGCTGAGAATCTTGGTCAGGCTAAAGTTACCCACAATCTCTGGTGATTTTTGGTTAACCACCGCATCGGGAGCAACAGTGGCGCTAGCACCCCGATTCTTGCCGTCATAAGTATCGATTTCTAAGGATAAGACGAAGTTGAGAGTGGGGTCTAACTGGGAAGTTAGCTTGGTGAAAAGACGAGGCTGATTATATTGCCTGGGCTCAGGGAAACCAGTAACCCAGTCGCCGAACTGCTGGAATTGAGTGCCTACATAATACCAGTATTTGTCTTTTTTAATCGGTCCACCCAAGTGAGCATTGGCGTCAATCAGCCGGTATTTGGGAGAGCTCAATTTGGGGAAGTCATCTAAGTATTTTTTGTTGTTATCCTGTTGCCAGAAACCCTTCGGCCAGTCGTCTTTCTGGCCCTGAAAAACACCCTCGATATGGCCAGCAATATTATTTCCACCGGATTTTGTCACCAGGTTGAAGATAACGCCAGTAAATCCCCCATACTCAGCCGGCAGCCCGATGCCCATAATCTTGGCTTCCTCGATAATATTGTGGTCGAGAAAGACCCAGGCTGTTCCTCCCTCCGGGTCAGCCACGTTAACTCCGTCCACCGACCAAGCTATCCCCGTGCCTTGAGAACTGCCATAGGCCACGTTGCTGACAACGCCCGGCGCCATGTTAACGATATCAGTCGTGAACTGGCTATAGGGAATGTTTCGGAGAATTTCATTAGCCAAAGTAACCGAGGCCGTTTCGGTGGATTTGACATCCACTGTAGGGGCTTTAGCTAAGACCGTGACTTCTTCAGCTAAAGCGGCTGGTTTCATGACCAGGTCAACTGTCAGCCGCACCGTCGTGGTCAGGCGAATATTTTCGCGGATGACAGTCGTAAACCCCTGAAGCTCGGCCTTCACGGCATATTCTCCAGGCGGCAGGGCCGGGAAGCGGAATTTGCCTTCAGGGTCAGTAACAAATGTTCGCACCCCCATCAAACTGGGACCGGAGATCGTAACTGTTACTCCGGGAAGAGGATTACCCTGGTCATCTTTAACCGTTCCTTCGACTGCCCCTGTTTCTCGGGATTGGCCAAATGTCAGGGAGACAACGAACAATAAAGCAGTTAAGAATAAGAGGCAATTTTTTAGCTTCATCTTTCCTCCTTCTGTCCTCCTTCCGTGAATTCCTTTGCCTTTTGACCATTTTTTCCTCGGCTTAGGATAAAATTATTTTCTCTTTCTCACCTCCTTTCAAAATAATATATTTGCAATTTTCATGCCAGTTTGATCAAAGAGCTAACTACTTGCATTTTAAATAATTAGGATAATCAAGGCTCTCCAATTTAACCCAAAATTCAAAATATTGAATCCATAAATCCAAAAATATGAATTTCTTTTCCTTAATATTTTTAACTGCAATTTCCTTTGAAGCCTTTTTAAGTCCAAGGCAAGAGTGGCTCAATAACTACTATGAGCCCAAGCGGAGGTGCTCGCCGGGTCTATTATATGGTGCTGGAGGAAAAGCAAAGATCAAAGCTGAAATATTATATATTGCGCTGTTCTCGGATATTAGGCATGCGGATGAATAACGAAGTTCTCAGCGAAAACGGCCACTTTGTTGTCAGTCAGCTCTGATTATGGTAATTTAACCGATGAAGATATTAAAGCCATACCAAATATAATAAGCCTAATGAGATATGTTTCTTTATTAGTAATTTTATTCCTATCTTGTTTCCAGCTTTCCTCCGCCGATTCAGACCTTTCTCCCCGACATAAGGAATGGTTGGAGCTCGTTAAACCGATTATTACCTCAACGGAACGAGATGTCTTCCTCCGACTTCAGACGGATGAGGCCAGAGATAAATTCATTGTTTTTTTCTGGAAACAAAGGGACCCGCTTCCCGACACTGAAAGCAACGAATTTTATGAGGAATATATAAACCGGGTTAGCCAGGCTGACTCTCTTTTTGGCCCAGGGTCAGGAAAGCGAGGCAGCCTGACCGAACGGGGCTATTATTATCTTCTCCTCGGCCCTCCCTTAGAGCGTCACCTTTTTACCACTCATTCCGAGCTCTGGCCTTTGGAGCTTTGGTTTTACCAGGGGGACGGGCGTTTCGGTCTTCCTCCTTTTTTTTATCTTATTTTTTATCAACCCCAAGGACAGGGAGATTATCGTCTTTTCTACCCAGGTTTAGAGGGGCCAGAACAGCTCTTGATTCCCTCCTTATATCGCCAGGCCACTAATCGCGAGGCCGCTTATAATGTTCTCAGGAAAATCTCCTCCGAGTTGGCCAGCGCCTCCCTTAGCTTAATTCCGGGCGAGAAACTACCGACAGCCACCGCGCTTTCTTCCCAAACCGTGCTCGCCTCCATTCGCTCTCTCCCCGAAAAGAAATTCAATGATGCTTATGCCCGCAATTACCTCCATTACCAAGGATTAGTAGAAGTTGATTATGCCGACCGTTTTGTGGAGAGTCATCTTCGGACCAGGGTTTTTCTTCATCGTGGGCAACCGTTTGTCCACTGGGCCTTGGAGCCCGTTAAGATGAGTTTTTTTCCTTCTGAAGACGGCCAAGTCTATGCCTCTTATGAATTATTCATAAAAATAGAAGACCAATCAGGAAGGACGATTGGGGAAAGGAGCGAGGAGGTTCCAGTTCGGCTAACTAAAGGGGAATTTGAGGCCCAAGGGAAAAGGATATTTTCCTTTCAAGACCTCTTCCCAATTATTCCCGGCAGGTTTAATCTTCATTTTTTGCTGAAAAATAAGACCGCTCGAGAATTTACTTCCATGAGCAGCGAGGTCGAAATTCCTTTCCCGGGAGCCAAAGTCTCTTTGGGTCAGCCCATTATTTATTTGGAAAAAGAAGAAAGGCCCGAAAACCAGGTGACGAGGCTTCAGGCTTTTTGTTTGGGCCAATGGCGGTATTTGGTTAACGCCCGAGCCGAGATTCCCCTGAACGCTCAGGTTGGGCTCCTTCTTCAGTCCTTCCTGCCGCCAGAGGGCAATTTAGACCAGGGCGGATGGTTGAAAATCGAGCTGAGCCGAGCGGACACTGGGGCATTAGTTAAGACTATAGAAAAAGAGCTGAGCTCGGTAATTCAAGCTGAGAATGTCCTGGATACAGGCCTTTTCTCCCTTTCAAACTTAAAACCGGGCTATTATTATTTATCAGTCCGGCTCCTTGACGGTGAGCATCAGGTTTTAGCCGCAGCTCAGGAAAATTTCATTTTGCTCGGCCAAGCTTATCCCGCTATTCCTCGGATATTATCTCGCCTGCACCCCGGCTTTCCTTCCCTGGAAAATTTAAAGACCTTAGGGACTCAATTTCTTCTTTCCGGCCAATACGAAGCAGCTCTCAAGGTCGGCACCGAGATTCTGCGGCTAAAGGACGAGCCTGAAACCAGGCTTTTCTTAGCTAAATCTCTTTTTGCTTTAAACCGGTTTGAGGAATCTTTATCGCTTCTTTTGCCCATCTATGAAATTTCTAAATCAAGGGAAGTGGCTAAGGTAATAGCTCTGAACCTGGTCAGCCTTAAGAAATGGTCGCAGGCCCTTCCCTACCTTGAATCATTGCTTCAAGAAATTACGGAACTAAGCGTCCTTAACCTGACCGCTGAATGTTATCTCCACCTCGGTCTCCCGCAAAAAGCACTTCCCCTTTTGCGAAAATCACTGGAGCTTGACCCGGAGCAACCGCAGGTGAAAAAGATGGTGGAAGAAGCCAGGTCCAGGATTAAGTGAGCCTTGAAATAAGCCCAAAATGCTAGCTTTTGGCTATTAATTGGAAAAAAAGAAAATAATTTTGTTATCGAAGGAATGGGTAAAAATGAAGCGAAAAACTTTTCGATTAAAGAATAATTTCTGTCACTCGCTGGTCATTTTCATGGTGACGCTTCTGTCTCTTATTGGCCTGATTAAGCCGGGTATGGCCCAATATCAGGGTAAAATCGAGGGCAGAGTGGTTGATTCGGCTAATAATCCCGTGGAGAAAGCCGAAGTAATAATTATTTCGCAGTGGTCTACTGCGGTTAACTATCATTTAGAAACGGATAAACAGGGCCACTTTATCCAAATTGGGTTAAGACCAGGTTACTTTTTGCTGGAAGTGAGAAAAGCCGGCTATTTGCCTCACTCCTTAGAAGTTAAGGTGCATGTGGCGGAGACAACTAAGGTGGAAATTAAGCTGGAAAAAGCCCAGGAATTGGCCGAACGCAACATTTCTCAAGCAGATAAATTGTTCTTGCAGGGCAATAAACTTTACGCCGATAAAAAGTATGAAGAGGCAGTTTTGGCTTATCAAGAAGCCATAAAACTAAGCCCGTCTCATTGGGGTTATCATTTTAACCTTGGTTTGGCTTATAAAAAATTACAGCAAGAAAAAGAGGCAATAGCCGCTTTTCGGCAGGCCCAAGCGCTCAACCCTGATAGTTTTAGCGCCAATAAGGAACTTGGAGAAAGTCTGGCTAAGCAAGGTGATTTCAACCAGGCCCGAGTTTATTATGAAAGAGCGGTAGCTTTAAGCCCTGAAGACGCCGATGCTGCCTATAATTTAGGCGTCTGCTTGGTTAACTTGAGTGAGCCGGAAAAAGCCTTGGGTTATTTTCAAAAAACCATCCAGTTGAATAAAGACTATGCGGATGCTTATTATCAGATGGGAACAATTTTTATCAGCCTTAACCAGGTGGCCGAGGCAGTGGACAGCTTAGAGACGTTTCTGAAATTAGCCCCGCCATCCGACCCCAGAACGGAGACGGCTAAGCAACTCGTCGCCTATTTAAAAAAATAAGCTTCTCCATTTAGCTAACCTGATAAGGGAAGCAATCAATATATTTTCTTGCCTATAAAAGAAATAAGGTCGGATTAAACCCAACAAATCATTACCCCTTTTTAATAAAAGTCCAGAAATGGCTTGACGGGAAAAGACGGATAGTTTATGATTTCCTAATGTATCTATCGATTTTATGGCATCATCATCAGCCGATTTATCGCCAGCCTGAATCGCGGCATTATCTTTTGCCTTACGTCAATTATCATTTGACAAAAAATTACTATCAAATGGCCTGCTTGGCTGAAGAGACTGGTTTTCCTTGTCTTTTCAACCTTGTGCCGTGTTTATTAGAACAAATAAAGGATTATACTCAGGGTTTGGCTGAAGACTCTTTTCAGTTAGCTTTAGAAAAAGAGCCGGAAGAGCTGACCTCGGAGGAAATTAACCAGTTGCGGCGTTTTCTTCCTTCGGAGGAGGCGGGAAAGAATCTTCGCCGCCGAGAACTGCAGCTGGCCGTATTGCGCTCACTTTTCCCACCTCTTTTGGAACCAGAAATTCAGGTCAGCGAGGATAAAGATTGGCTGCTCTGGAAACAGCGGGAGACCCAGAAAAAAGTAATTCCCCTTTATAAAAAATTATCTCTTACTGGTCAGGTGGAACTGACCACCTCCGCTTATTATCATCCTCTGTTGCCGTTAATCGTTGACCTATCTGTTAATTCTGAGCCTTTAAAGCCGGCCCTTCCTTTTCGCTACCCTGAAGATGCCGCGGCTCAAGTCGAAATGGGCCGCGCTTTTTTTAAAAGTATTTTTGATTTAGACCCAATCGGCTTCTGGCCGTCAGAGGGAGGGATAAGTCAAGAGGTAGCGGAAATTATCGCCAAAGCTAATTTTTCCTATACAATTGGTGATGAAAACATACTCTGGAAAAGCCTGAAAAGAGCTCCAGAATGGGGTTTATTAGGCCAAGCCTATGCCTGCCACAACCTGACAGTCTTTTTCCGTGACCGCGAGCTTTCTGACCTTATTAGTTTTGAATATCAGCGCTGGGAAACGAAAGAAGCGGTTGACCATTTTGAGGCAAAATTAAGCCAAAGAAGAAAAATTATCGGAGACCAAGGCATCATCGTTATTGCCCTGGACGGCGAAAATCCTTGGGCCGGCTATCGCCATAATGGTGTTTCTTTTCTTCGGGAATTATATTCTCGATTGATGGAAAGGGACTGGCTTACGCCTGTTCTGCTTCATGATTATATGAAGCTTAAGCCGGCGGCCACAGAAATAGAATTAGTGCCAGGGACGTGGTTAGGGAATTTTTCCCGCTGGGTAGGCCATCCCGCTAAAAATGCTGCCTGGGAGCAACTCGCCTCAGTGCGACAGAAATGTGGCCCGAGCGAGGCCATTTTTATCGCTGAAGGCTCTGATTGGTTCTGGTGGTTTGGGGAACCGGGGGTCACCGAGTTTGAAAGCCTCTTCGAGAGCTATCTCTGCGAGGCTGAAAAATTAGCCCCAGAAGGTTCTAAGATTGTGTGAACTTATTTTTCTTTTGGCTGTACACAACCATCAACCCGTCGGCAATTTTCCTTCGATTTTTGACCAGGCGTTCCGCGATTGCTACCTTCCCTTTTTAAGAGAAATGTCATCGTTTCCGACAATTAAATTCACCCTTCATTTTTCTGGTCCGCTCTGGGAATATATGGAGCATAAACAAAGGGAGGCCTGGGAATTAATTAAGCTGTTGGTCGCCAGAAAGCAGGTTGAGCTCCTGGGCGGCGGGTTTTATGAGCCAGTTTTGGCCATTATTCCCGAACGGGACAGGCAAGGCCAATTGAAACTAATGAGCGCTTTCCTGCAGACAAACTTTGGAGTCAGACCTCAAGGAGTCTGGTTGGCGGAGAGGGTCTGGGAGCCTCAGTTGGCTAAAACTCTGTCTCAGGCTGGCTACAAATACACGCTTTTAGACGAAGAACATTTCGCTTATGCCGGGCTAAAGAGGCCTCGTTTTCCCTATCTAACGGAAGATGAGGGCTATCCCCTTATTATTTTTCCCATAGATAAAACCTTGCGCTATCTCATTCCTTTCCGTTCTTTAAATGAAATCGAGCAGTATTTTCAAGAATTGAAAAAGGAAGGGGCGGTGGCTATTTTGGGGGACGACGGGGAAAAATTTGGCTTATGGCCGGGAACAAAGGATTGGGTTTACACGAAGGGCTGGCTCAAATCGTTTTTGGACTATTTATCTCGGTCAGCCATTAGGACCATGACCCTGAGCGAATTCTTAGCCGCCAACCAGAAGTTGAACTTAATTTATCTTCCCCCCGCCTCTTATGAGGAGATGATGGAGTGGATTTTAGAGCCGGCCCAATATCGTAAGTTGCGAGAACTAAAACAGGACTTAGCGCCAGAATTCCGGCGCCTGCTGCGAGGGGGTTATTTTCGGGAGTTTTTCCTTAAATATCCAGAAAGTAATCATCTCCACAAAAGAATGCTTCAAGTTTCCCGGCTTATCGAGGAGCGAAAGATTCAAGACGAAGGAGTTTTAAAAGAATTATACCGGAGCCAGTGTAACGACGCCTACTGGCACGGCGTTTTCGGCGGGCTTTATTTGCCCCACCTGCGTCAGGCCGCCTTTTCTCATCTTCTCGAAGCCGAAAAGAAAGCGGGAGTAAGCTCAGGTTGGCAAAAGATAGATTATGATTTGGACGGAAAAGAGGAGCTATTTTATCGCCAGGAAACTTTTAGCTTGATTCTCAAGCCCTCTTCTGGTGCCAGCTTGCTTGAACTTGATTTTAGGCCTCTTTCCCGAAACCTGATGAATGTTCTTACCCGTCGAGCCGAATCGTACCATTATCAGCCCCAGGAATCGGGGACAGGAAAGAGTATTCATGAGCTGACCAAAAAATTGCCGGAAAATTACGAGGTCTATCTTCGTTATGACCGCTATCCTCGTCGGTCCTTAATCGACCACTTCTTTCCACTCGAAACGAGGCTGGAGGATTTCTGCGAATACCAGGATAAAGAAAGCGGCGAATTCGTCGATGGCGAATATAACTTTTCTCTCCAGGCTGACGGCGCTCGTCTGGAAAAGAAGGGAAAGGTAAGATTATTAGGTCAAGAATTTACGCTTAAAATCACAAAAGAAATAACCCCGCAGCCTGAAGGCCTGGTCATTAGATACAAGATAATTAATCTAAGCCAAGAAATGAGCCCATTTATTTTTGGCCAAGAATGGAATTTTCATCTTCTGCCTAAGGAATGGGAGATAGAAGCGAATCGAATCCGGCTTCTTGAGGGACGGATGGAAATGGAGTTTAACCCGGAGCCGAAGTTCACTTGCTGGCCCCTCGAGACTCTCTCTCAATCTGAGGCCGGCTATGATATAATTTTTCAAGGCATAACCTGGTTACCCCATTGGTTTGTTTCCCTTAGCCCGGGAGAAGAATTTGCTTTTTCTGTTGTGTTGAAGTTTAAGCATGAGTCATAAGTCTTGGTGTTTGGTCCTTCATAGCCATATTCCCTATGTAATTAATCATGGCCGTTGGCCCCATGGCGCGGATTGGCTTTTTGAGGTCTGCGCTGAAAGCTACCTTCCTTTACTCACTGTTTTATATCGCCTGCGGGATGAAGGGATAACACCAAACGTTAATCTTTCTTTTACGCCAGTTTTGATGGAACAACTTAAAAATCATGATTTTGCTCCCGGGTTTAAAAGATATCTTCAGATGAAAATCGACCTGGCCCGAGACAACCGAGCTTATTTTGCCAAAACTGGTCAAAACCGCTTGGTGCGATTAGCTCAATATTGGGAATCTTGGTATCAAAGAGCTTATGAAGATTTTGTCTTCCGCTGGAAAGAGGATATCCTAAATGGCTTCAAAAAACTCCAAGATGAAAAGCAAGTCGAGATTTTGACCTCGGCGGCGACCCATGCCTATCTACCTTTGCTCAGTGATGACCGGAGTGTGCGCTTTCAGCTTCAACAAGGCCAATTTGTTTATGAACAGTGCTTTGGTCAGCCTCCAGCCGGATTTTGGTTGCCGGAATGTGCCTACCGTCCCCGCTATGGTTGGAAGCGTCCCCTAAAAGCAGGTCCCACTGTGCTCAGGCCGGGGCTCGACGAGCTGCTTCGAGAATTAGGGCTAAAATATTTCTTCGTGGATACCCACCTCCTTCGGGGTGGGGAGGTTAAAGGAGTTTATTTGGAGCGATTTCCAGTTCTCAAGAAACTCTGGCAGAAAGCCCAGGAAGAACAAAAGGCTTCTGAGGAACAGGGGCTTTCGCCCTATTTTCCTTATTTAGCCGAGCCGTCTGGCCTTCCCTTTTTTGTCCGGGACGATAAATCAGGCAGTTTAGTCTGGAGTGGACAGGCCGGCTATCCTGGAGACGGCTGGTATTTGGAATTTCATAAAAAGCATTTCCCGGGTGGCTTGCGCTACTGGAGGGTGACGTCGGCTGAATTAGGCCTGGGAGAAAAGCAAATTTATCAACCGGAAAAGGCGGGCGAAAGGCTGGAAGAACAATCAACTCATTTTGTCAGCTTGTTAGGGGCGGCGCTGAAAAACCAGGAAGCAGGTGTCATTGCCTCGCTCTATGACACGGAGCTTTTTGGCCATTGGTGGTTTGAGGGCCCGGAATGGCTTTATTTAGTGGTGAAAAAGCTCTCGAAGACGAAAATAAAACCAGAAAGAGCCCGCGTCTGTCTGGAACGACTCAATCCCCAAATTCCTGTCTCTCTGCCCGAAGGCTCTTGGGGGACAGGCGGGTTTCATTGGGTCTGGCTTAATCAGGATACCACCTGGGTTTGGGAAAAGATTTACTGGCTTGAGGATGAGTGGGGCAAGATTTACCCTGATTTAGCGAAAAGCCAGCCTCGGCTTTACCGACAGTGGCTGAGGGAAAAGCTTCTTTTGGAAAGCTCGGATTGGCCTTTTCTCATCTCCACCTGGACCGCTCGCGATTATGCTGAAAACCGGGCGGCCGAGCATTATGAGCGAGCTAAGATTATTTTAAAATGGATAAAAAGAGACGCTCCCTTGAAAAGCGAAGAACAGGAACAACTTCTTAATTGGGAAAAGGAAGATAGTCTTTTTCCTCAGTTCTTTCCAGGGGGCGCAGAATGATCGAAAAGTACCATCCTTTCCTTCATCAATTTCCCGCGAGTGGTTCCAAGGAGCTGCAGATATTTTCCATCCTGGCGCAAAGTTTCTTTCAGCCCTTCTCTCTTAGGGATAATTTATTAGTTATTCTCACAGCTTTAACTGCTGGTTCTGGCCTCGGTTTTAACCGAGCCATGCTGTTATTGAACGAAGAAAATCAATTAAAAGGGGAATTTTGGTTGGGCCCGGCCTCGGCCGAGGAGGCCGCTTCTCTATGGCAAGTCCTTTCCAAGCCCGGCGTCGGCTATGCCGAAATTATTGAACATAACCGCAGCTTAGTAATGAGTGAAGTTAATCCGCTGGTTCAGAAGATAAAACTAGTTGCTTATCCTCTTTCTCCCCCTCCCCTTACCTTGCCTGCTTTAGCTGCTTCGTCGCGGGAGATTATTCTGGTTCGTGACGCCAGACATGAGCCTCTGGTGGATAAAGACTTTTTAGAATTAATCCGTGTCGAGGAGTTCCTCTGCATTCCCCTTCTTTCGCCTGACGAAATTTTCGGCGAAGTCATCCTGGATAATGCTATCACGGGGGAAGCAATTAAGAGTCGAGATATCGAGTTAGCCAGTCTATGCGGTTTAGCCGCTGGCAATTACATATATGTCACCAAATTGCAGCGCCGCATTATGGAAATGAAAAAGCAAGCGGCTTTGGGTGAGATGGCCATGTTTGTGACCCACCAGTTGCGGAATCCCTTAGTTAGTCTTGGTGGTTTCGTGGAGCAATTGCTCTCGCCCGACCTGGATGAACGGCGCAAACAGAGAAACTTGAAAATCATCCAGGCGGAAATAAACCGCTTAGAGCAGATGATGGGTCGACTGACCCGGTTTTTCCGGGTGGAAATCAAAGAAAAGGTGCCGGTAAACATCAAAGAGACGTTTAAGTTAGCTGCGGAGGCCGTAAAATCTCCAGTGGCTCAGAAAAAAGTTAGAATTGAAACGGAAATTGAGCCCGGGCTATCGGTTATCCTCTCCGACCCGGTCCATTTGGGCGAAGCCTTGCGGAACTTGATGGAAAATTCCCTCGACGCTCTGCCCGATGGAGGATTAATTCGTCTTCGGGCCTATCGAGAAAATAGCGAGTGGGTAGTTATTTCTGTGGAAGACAACGGACGGGGCATTCCAGAAGCCATCAAGGACAGAATTTTCGAGGCGTTTATCTCGACCAAGGAGAAAGGCCTCGGTCTTGGATTAGCTTATGTGAAAAGATTCATCGAAGCCAGCGAAGGAAAGATTAAGGTAGAAAGTGAGGAAGGCCGGGGCACCAAGATAAAGCTATTTTTTAAAGCAGGATAACCAAAATGAAAAAAAAGAAAAAGATTTTGGTGGTGGAGGATGAGGCCAACCTTTGTTTGCTCTATCGGGAAGAGCTGACCAAGGAAGGCTATGAAGTTACGGCGGTCACTAATGCGCAGCGGGCCTTGGATTTAATTAAGAAAGGCGATTTTGACCTCATTATCACTGATATTCGGATGCCGGCTAAGGATGGAGTTGAATTGATTGGCGAAGTCATGCAGATTCGTCGGGATATTCCGGTGATCATTAACACGGCCTATGAAAGCTATCGCTATGATTTTTTAACCTGGGCGGCTGACGCTTATTTAATCAAGTCCGCTTCCCTTAAAGAACTCAAAGCAAAGATTAAGGAGCTTATCGGGTAGAACCATGTCTGAGCTAAGAAAAGATATTATCAGTGGTCGGTGGGTAATAATCGCCGCGGAAAGAAGCAAAAGGCCGGATGATTTCCGGCCAGCGGCCGAAGAAAGCAAAAAAGCGCCGGAGCGTTTCTGCCCCTTTTGTGAGGGGAATGAAGACAAGACGCCTCCGGAAGTTTATGCGGTGCGCAAAAAGGGAACAAAGGCTAACCAGCCAGGCTGGTTTGTCAGAGTCGTCCCGAATAAATTCCCGGCTTTAACGCGCGGCCCCGCGCCCGAAGAAAAGATAGATGGCCGCGGGCTTTTTCGCTCGCTGGAAGGGATTGGCGTTCACGAGGTCATTATCGAGAGTCCCCACCATAACCATGAATTGTCCGACCTACCATTGGCTCAAATAAAAAAGGTTATCAAGACCTATCGCCAAAGACTCTGCAAGATACAGGCGGAACCGCAGTATAAATATATTCATATTTTTAAAAACAAGGGCCGCGAAGCTGGCGCTTCCCTCAGCCATCCGCATTCACAGCTCGTGGCGACACCGATAGTTCCTAAGAAACTGGCTGAGGAACTGAGGAGTTGTCAAAAATTCTATGACCAATCTAAAGAATGCGTTTTTTGTCGGTTGATTAAAGAAGAGATAAGAAGAGGTGACCGGCTTATCTATCAGAATGACTATTTTTGTGTCCTCACGCCCTTTGCTCCCCGCTTTCCCTTTGAAATGCGCGTTTATCCCTTCCGCCATGAGGCCTGGTTTGCGGAGATTAGGGAGGCCGAAATCTTAGGATTAGCCGAGGTCTTAAAACAGTCTCTTAGCCGATTAAAAGATGTTCTGGCTGACCCCGCCTACAATTTTTACCTTCACCAGGGACCAAACCCGAATGCGCCAACGGAACAAACGCTCAAGGTGAGAAGAAGTTTTCATTGGCATCTTGAAATTATCCCCGTTTTAACTAGAGCCGCTGGTTTTGAGTGGGGGACCGGCTTTTATATCAACCCTGTTTCGCCCGAAGTGGCCGCAAACTATCTGCGAAGCGCTGAGCTCAAATAGCCCAAAAAGATACTAATGCCCCTTTTCTTTTTTAGTTGAGCTAAGGTTTATTTAAAATGGGGAGTTTTAGTCTGCAGAAAAAAATTGGGCGCTGGTCATCTTATTATTGCCGTGTTGATATCAATTCCCACGCAAGAATGCCTTACTCTGAAAAGTTTAAGAGAATAAAGCCCAGGAGAATTTGATTGGTCAATCTTTTAGCTTAAAAAACAGCCAGTTCTTATCGCTTCCGTCTTTTGTCTTGATTTTGACCAGAACGAAGCGGCCTTGCAGTTTTTGGCCTCTAATCTCAACCACTTTTCTTTCTGCAGAGTTTTCTATCAGGAGATAGGTTCCTTTATCCCAGATTTCAACTTTTCCCGCCCCATATTCTCCCTCAGGAATGACTCCTTCAAAAGCCTCATAGCCAAGAGGATGGTCTTCAGTCTGGACAGCCAACCTTTTCACCCCGGGCGTCAAAGGTGGTTCCTTAGGAATAGCCCAGCTCTTAAGGACGCCTTCTTCTTCCAACCGGAGGTCATAATGAAGATGGGAGGCTTGGTGTTTTTGAATAACGTAAACCAAGTCATCGTAGTATGAAGGCTTCTTTACTTCTCCTTCCGGCTCGGGTGTCCGATGGAAATTCCTTTTTTTATGATACTCTTTAAGTCCCATTTTATTTCCCTTATTAACGGTGGAGGAAGGCTCTCTCTGAATCGGTTTCACCTGGACGACGGGTCACCAAAAAGGCTAAATGAAGCTCGTCAGCTCGGCGGATGACTTCCTCGTCTCGAATCGACCCTAAGGGAGCTATAACTGTCGTGATCCCGCTCGCCGCAGCCAGGTCGACGACATCAGTAAAAGGCATAAAAGCGTCAGAAGCCAAGACACATCCTTGAGGCCCATAACCTCGTTGGGATAAACGGATAGCATTTTCAGCGGCATCGATGCGGGAGCGTTGGCCAGAGCCAATTCCATGAACTTTATCTTTTTGGCCGATAACCACGGCGTTGGAACGGGTAAAACAAGCTACTATCCAGTTAAAAATGGCCGCCTCCACCTCCTCTAAGGTTGGCTTCCTCTCGGAGACGACATCGATCGCTTCGGGGCTGGTGATTTTGGAATCAAATCTTTTCTGGATTAAAAGCCCGCCCGCTACCCTTTTGACCTCAAGCCCGTTATCCTTAGAAGGCGAGTCAAGCGGAGCCATGCGGCAAACTCTCAAAGTTTTCCGGTTGGCCAAAACCTTTAGAGCTTCGGGCCGATAAGCTGGCGCATAAATTACTTCAATATTACGCGGGGATTCAATTAAACGTAAGGCTAAGGACTCATCGACCTCAAAATTAAAAACATTGACACTGCCGAAATTAGCTAAAGGGTCACATCCCCACGCTTTTAAAAAAGCTTCCAAAGGCGAGGAGGCTTTGGCCACCGCACTCGGCATTTCATGTTTGACCATGACGGCCAGCGAGTCATGGGGATAGATTGAATTAAGTTTGACGAGGAGGCGCTGACCTAAATCCATGTCGGCCACGTTAATAAAACTCAAGCCTTTGGTCCCCGCCTGCAAAACTTCCATGTTGGCCATGTTCGGGCCGGTGGCTTCGGCCTCGATATAAAAAGCCGCGGGGTAATTCGGGTTTTCGCCGTAGCGCATGGAAATTTTCTTGGTAAACCGAGTTTCCCCCAAGATCAAGGATTCGGGAAATTCTTCTTCAACCTTAGTCAGGTATTGACGCCGAGAGTCAGAGATGGGTTTCGAGCTCATAGTTGGCCACCTCCTATTTTTTAATAGCGATTGATAACTTCAATTTCTGTTGGCTTAAGGCTAAGCAAAGAAAAAATTACCGCCGCCGCCGCCACCCGCAAGTCCTCCTTCCCTTCCTTTGGGCCAAGAGCCGGGTAAAACTCAGCCAGAAGACCAGAGGCGGTTGAGGCCTGAACCGAAAATTCTAAGGGTGAGCCAGAAAAAGGCGGCAGCGGGTGACGGTTTTCCCCGTTATATGTGGCTAAAAGGTAGCCTTGATTAGACTTAAGAACTAACGGCCAAAAATCCCTGAGGCTTTGGCCATTCTCTCCTCTTCGGATCAAACTCATAGCTAAGCGACCAGCACAGGTAAAACAAGCACTAATCCTTGGAGTAAAGGTAGGGAAATCTGGTTCATAGTCCCAATTTTTTAGGGCCTCTTTTAGAATCCTAACTGGGTTGGGCTCGCCAGAGGCTAATTGCGCGGCGATAGCCTCAGTCTGACGACCGTTGCTTGCTGCCACCCCCCGGCTGAAAAGAATCGCCGGATAAACTAATAGCTCCTTCTCTCGAGCTGAGAGCGACACTTCTGGTAAGGGTTCGGTAAAAATGCCTTCAGGTTTTGACTCCAATCGCCTTGCCCGGCTGGCGGGGGAGCGACCCGTAATTCCATAAAGTAAGAACACTTTTTCTGGCGCAATTGAGCCCGCCGCCAGAATTCGGCCAAAATATTCTCCATAACTTAGAATTTGGCTTAGGCCAGGTCGCATTGGTACCCTAAAAATGATTAGAACATACCCTTCGTTCGATGTCAAAAGGAGTTCCTACCGCATTTCTATTTAAAATCATCACCCTTTTGGCGGCTGAGCCAAGAGTTTCCAAGACAACCACTGCCTGCTTGTCCTGAGAGTCTGAATAAGATAGAATTGACGCCATGAGCCAAGAGAAGCCGTATTTTCCGGAAAAAGCTTATGAAAACCTAGAGTTCCTTCACTCGGAAGAGGCGCGAACTATCCGGATTCTCAGCGAAATCCTCGAACCCTGGTATCGCCTTTCTAAGCACAAGGTGCATACGACTGTTCTTTTTCTTGGTTCCTCTCGCGCTAATCCGCTCGAAAAATCGGAGTTAGCCAAATATTATTGGGATGCCGAGGAGCTGGCCTTTCTACTGGCTCGATGGGCGATAAAATTGAAGCCGAAAGGCAAGAATTTTGTCATCTGCACTGGCGGGGGGCCCGGTATAATGGAAGCAGCCAATCGGGGTGCGGCGAGGGCAGGAGGTAAATCCATCGGGATGAATATCTCTTTGCCCCACGAGCAATTGCCCAACCCTTATATTTCGCCCGAGCTCGCCTTCATTTTCCACTATTTCTTTACTCGCAAATTTTGGCTTATTTACAAAGCCAAGGCCGTGGTTGCTTTTCCTGGAGGCTTTGGCACCTTAGACGAGCTTTTTGAGACTTTGACCCTCGTTCAGACCGGCAAGATCAACCGTGACGGTTTAGTCATTCTTCTCTACGGAGAGGAATTCTGGCGGCGAATGATTAATTTTGACTCACTGCTTGAAGCTAAACTTATCTCTCCTGAAGATTTGGAGCTTTTTGTTTTTTGCTCCCAACCTCTCCCAGCTTTCCGCTACCTGCGGCGCCGACTTTTAGGTTTTCTTAAATCTTAATCCTTCATGACACCCAAAAAAAGCTCGCGGCTATTTGTCGCTTATCAAATTATCAGCCCGCCTGATAAACCTTCTTTTCCTCTCTTGCCTCTTAGGTTTTTAGTTTTATTCTTAATTTCTTTTTTGCTCTACGGATGTGTTAGCTTGAAACCAAGGCCTAGAATTTTTGTCGAGGAAGGGCTTGCTTCCTGGTATGGTCCTGATTTTCATGGTCGACCCACTTCCAGTCGCGAAATATTCGATATGAATGAGATGACGGCGGCGCACCCAACTTTGCCTTTCGGAACTCATGTCGTAGTGACTAACCTTAATAACGGACGCTCCACTGTGGTCCGGATAAATGACCGAGGACCGTTTGTTCCTGGCCGGATTATCGACCTTTCTTATGCTGCGGCCAAAGTCTTAGAAGCGGTCGGACCTGGAGTAATTCCCGTTCGACTCGAGGTTTTAACTAAGGTCTCCCCCCCGACGACTGTCCCCAATTATTATGTTCAGGTCGGCGCCTTTGCTCTTGAGGCGAATGCCAAAGCGCTTCATGACCAGCTAAAAACTAAGTATCCTGAAGTTTTTATATCAACCTTTAACACGCCGCAGGCGGTTTATTATCGAGTGCGAATCAAAGCTGCTAACCGCGACCAGGCTATGCGTATTGCTCAGGTCCTTAGCGAAGCTGGCCACGCTGTCCTTATCATTGAAGAATAATCACCTCATTTTTAGCCTGGGGTCTTTTATCTTATGCTCCAAGCAAAGCTAAGCGGTTTTAATTAGTTCATCTCGTGTCCCAAGAGAGCCAAATTTTCTCTCCGCAGTAAAACCTCGGGCATTTATAGTTTCCCGTTATCATCAATTTTATTGGGGCAGGTTTGAAAGCTAAGTCAGGGGTGGCGGAACAGACTATGGAACGATTAGGCCTCTTGAGTTGCCCTTCGAGGAACTCTATCAGCCCTAAAATATTTGAGCCTAAACTGGATAAAGAGAGACGGAATGAGCTTATTTTTTCCTTTTGAAGAGAAAGGCTGATTCGCGGCGGCGGTTTTGTAGCCCGTCATGGACAGCGTAATAGGCACCACTCCAGATACAGGCCGCTCCGTATTCTCCTTTTTTATTAACAGCATAAAAATTAAGGCTAAACCGAGGCAGACCGTCGTTATCTAAGAGATAAGGTTGCAATTTTGTTTTCTGGACGATTTTTTCCAAAGCCTTAAGGCAAGCCTCCTCAGGCGAGAAACCCTGAGCCATAAAATTGACCACCTGAAAACTACCACAATTTAAAATGTTGGCTTCTCCCCTTCCGGTCGACCCGGCAGCTCCGATATCGTTATCAACATAGAGGCCAGCGCCGATAATGGGTGAATCGCCTACTCGGCCAGAAAGCTTAAAGGCCAGACCACTAGTCGTTGTTACCCCGGCCAAATTTCCTTGATTATCAATCGCTAAGCAATTAATCGTGCCGTAGGCCTCCACAAACGACCTGACATCTTCGGGGAGTTTTTCTGATTTGGGTGGAAACCAGTTATCCCGGTCAGAAAGGGTTTCTTTCCACCTCAGCCAAGCTTCGCGGGCTTTATCAGTTAATAAATCCTCTTCTTTGAACCCGTGGGCCTTGGCAAATTTAAGCGCGCCCTCGCCCACGAGGAGGGCGTGGTCACACCTTTCCATGACGAGCTTAGCTACTTTGGAAGGGGTCTTAATTCGCCGTAATGAAGCTACGGCGCCGGCATTATGAGTTGGGCCATGCATAACTGAGGCGTCTAGTTCCACTTCACCCTCTTCGTTGGGCAAGCCGCCGTAGCCAACAGACATATCGTTGGGGTCCTCTTCAACGATATTGACTCCGCCGATTACCGCCTCCAGGGGGTCAAAACCTTGCTTCAAGAGCTCTATCGCCTTCTCCGTGGCCCGCAGCCCGTTGCTCGAAGCAATAACAACCATCTTTTTTTGAGGTTGGGATTCAAGGAGACGATTAGCTCCGACAAGGAGGCTGGAAGCGCCGGCGGCCAGTCCGGTTTTCATAAAATCTCTTCGTGATATCTTAGGCATCATCGTCACCTCCTTATTATTGGTCAATTTTCTCTAAACTAATTGAAAGGAGAGTTAAATGTCAATTTGGCTTGAGTTGGCTTTAATTTCTTCTTAAAAAAGGCAACAAAATCCATAACTTTCTTCTTTTCTGGAGTCTAAGGAGAGATTTATAGCTTTCGGATAGGATTTATGGATTTTCATCCCGCCAAGGGTTGACAGGTTATCCAGTTAAAGGTATATAGGCGTCTCATGAGTCGGCGTCGCGTTTTAGCTTCCTCGGCTATTTTTCACGGACTAAATGACGGGGCAACCGTAGCTGTACCGATGATTTTCCCCGTCTTGCTCAGTCAACAGTATGTGTTAAAAAATTATAGCCAAGTGGGAATAATGTCCCATCTTGGCCTGCTCCTGACTTTTATTTTCCAGATAATTATCGTCCAGACGGCCCACCGAGTTCGTTACCAGCATTTCTTACTGGCGAGCTTCTTGGGCATTACGGGTACGCTTTTTTTATTTTCTCAAGCCCGAACCTTCCTCTTTTTTCTGCTTGTTTATCTTATTTTTCGTCTTTTTGATAGTTTCTATCATACCCTTGGCCTGGCTTGGGTGTCCCGCGCCCATGAGCAAGGCGGAATTGATTTAGCCATGGGCATTCAAGGCGGTTCCGGAAACTTCGGCGTTTTTCTGGCATTTCTTACCGCTGGTTCTATGGCCCAGCAATTTTCTTGGCAAGTCCCGCTTTATTTTTGGTCGGGGCTTTGTTTTTTGGCTGGTGTAGTTAGCTATTTATTGGTCAGGCCACTCTCCATGCCCTCGGAGACGACTCAAGCCCCTTCTTTCCTGAGCTGGAAACGGACGGCCTCAGTTGTCCTTCCCTATCTTCCCGGTTTCATTTTTGGCGGCGGTGGCTGGGGGATAGTGGTTTATTATGCCCCTTCTCTGTTCCACCACCGCTTTGGAGCGCCTATGGGTCAAACAGGAATTATCTTGGCTGCTTGGATCGGGCTCGGGACCTTGGTTACCTATTTTTTTGGTAAACTCTGTCTAATTTTTGGCCGGGCAAGGCTGGCTAAGATAAGTCTCTTTGGCTCCTGTCTCTCTCTTTTTATTATCGGATTAGCGCCAAAAGTTATCTTTGCTCAGTTAGGTGTTTATCTTTTTGGCTTATTTCTTTTCCTAATCTTTCCTGCCTTGCAAGCAAGCATCGGCAGCTTAGTGCCGCCGGAAAACCAATCCCAGGCTTTCAGCTTGGCCTCAAACCTTCAGATCCTTTCCGGCGCGGTGTTTTCTCTTCTTTCTGGCTATCTCTCTGACATTTTTAGTATTCAAGCGCCTTTCATAATGATGGCCGTTGTGGCTTTGATTGCCTTTTCCCTCCACCAATGCTTTTTGCGGTCGCGACAGAGGTAACTTTTTTGGGAAATAAGTAGTTTCCAGTTAGGGCGGCGAAAGAGCCGAGCCTTATTTTATTTTTTTCGTGGGTGGAGCAAGACCTTTCCCGGCAAAAGACCAGTGTATTTCCCGTTGGCTATGACCTGCTCACCGTTGATGAATAAATGGACTACTCCCTTAGCGTACTGATGAGGATTGGTCACTGTAGCGGGCGTTTCAATTTTTTTGAGGTCAAGAAGTACGATGTCAGCTTTAGTTCCTTCTTTGACCCAGCCGCGGTCCGGCCAGTTCATGATGGAAGCGGCCAGAGAGGTCTGCGACCTGACGGCGTGAGCTAAACTAATTGTTTTCTTTTCTAAAGCGTATCTTTTGATTTTATAAAGAAAAGTAGCATAAGAGCGGATGTGGGGTAAACTCAGGCCGTAAAAGGCCGCTTCACCATCACTACCCGTGCCCACATAATCTTTTTTCATGATGTATTCAATATCGGCCTCGCTTATTGTCAAAGGAAGACATTTGGCCTCCATTAAATCGAGCTCTATAGCCACGTCTTCGACCGGTTTGCCTTTGGCTTTGGCCACCTCAAGCAGGGTTTTGCCTTCAAACTGTTTTTCGGGACATATGGCTACGAGAATATTTTCGGGTCCAGCAGCCTCAAGGCTTTGGCGCACGGCCTCTCTGATTCTTCTGCCTTCTTCCGGGTTATTGAGTCGGGCCAAAAATAGCCGGCGTTCTCGCAGGTTGGTCGGCCCCTGAAAGTCTCTCAGGCTGAAAAATTGGCCAGCCACAAAACTCACCAAGCGCTTCCGGGGTAGTTCCTCCAAAAATTGCTGGTGGTGGGTAGAAATTGGTATGTAAGGGGTAACCTTTCGATAAAGGTCAATTAACTCCGCGTCGCGAAGATTATCAAAAAGTTTTTCTAAATCCTCTTGGCGAAGCCGTTCCTGCCCTTCTCCCGCCCAAACCTGGCGAGGAATAAGATTTTGATAGGGGTAATTGTTGGAAAAGCGAAAGGGGTATTGGTCGGCAGTAACATTCATCCCCTTCGCTCTGGCTTCTTCAATCAGCGCCGCGGCTTTCTGGACTAAACCCCAATTGGCTTTCCCCAGAACCTTGAAGTGAGAGATATGGACAGGCAGTCCCGCCTTTTCGCCGATGGTGATGGCCTCGGTTACTGCTTCCAGGAGCCGGTCTCTTTCGTTACGCATATGAGTGTGATAGATACCACCATAGGCGGCGACGATTTTGGCCAATTCTATAACCTCGTCCGTTCGGGCGTAGGAACCTGGAAGATAAATCAGCCCGGTCGACAGTCCAGAAGCTCCCTGCTCCATCGCTTCCTTCACCAAGGCTTTCATTTTTTCCAGCTCCTCGGCGCTGGGAGCTCGGTTCTCCATGCCCAGGACTAATCGGCGTACTGAACCATGACCCACCAGCAAGGCCGCATTCGGCCCGATTCCCTCTTTGCTCCACATCTCCACTAAATCAGAAGCTTTTTCAAAAAGAGGCCAGGCACTCGAGCCACATTGGCCGACTACTACTGATGTCACTCCTTGGTAGAGATAGTTCAGACAGGCGCGGTTCTCAGGGAAATACATGCCTTCATCCACATGAGTATGAAGGTCGATAAAACCAGGAGTGAGGATTAAACCATTAGCTTCGATTGTTTTTCGGGCCCTAACTCCCAGTGAGGGAGCTATCTTGGCGATGAGGTCATTTTTTAGAGCGATATCAGCTCGGAAGGGCGGGTTAAGAGAGCCGTCGTAAACCAGGGCGTGGCGGATAAGATAATCATAGATTTCTTCTTCCCCTGCTCCTGACGCAGCCCAAGTAATACCTAACCCGAAGATTAAGCAAAATAAGGCGCCCAGCAAAAATCCTTTTAGTTTATTCATCTCGCTCCTCCCCAAGACTTATTCTCGTGCCTAAGGTTTTATTATCACGGCTTCTTTTCGTTTCGCTTCCGGTATTTTTCTAAAAATTCAGTATAAGCACTGGAGAGTTCGATTTCTTGGCCCTGGATGAAAACGTGGCGGATAACGGTGCGGAGCTCCAAGATATCCCCTTCCGCTAAAACTATATTGGCCAGCTTTCCCTTTTCCAAGCTTCCCATCAGGTCGGCGACGCCCAAGATTTCAGCCGGGTAGATAGTGACAGCTTTCAAAGCCTCTCTCTTGTCTAGACCAAAGGCGGCCGCTTTAGCCGCATGATAGGGCAATTCTTTGGCCAGGCTGGCGCTCGAGGAAGAGAAAGCGATTTTCGCTCCCGCCTGGCGCAAAACACCGGGGTTGCGATAAAGGGCATCGTAGCCATCTTCCCAACTGGGGGGTAAGTCATAAAGGGAGCCAAAAATGACCGGAATATCAGCCTGCGCTATCTCCTTGGCCACCATCCATCCCTGGCTGACACCGTAAAATATGCCTTTCAGCTTCTCTTCCTGAAGAAATTTGATGGCCGCCCGAATATCAGCGGCCGAATGGACCGAGATGATAAGCGGCATTTCGCCATGGGTAACGGGTAACAGAGCTTCGAGCTTTTCGTCAAAATCAGGCAAAGCCAAGATTTTATTCTTACTGGCAGCGATTTTTCTTTTTTCGTAAAAACGAGCTTGATGAAGGAGCTCCTTGACCTCCTCGAGTTGCCGCGAGCCTTCTTCTCTGGGCCCAGCTTGCCTTCTGAAACCACCTCGGCTGATGGCGGGAAGCTCGACGTGCATCGCTACTGGACTTTTAATCACCATCTCCGGAGGCGTCCCGCCCCAAAGCTGGATAAGGCCGCTGCGGCCAGGGATGAGGCCGCCTGAGGGGACGACTAAGGCCGCGGTAATGCCGTTGGAACGGGTGATTGGAATATGCATGGAATCAGGCCTTAAAGCTTCTGTCGTCAAGACTTGAGGGTTAAGCCGGCCAGTTTCTCGATAATCAATTGTCGCCTGAAGAGAGCCAATTTCATAAAGACCAAGGGTGCTCCAAGCATCGATCATTCCTGGGTAAGCAGTTAGGCCTCGGCCATCGATAATTTTCGCTTCAGGGGGAACGGCCACGGCTGAACCCACAGCTTCAATTTTATGGCCGTGAATGAGGATTGTTCCCTCGGGAATGTCCTCTCCGACAACGGGGACAATTTTCACCTTGATAATTGCCAGAACTTCTTCCGCCTTAACATAATTAATAAACAAGCATGCAACCGAAAGTAGGAGACAAAAGATAATTTTGCGGAGATTCATTGGCCACCTCCTGAAAGCTTGGGCTTAGGGTTAGCTTTCTGGGCTTCCTGCCTTTCCTTGAGGTAAGCTTCCCGGTCAAAATAAATATCGCCCTCGATAATGGTTAGGTCACACCGGGTATAAGCTGAAAGAGGATGTTCGTTGAAAACCGCTATGTCGCCGTGCTTACCAACCTCCAGCGAGCCAACCCATTTGTCCACGCCCAATTGGATAGCCGGGTTTAAAGTAACTAATTTTAAGGCTTCATCTTCAGGTAGACCGCCGTACTTGATGGCCTTGGCGGCGTCATTGAAAAGACGTCTGATTCTTTCATTGCTATCAGAATTGATGGAAACCAAAACGCCCTGCTGAGCGCAATAAGCGGGCATCGTCGCAATCCCTTCGGCCGCCTCCACCTTATAAGCCCAGCTATCCATAAAGACAGAAATGCCGATTTTTTCTGCTGCCAGCTCCTTGGCGATTTTATAAGCCTCGGGAATGTGTTCAAAACACGCCACTCGAAACCGGAATTCATGGCTAAGTTGGATGAATTCGATGGTTTCATCGGCCCGGTAGCTGTGGCAACGAGCGACTAATTTTCCTCGGAGAAGGTCAGCCAGGGCCTCCAGCTGGAGGTCTTTCCGGGGCGGCAGAAGTGGCCGGTTTAGCATTTTCAGGCGCTGCCATTCGTTATAGCGGTCCCATTGGGCGATATACTCGCGGGCCCGTTGGAGTTCCCGCCGGATGATAGCCACCACGCCCATTCTGGAGGCGGGATAGCGTCTTTCCTCTCCCCCCACTACAGTTCTGTTGGCTTGGGTTACGTTCTCACCCAGCGCAAACTTGAGAGTTGGCCAAGCCTGGGCAAAAATCATTTCTTCAGCTTTCTTCCCCCATTTTAATTTAAGAGTTATGTTCTGGCCGCCAATAGGATTGGCACTTCCATGAAGCGTATGAATCGTCGTCACACCACCGCTAATAGCGGTGAAAATTGAGGTGTCTTCGGCGTGAAGAACATCTCTCATATTGACTTCAGCGGTGATCGTGTTTCCTGTCTCGTTCGTCCCAGAAAGAGCGATATGAGTATGCGAATCGATAATTCCTGGAATTATGTATTTTCCGCTAACGTCAATGACTTTGACTCCGGCGGGCGCGGTGATGTTTTCTCCAATCTGACGGATGAAGCCGTCAAGAATTAAAATGTCGCCCTTAGGAATAGTGCCTTTAGTTACGGTGAGGATCGTGCCATTCTTGAGGAGAAGATTGCCGCCGGCCAAAATTGGCTCCACAGCAGCTAAAAACAGACAAAGGCTTATGATGATGTTTTTTTTCATCGTCTTCCCTCCTCAGAGCTCCCGAGGAATACGGGTAGCCTTAAAATCGGCCGCACCTCCAGGTACCTGAAGGGTGCCCTCGATTAAATCTTTTTCGACTCGGCCGCTAAAGGCTACATCCATTGATTGGCCCATAATGGTTACGGAAAGAGTGAAGCTAAGTTCTTGGCCGGAAATCGCGGCGTCACGAATTTCCCAACGACCATAGCTGCTGCTGATTGAGCCCCGAACCATGTTGCCTTCCTGCTCTAATTCCATCGTCATTTCCATCTCGCCCATCGGACCAGACACGGTAACCTTCCAGGCGCCCGCCACAGAAATAGTAGCCGGACCCTTAGCTTCAGGAGCTCTTTCGATTTTTAATAATTTGCCGTCCACCCAGACCTTCTCAACCTGGGACTTAGCGTCAAAAATATCTCCTGAACTCAGGACAACATTGGCAATTTTTCCCGGTTCAATCGTCCCCAAACAAGAATCAACTCCCAGTATTTGGGCAGGTGTGATGGTGAGAGCCTTAAGGGCAGCTTCAGCGGGTAGACCGGCTTTGACGGCAGCCTGGAGATTTTTCTGAAAGGTGGCTGCATCGCTCAGGCCCAAAGAGGTCAGAGCAAAATTTATGCCCATTTTTTGGAGCGTCGCCGGATTCGCCGGATAAACCTCTTGTTCCGCTTTCCGCCTGACTGCTTCGCCCTGGGCCGAATAAAGGCTGGTCGCCGGCGGCCTAAAATTCAGGGCCACAAGCAGAGGCAATTTGGCCGCTTTTAATTCCTCGGCGACGCGCCAAGCTTCATTGGCTCCGCTGAGAATCGCGTGCAGCTTGAACTCCTGGGTAATTCGGACCGCCCTTTTAATATCTTCCTGATTATTGCAGGTAATAATAACTGGCTTTCTTTCGTTGACGAAGGGAGCTAAGGCTTCATAGACGGGGTTATAAACAGGTCGTGGGAGGAAGCGCGGTGATTTCTTCCACGTCGTTAAATGGTTGCTGTAATAAGCCGCATCGAGGAAGGATTGGCGGATAAAGGCCACTGTTCCCATCGGGCTATTAGGATAACCGCCGCGGGCGGTGACGAACTGCAGATGAAGGGCAACCGGGTTCTTGACTACCATTGGCTCAGGCTTTTCGCCGTTAAGATTAAGTAAAACGCTCTGGCCAGAGAAGATGCCGCGCTCCGGTGCGACCAAAACCGTAGTGACGCCAACTTTAAGGAAACTATTAATTATTGTCTGACGGGGTTTGATTTGACTGAGAACAAAAAATTCGGGTTGAGCGGGGCTTCTCTCTTCGGCCACAGCCCCGGTCGGCGGTCGGGCGGTTGGCGGCTGTTGCGGCGTTTCAGCGGCCGTGGTCTCCAAGAAAAGGTTGGTATGGGCATCAATGAAGCCTGGGTAAGCAATCATTCCTTGGGCCTCGATTACTTCGGCATCCTCGGGAATCTGAATTTTACCTGCTTCTCCCACGGCCTCGATAAGCCCATCGCGGATGATGATCACGCCCTTTTCGATAACGGGCAGCGGCGGCGAGACAACGCGACAGTTAACAATGGCATAAGTGGGGCCAGAAGCCATCAACCTGGGAGTAATTAAAAGCAAAAGGGCTAAAAACCATAGTTTTTTAAGCTTCATGCGCCTCCTTTCTGGCGCTCTTGCGCCAGGTTTTTATCCAGTTAGAAAGAACAAATTATTACAAGGATTATAGAAAAATCACAAATAGAAATAAGATTCAAGCGCTATCTTTTTTTATCTTCGGTTGAGTAACCAAAATAGCTCCGGCCATTTTTAACTTCCGAATTAATTGCCTGTTTCTGAAGCGTAAAGATGGAATTAGAAAATTAATAATTTTTGTTCTCTTCTGTCATGTCCCGGTTGGGCAATGGCTTATCCGGGATATCTTCTCTGCCTTCCGGGTTTTTTGGGCCATTTCGTCCTTAACCTTAGCGACACTAAGGAAACTCGCCTCTCCGGTCATAAACCCACGATAGGAGCCCTTTGCCATCTTTTAACCTCTCCGCTTGAGGATTTTAGACTCAGATAGGCTTGGCATCAGAAACTGCCCCCTAAGGGCAATTCCTGAAGGCTAAACCTTTATTGGTGATTTCGTCATCCTGGATTCTTGCTTTAAACCTTTGAGATATAAGAAAAAAACAAAAATTTTTAAGAACAAAGGAGCATAAGGTGTTAAAATGCTAAAATAATTAAGAACGAGATGGAAAAACGGAGTCTGGCTCTGGCTGAACTTTTTGGCCGCGTGGCTCCAACCTATGCCTTGATTAATCATTTTCTTACCTTTGGCCTCGACCTTCATTGGCGGCGACAAGCTGCCCGTTTGGCTCAGGACTTCAAAGGCTCGCTCTGGGTGGATGTTTGCTCCGGTCCAGGCGATATGGCCCGCTGCTTAGCCCGCCAACCAAAAGAGGCCAGAAAGATTTTGGCCATAGATTTCTGTTGGTCGATGCTCAGGCTGAATCAAAGAAAAAGAGACTATGGTGATACCATTTACCCGGTAATGGCTAACGCGGGACGCCTGCCTCTAAAAGATGAAAGTGTTGACTTGCTGACTATCGCCTTTGCTACCCGCAACCTCTTTTCCTCTCAGATAGCTTTGCTAAATTTTTTTCGAGAGTTTAGGCGGGTGCTTCGACCTGGAGGCATTTTTTTAAATTTAGAAACAAGCCAGCCGCAGAACGGCCTTTTCCGGCGAGTTTTTCATCTTTATGTTAAAACTTTGGTTAGACCTGTCGGTAGTCTCATTTCCCGGGAAGGGCCGGCATATCACTATTTATCCACCACCATCCCCCGGTTTTTTGCCGCCGACGAGCTCGCGAAGCTTTTGCTCGCCGCCGGTTTTTCCAGCATCAAGTATTTTCCGCTGAGCGGTGGAATTGTCGCCATTCATTTAGCTACTAGATAAAGCCGGCTCTAACTCCAATAGAAGAAAGGAGTCACCATAGCTTGCTTTCTCTCTCGTCATCCGCTATCCTCTTTTTCTAAAAAAATGTCTTTCCTCAACCAGAAAGCATTTAATAACCAGTGGCCTTGGCGCTCCGGAGTCGAAATTTTAGGCTGTCGAGTGGGTTTGGCGTCTAATCACCAAGGGCTCTTGCCAATTTGGCCCGGACCCGTGGAAGTCCCCTCGCTTTTGACCGATTTCTACGAAGTCCGAGAAATTGATTGGCCCACAGATGAGGCTGATGGCTATATTTTGGTCGAAGAGGCTCCCGATGAAGCTACTCAATATAAAGTAGAAGATAATGCCTGGATTTTTCGCGGTCCTTTTATAAGGTTAAGTCGCGAGACAGCAGATAGGCGCTATACATTTTGGGGTAATCAAGGCCTGCTTTACCGGCTTACTCTCGCCTGGCTGGAGAAGAATCACGGGATCTACAGTCTTCATGCCTGCGGGTTGGTGGATGAAGCCAAGCGGCGATTAATTGTGGTGGCCGGCGGTCCTGGTAGCGGCAAGACGGTTTACCTCTTGAGTGGCTTACTTCGTGGCCTTAAGCTTTTTTCCACAGAAACAGTTCATTTCCGGTTAATGGCATCAGAGGTTCAGTGGTTCATAGGCTCCCTGGTAGACAATATTCGTTTGGGCACTCTGCGTCATGATTTCCCCTCGTTTTTGCCGGCTTCTTTGGCTGACTCTGGGGAATGGTCGAGAGAATGGCAAGCGAAGATAGCTGTCGACCTCTCGGCCTACCGCTATTCTATGGACGTTTTGACCTCGCCTGATTGCCTTCTTATTTTTCCACGCGTTGAAGAGGGACGACCGGGATTCAAGTCCTTGGCCATCGAGGACCGAAGGCATGCGGCCCGAATTCTTTTCCAGAATATCTCAGAGAAGATTGCTTCTTCCTTTATCCTTTATGACGTCTTGGCGGTTACGGGGCTTGAGACTAAAGAACAGGCAGCGGCCCGGCTTAATGCTGTCTTTAATCTCCTCAGCCACCCGCGGACTCGCCAGCCAGTGGAAATCCTTACCAACCCGAAGGAGTGTTGGGGCAGCCTCCTGGAATCGAGATAAGCCGTGAAAGACCAAGTTTTCTCTCTCCCTTCAACTAATATCGAAATCTGGCAGGTTTAAATTTATGCTTTAATTATTTAAGGAGTGGCTCGATGAAACGTAAAGCCTGGGATGGAGTGATCGATGCGCCGGTAACTAGCCGGAGCCTCAAACCGAGAACGACCGGTTTAACCATGGTCATCGATAAGGGGCTTGGTCTTAATCAGGTTGAAGACCTTATAACCACGGCCGGCGATTACCTCGATGTTATCAAACTCACTTTTGGCACTTCAGCCTTTTATGATTTTGATTTATTAAAACAGAAGCTTCATTTGCTTCGTCAAGCCGAAATCAAAGTTATGCCTGGGGGCACTTTTCTGGAGGTAGCGGTTTGGGGTAACTCTCTTGAGGCCTATCTGGACCGGGCCCAAGAGCTTGGTTTTTCGGCAGTCGAAGTTTCTGACGGAACAATTGATATCCCCTTATCCGAGCGGCAGAAAGTAATTCGGCGTTGTTTGGAGCGCGGTTTTTTGGTTATTTCCGAGGTTGGCAAAAAAGACCCGCGCCAAGCGCCACCGCTTGAAGCCTTAATTGAACAGGCCAGGGAGGATAAGGCCAATGGTGCTTTTAAGGTGATCATAGAAGCCCGAGAGACTGGTCGAGGTGTGGGTATTTTCGACCAAGAAGGAAAGACTAAAATGGAGGAATTAGAGAGAATAGCGGCAGGGATTGGTGACCCTGATATTTTAATCTGGGAGGCGCCGCTCAAGAACCAGCAACAAGACCTTATTCTCCGCTTCGGCCCTAACGTAAATTTGGGCAATATTCCTCCTGAAGAGGTGTTGGCTCTGGAAGCCTTGAGACAAGGACTCAGGGGAGATACTTTGAAAAGGGCGGTGGAAGCTAAGAAAACCTAGTCTTTGGGTTTAAAATTACGCATTTCTTCGCCTGCCGAGGGCTGCCACCCTTAGGCTCGGCTCTGGGAACAAAAACGCCAATTTTTGGTCTGAGAAAAAGTTATTTTCTTCTGAGAAAATGAGGAGTTCTCTGGCCTAACCAGCTTCTAAGAGCAGAAGCGAAACTGAATGATTACCCTCAGGCACGGTGAAAGATATTTCATCGCCTCGAAAGACCTGTCGAACCATGTTATCCAGAGATAGTTGATATTTTCCTTTTTTGATAAACTTTACCTTGATTTTTCTTTCGTTCAAGGTGTGAAGATTAAAGGAGACTTCGTTATCGCTGTACAAAAACTGCCGGAAAACAGCTCCGCCGTTGGCCCGAATAATCTCTCTCCCCTCCTCGCGCAACAAAACTTTCCTTTTTGAGACCTCGACCTCATAATGGCGGTCTTGGATCGCCATCCTCGAAATTTTTCCCTCTTTTTCTGGAGCAATCATCCCGAAGCGAAACCCTTCCCAGGGCGTAAAATCAATGTACTCTTCCAGGCCGATTAAGGCAAAAAGCGGCCCCCAGCTCTGGAATTTCTGGCCGCCCGCCTCTCCCGTCCTGGAGTCAAAATTTTCGGGGCAAATCTGGAAAGTCTTCCAAGCTCGGAGGAAAAGGGCGGTGCTTTTCTTAGCAAATTCTGAGGCAATGGTATCAAAGCCATAGGCTTTGAGCCCTTGATAAACCAAATAATTGGTTGGCGGCCAGATTGTTCCCCGCCAGTATTGTTGGTCTTTGAAAGCCGGGTCATCGCGAGAAATAGTCGGCAGAACATATTCTCCCCAGAACTCTCGGGGGTTAAGAAGCCGGCGCACCAATTTTAGCGCCCTCTCTTCATCAGGAATCCGAGCTAAGAGCGGGTAAAAATTCGAGGCGGCTTTGCGCCGCGAAAATTGGCCGTTCCAGTGACGGTCAAAATAAAAGCCTTCGCTTTCATTCCAGAGATACTTGTTAATCAGGTCACGAAGTCGGTTGTATTCATTTATATATTCGTCATACGCTCCGGGTTCCTGAAGGAAACGGGCTATTTGCGCTAAGGACCAAGCATCAAGAGCATAGAGACAATTAAGGTCAAGACAATTCATCGTCAAAGTATTGGTAGTCTCGCTAAAACCGGCTTCGTCCCAGTTGGGTAAATCATCTTGACCACTTTCCCACATGGCCCGTTGTTTGCCGCTGACATTTTCTTCCCACGTTGGAAATTTTCGGGCCAGCACCAGCTCCCCATCTGAGCCCCATTCTAAAAGGCCATCGTTATTACCATCACGGCGGGGAAGGCCGGATGTGCCTATTTCTGTCCAAAAGGCATGCCATTTTCTTAGATACGGGTAACAACGCCGAAGGAAATCAAAATCACCGCTCTTGAGGAATAATTTTAAAACTATATAGGCGCCAACAGGTGGCTGAGACCTATCGGGTGTGCCGTTATTGCGGCTTCTCCAGTTAGGTATATTGCCGTTAGGATATTGAGTCTCCAAAACTGCGGCCACGATTTGTTGAGCTGTATGGCTGCTTTCCACCGCAGCCTCTAAAGCGTTAAAAAAGGAATCCCACTCGAAAATAGTCCAATGGTCTGGTTGACCTTGCGGGTCCGGGAAAATCCATTTACGCCCAGCTGGCGTATATAGTCGGTGGAAGCCCGCTTGGTAGAGCATCGTCCAGAAAATATTGTTGGTAATGGCCTCAGGCACCCCTTCATACAACCCTTCAATTTTAACCCGTTTTCTCAGATACCGGTCGGCCTCCTCATCTAAAAAAGAATCGATAGTTTTAGTGTTCCGGTAACGGTAAAGTCGCTTGCGAAGATAATCGGGGTCATTTTCGATGCCAGCCACAAAATGGAGGCTCGAGACATCATCCATGGAAAAAGATTGAATGGCTTCCGTTGGTTGGCGGGAAGATATAAGGATACCAGGACGGTCAGTCCATAAAAGATAATAAAGTCTGGGGTTTCCAGTACCTTCGCCTTGAACCTCGCCCGTTGGTAAGAGACGATAAGCGCCTTTTAGGTCCCAAGGAAAATAATGGATAAGATGGAGATTGATGAAAGAAGGTGCTTTTATCCGACCGACAACCGTCTTTTCATCCAGGCGAGACCATTCCAAACTCAAAGTGGTCTTTTTAGGCGGCGGTTTGAGCAACAGGGGTGTTTCTGCCCCGCGCTGGAAAGGAAGCTGTAAATCGAGCTTCAAGCGAGCGTACTGACCATCGGGTGAGTGGGGACCAACTTCGGCAATTAGGTCAAGGAGGTCTAAATTATCCGCGGTTTGACCGTTTTTATTGACCCGAATCCGGAAGGCGAAACCTTGGTAAGAATTGGCCATGATGACTAATCCAGCCCAGGCCTTATTATCTAAGGCGCCAATGTAAACTTCTTTCCAGGGATAATAGATTTCGGCTAGAATAGGGGCGGCCAAAAAGAGGATAAAAGGGACTAAGAAAAAAGAAAAACGCCCATAGCTTCCAGAAAATGAAGAGGCATATGGTTTAACCCATTTTTTCTGGTTCATTTTTAAGAACAAGTAAAAATTTAAGCGATTTAAAGGAATAAATCAATCAACCTGATAGATTTAGCCGCGGTCAAGCCTTTTTAAGCCATACTGGCGAGCCCAGGAGAGGGCTTCCTCAAATTCTTCTCTTTTGAGCCGCCGAGCAATAGCCGGAAATTCCTTCGCTCGGTGTTCTGGACGGTATTGGTTCATGAGGTTGACATAGGTGTTAGTTGATAATTCTTCGGCGATGAACTTGATTACCTCCTTGGTTCCAGAAACGCCGTTGGGTAAAACAAGATGGCGCAGCATTAAGCCGCGCTTAGCCAGTCCCTTCTCATCAGTAACTAAATTCCCTACCTGTCGATGCATTTCTTTTATTGCGAGTTTAGCATAATGGGGATAATTATAAGCTCCCTCCGAGTATCGAGCCGCCTCAGAGGGGTTGCTGTATTTTAGGTCGGGAAGATAGATATCGACAAGGCCATCTAACAGCTCAATCACCTCCGGGTT
This sequence comes from uncultured Eubacteriales bacterium, assembly GCA_964627255.1. Classification (GTDB taxonomy): domain Bacteria; phylum Acidobacteriota; class Aminicenantia; order Aminicenantales; family CALLJL01; genus CALLJL01. The sequence continues at coordinate 49,104 of CAZVIN010000083.1, forward strand.
ATCATAGCCTCCAGTATTATAGACCAAAGGGAGCTTGAGGCCTCTTTGGCAGGCGATACGGACGGCGCGAACAATGTTCGGAACGTAGTGTGTGGGAGTGACTAAGTTGATATTATGGCAGCCAAAACCCTGAACCCGGAGCATAATTTCCGCCAGTTGTCCATCGCTAATTTCTACCCCTTCGCCTTGAATACTGATAGTATAGTTCTGACAGAAAACGCAACGCAGGCTGCAATTGGAAAAGAAAATGGTGCCTGACCCGCCTCGACCCACTAAAGGCGTTTCTTCGCCGAAATGAGGGAAGGCGCTCGAGACCTTGACTTTTGAACTGGCCTGGCAGACGCCAGTTTGGCCTCGATTTCTATTTACCCGACAATTGCGGGGGCATAGATAACAGTTATCATAAAAGGCCATCAAGGCCTCAACTCTCTCCTTCAGAATCCCCTCGTGCTCCGCTTGAAGATAAGCTGGATAAAGAGTATTGGGTTTTTCCTGGTCGGAACCCGGGAAAAGGTTTGTTCCTTTCAAATAATTATTTATTGGCCAAAAAAGAACGCTCGAAGCACAAATAGCCGTCTCCAGAAATTCTCTTCTTTTCATTGCCCCTATTCTTATTATGTCTTTATTTTTTTTCTTGTCAACTTTACCCAGCCTCTTCCTAAAAAGCAGGGGGGGGCAACGCGTTTAATCTCAACCTCAGGCGGGAAGACCAGATTTAATATAGTGGCTGACAACTTCGATGAAATAATCGAGCTCTTGGAGAGTGGTATAAATGGAAGGAGTTATCCGCATGAATTGAACACCATCAGGAAGAACTCCGGCGGTAGTGTGAATCTTGTGCTTTTCCATTAAGACTTGGGAGAGACGGACGAGGTCCATCTTTTCTATAGTAAAGGAGCCCAAACCGCAGGCCATTTTAGGGTCGAAAGAGGTTAGAACTCTTACCCCTGGTAATTTTGCCAGAGCTCGGCTCCAATAATTCTTTAAATAGCGCAGCCTTTCTTCCTTCCTTTTTGGCCCGAGGCTATGATGGAAAGTCAGGGCCTCGCCGATGGCCAACCAGATTGGTTCGGGATGGGTGCCGTAGTGCTCGAATTTCCGAATATCATCGCCCTGCGGCTCAGGAGCGGGAAAGAGGGGCCAGATTTTCTTAATTTTTTCTTTCTTAACGAAGAGAAAGCCCGTGCCGATTGGCGCCATCATCCATTTATGTAAGTTGGCGCCGTAAATATCACAATCCAGGTCTTTCTGTTGATAAACAAAATGGCCAAAAGAGTGCGCGCCGTCAATAACCACCTCGACCCCTTTTTCGCGGGCTAATTGGCAGATGTCGCGAACCGGAAAAATCTGACCGGTTAGGTTCGTGATGTGGCAGACCAGAATCATCTTAGTGCGAGGCGTAATGTTCTGAGCAAAACAGTCGACGAGCTCTTTCATGCTGGGAGGCGGATAGGGAAAGGGAACAAGCTTAACCTTGACCCCTTCCCTTTTTTCCCGCTGAAACAAGGCGTTTTTCATCGACGGGTAGTCATGAGTCGTGGTGATTATTTCATCCCCTGGTTTGAGGTCAAGGCCGAGTAATGCAATCTGCAGACTTTCCGTCACGTTCCTGGTGATGGCAATCTCTTCCGGCGAGCAGCCAAAGGTTTCGGCAATCTTAGCTCGGATTAGCTCGCGGCGGGGCCGAATGTATCCCCAGGAGTTGGCTGTCGGTGCGGCATTAGCAAAATCGAGATAGCGATGAAGAGCGGACATTACCATCCGGGGAGCGGGATGGACGCCGCCATTATTCAGGTTGATCATACTCCGGTCAACATCAAAGGCTTCCTGAACCTGAAACCAGAAGCTTTCATCTTTCGCCACTTCAGCCGGGTCCAGGTTTTCTATTTCAGCGAGTTTAGCCTCAAGAGAGGAGGCCTCAGTATCTTTTCTTATGCCCCAGAGTCCTAAGCTTCCTAAGGCGGCGCCAAAACCCTTAATAAAAGACCGGCGGTCAGTTTTTAGATTCATATTTTACTCCTTTCTTCGTATTTGCCTATTGCTATCTCACACCTTCTCGCTTCTGTCAATTATTTTTCGGCTCTTTCGCAAAAGCAATAGCGACCTGTAAGGCTCATTTTGGGAGCGATTATTTTAATTACAAGGCGGTCTTATATTTTAAGCTGGCCATGAAGCCCTTTTAAACTGGAAGGGATTTTATCATTCTTTTTTAATTGGTCTTGGATAAAACGCTCTAAAAACCTCCTTTTTCCGCGCTCCAAGAGCTCTCTTAGGTAGAAAAAGTTAATATATTCATAGTAAAGACGCGCCGCAACCAACCCCCTTTTTGATGAAGAATCTTAGTCGATTGACCGGATGATATCAAAAAAATGATTCATTTTGTCCTCGATTATAAGGAGAAAACAGACGAATTCCTTGCCCTCGGAATCCTCAGCCGTCATTGTTTTTCTCTTAAGCCTTGCTTCAGCTCGTGCTAAGTTGTCTTTTGGTCTTCGCCTGGCTAAAATTAGATTTTATTCATGGCGATTGTGGCTGTTTCTCGAACAACTTCTTATGAGTCTCGAGCTATCGCTTCCTCCTTGGAAAGAAATTTAAACCTCGTTGCCGATTTGGAGACGCTCTTTCGAGGCAACGTGCGAGTTTTCGTCAAGGTAAACCTGCTTTCGCCTTTTTCTCCAGCGGAACGGGCCATATATACGCATCCGGTTTTGGTTCGGGAGGTAATTAAGATTCTAAAAAATTGGAATATGTCGATTTATGTCGGCGATGACGTGGAGCGACGGCCAGGAGACCCTTTTTCTGCCTGCGGGTTAAAGGAAGCGCTAAGTGACTTAGAGGTTGAATTGACTAATTTAAAAGAGAGAGGGTTTGCGGAGGTGCGAGTAGCGGGAAAAGTTTTGGAAAAAATATATTTTTCCAGAGAGGCTTTGGAGGCGGATGTGGTTATTAACTTGCCGAAATTAAAGACACATTCATTTACTCTTTATACCGGAGCGATAAAAAACCTGTTCGGGCTCATTCCCCATGGTCTGAGGCTCAAATGTCACCGAGAACATATCTGGAATGAGGATTTTTCCCAGGCCCTGGTGGATATATTTTCTATCCGGCCGCCTGATTTAAATATCATGGATGCGGTCGTAGCGATGGAGGGAGAAGGCCCGTCTTCTGGCGACCCCAGGGCTGTTAACCTGCTTCTGAGCAGCCGGGACGCTGTGGCCTTAGACGCGGTTGCCGGAAAAATTATCGGCCTTGAACCCAACCAGGTTTTTACTACCTTCCAGGCCTATCATCGGGGCTTGGGAGTTGGCGACCTGGACTTGATTCAAACAAAAGGAGAAAGACTGACCGAAGTTCTGGTTCCGGACTTTAGGTTATCCGCGGTAGCTGTTAGCCTTTTTCGCCGCCACTGGCCTTCCTTTCTTTATGCTTATTTCCAGGAACAACTGGCCTTTGTTCCCGAGATAAAAAAAGGTGTCTGTACTGGTTGCGGTGATTGTCACCGAGCCTGTCCGGCGGAAGCTATTAGCCTCATTCAAGAAAGAGCCTGGATTAACGAAGCAAAATGTATCCATTGCCTTTGCTGCCAAGAAATTTGTGCCCATAATTCGGTAAAGCTCAAGCAAAAACCTGTTGGCCGGGCCATTCGAGCCGCGGCTAAGCTGTGGCGCCGCACCCGTTCCCTTGTTTCTTAATTAAATCAAACTGGCCCGCCGTTGCTTTTAGAAAGTATTTGGGGAACCAAATTCTGTTTCCAAAACTCGATAGAATTATATTGCCCGGCAAGAAATCTCGGAGATTAGGGATAATATCATTTCTTTGTTTTCTTCTGGTCTGAGCGAGGCTGAGCGGTAAGCCCGGCACGAGGTAAGCGACCATTGCCAAATCGGTGACGCCTTACCTATTTACCTGATTTTCACCTGATTTTAGAAAAATTGGTGACGGCTTAGCGACTAGCCTGATTTTTGCCTATTTTTTGTTTCAATTTTTGCCTCTTTCCTATTTTGAGGCTTTGATTGAGGGATAAGCCGGCGATGCCGGAAGCTATCACGAATGGTTTCGGATTTAAAATAGGCGACATCAAAAGTATTTACCTAATGTTTTATTTTTATCCTTTTCTTCCCTCCACTTTTTTAGGCGAGGTTGAAGGATAGGCGACGTAGCCAAGGCCACTAGAAAAAATTTGGCTTTTCTGAATGGGCCTTCGACGGAACCTCTGGCCCCCAGGGTATCTTAATCTAAGGAGGTTAAAGGAAGTAGCTAAGAGGGGCGAAGGGAAAAGACAAACAAGGCCAAAGGTGCGGGGGTTGTGTCTTCGACTGAAGTGGAAAGTTCCGCCAGGGCTGGAAAAAATTCAAAGATTAAAAGCTGACTTGGAAGCCTAAGCGGTAAAGATAAGGGGTAAATCTAAAAGCCTCGCTTCTCTTAATGGTTCCCAGGTTTAAGTCGACAAGGGTGGTCTCTATTTTCAGGGAAGTTTGGAAGCGCTCGAAGAGAATCCAGACTTTAGCCCGCGGAGAAAGATGAAACAAGAGTCCTGGTCCCGCTTCCCAGGCGAAATTTCCTTTGATTTTCTTGCTGAACTTAATTATTTCGGGAATAGTTATCAAGTCTCTTTGGTCAAACCGATACTGAGAAAAAATGTAGCCACCTCCAAGGGATATTACTGGCGAAACGAAATAACGAGGTAAGAGAAGGAAATAAAAACCTGTAGTTAGGGGCGAAAGTGTCAGCCGTCCGGTTATAAGGCGAGGGTCCTGAGCGGAAATTTGAAAACCCCACCGGCTAAAATTTAGAAAAAAAGCGAAGTGCTGGCTAAGAGGAAAGACAGCCCCGAAACCTGCGGCCCAATTGTCTTGCCAGCCAGTTTGCCTCGAATTAACCCGCGAGAAGTCGATAAAAAGAGACGAACGACTATAACTATATCCCTTAGCCAGAGGAGAAAATAGAAAGAAAGCCATAAGCAAGGGGGGGAGAGAGATTGAAAAAAGCTTTTTTATGCGTTTCATATCTCTAATATGAAAATAATAAACAGACTTGTCAACAAAGGACAAATTTCTGAATTACTCTTATTTTTGCCCAATTTAAAGCAAAAGTCGCCAATTCTTAGGTTTTGTCGATAAAATGCCCTAACTTTGCTTGTAGGGTAGTCTCAATGTTTTCTTGAAGTCTTTATGTCATGAGAGTCCGGCTGGCTTTTTAATGAGGGAAGCGGTGGATGCGTGTCCTTAACTTTGGAGCAAAGGCCGGTTCTAAGTGGGTCAAGCTGACTCGTTAAGTTTTGTTTCTTCCCGCTGAAGTTGCAATTTAACCACAAAACATTTTATTATTCTTATTCACGAGGAGGTATTATGGATTTTAGATTTTATTTTCGGTCGCGTCAGGGAGAAATGGTTCAGCTCCTCAAAGAATTGGTCAGCCGAGAATCACCAACCCAGGATAAAAAAGCCGTCGATGCCTGCTCCTCCTTCTTGGTTGGCGAGTTTAAAAAAATTGGTTGCCGGATAACGCGGCTGCCACAAACGGACGTGGGCGATTTTTATTTAATTCAATTCCCGCCGAAAATAAAAAGCAAACAAAATCTCCCTCTTCTTATTCTGACTCACATCGATACAGTCTGGCCCGTAGGGCAACTGAACAAGATGCCCTTTTATTTTTCAGGTGACAGAATTTATGGCCCTGGGACATTGGACATGAAAGCGGGGCTGGTGATGGCTTTTTCAGCCATAAAGGCCTTAGCTGACTTGAACTTACAGCCAAATCTTCCGGTTTCTATTTTCATCAATTCGGCCGAAGAAACTGGTCATAAAGAAGCTCATGAGGTGATCTTAAAACTGGCGAAACAGGCCGTTTATGTCCTTTGCCTTGAACCAGCCCTCCCAGGCGGGGGCCTGAAGACTCAACGCAAGGGAAGAGTGGTGGTGAGGCTCGAGGTGAAGGGAAAGGCGGCTCATGCCGGCACCCCAGAAAAAGGCGTCAACGCCATCGACGAGCTTTTAGCCCAGCTGCGAAAAATAAAGCAACTCGAGAAGGGCGGTGTAACGGCTAATGTCGGGCTTATCGGTGGGGGGGAAAAAGCGAATATTGTGCCTGAGAAAGCCTGGGCGGTGGTCGATTTCCGCTTCTGGACTAATTCCCAGAAGAACAAAATCATTAATTTTTTCCGCAATCGAGAACCCTTTCTGGCCGGAGCAAAGGTTAAGTATTTTCAGGAGAGCTTTACCCCTCCCTTAGAAAAGACTAAGACTTCGAGCCAATTTTTCCAGCGGGTTAAGGTTATTGCTCAAGGTTTGGGTCTGCAACTGACTGAAGGTAAGACCGGTGGGGGCTCGGACGCGTCTATTGCCTCAATGACTGGTGTTCCCACCTTAGACGGACTCGGACCTGACGGTGATGGCATCCACGCTCAACATGAACACTTATTGCTGCCTTCTTTAATTGAAAGGACTGCCCTTTTGACAGAGATTCTTCGCCAGCTTTAATTGACTCCTATCTCTCAAATCTGATAATTTAAACGGGAAGATTTATAATATAAAAGGAGGAATTATTGATGTTTAAAAAGTATTATCTGTTATCTCCAGGACCAACGCCGCTTCCTGAGGAAGTACTTTCGGTGGCCTCAGAACCGATTATTCATCACCGGACGCCGGAATTTTCGGCCATCTTCATGGAAGTTTCGGAGGGGTTAAAGCAGCTTTTTGGAACTAACCAGGATGTTTTTATCCTTACCTCTTCTGGGACAGGCGCTATGGAAACAGCTGTTGTCAACACTTTGAGCCCCGGTGATAAAGTCATAACTATTAACGGAGGCAAGTTTGGCGAGCGTTGGGGCAAGATTTGTCGGGCCTATGGCGTTGAAGTCAAAGAAATTGTTCTTGAGTGGGGCGAGGATTTTACCAAGGAGCAGTTGGCCGCTGAACTCAAGGCGAACCCGGAAGTAAAAGCTGTTTTTGCCACTCTGTCGGAAACTTCCTCGGGAGCTATCTATGACATTCAGGGCTTTGGAGAAGTGGTGGCAGCGACCGACGCCATTTTGGTCGTTGACGGGATATCAGGTCTGGGAGCTACGCCCTGCCCGATGGATGAATGGCAGATAGATGTTATGGTCACTGGCTCCCAGAAGTCGCTGATGATTCCACCGGGGCTGGCCTATATCGCTTTTAGTCCCAAGGCCTGGAAACTGGTAGAGAAAGCGAAAATGCCTCGATTTTATTTTGACGCTAAGGCCGCTAAGAAGAATCTGGAAAAGCAGACCACACCTTGGACTCCTGCGGTCTCTCTTATTATTCAGCAAAAGAAAGCCTTGGATAGGATTAAGGCCATCGGGATTGACGGTCTGTTGGAACATCATCGGATTTTGGGAGAGGCCACCAGAACGGGAGTGAAGGCGCTGGGTCTGGAGCTTTTAGCGAAGCGGCCAGGAAATATTTTAACCGCTGTCAAGGTTCCGGCTGGAGTCGATGGCGTTAAACTGGTTAAGCTTATGCAGAGCAAATATCGAGCCTATATCGCTGGTGGCCAAGACCCTTACAAAGGAAAAATTTTCCGGATTGCCCATCTGGGATATATGTGCGGGTTTGAAATCATTATGGCCTTGGCAGCTCTGGAAATGGCTTTGACTGATTTAGGTTTTCCAGTGATGATGGGACAGGCGGTGGGAGCGGCCGAAAAAGTTTTGCGGGAGAATTGGAAATGACCAAGATATTATTAGCTGACCCTTTGGATAAAGAAGCCTTAGAGGAGCTCCGCGGCATTCCTCAGTTTGAAGTCACTTTAAAAACAGGAATGGATGAAGCCGAGCTGGTCCGGACCATTCCTGAATATGAAGTGGTCGTTGTCAGGAGTGCCACGAAGGTTACTCGGAAGGTAATCGAGGCGGCGCATAAACTTAGGCTTATCATCAGGGCGGGAATTGGTTTGGATAATATTGACGTTGAGGCGGCTGAGGAGAAAGGGATTGAAGTAGCCAATACTCCAGCCGCCACCTCTATTTCCGTTGCTGAACTCACCTTTGGTCTAATGTTGGCAGCGGTCCGGAGACTTGGCCGAGCCAACCTCTCGATGAAGGAACATAAATGGGAGAAAAAGGCCCTTTCCGGGACTGAACTCTACGGTAAGACGCTCGGAATTATCGGGTTTGGCCGAATCGGTCAAGAAGTAGCTAAACGCGGCCTGGCTTTTGGGATGAAGGTAATTGCCTATGATGTCGTGGCGGTCAAAACCGACTTACCCGTAAGGATGGTTTCTTTTGATGAGCTATTATCTTCGGCTGATATTATTACCCTCCATCTTCCTTTGACTAAGGAGACCAAACATCTAATAAGCGGGGCTGAGATTGAGAAAATGAAAAACGGGGTAATAATCATTAATGCGGCTAGAGGCGGGGTGGTTGACGAAGCTGCCCTCCTGGAAGGGCTGAATAAGGGAAAGGTTAGAGCTGCCTCCCTCGATGTCTTTGAGAAGGAGCCGCCCGTCGATTTTAGCCTTATTGACCATCCGGAGGTTTTTGCCACCCCGCATATTGGCGCTGCGGCTGAAGAAGGCCAGAGAAGGGCGGGCGCAGAAGTAGTCAAGATCCTTAAAGAAAAATATTTATGATTGACCCAAATAGCCAGAATCTTAAGGGCTGAAAGTTTCGTTTGGCCGGCTGAAGCTTAGCGAAAGAAAGCGGAGGCTAAAATGGTTTATCTTGATAATAATGCGACGACTCCCCTTGACCCTCAGGTGATCAAGGCAATGACGGACTTTATGCCGACGCATTTTGGCAACCCCTCTTCCCTCTACCCCATCGGCCGAAAGGTGAAGGAAATAATCAACGGAGGTCGCGAACTGATTGCCTCCGTCTTAGGTGCGCATCGTTCCGAAATAATCTTTACCGGCTCAGGAACTGAGGCTGATAACTTCGCTATCCTCGGCGTCATGGATGCCTTCCCTGACAAAAGAGAGTTCATTACTTCGGCTATTGAACATCCGGCGGTGCTACGCACTGGTCAGTACTTAGAAAAAAAGGGGTATAAAGTCACCTATGTGCCTGTGGACTCGCAGGGGGTGGTAGACCTTGATTTTTTAAGCGACGCTATTACCCCCCAGACAGCACTTATCTCGGTGATGCATGCTAATAACGAAATCGGGACAATTCAACCTATCGAGAAGATAGTGGAAATAGCCAAGAAAAAAGGGGTTTTGGTGCATACTGATGCGGTGCAAACTTTTGGCAAGATAGAGGTCAACGTCGAAAAGCTCGGCGTCGACCTTCTCTCGATTTCAGCCCATAAGGTTTATGGCCCCAAGGGGGTAGGCGCTCTGTATATTCGGAAAGGAACAAATATCTATCCTTTTGTTCATGGTGGTCATCAGGAAAGAGGTCTGCGAGCTGGCACCGAAAATACCGTCGGAATTGTCGGGTTTGCTGAGGCCGTACGCATCCTAAAAGAAAGATGGAAAAAGGATAAGGAGAGAATCGAAAAATTGGCGTCAAAGCTGAAGGAGGGAGTAGAGACCAAAATTCCTCAGGTCAAATTCAACGGTCATCCTGAAAACCGGGTCAAGGGCACGCTTAATTTTGCCTTTCCCGGGCTCGAAGCTGAGGCTATCCTTTTGGCCTTAGCCACCAAGGAAATTTATGTTTCTACTGGTTCTGCTTGCAGCGAAGAATCAGAAGAGGTTTCTCATGTCCTTTTAGGCATAGGCCTGAAGCCTGAAATTGCCCGCTCTTGCCTTCGCTTTTCGCTCGGCCGGTTCAATAACGAGGAGGAAATAGAGATAGTTTTGCGCGAGCTGCCCGAAATCATCGCCAAGCTGCGCTCTATTTCCGCTTTCCATCCAGAGGAGGCTTAAAATTGAAAGACTCTTACTTCTTGGCCAGATTGGAAAAGGGAATAGTTCTCTTTGACGGCGCGATGGGCACGGAACTAATAAAGCGGGGTTTGAAGCCAGGCGAATGTCCGGAAACCTGGAACCTTTCCCACCCCAAGGACATAGAAGAGGTCCACCGGAGCTATTTTGAAGCGGGTTCAGAGGTAGTGACGACCAATAGTTTTGGCGGTCACCCTGTTAAGCTTAAAGCTTATGGTTTAGAAACAAAGGCTGAGGAGCTGAATTATGCTGCCGCCTCGGTCGCGGCTCAAGCCAAGGAAAAAGGCCAATTTGTGGCCGGTAGCTTAGGACCAGCCGGCCAATTTCTCAAGCCCTATGGGCCGTTAGAAGAAGCTGAGCTCGAGGCCGGGTTTTATCTTCAGGCTTCTGCCTTAGCCGCAGGAGGCGCTGACCTCCTTCTAATCGAGACCATGTATGACTTAAGGGAAGCTCTTTGTGCCTTGCGGGCGGCCAAAAGAGCTGCCTCATCGCTCCCTGTCCTGGTAACAATGACTTTCCAGCGCACGCCCCGAGGATTTTTTACTCTGATGGGGCAAAAGGTTGCAGATTGCTTGCAAAGTCTTGAGGCCGCGGGCGCCGACGGCGCTGGCGCTAATTGCACCTTAACCAGCCAGGACATGGCTGAGTTAGCGCCCCTGTTGAGGGCCGAAACTTCCCTCCCTCTTCTTGTTCAGCCTAATGCTGGCCAACCAAAAACTGATTCGGATGGCCGGCTCGTTTATTCCCAGACAATCGACGATTTTGTCCTCGGCTTTACGCAAATTTTAGAGGCGGGAGTCCAGGCCGTCGGCGGCTGCTGTGGTACCAACCCTGAATACATTCGTCGCTTGTCTAACTTGATTAGAATAGAATGATAATCATTGGCGAACGTCTTAACTCCAGCCGGTTATCGGTGCGCCAAGCCTTGGAAAAAAAAGATGAAAGTTTCTTGGTTAACGAAGCCCTGAAGCAAAAGCAGGCCGGCGCTGATATTCTGGATTTGAACGTCTCCGCTCTTCCTGAGAGGGAAATAGAATTGTTAAGATGGGCTGTGCCCTTACTGCAGGAAAGGGTCGACCTTCCGCTGGCCATTGATTCGCCCCATCCTTTAGCCATCGAGGTCGGCCTCAGTTTACATCGAGGTCGGGCTTTCCTTAATTCCCTGAGCTTAGAAAAAAACAGGTGGGAGGAACTTTTGCCAATTATTAAGGAATACAGACCCTTAATAGTAGCCTTATGTCTCGATGAAGCTGGCTTGCCCTCGACACCTGAAGAAACGCTCCAATTAGCGCAAAGAATAAGCACGAAGCTGGAGAAAGAAGGATTGGACCCGGCAGATGTTTTTCTCGACCCCCTAGTAAGGCCTTTAGGAGTGGATTATAAGGCAGGGACTCTTTTTCTTCTTTCCCTCCGGCTTATAAAGCAAGAATTGCCTGCTTTCCGCACTATTGCTGGAATTAGTAATATTTCCTTTGGCCTGCCTCTGCGGTCTCTTTTAAACCGGTCGCTTCTCAGTTTGGCGGTGGAAGTCGGCCTGGACGCAGCGATAATCGACCCTTGCGACTCAGAGATGACCGCCTCTCTTAAGGCCAGCGAAGCTCTTTGCGGCCGAGATATTAACCTGAAGGCTTATCTTAGCTATGCGCGGGAAAGGAAAAGAACTCAAAAAAACCAGCTTCCCTAAAAATACCGAATTAGCTTTCCAGTTGATAATTTTTTAAAGCAACTAGTCGGGGTTGAGAAAATAATTCCTAATTTATAGCTTAATTCGATTTGATTTTATTTGCTATATTTTAGCCTTCAGAAGGGCTAATTGGCCTAAATAAATTTCTCTTACTTGGAGAAAAAAAGGGTGGTAGGTTTCTTGCTTAAAATCAGGATAAGTCCAGTCCAAAGTATGAATTGAGTTGCGCCGGAATAAAAATTCTAAATGAGCATAAATGCCTGAGGCGAGGGGAATGCGGTGAGAAAAATTTTTAGCTGTGGCCATAATTAAAGCCGCGGGAGTCAAGATTCCCGGGTCGATATTAACTATCCGATTTGGAGATTGAAATTCTTGTTTTAATTTTTTTTCCAGCCGGTTCGTCTCAAGCTTGACCTGCGGTAACCTCGAAGGGTCTTGAAGCTGACGGAAACTGAGGAAGCATCTGTTGAGGCCGGGACCCATTTCCTTGGCATAATAGTCAGTATAATCAAAGGGAAAAAGCTGACTTCTTAAGTCAACTGGGCCAAAAAGGCCGATAAGCTCATCTTCAGCCGCGGCAAAAAAAGTTTCAGACGAGGCAATCAGCCCACAAATAAGCTTGGACGGCAAAAAGTCTTTAGTTTCAGACATAATTTATCTAAAACAATTTGATTTAAGGTTAGCCTAAAAAGGCAGCGGAAGCAATCATCTTCCGCTTTATCATGAATATTTAGCATTTTTTTTCTGAATGCTCTTGTATCCGGGGAAGAGAGAGGTTTTATAAACCCTGACCTTAATCCTTTTTTAGAATTTATAATGAGGATAAATCGTCTTTGAATTTTTAAAACACATTTATAGTTCACTTAAATCTTGAATCATCTTTTTTTAAAGAAATGCAGCCGATATAGCTTAGTAGCTCATCACAATTTTTGCGCAACAGCCTTCTCTTGATTGACCGGTTAGGTCAAATGGCTTATAATTCAGCCATTATGAAACGGGTATATATCGAAGAAATCAGCCGCTACCAGGGAGAAGAAGTAGAAATCAGGGGCTGGGTATATAATAAGCGTTCCAGCGGCAAGGTTCGTTTCCTTTTGGTTAGAGACGGGACTGGAATCATCCAGGCAACAATCTTCAGCCCCGAAAGGGACAATCCCCTTTTCCTTCAGTTTGACCAGCTTACCCAGGAGTCATCTGTGGTCATCCGGGGTCGAATTGTGGAGGAAAAAAGAGCGCCAGGCGGCTACGAGATGGCGGTCGAGGAGATGGAGACAATCCAAATAGCTCAGGATTATCCTATAACTCCGAAAGAACACAGCGTTCCTTTTTTAATGGAGCACCGCCATCTGTGGCTCCGGTCGCGTAAGCAAAACGCCGTTCTTCAAGTACGTTGGGAAGTGATTCGTGCTATACGCGACTTCTTTGACAGCCACGGATTTCGCCTGGTTGATGCCCCGATACTTACCCCCAGCGCCTGTGAAGGGACGACCACGCTCTTTGAAACCCAGTACTTCGACCAGAAAGCCTATCTTAGTCAGAGCGGCCAGCTCTATATGGAAGCAGCGGCCATGGCTTTGGGTAAAGTTTATTGTTTTGGCCCGACCTTTCGCGCAGAAAGGAGCAAGACACGACGTCACTTGATTGAATTCTGGATGGTTGAGCCCGAGGTAGCCTTCGCTACCTTAGAGGACATAATTGGCCTGGCGGAAGAGCTTATTCTTTTCATTTTAGAAAGAGTCCTGACGAGGCGAAAGGCGGACCTGGAGACGCTGGAAAGAAACACGGCTCCCATAGAAAAAATTAAGAAACCTTTCCCCCGCCTAACTTATGATGAAACAGTTGCCCTATTGCAGGCGAAAGGCTCAAAAATGAGTTATGGCGATGATTTTGGGGCGCCAGAAGAGACTCTTTTGTCCAAGATATATGACCAACCAGTTTGTGTCACTCATTTTCCCGCCAAAATTAAAGCCTTCTACATGCAGCCTGACGAGAAAAATCCTGACCTGGCCCTGGGCGTGGATATCATGGCTTCTGAAGGTTATGGCGAAATAGTTGGCGGCGGCCAGAGAATCCATGACCTGAAGCTCTTAGAGAAAAGACTGGCGGAGTTTAATCTGCCGCGCCAAGCTTATGAATGGTATCTTGATTTAAGACGGTTTGGTTCGGTACCTCATGCCGGTTTTGGCCTCGGCTTAGAAAGGACTGTGGCCTGGATTTGCCAATTAAAGCATATTCGAGAAGCTATTCCCTTTCCTCGCCTTCTTTACCGTATTTATCCCTGAGAAGCGCCTTTGGCTTATGTTCCATCTTCGCCAAACTAAGAAATGACGCATCCGGAAATACCTTGCTTCCTGACTGGTTTTCGACCCCTTTTCGTCTTCATCGTTGGGGGTGCCGGCAGAACTCGCCGCGCTGTGAGTCATGGCAGCTCGGGAGCTTTGGCGCCCTCTTGGCCTCTATCTTTGACCTGTTCAGTCTCAGTCATCCACACCGGCCAGAGGTTCTCTTGAAGGATGATTCGGGAGGGCTAAACATTCAATGGTCGCTTCCACAATTCCGTACTTTGCCCTCAAAAGAGACGCTATAAAGTGAAAAAAACTGATTAGATAAGTTCGAAAAAATGACTCTTCCCAAGGGCCAGACTGTTTGTTTGATCAACCTTGGTTGTGCCAAAAACTTGGTCGATAGCGAGGTCCTCTTAGGGCTTCTGGCCGAAGCTGGCTATATCCCCTATCCTGACCCGACGCTGGCCGAGGTCATTCTAGTTAACACCTGTGGTTTTATTAAGCCCGCCCGCTTGGAAAGCCGTAAAGCTATTCGGGAGGTTTTGCGCCAGAAAAAACGGGACCCGAATAAAAAAATCGGCATCTTAGGCTGTTACGTCGAAAAAGAGAAAGAAAGCTTAAAACAACAATTTCCTGAAATTGACTTCTGGCTGGGCGTAAAAGAATTAGAACAAGTTGTTTCGGCCATTCAGGGCAAACACTTTTCGGCCTCCCGATATACCTTTCTTTATCATGAAAACATGCCGCGGCTGCTTTCAACTCCGCCTGTCTGGGCCTACGTTAAAATTGCTGAAGGTTGCTCCCACAGCTGCTCGTTTTGCACGATTCCGGCGATCAAAGGCGCTTATCGTTCCAGGCCCTCAGCTTCCATCATTAAAGAGATAAAAAGCTTGGCCGAGGCGGGGGTCAAGGAAATCAACCTTATTTCTCAAGATACAACTTATTACGGTCGGGATAGAGGAAAAAAGAATCAACTGGCTGCCCTGCTTGAAGCCCTCGTTAGAATCCGTGAGATTGCCTGGGTCCGCTGGCTTTACGGCTTCCCTGAAGAAATCGACGAGCCTCTCCTTGAGATTATGACTGAGCCAAAGATTTGCCCTTATTTTGACCTTCCCTTTCAGCATTCGAGCCGGTCCGTACTTAGGTTGATGCGCCGCGGCTTTGACGGCCGGCAGGCGCTTCGCTTGTTGGAGCGAATTCGACGGCACCTTCCCGACGCCGCTTTTCGCACCTCTCTTATTGTCGGCTTCCCCGGGGAAGGAAAAAGAGAATTCCAAGACCTGGTTAATTTTGTCCGTGAGGCGGAATTTGACCATTTAGGGGTATTTATTTATTCTCCTGAACCTGGCACCGAAGCTTATTCCTTAGGCGACCCAATTGCTGACCAGGAAAAACAAAGAAGACGCCACGAGATTATGGCCATGCAAGCGGAAATTTCTCGGCGTCGCCTGCGACGCTTCTTGGGACGGAAAATGGAAGTATTAATTGACGGGACGACTAACAAAACTAAAACAATTTATTATGGCCGAACAAAGTACCAGGCGCCAGAAGTTGACGGAGTGGTGAGAATTCCTTGGCCTAAAGGAAAAGAGTCCCCGGCTTCTGGTTTAAGTTTGGTTGAAATAATCGAAACTGGCCGGTATGATTTACGGGGTTGCTGGTTAGGATGAAAACGTTGGCTACCCTTGTCGCTACCTTTTTTGGCGTCGGTTATTTTCCTGTTGCTCCCGGCACCTTGGCCAGCTTGTTAGTTGTCTTGGCTCGGCGTTTTTTTTGGCCCGTCTCGGCTTCTTTTGGGCTAGAGATAAGCGTGTTCGCGGTATTAGGCGTGGCGGGAACTTGGGCGAGTCACTTATATGCCAAGCAAGCTAACCGGGACGACCCAAGGCAAATCGTAATTGACGAAGTTTCTGGTCAGTTTGTAGTACTCATGGGTTTGCCTGTTTCCTCCTTTAATTTTTTCTTGGCTTTCTTTCTATTTCGCTTTTTAGATATCGTCAAGCCCTTCCCTATCCGACAGACAGAAAAAATTAAGGGCGGTTGGGGTATAATGGCTGATGATTTGGTAGCCGGGTTATTGGCAAGGCTTTTAATTCAAATTTATTTCTGGGTTTCTTAGAAAAAATGCGGCTGGGAATTGTTGCGGTAGGTTCGGAGCTGATGACACCCTTTTTCCAGGATACGGATTCCCTTTTTTTGACGCAAAGGCTAAACGAGCTCGGGTTAGAAGTAGATTTTAAATTCGTGGTCGGCGACGAACCGGAAAGCCTGAAGCTCATTCTTGGTGATGCGGTCGAAAAAGCAGACCTCATATTCATTATCGGTGGCCTCGGGCCCACTGAAGATGACCGCACTCGCGAGGTTTTGGCCGAAGTCCTGGGGAAAAAATTAGTTTTTCAGCCCGAGATTCTCCAAACCATTGAAAATAGGTTCAAGAGCCGCGGCCTGGCCATGCCTGCCTCCAACCGGCGCCAAGCCTTTATTTTAGAGGGCGCTACACTCTTGCCTAACAGAAATGGCACCGCGCCTGGCGAATGGGTGGAGGTGCAAAGCAAAAGGATAATCATCTTACCCGGCCCGCCGCGGGAATTACAGCCAATGTTTGAGGAGTTCGTCTGGCCACGGCTCCAGAGCCTGCGCCGCTCCTTCCTTTTTCGCAGAGTTCTAAAGACTACTGGAATGACGGAGAGTCAAATCGAAGACCAAATAAAAGATATTTACCCTCGGGAGTCAGGTTTAAAAGTCACTCTTCTTGCCTACCCTGGCCAAATTGAGATTCATCTGACAAGCACAGCAGAGAACGAAACGGTGTCTCGCCAAAGGTTGGACCGGTTGGTAGAAGCGTTTCAGAGTCGGCTTGGGGTCAATATTTTCAGTGCCGAAGGCGAAGAGTTGGAGGCCGTGGTGGGCCAGTTGCTTCGAGCCGCAGGCAAAACGGTGGCTGTGGCTGAATCTTGCAGCGGCGGGCTGGTTTGCCATCGCTTTACTGCGGTACCTGGCAGCTCTGATTACTTTCTGGAAGGAACGATAGTTTACAGCAATCAATCGAAGGTCGAAACCTTAGATATTCCAGCTAAAATAATCGAACAGCACGGGGCTGTTAGCCAGGAAGTAGCCCGGCTCATGGCTGAAAATATTCGCCAGAAGAGCGGGGCCGATTTTGGGCTGGCGACAACCGGAATTGCCGGACCAGGCGGAGGAACGTCCGCTAAACCTGTTGGCTTGGTTTTTGTCGCCTTGGCGACCTCCTCCGAGACCTTAGTCAGTCGCAATTTGTTTCTCGGCAATCGGGAACAAGTTAAATTTCAGACTTCCCAGAAGGCCCTAGATATGCTGCGCCGCTATCTTTTAGAAAAGCACACGGAGGGAAAATGAGAGCTTTTATTGCGATAGATTTAAGCCCGGAAATAAAACAAAACCTCAGAGCGTTGCTCCAGTCCCTTCGCCGGCTAAAGGCTGACGTGAGATGGGTGGGAGAAGATTCTTTCCATCTTACGCTTAAATTTTTGGGTGAAATTACTGACACAGAAGTCAAGACGATAATCGCTACAATAGAAAAGGTCGCTCTTGAGCGCCAGCCATTTTCACTCGAATGTCGCTCCACTGGTTGCTTTCCAGAAAAGGGAACCCCAAGAGTCTTCTGGGTGGGAGTAGTTCCGTCGCCGGCTCTGCTTCAATTGCAGCAAGAAATCGAGGTCAATCTGGAAAAGACAGGCTGGCCGCGAGAGCCAAGAGCTTTTCACCCGCACCTCACCTTAGGCCGGGTTAAGTCAGTTAGAGGTATGGACCAAGTTTTGAGAGAGCTCAAAAAGTATGAAGAGCAAAGCTTCGGCCAAATGGAAGTGGGAGCAATTAAGCTTTTTCAGAGTGTCTTAAGACCTTCGGGCGCTGAATACCACGTTATCCAGGAGGTAAGACTGGGTTGATTCTTTCGGCAATCGGGTTAGGTATCTTTGCCTATCTTCTCGGGTCAATCCCAACTGGTTTCCTTATTTATAAGCTCGTGGAAAAAAAGGACATTCGTGCTTATGGCAGTCAGAGTATCGGAGCCACTAACATTCTCCGGACCAAGGGGTTACCATGGGCGCTAATCGTTTTGGTTTTAGACGGGCTGAAGGGAGCCGTACCCGCTTTATTAATGCGAGCTTTTATTCCCCATCTGTGGCTGGCTCTGGCCATTTCTTGGTTGGCGGTTTTTGGGCACTGTTTCCCCTTTTCCCTCGGTTTTCGGGGAGGTAAAGGAGTGGCGACGAGCGTCGGCGTCATGTTAGTTTTTAGCTGGCCTTCGTTGGCTGTTAGTGCGGTGGTTTTCCTAATTATAGTGGCGCTTACCCGAATAGTTTCCCTCGGCTCCTTAATCGCCGCCCTGGCTTTCATCCCCCTGATTTATTTTTTCGAGCGTAACTGGTCGCTAACTCTGGTCGCCAGTCTTTTCTCCCTTCTTATTTGGCTTAGACATCGCTCTAACATTCAGCGTCTCTGGCGGGGGGAGGAGAATCGATTGGGACAAAAAATCGGACTGGGAAAAGCAGAAAATGACTAAGGAAGCCGCGGTTATCGGCGCTGGGAGCTGGGGGACAGCTTTTTCCCTTCTGCTGCACCGCCAAAGGATTAGAACCAAACTCTGGGTAAGAGAAGAGGAAATCTTTCAGGAAATTAAAAAGAACCGTACCAACAGTCTTTTTCTTTCGGGATTTATTTTGCCAACAGAAGTAATACCCTGCCTTGATTTGGGCGAGGCGCTGGACGAAGCTGAAGTCGTCTTCGTTGCCGTTCCTTCTCGTTTTTGCCGCCGCATCTATCTTCAGATGGCCAAACACCTCCAGCCCGGAAAAATTGTTGTCAGTCTCACTAAGGGATTAGAAGAGGGCTCCTTGATGCGGATGACTGAAATCATGGCGACGATTTTTTCCCCCGAGATTTATTTGGCCGT
This sequence comes from uncultured Eubacteriales bacterium, assembly GCA_964627255.1. GTDB lineage: Bacteria > Acidobacteriota > Aminicenantia > Aminicenantales > CALLJL01 > CALLJL01. The sequence continues at coordinate 67,858 of CAZVIN010000083.1, forward strand.
GCTCTCTGGGCCCAGTTTTGCCCGGGAGGTAGCTTCCGGCTGGCCGACTGCGGTCGTCGTGGCCTCTGAAGTGGCTGGGGTGGCCGAAAAAATACAGAAAGCTCTTTCCAGCCTCAATTTCCGCATTTACACTAGCCCTGACGTTAAGGGAGTAGAAATAGCCGGGGCGGTGAAAAACGTGATTGCCTTAGCGGCGGGAATTTCTGACGGACTGGGTTTCGGTCATAATGCCCGGGCTTCGCTGATTACCAGGGGATTGGTAGAGATAACGAGACTAGGGCTTAAGCTGGGAGCGAAACAAGAAACATTTTATGGCTTGGCGGGCATTGGCGACTTGGTGCTTACCGCTACTGGGCTTCTCAGCCGCAACTACTTGGTCGGCTTTAGAATTGGCCAGGGAGAAAAATTGGAAACAATTTTAGCCGGAATGAAAATGGTGGCCGAAGGCGTGCCGACCTCAATTTCGGTTAACGAGTTAGCCAGAAGAGAGAGTATAGAAATGCCGATTTGTCATGAGGTTTACCAGGTATTACATAACAATAAAGACCCGCGCACTTCCTTGATTGATTTAATGGGCCGTTCGCTCAAAGGCGAACCGCTCTCTCAAGGTTCATAAAAAATTTTCCTGATTTTCTTCTCCTTTCAGCTCGGGTTGCTAATTAAAGGTTAAGAGCGAAAAACCTCGACTTTTTCGGTTTGAAGGCTATAATAAAATAGATAAAAAATTATGGTTTGGTCAAAAAGGAAATCAGGACGGTAATAAGGGAGCTTTTAATCATGCGTCAGGCGAGAACAGCTGGTTTGGTTTTGGCTTGGTCATGTTTTGTTTTATGGCTAATCAATTGCGCTTCCCCTCAAAAAAAAATTGAACAGGAAAGAGAAAGGGACCCCAAGTACCAATACAATCTCGGACTCTTCTATCTTAATAACAACGATGTTGACCGAGCTCTTACCCATTTCCAGCGAGCTATTAGCTTGGATTCCAAGCATTACTTAGCTTATAACGCGTTGGGACTGGCCTTAGCGATAAAAGGTCAGCTTCCGGAAGCTCAAAAAGCCTACCTGAAGTGCTTAGAAATCAATCCTAACTTTTCTGAAGCCAGAAACAACCTTGGCAGCCTTTATCAAGAAATGGGCTATCTTGACCAGGCTGAGGAGGAATTTCGGAAAGCCTTAGCTGACCCCAATTATCAAACCAAAGAACTGCCAACTTATAATTTAGCGCGCCTTTGTTTTCTCCGCGAGGAATACGAACAGGCTCTAGCCCTGGTTCAGAATGCGCTTCATTTTAACCAGCGCTTGGCTATGGCTCATAACCTCAAAGGGTTAATTATGGAAAAGCTCAATCGTCTTCCTGAGGCTATCGAGAGCTACTTAAGTGCTGTTAAGTTAGTCCCTGAGGACGTTAATTTCAATTTTAATTTAGCAGTAGCCTATTTTAAGGATGGACAATACCCAAAGGCTAGAGAGATTTTAGAAAAAATTCTGCCTTTGACCCGGGATGAGAATTTACGAAACCAAATCGCTTCTTATCTTAAACAGATTTACGAGAAATAGGGTTTAAGTCCCTTCGCGCCATTCAGAAAGATAAGCCCTTTGTTGGCGGGTTAACTGGTCTATTTTGACTCCCATGGATTTCAGCTTAAGTTTGGCGATAGTCCGGTCAATTTCTATGGGCACGGGGTGAACGGTCCGGATTAATTGCTTGCCGTGTTTGGCGAGATAGGCAACGCAGAGAGCCTGATTGGCAAAGCTCATGTCCATGACAGTGGCCGGATGGCCTTCCGCTGCCGCCAAATTTATCAGCCTTCCTTCGCCTAACAGATAAATTTTGCGGCCGTTGGAAAGCGTGTATTCATCCACAAAATCTCTGAGCCGTCGTTTCTGGGTTGATAAAGATTCCAGCGCGGGAATGTCTATTTCCACGTTAAAATGGCCTGAATTAGCCACAATCGCTCCGTCCTTCATCCTCAAAAAATGTTTCCTGGTAAGAACGTTTTTATCGCCAGTTAGAGTAATAAAGACGTCGCCTATTTTAGCGGCCTTAACTAAAGGCATAACTTCATAACCATCCATGACCGCTTCTAAGGCCCGGAGGGGGTCAACCTCACAGACAATAACTTTGGCGCCGGCGCCTTTAGCTCGCATCGCCACCCCGCGGCCGCACCAGCCATAGCCGGCAATGACTACATAAAGGCCGGCCAGAAGAATGTTTGTCGCCCGCAAAATACCGTCAATTGTGCTCTGCCCGGTGCCATAGCGGTTATCAAAAAGATGCTTGGTGTTAGCATCATTGACGGCAATGATCGGGTAACTAAGCACCCCCTTCTCAGCCATACTCCGGAGCCGGATGACGCCCGTCGTGGTTTCTTCAGTTCCGCCGATAATTCCCTCGAGCAAATCGCGCCTCTCTGTATGTACCGTGGTCACCAAGTCAGCGCCGTCATCCATGGTAATCATTGGTCTAATCTCCAGGGCTTTTTGGATATGCTGATAATAGGTTTTATTATCTTCTCCTTTAATCGCCCACACCGAGAGGTGGTGATTCTTGACTAAGGCCGCTGCTACTTCATCTTGAGTGCTAAGCGGGTTGGAAGCAGTCAGGGCTAAATCGGCTCCTCCCGCCCGAAGCGTTAGCATGAGATTGGCAGTTTCGCTGGTCACGTGGAGACAAGCAGCAATTCTGATTCCTTTTAATGGCTTTTCTCGAGAGAATTTTTCTCTTAAACTCACGACTACCGGCATAAACCGAGCGGCCCATTCTATCCTCTTTTCGCCTGCCGCGGCTAAATTAATTTCTCGAATATCATAGTTAATTTTTGCTTTCATGACCGGTTGCTCCGTTTTTTATCTTATTAATCTAAAATAATTAATCCAACCCAGCTTCCTTTTTTAATATCTCAGCTTTATCGACCTTTTCCCAGGTAAAGTCAGACTCTGAACGACCAAAGTGGCCATAGCAAGCCGTTTGGCGGAAAATTGGCCGTCGCAGTTTAAGGTAGTCAATCATTCCTTTGGGCCGAAGCGGAAAATGGCGGCGCACCAGTTCTTCAATTATTTCTTCTGGTATGCGGGCGGTGCCAAAACAATTGACCATGACCGATACGGGGTCACAGATGCCGATGCAATAAGCAATCTGAATTTCAACCCGGTCACAGAGACCCGCGGCGACCAGATTTTTGGCAATATAACGAGCCATGTAAGAGCCAGAGCGGTCGACCTTAGTGGGGTCCTTACCCGAAAAGCAACCGCCACCATGGCTGCCCATACCACCGTAGGTGTCAACGATAATTTTTCTGCCGGTCATTCCGGTATCGGCCATTGGACCGCCCAGCTCAAAACGGCCGGTTCCGTTGACAAAAACTTTGGTCTCGGCATCAATGAAATCTGGAGGTATAACCCGATTGATTACTTGCTCGCGAATTTCGTGCCTCAAGGTTTCCATTTTTACCAAGTCATCATGCTGGGCGGCGATCACAATCGCCTCTACACGCTTAGGGATGCCGCTATCGTATTCGACTGTCACCTGAGTTTTACCGTCAGGCCGAAGATAGGGCAGAATTTTCTTTTTTCTTACCTCGCTCAATCGCCGCGCTAAGCGATGAGCGAGCATGATGGGCATAGGCATGAGTTCTGGTGTTTCCCGACAGGCATAACCGACCATTAATCCCTGGTCACCTGCTCCTAACTCTTCAGTCCCCTCTCTAACCCCCAGAGCGATATCCGGGGATTGTTCATGAATCGAAGAAATAACCGCACAGGTTTTATAATCAAAGCCATAAATAGCTTCAGTATAGCCGATATCTTTAATGACGTTGCGGACGACATTTTGAAAATCGCAGTAACCGTTGGTAGTAATCTCGCCAGCGATAAAAACTAAGCCCGTGGTTGCCAGCGTTTCACAGGCAACGTGTGATGCTGGGTCCTGGCTGATAAGGTCATCAACAATAGCGTCGGAGATTTGGTCACAAACTTTATCTGGATGGCCTTCAGTTACTGATTCCGAGGTAAAGAGATATTTTCCGTTTCGGCTCATCGAGACCTCCCTCTAGGAAATTAGCCCGCGCTGCGGGGAGCGAAAAAGATTAGCACATCCTTCCCCATTTTGCAATCGCCGTCTGCTTTTAAAGCCGATCTTCTGACTTTAACGCTAAGCTTAACACGAAGAAAGTTTTAAAGTCGACAACCTTCCTCAGCCAAAAATAGTGCTTACCAGCAGGGTCCTAAGAAAGCTAAAGGGGGCGTTGTCAGTTATTTTCTTTTTTCCCGAGAAAAGATATGATATTTTATTGCCCAATGAAGGGTTCACGTCATTCTAAGCAACTTGGCCTCTGGTTGGCTCTTTTCCTAGTCGTTTGTTTTTCTTCGCTTCAGGCTCAAATAGAAGAAAAATCAGTAGCTTCCCCCTTTCCTTTTGTCTATTACCAGCTTAAGAACGGCCTCGGCGTTATCCTCTCTGAAGACAATACTCTCCCGATTGTCTCTATTGCCATTGCCTATGGGGTTGGTTCCATTCGGGAAAAACCTGGCCAGGCTGGCTTGGCCTATCTTTTAGAAAACTTGATGTTTCAAGGGTCGCTTAATGTTGGTCCAATGCAACATTTCAGCTATATTAGCCGGGTCGGGGGGAGGTCAAATGCGCAGCTTAGCGAGAATTTGACTCTCTTTTTTCAATCTGTTCCCTCTCACCAGCTTCCCCTGATCCTCTGGCTGGAATCTGACCGGATGATGAGCCTGGTCATTTCTGAGGATCATTTGGAAAGCTCTAAGATGACAGTTTTAGATGAAATCAGGAGGCGTCGTTTTAACGAGCCCTTCTTAGATAGTTTCCTGCTTTTTGACCAGATGATTTATCCCGACTTTTTGCGCCAGCGCCCGGTGACAGGTTATGAAGAAGATATCCAAGGATTAAGCGGAGAAGAAGTAAGGGAATTCTACCGGACCTATTATGTTCCGAGCAATGCAGTGCTGTGCTTGGTGGGTGATTTAAACCGAAAACGTGCTAAAGAGCTTATCGAGAAGTATTTTGAATCGATTCCAGGCGGCAAAGAAGTTCCACCTCCTCCGGACCTGCCATCTGGTTTTAAAGGTCCTTTGTCACGAGTCTCTGTTGACCCTCTGGCTTCAGCTCCCGCCGTGCATCTCGCCTATCGTTTGACCTCGCCCCATTCTGCCGATTATCCAATTTTTAAAATCATCGATTATCTTTTGACTAAGGGAAAAAGTAGCTGGTTAGTGCGCCGCCTCTTACGGCGAGAAAAGATTGCCGTCAGGTTTGAGGGCGGGTTGGAGACGAGGCTTGGTGTTACTTGGCTCCGCTTTTTTATTGTTGCTAATAACGAGGTTATGGTCGAGCGCTGTCTCCGAGCCGTCGAGGCCGAAATCTCGCGGCTTAAAACCTCACTTGTTTCTGACGAAGAGCTCGACTTGGCCAAGACAAAATATTTGGCCGATTTGCGCCTTCGTTTTGCTTCAACTCTTGACCGGGCGATTTTCCTGGCGGAGAATTATTTTTTGCTCTCTTCCCTCGAGGAAATTGCTCCGGCCATAGAAAAACCACTGAAGACCCAAGCAAGTGATATTGTCGGTTTAGCCAATAGATATTTTATCGATGATAACCAGGCTATTCTCAGAGTGAGGATAAAATGAAGCGCGGTCTCTTGCTCCTGGCAATTAGCTTCTTATTTTTCCTCGGCCTCCAGGGTCAGGAGAAATTCCGGCGCCTTCCTCCTTACCCTGAACCGATGAAGGAATGGCGCTTGCCCCGTTTAGAATCGGCTACCTTGGCTAACGGTTTGACAGTGGCTGTTGTTTCCCGTCGCCACTCTCCCTTTCTCAGTCTGCAACTTATAATCACGGCCGGAGAAAGTGCCTCTCCGGAAAATCTGCCTGGTTTAGCTACCCTGACGGCCAAGTTGTTGAGCCGAGGCACCCTGCTTCTTTCTGGTACCGAGATTGAAGAAAAGATAGAAGCGATGGGCGGGGAGCTGCATATCATTGCTTCCTTTGACCGCACGCTTTTTTCTTTTCGTTTTTTAGAAGAGTATTTGGACGACGCTCTGTCTCTGTTAAGCCAGATGATATTGCAACCGGCGTTTGCTTCGGCCGACCTGGATGCCGTCCGGCGGTCGCTCTTTTATGAATTGCTCGAAAAAAAAGAAAACGCCGATTTCCTGGCGCAGCGACAGTTGCTCCGCTGGCTTTTTCAGGGGCACCCTTATCAACAGGGATTGTTTAATGAGGATTTACTGCGGCGGATTAGCCGTCGCGATATCCTTAGTTTTTATGACCGCCATTATCGGCCGGAAAATTCAGTACTCGTTCTTGGCGGTAATCTCAATTTAAGTCAGGCTTCTCGTAAAGTTAGCCATTATCTGAATACCTGGAAAAGAGAGGAAGCGAACCAAATTAGTATTCCCCCACTCCTCCCCAAGGAAGAACGTCTTATCGGCTTTATCGACCTGCCGCGAGCTAAGGAAATTACCTTAGTCATGGGCAACGTATTGTCTAGTCGGTTAACGAATGATATTTTTCCTTTTCTGGTTTTAAATCAGGTTTTTGGCGGCAGCCCGCACAGTCGATTATTTATGAACTTAAGGGAAACGCGACAATTAGCGTACATCGCTTTTAGCGAAATCGAAATTTTCAAAAGCGGTTGGGTCTTTTTGGTCCAGGCAAAATTACCGCCTCCGGCTCTTTCGGCAGGACTCAAGGAAATAGAAAGGGAATTAAACCGGCTGGTGCAAGAGAAGCTTCCGACAGCAGAGATTGAGCAAGCTAAATCATTTTTGGTTGAAAGCTTCCCTCTTGACCTGGAACCGCTCGAAGCTCTGACTCGTCGGGCAGCGGAGGTCTTGGCTTTCCATCTTGAGGAAGACCATTGGAACCGGTGGGTAGAAAACATCCTGACCATTGAGGCTAATAGAGTTACAGAAGTTGCCTCGAGACTTTTATCTGTACCCCTCTCCGTGGTGATTGTCGGTGACAGCCGACAAATTGGTGATTTTTTTCAAGAACCTGGTCAGATAAAAGTCTATGACCGTAATGGTAAATTACTGTATACCATATCTAAGGGAGAAGAAAAATGAAGATTGTTGAATGTGTGCCCAACTTCAGCGAGGGCCGAGACCGAGAAAAAATCCAGGCCATCGCCCGGGAAATTGAAACTACTCCCGGGGCTAAATTGCTTGACGTGGACCCAGGAGAAAGCACTAACCGCACAGTAGTTACCTTTGTAGGCTCTCCAGAAGCGGTTAAAGAAGCGGCTTTTCGAGCGATCAAAAAAGCGGCGGAACTTATTGATATGACCAAGCACCAAGGGGCTCATCCCCGGCTTGGAGCCACTGATGTTTGTCCCTTCGTTCCCGTGGCCGGGGTGACCATGGAAGAATGCGTCCAATTAGCCAACGAAGTAGCGGCCAGAGTTGCCAGCGAGCTGGGGATACCAGTTTATTTATATGAAGCGGCCGCCCGTAGGCCAGAGCGCCAGAATTTAGCTAACATTCGCAGCGGTGAATACGAGGGGTTACCAGAAAAACTTAAAGACCCGGATTGGGCGCCTGATTACGGGGCAGCGGTTTTTAATCCCAAATCGGGCGCCACAGTTATTGGGGCCAGAGAATTTTTAATCGCTTATAACATAAATCTTAACACTCGCGATAGAAAATTAGCCCATGAGATTGCTCTTAATCTTCGCGAAGCTGGAAGAGCAAAAAGAGATGAAAGTGGCCAGATTATCCGTGATGCTTCTGGCACCCCAGTAATGCAACCCGGAAAGTTCAAGTTTGTTAAGGCCGTGGGCTGGTACATCGAGGATTATGGCTGTGCTCAAATTTCGATAAACTTGACTAATTATAAAATTTCGCCGCCTCACTTGGTTTTTGAAGAAGCAGTCCAAGAAGCAGAAAAACTCGGGTTGCGGGTAACAGGCAGTGAGGTGGTTGGGCTTATTCCTAAGGAGGCTCTGCTTATGGCTGGCCGCTTTTATCTGCAAAAACAAGGTAAATCACCTGGAGTGCCAGAAGAAGAGCTTATTCAAATAGCCATCCGCTCTCTGGGGCTGAATGATGTTGCTCCTTTCGACCCGAAGAAAAAAATAATTGAATATAGAGTGGAAGAACCGGGGGTGGCGCTTTTTAACCTTTCTCTTCGTCAATTTGCTAATGAAGTCTCGATGGAAAGCCCGACCCCTGGAGGTGGAAGCGTTGCCGCCCTGTGCGGTGCCCTGTCTTCTTCCCTAAACTCGATGGTAGCAAACCTAACTTTTGGGAAGAGGAATTATGAATCCTCTTGGGAAGAGATGAAACAGGTGGCCGTCAAAGCTCAGAGTTATAAAGACCGGTTTTTGCATTTAGTGGACGAAGATACTAAAGCTTTTAATCGAGTTCTCGAGGCCTTACGTCTCCCCCGGGGCGACGAAAAAGAGCAGAGAGAAAGAGAGGCGGCCATCGAAGCGGCCAACCAAGGAGCCACTCTCGTTCCCTTAGAAGTTCTTCAGTTAAGCCAAGGCTTGCTTGATTTAGCCGAAATTGTTCTCTTTCGCGGCAATAAAAACTCCCTTTCTGATGCCGGAGTGGCGCTAGCGACTGCCCTGGCAGCCGCTCAAGGAGCGTATTATAATATTCTTATAAATCTACCTAATGTCCGCGGGGAAGCGTTTAAAGCAAAAACCAAGGCCGAAGCCGAGCAGCTTTATCATTACGTTGAGGAGAGAGCGAATAATCTGCGCCAGGTTCTATTAAAAGAACTGATTAAGGAGTGAGAGAAACATGGTGCGTCCCCAGAAAAAAAATGACCCGAAGAAAAGGGTTCTTCTTGTCATTGATATGCTTCGGGATTTTTTAGAAACAGACGGCGCCCTTTTTTGCGGCGAAAAAGCCCGCCGCATCATCCCTTTTGTCCGACATCAAATTGAGGTTTTTCATCAGTCAGCAGACCTGGTCGTATTCATTTGCGATTCCCATCGCCGCAATGACCTGGAGTTTGCCCTCTTTCCGCCTCATTGTGTTAAAGGAACGCGGGGAGCGCAAATCATTCCGGAACTTCCGGTTGGCCGCAAAGATATCATTGTTACGAAAACCCGCTACAGTGCGTTTTATGGCACAAGATTAAGCGCTCTTCTTAAAAAGAAAAAGATAACCGAGGCCTATGTAGTCGGCGTTTGTACCTCTATCTGTGTTATGGATACGGTGGGTGACCTTAGAAACAGGGATTATCCGGTTTTTGTTTTCCGCCGAGGGGTAGCCGACTTTGACCCCAAGGCGCACCGCTTCGCTCTTCAGAGGATGGAAAAAATTTATGGGGCCAAATTGATTTAGATAAGCAGGGGGGGATTGGATGCGCGAATGGAAAATCAAAGAAAAAAAGCTCCGCTTGGTGGAAGGGAATATAGCTTTGTTGGCTGTCGATGCCGTGGTGAACGCCGCTAACAAAAATTTAAAGCTTGGGGGTGGAGTGGCCGGGGCTATCAGAAGCTTTGGCGGGCCTTCGATTCAAGAGGAATGCGACCGCTTAGCACCTATTGAAGTCGGTCAGGCAGTCCTAACTGGCGGCGGCAAACTCCAAGCAAAATACGTAATCCATGCGGTTGGCCCCATTTATGGCGAAGGAGACGAGGACCGTAAATTGGCCTCTGCCACTCGTTCCAGCTTAGAAATAGCCCGCGACCGCCGCCTCGATTCCATCGCTTTTCCTGCGATCAGCACCGGTATTTTTGGTTTTCCCTTGCCTCGCTGTAGTGAAATCATGCTATCAGTGGCCCTTGATTTTTTGAAGAATCATGATTATCCCAAGACGGTCGTTTTTTGTCTCTACGGTCAGGAAGCCTATAAAACCTTCGAAGCGACGGCGGAAAAGCTCTTTTCGAAGTTTGATTAATTTAAAAGAGACGGCGTCGCCGCCTCAAAAAAGAGGCTAAGAACAAAACAAAAGAAATAAGAACAATAGTGGCCGCGGCCGGTAAATCGGCAGCTAATGAGAGCCAGAGACCGAAAATCACGGATAAAGTCGCCGCTCCAGCGGCCAAAAGACAACTGGCAAAGAAACTCTTAGCCAGCTGCAACCCAGTGGCCGCCGGGATGACCAAAATAGAGGTCATTAAGAGAAGGCCCACAATTTTCATCCCCAAGACAAGCGTTACAGCTGTTAATACAGTAAGCATAGCCTCAAGCTTTTCGGTTTTTAGGCCGAAGGCGCGGGCTGAATCGGGGGCAAAGGTTAGAAAAAGTAGCTGATGATAAAAATGGGCAATAAAAATAATAACGACGAATGCCAGAATTAAGCTCAAAATCGTTTCAGTTTTATTAACCGCCAGGATATCCCCAAAAAGATAGCTCAGTAGGTCGATACCGAAGCGATTAACCAGGGTGACGAGAAGAATTCCCGTTGCCATACCTGCGCTGCTGAAGATGGCAATGGCGGTATCACTATGAAGACCGGCCTTTGTCTTAAGTTTGAGAATAGCCAAGGCCGCCAGAATAGCCACCGTTAGGGCTACGGGAAGAGGCGCCAGGCTGAGAAATAAGGCCAAAGCAATGCCGCCGAAAATGATGTGGCCTAAGCCATGGCCAATCATCGCCTCGCGTCGCAAAAGCAGAAAAACACCCAAGAAAGCGGCACAAATGCCGATGGCGAGGCCGGCTAACAACGCTCTTTGGACAAAACCATAGTGCCAGAGAATCGACACCGCTGGCCTCCATTTTTTTAGTGCTCGTGCGAGATTACATGGTCGCCTCGACCAACCAGTTCTTTAAAGAGAGAGGAGCGGCAGAATTCTTCATGACAGCCATGATAGATTAACTTTCCTTCCAAACAGGCCACGCGATTGATGTGACGGTTAACAATGCCAATATCATGGGTTACCAGAATTATAGTTATTCCTTTCTGGCTGTTAAAATTATGGAGCATGTCGTAAAATTGCTGTTGGGTTTCAGCATCAATGCCTGCAGTAGGTTCATCTAGGAAGAGAATTTTCGGGTCGTGGACCAGGGCCCTGGCAATAAAGGCTCGCTGCTGCTCGCCGCTCGAAAGCTCGCCAATTGGCACCTTAGCTTTTCCTTCTAAACCCACAAGTTGGAGGGCAGCTAAAACCGTTTCTCTTTCCGCTTTCGGCTGGCGTTTCCAAGGATTTTGCCGAGAAAGAAGCGCCATCGCTACCACTTCATAGACGGTGGCGGGAAAAAGGGGGTCAAAATGGGTAGCTGTTTGGGGCACATAGCCTAATAGATGCCAATTTTGAAAGAACTCGATGGGCGAACCAAAGACGACCACCTGCCCCCTGTCTGGACGGAGCAATCCCAGCATAATTTTTAACATGGTAGTTTTGCCTGCGCCGTTAGGACCAAGAAGGGCTAAAAAATCACCTTCCCAGACGGTCAGGTTAATATCAAAAAGAACTGGTCTCTGGTTATAGGCAAAATATACATCGCGGAGGATAATCAACTCCTGAGGTTCACTCACAACCCAACCCCTCTCTAATATTTTTTAAATTTTCTTTCATCAGGTCGAGAAAACCCTTTCGAAGCTGCCTGTCAGTTAGGGAAAGGTTATGACCTGGATGGAGAGGTAAAACTTTCAGTTGAAGCTCTCCGGAAAGCCGGCGCGCTAAACGGGGGTTTGAGCCCGCTTCAAAAAAAATTGCCTTGATTTTTTCTTGTTTGGCCATCTCCAGAACTTTTCTTAAATGAGCTGGCCTGAGTTCTGCCTCGGGGTTAAGTCCATGGAGGCTAATTTGTTTCAAACCATATCTTTTAGCTAAATAGCCAAAAGCGCCATGGCCGTCAATAATCAGGGTTCTCTGCGGGCAGTTTCCGAGGCCGGTTTGAAACAGGGAATCAAGCTCTTGGAGTTTGGCCACATAGGAGGCAGCGTTAGCCTCAAATGCAGCGCTTAAATGCGGCTCCAAATTAGAAAAAAGCTGGACTAAGCGCTCTATAATCTGGATATCAAGCCTAAAATCGAGCCAAATGTGGGGGTCAAGCTCTTGGGGTTTCTCAGTTTCTTGAAGAGAGCAAAGGTCTTCGAAGGAAAGCAGCTTCAAATTATTGGTTTTTAGGGAAGACACAAGTTCCTTCACCCAAGGCTCGAGGGATGGGCCAACATATACCAAGACATCGGCCTTTTGGAGTTTAACCAGGTCCGAAAACCGAGGTTGCCAATCATGAGGGCTAACGCCGGCCGGTAGTAGCAGCTCAACTTGGCCGTGTTCTCCGACAATAGCCTCACAAAATTCAAATAGAGGAAAAACCGAGGCCAAGATAGTTAGGTCATTTTTTTCTGAGGACACGGAACCAAAACCGGGGCAAAACGACAAGAGGAGGCCGATGAGCCAAGAAATTAGATTCCTGAGGCCCCATCGAGATCGCCTTTCTTTCAGAGCCATTCGCAGCCTTTAGCTATTTAACTTGATCAGAACTTTTATTATTATAAATTTAATTATCAGGTTTTAATAGTTTAATCTGCTTGTTTCTCTACCTCCCCAACTAAAAACTGACCGCTGATTTCAATCAGGTTTCTTTATCATCTAAATTTTATCTTCAGGAGGCGCCCAGAACCTTACTTGAATGTTATTCAGAGCCAGAAAGCAGAGGCCCCAGAGCCAACCGAGACGATAAATGTTTGAGGCTGGGGATAATTTCTTTCTCTTGCTTGCTTGGCTGCGGTAAGCACGAAATCTGCAACTGATTCTTCCTTAACCAGAGCGATGGCTGAGCCGCCAAACCCGGCGCCAACCAACCTGGCTCCAAGGCAACCGGGATAATTTCGGGCTATTTCGACAAACAAGTCTAATTCTGGGCAGGATACCTCGTAGTCATCCCTAAGACTGTAATGAGAAGCAAAAAGGAGCTCTCCTAAGAAAATAAAATCATCTTTTTTTAAAGCTTCTTTGGCTTTAATGACTCGATTGTTTTCACTCAGGACATGGCGCGCCCGGCGAAAAAGAAGCTGGTCTATCAGACCTTGAAGCTTATTTAATTTTTCCTCACTTACTCCTTTGGTAGAAGGCAACCCATGTTGCTTCATTATTTCACGCGCTTTTTGCGCTTCTGCTCGTCGCTCGTTATACTTGGAGCCAGCCAGCTTACGCGATACTCTGGTGTCATAAATTAAGAAAACAAGCCCTGCTTTTTCTAACCGCAAAGGAACATATTCATACTCGCCTGTCTCGCAATCGAGAAACAGGGCTGACCCTTGTTGGGCCAGAGTAGCCACAAACTGGTCCATCAGCCCGCAGCGGACACCTACGAACTCGTTTTCTGCCCGCTGACCTAAACGGGCGATTTTTTCAGCCGGCCAATCTCTATTGCTGAGTTTTAATAGCCCAGAAAGAAGGCATATTTCCAGTGAGGCTGAAGAGCTTAGACCGGCTTCTAACGGAACCTCACCGTGGATTAAAATATCGGCCCCGCTGACGTCTATTTTCTGTTCTAAGAGAACCCAGAATATACTCTGGATATACGTCAACCAGGACTTCTCTAAAGAGGGGTGCAGGCCTTTCAAGCTGAAAGTGGCTGATTGCTGAAAGTTCTGGCTATAAACATTTACTTGGTCGTCAGCACGCGGTGAAAGTAAGCAATAGGTTCGAAGATGAACTGCCGCCGGCAGAACGTATCCGTCATTATAATCGGTGTGTTCGCCGATAATATTGATGCGGCCAGGAGCAGAAGCGGCAATTAAAGGTTTGGTTTTAAAAAGCTTCTGAAAATCATCAACTAATCTTTCTAGCATCGAAATCCTCATTTTAGTCGAAAATTCTGGAACATTCAAACCAGCGAAGGCTCATCCTTAAAAGAGTAGTAATTTCAGAGCTTTTTATCATGAATATTCAGGCATTGCTGGCAGGCTAAAAGATCGCCGACTGGTTGGAAAGAAAAATCTTGCTCCAGGGGTCGGTTTTGTGGCAAGATGGATTTAAAGAAAAATCAACAGGAGAAAATTTTAATGAAAGAAAGTATCGAGAATTTAGAACCTAAGTGGCTCTGGAAGCATTTTAAAGAAATCCTCAACATTCCTCGCTGTTCTGGCCAAGAAAAGGCTATTGGTGATTATATTATTCGACTGGCGCAAGAGTTAGGTCTAAAGTTCCGTTGCGACGAAGTGGGCAACATAGTCGTCCAAAAACCTGCTTCGGCAGGAAAAGAGCCCGCAGCCATAACTATCCTTCAAGCCCATTTGGATATGGTTTGCGAAAAAAATTCTGACATTGTCCATGATTTTTCTAAGGACCCGATTAAAACTCAGGTGGAAGGTGAGTGGCTGAAGGCCATGGGCACCACCTTGGGAGCGGATAACGGTATCGGCGTTGCGGCTGGTCTGGCAATAATGGAAAGCGACAATTTAGTTCATGGCCCGCTGGAATTTTTGTTCACTGTTGATGAGGAAACTGGATTAACTGGTGCGAATCATCTCCGGGCTGATTTTCTTCATGGTCGGAGGCTTTTAAACTTGGACAGCGAAGAAGAAGGAACTTTTACCATTGGTTGCTCGGGCGGAGCTGACTCCGAAATTTTTTACCCGGTGCAACGCACTGAGGGTCAACCTGGCATGTTAGTTGAGGTCAAGGTTTTTGGCCTGCGAGGGGGTCATTCAGGACTGGACATTCATTTAGGCCGGGCTAATGCTATTAAAATTTTAGCTCGGCTTTTAGATTCAGCGAGGGACCGTCTGCCTTTTATGATCATTCAAATTGACGGCGGAAATAAGCGGAACGCCATTGCTCGAGAGGCTAAGGCAACCTTGGTTTGTGACGCGGCCCATTTTTCCGACTTAAATTCCTTCTTCGAAAAGGAATTTAGGCTTATAAAAAAGGAATTTCGAGCCACCGAACCCGAAGCCAAAATCAGCTTTCAACAGCTCTCCGAGGTCAAGGAAGAACCGTTGATGCCGAAATCAGCCCGCGGCCTAATTAATCTCCTCTTGGGTTTACCGCATGGTGTCTTAAGTATCCACCGAGAAATTCCCGACCTGGTCGAAACCTCCACTAATTTGGCTCTTGTGCGTACAGAAAGAGACCGGGCACAAATTATTTGCAGCAGCCGCAGTTCCGTGGGTTCTTCCTTGGTGGCAACGCGCTCGATGATTAGAGCTATAGCTGACCTGGCGGGAGCAGAATGCCGACAACCCGAGGGGTATCCCGGCTGGGAACCGAACCTGGCTTCTCCCCTACTCCAGTTGGCCAAAGGAGTCTACCAACGCATTTTTGACCGTGAGCCTTTATTTAAAGCCGTTCACGCCGGGCTTGAGTGTGGCATTATTGGGGAAAAATTTCCCGGAATGGACATGATTTCCTTCGGACCAACTATTCATAACCCCCACTCTCCCGAGGAAAAAATAAACCTGCCGTCAGTCCAGCGCTTTTGGGAATTCCTATTGGCGCTGTTGGAAGAGTTAGCCAAACCGGCTGACGCAAGCGCCTAAAAAATATCTTTCATTTTTTATCTTGGCCTTGGTCCTAATTATAAGATTATGACAAGGAGTTAAAACTAACCTGTATTTTTTTATCGGGAATCCTTGACCTCTGGTTAAGACGGGAAAAAATCGCTATAATAAACAAGAATAGTTTTTACTAGACAAAACTTTAAGAACAAGGCGAGGCCAAAGGTTCATGAACCGCCGGCAATGGTTATTTTCCTTGGGGGCCTTTTTATTTGTCTGGAAAAAAAGGCTTCTAGGAGTTATTTCAAAGGAGGGACTCATGAAACAGCAAATTAAAACTGACAAGGCGCCCCAGGCTATCGGGCCCTATTCTCAGGGTATTCTAACTCAAAATTTCCTCTTTGTTTCGGGCCAAATACCGATTAACCCTGCTACAGGCGAGATGGTCACAGGGTCGATTAAAGAACAAACAAAGCAGGTCCTGGAGAATTTGAAGGCAGTATTGGAAGCTGCTGGTAGCTCTCTCAGTCAGGTGGTTAAAACTACAGTGTTTCTCCAAGATATGAATGATTTCAGCCAGATGAACGAGGTTTATGCTAATTATTTTGAACCTCCCTACCCGGCGCGCTCGACGATTCAGGTCGGCCGCTTGCCTCGGGAGGCTCGCCTTGAAATAGAAGCAATTGCTTTGAGCGAGACAAAGAAAACCTGACCCTGAGGTGAGGTTGAAGCATGCCTCTTTATGAATTTGTCTGCCGCCAATGCGGGAACAAATTCGAGTGTTTGACCAAGATAGGCGGGGAAAAGGGAGTTAGCTGCCCGGTTTGCGCTAGCTTCGAGGTAACCAAAATTTTTTCTTCCTTTGGAATTGGTGGTGGCAGTAGCAGGTTGGTTAGCTCGGGCAGCGGCTGCTCTTCTTGCTCGTCGCGTTCCTGCAGCACCTGTAAATAATCAAGCTTATTTGGAGCTAATTTTAGCGTTTTTTCTCTGAATTAACCGGCACTTTAAGAGTTAGAGTGTTTTAATTCTAACCCTAGCCGGCCCCCCTAATCACCAACCTTTATTTCTTTTTCTTTCTGGCGGGGTGAATTAAAAAAGAAGCTTTTTCTTGCCACTCCAAGAATTTAATGTCGATAAAAATCAGCTATCTTTTCAACGACCTGGACCATTTGGGTGTCTGCAAGTTCAGGATAAATGGGTAAGGCTAAGACTTCTTTGGCCGCTCTTTCTGCTTCGGGGAAAGCGCCTATTTTATAGCCCAAATAGGCAAAACATTTCTGAAGATGAAGCGGCCGGGGATAAAAAATTGCCGTATCCACTGCTTGCTCAGCTAAAAAGGCTTGAAGCTGGTTTCTTTTCTTAACCCTGACTACATATTGATGATAAGTGTGGTAATTTTCTATTCCAGTTTCTTTATATATAGCAACAGGAAGAGTTACCAGGCCTCTGTCTATAAGACCACTGTCTTTAAAAAGCCTTTCATATAGCACCGCCCTTTCCCTTCTCTTGGCTTGCCAGGCTTCGAGATGGCGGAATTTCACCCTGAGCACGCCAGCTTGAAGAGCATCCAGCCGAAAATTGCCGCCGATAACCTCATAGAAATAACGTTTCTTCTCACCGTGGACGCGCAATCTTCTGATTTGCTCGGCCAACCTGACCTGGTTGGTCAGAACCATCCCGCCGTCGCCGTAGCCACCGAGGTTCTTAGTAGGATAAAAGGATAGTATTCCTAAGCGGCCCATCGTGCCAGCTTTCCTGACTCCAGACCGAGAGGGGTATTCGGCGCCGATGGCTTGAGCCGCATCCTCGATAACAGATATTTCAGAGGAGCGTGCTAACTCTAAAATAGAATCCATATCAGCACATTGCCCAAAGAGATGAACAGGAATAATGGCTTTTATTTTAGAAGTTCGTCTTCTCTTTTTAGTTTTATCTAAAAGCACCGCTAATTTCTCGGCGGATAAATTAAATGTGACTGAGTCAATATCGCAGAAGACAGGAACGGCTTGAAGCCGAGCAATTACCCCGGCGGTGGCGAAAAAAGTGAAGGGAGTGGTGATAACTTCTTCTCCCCGCTCAATGCCTAAGGCCATCAAAGATACAAGAAGAGCGTCCGTTCCAGAAGAGACCCCGATAGCATACTTGGAACCAGAAAAAGCGGCAATTTCTCTTTCCAAGCTTTCCACTTCTGGACCAAGGGCGAACTTTTGGGTCATTAAGATTGATTGAATTTTAGCTTCGATTTCAGGTTTAATGGAATCAAACTGAGCCTTAAGGTCCAGGAAAGGAACTCTCATCTTTTGACCTCTAAAGGAAGTTGTGAAGATTTAGTATCATTGTTCATCTGAAATAAAAAATCTTTCGTTCCGGTAAATTTCTGGCCGTCGGTCAGGAAGGAAATGGCGCTTCGCCGGAGATTCGGGAATTAACCTTAGGTCGCAATCAGTTATCAGGATTGCTTCCTCGCGGGCTGGAGCGCGGGCGATAACTTGGCCGAAGGGGTCCACAACAAAAGATTCGCCAGCAAAGTCGACTACCTCTTCTTGGCCGACCCTGTTGGCCAGAGCAGCAAAGTAGCCATTTTGAAAAGCCGCGACTTGAAGTTCAGCCTCAAAAATATTGGCCGGCCACTCCCCGACTGCGCCCGCCTGCGGCACAACCACAATGGCTGCTCCCTGAAGGGCCAAGGAGCGCATATATTCAGGGAAATGACGGTCATAACAGATGGCAATACCGACTCGACCAACCTTTGTAGCAAAGACTAATTGAAGGTTGTTGCCCGGTTGGTAATAACCTTTTTCGTGAAAGCCAGGACCTTCCATGATATGCATCATGCGGACGATGCCCTTAATTGAGCCATCGGCGTCTATGACTGGCGAAGAATCATAGGTTTGGTTGCCGAACCGCTCATAAAGGTTGAAAATAACCACCACGCCGAATTCCTTAGCTTTAGCCGCTATCAAGTCCGACGTTGGCCCCGGAATAGTTTCTGCTAAGGAAATAGATGCCGGGTCATTTGGCCTTTGAGGGAAAAAGGGCAGGAAACTCAATTCAGGAAAAACAATAAGCTCCGCTCCCTTTTGGGCCGCTTCTTGCAGGGCGGCCAAACCGCGCCTAATATTAGCCTGCTTTGAGGGCATAGCTTTCTGCTGGATTAAGGCGAGTTTCATCTTAAGCCTCTTTTCCTAAAACCTGTTCTTAATATTAGCCGGTTTATGACGCCTAAGCAAGCTGATAAGCCAAAGAAACAGTTTTAGATAGAAGAGAACGACATTTTTAATTCTTGATTGCTCTAATAAGGTCAGCTTGGATAAAATGTTAGCTTACGATGCCCAAGCTTAGCTTTTTCCGAAGAGAAGCTCTTTTTAAAATGTTTCTTGACTTACCGCTCAGAACTAAATTCATTTTAAGTTTTCTCGTGGTTATTGGCTTCGGTGGTTTATTTTCGCTTTTCTTCGGGACGCGCTTAGAACATCGGACTATCTTTTCCTTGGCCCAGGCTAAGGTTCGTCATGACCTGGATTCTGCCAGGACCGTTTATCAAGAAAAAATTAACGATATCCGCGACATCGTGCAGCTTAATTCTATTCGTGACTCTATCCAACGAGCTCTTCTCAGCCAGGACCGCCAACTTCTTCTACGGCAGCTTGGCCGTATCAGGCAGGAATTCAAACTGGACATACTAAACGTCGTTGATGCTCAAGGAATAGTCATGTTAAGAACGAGGAATCCTGAAATTTACGGCGACGAGTTGGCCTCCGACCCTATTATTTCTATAGCGCTCAAAGGAGAGATAACGAATGGCACAGGGGTAGTATCGCGGGAAGTTCTGTTGCGTGAAGGCGAAGAGCTGGCATCGCAAGCCTATATTAAATTTATTCCGACCCCGCGGGCTACTCCCAAGGCAGAAGACCACGAAGAAAATGGCCTGATGCTTTTAGCGGCTGCGCCGATATGGGATGGCCAGGGAAAGGTAGCCGGCGTTTTATATGGCGGCCTTCTTCTCAATCGTAATTACGGCATTGTCGACCGGGTTAAAGATATTGTCTTTAAAGGGGAGAGATATAAGGGAAAGGAAATCGGTACGGTGACCATTTTCCAGCACGACCTCCGTATTTCAACCAATGTTACCGACGAATTCGGTGAGAGAGCTATTGGCACGAGGGCTTCTCAGGAAGTAGCCGAAACAGTCCTCGACCGGGGCGAGCCATGGATTGGCCGGGCTTTTGTCGTTAACCATTGGTACATTGCCGCTTACGAACCGATCCGAGACGTAACGGGAGCAATTATTGGAATGCTCTACGTCGGCATGTTGGAAAAGCCATATATCGACCTGAGGAACCGCGTTATGTTGACCTTTACTGGCCTTGCCGGACTCTGTGCCGTAATTCTGCTTGTTATCCTTTCGAGTATTACCTCAACTATTATTAACCCTTTGCAACGGATGGTTCAGGCAACTCAGAAGATTGCTCATGGCGAGCTTAATCACAAGGTGGCGATTGACTGGCGAGATGAAATTGGCCAATTAGCTGAATCTTTCAACCGCATGACTGAAGACCTGAAAGCCGCCAATGAGAATTTAGTCCAGTGGAGTAAAACCTTAGAGAGAAAAGTCGAGGAAAGGACGCGAGAATTAAAGGAGATGCAGGATTATCTTATCCAGTCCGAAAAGCTGGCTTCCTTAGGCAAAATGGCCGCCGGCATTGCTCATGAAATCAACAATCCTTTGACCTCAATTTTAATTAACGCTCATCTTCTTTTGGAAAAACTGGCCAAGACCGAAAAAAAAGACGAATTTTACGAAAATCTTAGCCTCATTGCCGAAGAAACAGCGCGTTGTAGCCAAATAGTCCGTGGTTTACTCGAGTTTGCCCGGCAGAGTCCACCCCAAAAGGATTTTATCGATATCAACGATTGGCTCGAAAAAACGGTGACGCTTCTGGAAAATAAAGCCTCGTTTCAAAACATCAAAATTGTTAAAAATTTTGACCCGAACTTGCCGCTAATTCGGCTTGACCGTTCCAAAATTCAGCAGGTTTTTTGGAATCTGATGGTTAACGCCTGTGAAGCCATGCCCAGGGGAGGTCAATTAACTATTGTGACACAGTTGGCCGAAAATAAAAAGGCGATTGAAGTTAGCTTTATTGATAATGGAGTCGGTATTCCCGCCGAGAATCTCAATAAGATTTTCGACCCCTTTTTTACTACTAAAGCCAGCGGCACTGGCCTTGGCTTAGCTATCTGTTATGGCATTATTCAGCAGCATCAAGGTCTGATTGAGGTTAAAAGTGAAGTGGGGCGAGGAACGGTCTTTACTTTAATTTTACCCTTAGAAACCAAAAGTAATAATCAGATAACAGGAGGAACTTCTGATGACTGAAAAAGAGAAAAGGAAAATTCTGGTGGTTGACGATGAAATTACTGTCTGCAAAAGTATTCGCCAAGCAATACTAAGTGAGGGCCAGGAAGTGGACATGGCATTGAGCGGAGAGGAAGCCCTAACCAAAGACCGAGAGAAGCGGTATGACTTAGTTATCACCGATTTAATGATGCCAGGAATAAGCGGTCTTGACCTGTTACGGGAAATTAAAGTAGCGCATCCGGAAGTCAAAGTAGTGATGATTACTGGATATCCCACGATTAAGACAGCGGTTGAGTCAATCAAATTAGGTGCCTTTGATTACATCCCTAAACCATTTACGCCCGCTGAATTGAGAGCCTTAGTGGTACGAGCCCTCAAACAGGCAGAAACCGAGACTAGTACAGAAGCCACAGCGGTCGAAGCCAAAATTCCTGCTGGCTATTATTACCTCATCGGTCATACCTGGCTCAAATTAGAGACAAGTAATTATGGCCTGGTGGGAGTAACGCATGATTTTTTAAGAAGCGTCGGGATAATCATGCACCTCGAGCTTCCCAAAATTGGCGATACTCTTTCGCAAGGCGAAGTATGTGCCAAGATTACTGATGCCGACCGCTTCCACCACCGCATCTGGTCTCCCGCTTCAGGCCGAGTAATTGAGGTAAATACTGCTTTGCTTCATGATTTCTCTTTATTGCGGCGCTCGCCCTACAACGAAGGCTATCTATTTAAGATTGACCTCGTTGCCTTGGAGGAAGACCTAAAGGGTCTTTTGCAAGCTAAGTAGCGCCTTTAATTAAAATGTCACTGGCTGGGAGCCGACCATTTTTTGATAGCGAAGAGACTTTTTCGCGAATTGTGAATTCGCTTTTAGAGGAGCTGCCCGAGCACGCCATTTTTTTCTTAAACCCGAAGGGAAATTGGCAAAAAAGCCCTCGCAGCTGGGAAGAGAGAATAAACCATGAATTCCTTTACCGCCTGAAAACAGAAGCGCCGATTGTCCGGAAAAATTTTATTCAAATAACATATGGTTGTCTTAAGAACCCTGATTTTTTATCTCTGGTCCAAAAAATTAGCTCGCTTTGGCTGGAATCTTCATTTCCCTTAGAGAATTGGCTGACCCTGCCCCCCGAATTGCAAGAAGAGCTAAGGCCTTCCATTCTAAGTGCGGTTTGGAATCAGAAACGGTTTAGCGAGGACGCGAGGATTTTTATAAATTTTATCCGACTCGTAACTAATATAATTTTATCCCGTTGTTTAGAACTAAATAGTACTCTTCCTGTTCCTGATTGGGACGTTCAGGTTCGGGAGGTCAAGTCATATTTCTGGCACAGAAGACGGGCCTGGGAGGAAGGAGAAGCGGGTCGTTTTTCTTTGAAAGAAAAAGAGCTTTTTTTTGAGCTACGCCAGATTATCGCGGGTTCGCTGGCTGGCCTAATTGCTCCGATTGCGCAATTAGTGGCTGAAGAGCAAAGAATTTCCTTAATTTTAGTTAATCTTTTTCGAAAGCTTAAAACATCGTCGGACAAAGAAGAGATTTATCAGACAATTATCGAGAAATGGCGGCCAGCTATGGGAATAGTCGCCAACCTCTCTTCCTCTCTTTTCTTTCTTTCTCTTTGTCTTTTAATTCTTCCCGATATTGAGTTATCCAGCGGCCTCCAATACGCGGCCTCGGTAAACCTTAGCCTGTTTCGTGATAAACGTTCTACTGACTATTTGCTTTATGCCTTAGAAAAATTGCCGATAATCAACACTAAAATAAGGGAAAACATTATTTACACCCTTGGCTGTTTAAAGGAAGCGAGAGCTGTGCCGCTTGTAGCGCAAATTTTAGAACAACCCGATTTTTGGCCTGAGTCTGATTTAAAAGAAGCCAGAATTTGCCCGCTGCAAGAGCAAAAAGAAGAAGCTATCTGGGCCTTAGGAAAGATTGGCTTGGCCGCGGTCAAAGCAATCCCCATCCTTTCTTTTTATGCTGAACACCCCTCGGCTAAACTAAAAACTTATTTGGCCTGGGCTTTGGGTGAGATTGGTCGGGCTCAAAAGGAAAATTCTGGCGGAATAAGCGCTGACCTGCTGATAGCCCTCCTAAGACTGCTCAAGGAAAAAAATAAAGAGGTTTTCGAAGAGGCCACGAGTGCCTTGAAAAAAATTCAAATGCCCGAGTTTATCCACAATCTTTATCTTTATCATGTGGGGGCAGTCAACCTTTTGAGTTTAAAGCCAGCCACTACTGGACTTAATGAGCTTTCTGCAACCCTAAATCATTTATTGACCAAGAAGAAAAGGACAGTGATGGTGGTAACAGGAGATTCAGGGACGGGGAAAACCTATTTTTGTCAGGTTCTGGCTAAAGGTCTGGCTGGCGTCAAGCCGGCGGAAATTCTTTATCTCATGCGAGATTCTAAAAACGGCCGAAAAATCTTTAACCGTCTTTTAGGCCTAAACTGGCTCAAGCGCTATATTGACCCGGCCTATTATCAGCCTGAATTGACTGACGAGACTACCGCTGACTCTGAGACCTTTTGGTCGAGCTTTTTAGAGACTCATAAAGATAAAAAATTCATTTTACTCGATGGTTGCCGGGACCGTCATTATTTCCAGCGAGTTGTTGACCTGTTTTATGAAAGAGGCGAACTCGACGTGGTTGTCAACTTTAGGGCCAATTTCTCCACCCGCCGTCTTAACCTCGAAGCCAGAGAGGTGGCTTTAGAAAGCGTCCGGCTTCACCTTTCTTTTCTCGAAGAACCGGCTCTGGAGGACACGTATTTCTATCAAGAGGGAAAAACGATCCTTTATGACCTGGATAATTCGGAAAATTCGCGGCTCAATCAGGACGAAATAACCGAGCTCTTTTCTCCGAGAGTGATTCCTCGCTGGGAGGAGTTTATTCAGCTCGGCACTTTTAAATATGAACAAAACATCCCCCTTACCTCTGAAGAAAAAATAGATTCTCAAGAGGCTTCATTGCAAGCTGAGGTTTCTGAGTGGCCAGAATCTCAAGTGTCCTCGCTTCGGCCAGAAGAACAAATACTAACAATTCAGTTGAATGAAGCTCTCGCCGCCGAACCCAATTTGCTTTACATTCTACCTTTGACCAAGTTAAAGCCGGAGCGGCTTCAATTTTATGCTCAAGAACAAGTTGGCGGTGTCGATGAAGACGGTGCAATTTTTGTTCTAACTCTTCTTGACCATCGTCTCTTCCGCGTGCCACTGCACCCGAAGCCCGCGACTTTTGCTATCCTCAATCAAGCTTTCTACTTAGTGGATGAATTGGGTGGCCTAGTGAGTGTTTCTTTGGAAAAAGAAGAAAAAATTAATTATCGCCTCTCAGGGTCAGCTATTTCTGGTCTTGCCGCCATCCCGCCCGACTGTATTTTAGCGGCGGAAAAAAATGGCCTAATTCGGCTTTGGAACTTCGAAGAAAAGAAACAGGAGCGTTTAAACCTGGAGGTTGGGCCTATTAACTCCCTGGCCTCGGCCCCAGGAAGAAATGTCTATTTATCCACGGCGACGGATATTATTTGTTTAAATTGGGAAAAAGGGGTCATTAATCGGATGCGCTTAGCAGGTGAGACGCCTAAATCTATTTATACTGTATCGAAGGACAAAATTATAGCCGTGGTGAGCAGAAAAAATGACACTGAATGGGGCCTGAGGTTTATTAATTTTGATCGAGGGGTGGGCACGACTCTTTGGCTTCCTGGGACCAAAAGGATAAAGACCTTAGCCCCTCTTTTAGACGGCCGGGTGGTTATTATTTGCCAACAGGATAGTAAATCATTCAATGAAGGCCCCACTCTTTTTGTTCTAAATCCAGAAGGAGATTATTTTTCATTAGCCAGAGTAAATAGACGGCCCATTGAGATAAATGACCTGCTTATTTTAGGCCCAAGAATTCTAACGTGTGGTCTCGAATCCAACGGTCAAGGTTCTTTTCGCCTCTGGGGAAGCGAATTTTTTGTCCGAGCGGAAAGAAGTAAACTAAAAATTAAGCCCTTTTAATTTTCATATTTTTGTAAAATAAGCTGCAAAGCTAATCACTTTGAATTTTCGAGCCCACAAGAAGGAATATTTTACAGAGAGCGAAATGACTCTATCTCTTCTATTGATTTTGGGATTCTTTTGCCCAACACCCGATGCCCCTGAGGTGTGACCAAAACATCATCTTCAATCCGAATACCGCCAAAATTAATATAATCCATTACTTTCTCATAATTAATGAAAGCGGTGTGTTTCTTTTCTTTCTTCCATTTAGCAATGAGGGCGGGAATAAAATAAATGCCAGGTTCAACTGTTAGCACAAAGCCTGGCTCTAACTTCCTTGCCAGGCGGAGGTAAGCTAAGCCGAACTGGTCGCTGCGCTGGAAGGATTCATCATAACCCACATATTTTTCTCCCAAACCCTCCATATCATGGACATCTAAACCGAGCATATGGCCCAAGCCATGAGGAAAGAAAAGGGCGTGGGCGCCAGCGGCAATCGCTTCTTCCACCTCGCCTTTCATCAAGCCTACATCTTTTAGGCCCGAAGCTATAACCCGGCAGGCCTGAAGATGAACGTCTTTATAAGGAATTCCGGGTTTAATGGCCAAGATAGCTGTTTCTTGAGCTTGCAGGACTATTTCGTAAATATCTCGCTGTTTCCGGGTAAATTTCCAGCCAACGGGTAAAGTCCTGGTAATATCTGAGGCATAATGCTCCTTGGATTCAACGCCGGCATCCATAACCAGCAGTTTCCCCCTCTCTAAACGATGGCTATGCTCATGATTATGCAGAATCTGGCCATTAATGGTTAAAATTATAGGAAAAGCCTGGTGACATCCCTGGCTTAAGCCCACAGCTTCCATGGCGGCCACCAATTCCCATTCCAGCCTTCCAGGCTGAGCCATTTTCATGCCCGCAAGATACATCTCACGGGTTAAACTGAGAGCCGCCTCGATTTCCTTTACCTCTAACTCATCTTTAACGGCTCTTAAAGCCACTGTAGCTTTGATCAATTCTTCGGAGGCTCCCGTTTTGATTTCTTTGGGCGATTTTTTTAAAAGTTGGGCTAAATCAACCACCGTCTCTGAGCGATAAGGCGGGAGATAATGCACCCGACGACCAGCAGCAAGAGCTTTTTCTATGAATGGCTCTATTTCCTTAAGAGGTAGAACTTCTTTGATGCCAGCTTTTCTTGCCTTTTCAGTTAATTTGGGCTGATGGCCCATCCAGATAATGTCTTCTAAGGAAAGTTCATTGCCAAAAATAATTTCTTTGCCTTCATCGAAATCAATCAGACCGACCAAGTCCGGACTATCTATGCCGAAAAAATAGAGGAAGGAACTATCTTGTCGGAAATGATACGTATTAGCCGGATAATTCATCGGGGCCTCTTTATTACCCCAGAAAAGAGCCAAACCCGAACCTAATTTCTTTTTTAAGGCTTCACGGCGTTGCCGATAAACTTTGCTTTCAAACATATTAATACCTCCCTTAACCGAGATGAAAGGAGTTTTATATCAAATTATCCGAAACATCGCAAGTTGAATTAAATATTGTGGACAAAATATCACATTTTATGCTGATAGGACCAGAGAAATACGAATAAGTTTTTTTAAATTTTATCTTTTCCTTATTGAAGGGACTAAGATTGAATTATCATTTAAAAAGCTTCGTGTTCAGTGCGGCGGATAATTTCGTCCTGTAGTTCCTTGCTCAAGTCAACAAAATAATCGCTAAAACCAGCGACCCGAACAATTAGGTCTCGGTATTTTTCGGGGTAGCGCTGCGCTTCCCGCAGAGTTTCGGCTGTGACCACGTTGAGCTGAATGTGGTGGCCGTCAAGCCGGAAATAGGTTCTGATAAGATGTGCCAGGTTTTTGAGCCCGTCTTCTGTAGCTAAAAGTTGCGGCGTAAATTTTTGATTAAGCAAAGTTCCGCCTGTCCGAAGATGGTCGATCTTGGCCACGGACTTTATTACGGCTGTCGGGCCTTTGCGGTCAGCTCCCTGAACCGGGGAGACTCCCTCGGAAAGGGGTTGGTGCGCTAAGCGGCCGTCGGGAGTTGCGCCGGTCATCTTGCCAAAATAGACATGAACTGTTGTCGGTAAAAGGTTAATGCGATAAGTCCCGCCCTTCAAATTCGGCCGACCGTTAACTGCCCGGTAATAAATTTCAAATACTTGTCGGAGTAGGCTGTCGGCATAATCATTATCATTTCCATACTTAGGTGTTTTATTCAGCAGGACTTGGCGCCAGGCCTCAGAACCTTCGAAGTTACGGGACAAAAGCTCCAGAAATTCAGCCATCGAGGTCGACCGTTTATCAAAAACATGGAAGCGAAGGGCGCTTAAGGAATCAGTAATTGTGCCCATCCCAACCCCCTGGATGTAAGAGGTATTATAGCGGGCACCTCCGTCATGATAATCTTTGGCTTTGTCAATACAGTCGTCGATCAGCAAGGAAAGGAACGGGGCGGGCAGATATTCCGCATAAATCCTTTCGATAATGTTGTTGCCACGAATTTTAATATCAATAAAATGTCTCACCTGCCGCTCGAAAGCCAACAGCAGCTCGTCGAAAGTTTTAAAATTTCTGGGGTCTCCAGTTTCCAAGCCGATTTTTTTGCCGGTCCTGGGGTCAATGCCGTTGTTCAGTGTGATTTCAAGGACCTTGGGCAGGTTAAAATATCCTGTCAAGATGTAAGCTTCCTTCCCAAAAATTCCAGCCTCCACACAACCGCTCGCCCCACCCGACCGAGCATCTTCCAAAGATTTTCCTTGACGCAGCATTTCCTGAATGATGGCGTCGGTGTTAAAAATAGACGGCTGGCCGAAACCAGTTTTAAGGATTTTTAGAGCGCGCAACAGGAATTCGTCCGGGGTCTTTTTACTGATTTGCACCATCGAGCTGGGCTGGATGAGACGCATTTCTTCAATCACATCCAATATTAAGAAAGAAAGTTCATTGACTCCATCCGCGCCGTCATTTTTAACCCCGCCCAGATTAATCAGGCAAAAATCAGTATAGGTGGCGCTTTCTTCCGCGGTGACACCCACCTTAGGAGGAGCGGGCTGATTATTAAATTTAATCCAGAAGGCCTGGAGCAGCTCTCTCGCCTTTTCTTCCGTCAAAGTGCCTTCTTCTAACCCCTTTTTATAAAAAGGATAAAGATGCTGGTCTAAGCGGCCAGGATTAAAGGAATCCCAAGTGTTGAGTTCGGTTATAACCCCAAGATGAACAAACCAGTAATATTGCAGAGCTTCCCAAAAATCACGGGGCGGGTTTTCGGGTACCCAAGAACAAATTTCAGCCAGGCGTTCCAACTCGGCCTTCCGCTGAGGGTCTTTTTCTTCGGCAGCTAATGCTCGGGCTTTTTGGGCATAGCGGTGGGCATACATGATGAGAGCGTCCGCCACAATTTCCATGGCCTTCAACTCTTCCCTTTTTTTTAAGACTTCCGGGTCATTGAATTCATCCAGCCGGCGTCTTGAAGCCGCGATATCCCTTTTTAGGTCCTTAAAGCCCTTCCGGTATATTTTATCGTCTAAGACTGTATGGCCTGGAGCCCGCTGCTCCATGAACTCGGTGAAGATGCCAGCTTCATAGGCATCTTTCCATTCCGCGGTCATCTCCGCAAAGATTTTTTCTCTGATTGTTTTCCCTTGCCAAAAAGGAATGATTTTTTCTCTATAGATTCTTTTTGTTTCCTCCTCTACCAGAAAGGGGGTTTTGCGACGGCTGTTAAGAATCTCTAAATCCTGTAAAGAATGGCAGGTGACCTCAGGATAAGTCGGAGTGGCCTTAGGAGCCGGCCCTCTTTCGCCGACAATAAGCTCGCCTTCGTCGAGCCAAAGAGCTTTTTTTTCTAAGAGATGACGAAAAGCCAGAGCTCTTTTTACCGCCGGAGAAAGGGTCGGGTCATTATTCTCTTGATAAAATTCAGTCAAAAGCAAGGCTCTTTCGGGAGTGATATAAGGTTTAGTGTTAAGACTCTTTTCCCTGAGACGGGCAATTCTTTGATTCATCCTTAACCTCCTATGGAGATAGGCAATTTAGTTTTATTAAAAAAATGGGCGATTTTTTCCATGGATTCAAGCGAAGGCTTTTTAAGCTCAGCTAATTGATAACTGCGGCCCAAGCGGGTGTATTTTTCCTTACCAAAAGAATGGTAAGGCAAAAGCTCTATGCCCTTAATCGGGGGGAGAGAGGAAATAAAAGAGGCCATCTGAACTAAATTGGCTTCATCATCATTGATTGAGGGAACGACGGGAATGCGAATAACGACTTTATCTGTGAGCCGAGCTAAGCTTATCAGGTTTTCTAATATTAGTTCATTTCTTAAACCTGTAGCTAAGCGGTGTCTTTCCGGGTCCATTAATTTCAGGTCATAAAGAAAGAGGTCGACCAACGTCCAAATTCGCTTGAAAACTTTAAAGGGGGCATAGCCTGAGGTATCAACTGTGGTTGAGAGCCGATTTTTCTTGCTGAGTTCGAGAAGTTCCTCTAAGAACTCAGCTTGAAGAAGCGGTTCACCTCCAGAGAAGGTCACGCCGCCCCCAGATTCCTCATAAAACGGAGAATCCTTCATGACCTCGGCCATTACTTCAGCAGCCGTCATTTTCTTGCCTACTATTTCCAGGGCTTCTGAGGGGCAAATCTCGGCACAGAGGCCACAACAATCGCAGCGTTGCGCCTCGATTAGGGGCGAGACGCCGGGTTTAGAGATTGCCCCTTGAGGGCATTTTTCTAAACAGAGCTGACAGCCATCAAGGCAGCGGTTGAGTCGAAGCATAAGCTCTGGTCCGATTTTTTGGCCCTCTGGATTATGGCACCAGAGGCAGCGAAGGGGGCAACCTTTGAAAAAAATAGTTGTTCGAATTCCAGGTCCGTCGTGGAGGGCGTACTTTTTGATGTCGAACACAATCCCCTGAGTCAAAGTTCACCCCCAGTCGCGGTTTTTTCTACCGGGTAATATTTTAAGATATAACTTTTTTGAACTTCGAAGGACCAGTGGACGTCCCGAATAAATCGGGCGGCCGCCTCATAATCCTTTCGTTGCAGAAAACCGAGCAGATGTTCATGCTCCCTTATTGAGGCTTCCTCCCATTCCCGGATATAGGCTGGCTGACGGGGAAAATCGTAAAGTCTTTTTTTGAGGGTGTTGACGATGCGATTTAATTCGGGATTATGACAACGGGATAAATAAACATTATGAAATTCAAGATTACGCTCATAATAGGTATCAAAGTCGTCTCGGCTGAGAGCTTTTTTCATTCCTTCAACAAGCTTTAACATGGTTTCTAAATCTTTTTCGCTGATGCTAGGACCAGCTCTCAGAATAGCCAAGCTTTCCAAGGCACCGATGACCTCATAGGCATTTTTAATCTCCTCAAGAGTGAGCGGGTTGACTATTACCCCCCGCCGTGGTTTGATCGTCACAAAGTTTTCCATAGCTAATTGCAGAAGAGCATCTCTTAAGGGAGTCTTGCTGATTCCCAGCGATTGGGCTGTTTCCTCCATCTTGATTTCTTCACCTGGTTTTAGCCTACCGCGGCGTAACTGGAGCCGGAGATAATCGTAGACCTGTTCTTTGAGAGATTTAAAAGTTAGCCGAGGATTACGCATCGTCGTTTTTATATCTGATATGTAAAATATCAGATATTAGAGCTTTTGTCAAGTCTTTTTTCCCTCTGCGCCCTAATCAATTCATTCAAATGATATTAAAAAAATCTTTTCCGGAGGCAAAGATTTTCACCTCCAGGCTCAAACTCTGAGAGAATAAGACCTTCTTTTTTGGATTTTTATTTCCGGTTCAAAAAACGATAGGCTGGGCGGTGGGAATTCCTTCTATCTAAGGGCGGAGTTGGGTGAAAAATTGGCTGATTTCAGCCGTCACAAAAGGCTTATTGATAATTCCTAAGTGCGGAACCTGACGGGCTCTATTTAAAATTAGCTCATCATTATAGGCTGTAATATAAACAAGCTGGTAAGGACCGTTGGCTTGAATTATCTTAGCGGCCTCGATGCCATCCAGTCTTCCTTTTAGTTTAATATCCATAAAAATCAGGTTTGGCCTTTTTGTCTTAAGCCAGCTTAAACCCTCTTCGGCCGAAGAGGCCACCTGAACTTCCTTAGCGCCAAGAGAACGGACGAGAAAAGCCAAATCCATGGCCACTATGGCTTCATCCTCGATGATTAAGACTCGCATCGGGAAAAACTCGCCATTTCGGGCAATAAAAATAGATGAAACCATATAAAATTCACCAATAATTAAGTCGCATAAGGAAGGAGAATTTCGGAAACTTAGTTAAAAAAAATAGCGGGGGCTGGATTTGAACCAGCGGCCTCCGGGTTATGAGCCCGACGAGCTACCAGGCTGCTCTACCCCGCGTTCTTCGAAATTATACCACATTTTTTGCTCCTGTCAAAGGAGAATACTCTTTAGACCAAAGATTTTTAATCTTGTTTGACAAAATTTCTTGACATCGATTTTTAATCATAAATATAATTGATGGCCGAAAAAATGGCTGCGTTCTTATTTTTCCTTTTCGCCATCGTTAGTTTGGCCGCAATTATGGGGATGATCTTTTCTCGGCACCAAGCCCACAACGCTCTTTTCTTGGCCGTAGCATTCACCGCCTTAGGCGGCCTCTTTGCCTTGCTTAATGCTCCCTTTATTGCGGCGGTTCAAATTATTATTTATGCCGGCGCCATCATGGTCCTTTTTATATTTGTGATCATGATGATCGACCTTCGTCAGCCTTTACCGGCTGCCAAGAAAAGATGGATATATTGGCTTGGCGCGGGGCTCATGATTGTTGTCCTCACAGAACTACTTTTTGTTCTGCGTTCTCTTCCTTCGGTCAACAGCAGCGCCGAGCCTGATTTTGGTAGCCCGAGGGCCTTGGGACAAATTCTTTTCACTAAATATCTTTATGCTTTTGAAATTACTTCCATCCTCATCGTGGCCGCCCTTGTCGGCTCTCTTTATTTAGCACGCAGGAAGGAGAAGGACTAATGCCGCCAGCCTCATTTTTTATTCTGAGCTGTGTGCTTTTCTCGATGGGCGGGGTGGCCTTTTTAATCAAACGCGACTTGATTACCCAATTTATGGCCATCGAAATAATGCTCAATGGAGCCAATTTAGCCCTCGTGGCGGCCGCCAAACTCTGGGGGTCTCTGGCCGGTCAAGTGCTTGTTTTCTTCGTAATTACGGTGGCCGCGGCCGAAGCGGCGGTCGGCTTGGCCATCATCCTTTTGATTTATCGCCAGAAAAAAAATATCAGGTCTGAGGAGATTAATCAGCTGAAGGGTTAGGATGAGTGAGTATTTTTGGTTAATCCCCTTTTTTCCAGCGGTTAGTTCTCTTATTCTGGTTATTTTTGGCCGCTGGCTGCCCAAAAAATATGTTTCTATCCAGGCTCCACTGGCTGTCTTTCTTTCTTTTCTTTTTGGGCTAAAAGCTTTTCTCTCTCTAAACCAATCTCACCTCGAGACGGAAGGGCCGGCCTTGGTTAAGACTCTTTTCTCCTGGATTCACTCTGGCCAGTTTCAGATAGATTTTACGTTCTGGTTTGACCCGTTAACGGCAGTCATGGTGCTGGTGGTAAGCGGTGTTGGTTTTATTATTCATGTGTATTCCGTTGGTTATATGGCCGAAGACAGAAGTTACACCCGTTATTTTAGCCTACTCAATCTTTTTACCTTCGCCATGCTCCTCCTGGTTATGTCTCAGAATGTCGTCCTGATGTTCGTCGGTTGGGAAGGAGTCGGCCTTTGTTCCTATCTTTTAATCGGCTTTTGGTTTGAAAAACCGGCGGCGGCCAGCGCCGGCAAAAAAGCCTTTATCGTTAACCGGATTGGCGACGCTGCCTTTATACTGGGTATCTTTTTCCTTATTATTAACTTGAAAACAGCTTCTTTTCCGGAGATTAACCATGCCCTTTTGAGCGGTCAAGTTTCTCCGGCTTTGGCCACACTCATCGGCCTGTTGTTGTTTATCGGGGCCACGGGAAAATCAGCTCAGATTCCCCTCTATGTTTGGTTGCCTGATGCTATGGAAGGTCCGACCCCTGTAAGTGCTCTGATCCATGCGGCGACCATGGTAACGGCGGGCGTTTATATGGTTTCACGGTTCAACCTGCTTTACAGTTACTCCTCCGCTGCTTCTGACGTGATAGCGATAATCGGGGCCTTAACCGCTGTTTATGCCGGAACAATTGCTCTAACTCAGAATGATATCAAGCGCGTCCTCGCCTATTCGACGATTTCTCAGATTGGCTATATGTTTCTTGGTTGTGGAGTCGGCGCCTATGCTGCGGGTATGTTTCATCTTTATACCCATGCCTTTTTTAAGAGTCTTCTTTTCTTGGCTGCGGGCAGCGTGATGCATGCCCTTTCTGGTGAGTTGGACATGAGGAAAATGGGCGGACTAAAAAAATATCTTCCGCTCACCTACCCCACTTTTCTAATCGGCGCGATCACTATTGCTGGCGTTCCCTTCTTTTCGGGCTTCTTCTCGAAGGACGCTATCCTAACGCAATGTTATGCTCAAGGCAAATACCTTCTTTGGGCTCTCGGCCTTGTCGGCGCGGTTATAACAGCCTTTTATATGTTTCGCCTTATTTTCCTCACTTTTCACGGCCAGGAACGCTTCTCAGCTGAAGTTCGACATCATCTCCGCGAATCGCCTCCTGTAATGACTATTCCGTTAATTATTCTTGCCTTTTTCTCCGTGGTCGCTGGTTACGTTGGCCTGCCCGTAGTCTTTGGTCATAACCTAAACTGGTTTGAACAATTCTTAGAGCCGGTTATAAAAGGAAAAGCCGAAGCTCATCTAACTCTGAGTATGGAATGGCTTTTAATCATCGTTTCGGTAGCGGTCGCCCTAACCGGCATCGCCCTCGCCTACCTGCTTTATCAAAAATCACCCTTGCTTCCCCATCAACTGGTCCGTCGTTTTCCTCGTTTCTATCGCCTTCTTCTCAATAAATACTATGTTGATGAAATTTATGAGGCGGCCTTTGTTCAACCCTTGGTTCGTGGTTCTGAGGCGATTTATTATGGCTTTGACCTGCCAGTAATTGATGGGGCCGTTAATGGCTCGGCCCGGTTGACGGCCTTTTTCGGGAGGATTTTGAGCCTGTTTCAAACTGGGCAAGTGAGGGATTACGCTCTTATTTTCCTTATAGGAGTGGCGCTAATATTAGGTTTGGTTATATTTTAAAATGAATCTACCAATAATTTCGTTAATCACTTTTTTGCCTCTGGCCGGTGCGGTTATCCTCATTTTTATTCCAGGCGAAAGAAAAGAATGGTCCCGGCTTATCGCCCTTTTGGTTTCGGTTGTCACGTTCGGGCTGTCCCTTGTTCTTCTGGTTAATTTTGACGCCAGCCAAGCTGAACCTCAATTGGTCGAAAAGGCGGCTTGGCTTGGCTACGGCATTAATTATCATGTTGGGGTTGACGGATTGAGTTTGCTTCTGATTCTTCTCACTACCTTCCTCTTCCCCATCGCCATTCTTTCAGGCTGGCGCTACATTGACCAGCGAGTCAAGGAATATCATTTATTCTTGCTCTTTTTGGAGACCGGGATTATCGGAGTATTCGTCGCCTTGAATCTGTTCCTTTTTTATGTTTTCTGGGAAGTGATGCTTATCCCGATGTATTTTCTAATCGGTCTTTGGGGAGGCCCGCGGCGAATCTACGCTACCATCAAATTCGTTCTTTTTACCATGCTGGGAAGCTTACTCATGCTAGTAGCGATATTTGTTCTTTATAGCTTCTACTACCGGGCTACCGGTATTTATTCCTTCGAATTCGCCGACCTGACCAAAATGATCCTTCTGCCCAAGGTACAAACTTGGCTCTTCTTAGCTTTTGCCTTGGCCTTTGCGATTAAGGTTCCGATGTTTCCATTCCATACCTGGTTACCCGACGCCCACGTGGAAGCACCCACCGCGGGCTCTGTTATCCTGGCGGCCGTCCTCCTCAAGATGGGTGTTTATGGTTTTTTAAGGTTGGCTATGCCTCTCTTTCCTCAGGCTTTGGCCAAGTTCACTCCCTGGTTGATGGTTTTAAGCCTGATAGGGATTATTTACGGCGGCCTAATGGCCCTGATTCAAAAAGATGTTAAATCCTTGGTAGCCTATTCAAGTGTTAGCCATATGGGCCTTATTATGTTAGCCCTTTTTTCTCTCAATCCGGAGGCTATCGAGGGTTCGATAATTCAGATGGTTAATCATGGGTTGAGCACGGGTGCGCTGTTTTTGATTGTGGGCATTCTTTATGAAAGAGCGCATACGCGGCTGATCAAAGATTACGGAGGCGTCAGTCGGCAGATGCCGGTTTTATCAGCTTTCTTTTTAGTTTGTATGCTTTCCTCCTTAGGCCTACCAGGGCTAAACGGCTTTGTCGGCGAAATCCTCTGCCTTTTTGGCGTCTTCCAGGTTAATAAGGTAATGGCTTATTTTGCGGTCAGCACAGTTATTTTGGCGGCTGGCTATCTTTTGTGGATGTACCAGAGAGTCATGCATGGGCCAATCGTTCATGATTATGTCCGCTCGTTTCGCGACTTGAACAAGCGCGAAATTATATATTTAGCGCCGGTGGTTCTGATGATGTTCTGGATTGGCCTCTATCCTAATTTTTTCCTGAGAAAAATGGACACCTCAGTTAATCTTTTCCTTAAGAAAATTCAGGAGCGACAAAAATATTTTGTGTTCCACGCACCGCCCCACCCGCTAGTGTCCGTTGTTTCTGAAAGTGCTGATTTAAGTGATGGCCTCATCCTCAATAATCAATCAGAGGAAAACGCTAATAACAAGGGAATAAAGAAGCCATGAATCAATTAGCTTCTCTCGCCCCTCTGCTTCTGGTGCTTCTGGCTTCACTACTTATCCTTCTTTTAGAAGCCTTCGGCCGCTGGTCTCAACGCATCTGGCACGCCACGGTCGCCATCACGGCGCTGATTGGCTCAATATTCCTGGCTCTTAATTGGTGGGAAAAAACAGCTACCTACTTTTCTGGTGCTTACATAATGGATAATGTGGCGATTATTTTTATGGTCCTTTTTTCCTTAGCCGGAATCTTGGTCATTCTTCTTTCTTTCCCTTATATGGTTGACCATGGTTTTAACCGTGGAGAGTTCTTCTCTTTGCTCCTTTTGGCCATTACCGGTTTGATGATTATGGCTTCCTCTGAAGACTTGGTCGTTATTTTTCTCGGTCTAGAAACATTGTCGGTAGCGAGTTATGTTTTGGCCGGGATGAAAAAACACGACGAAAAGTCATCGGAAGCAGCCATCAAATATTTTCTTTTGGGCAGTTTGGCTTCAGCCTTTATTGTTCTTGGATTAGCCTTTTTTTCGGCGCAAAATCAGAGTTTAAACCTGCAAGAGTTGACTTCGCTGGCGACTGATAAGCTGGAATCACCTCTTTTTCTCGCCGGTCTTTGCCTTCTCCTTGTTGGTTTCGGTTTTAAAGTGGCCCTGGTTCCGTTTCACATGTGGACGCCTGACGTTTATCAGGGAGCGCCGACGCCTATTACCGCCTTTTTTTCCGTCGGGCCCAAGGCGGCGGGTTTCCTGGTCCTTTTTAGACTTTTTTATTCCATTATGAAAATAGAGGCAGATGTTAGCAGTATTCAGACCATCCTTTGGATTTTGAGTGTCCTGACGATGGTCGTTGGTAATTTGATTGCGCTTCGCCAGAAAAATGTGAAGCGGCTTTTAGCTTATTCTTCAATTGCCCACGCTGGCTACCTCGCTATTGCTCTTTTATCTCGTGATGGCCAGGGTTTAACCTTTTATTTACTGGCTTATCTTTTTATGAACGTCGGGGCCTTTGCCGTTCTGGTAGCCTTGAGTGCCAAGGGACAGGAATTTCATGAACTAGAAGATTTCAACGGCCTGGGAGAACGAAGGCCGTGGCTGGCAGCGGCCATGTCAGTTTTTCTTCTTTCTCTGGCGGGCTTCCCGCCGACCGCCGGGTTCTTGGCTAAATTTTATATCTTCAGCACGGCGGTGAAGCAGGGTTTTACCTCATTAATCATTATCGCTGTCCTGGCCTCCTTAGTCTCGGTTTATTATTACCTGCGAGTAATCGTTCATATGTATATGATCAAAGAGGCCCCTGCTCTACCTGCTATGAAAGCTGAACCACCTCTTCTTCTGATCGTCATCTTTTTCTGTCTATACGGCGTTTTTCAGTTAGGTCTCTTTCCTGCCAGATTGATAAGTCTCATTCGCCAAGCTCTGACTACTTCTTCTCTCCCCTAAGTTAAAAGGTTATCTTCGTTCTTATGGGGCTGGGAAATGAGGCGTTTAAAATAACTTTACTTCGTTTCTGAACTTTGGCGTCGTTTCGTCCTCACACTCCCCCTAAAGCAGCCGAAATTTGCCTCCCTGGTCATAGGCACACTCTTGAAACAATCTAAGTCCTCTTGGCCAGTCACTCGAATCTATACATTGCCCTCAATAAGGGCGAATAGTTGTTTGACTCTGTTCTTTGAGAATTTATTTTAAATACTCGACATGGGGCGTACCTAGTTGGCACCAATTTTTAACCCCTTAAAATGAAAAGGACCCTTTAAGAAAATTGGTTGGAGCCGACCGTAAGCCGAATTCTGTTCTCGCCGACTGGCGGGCGAGGGCGGTTATTCGTCTTGTCTTCTGATTGCTCAGAAGCTTAAGCGACCTACCCGCCCCCAGGAGGCGGGCCACCTCAACGGGGGCCTGTTTGGTCTTGCTCCGGATGGGGTTTGCCTTGCCCCTGATGTCACCATCAAGGCGGTGAGCTCTTACCTCGCCGTTTCACCCTTGCCTGAGGAAACTTAATAAGCTTCCCTTCGGCGGTCTGTTCTCTGTGGCACTTTCCTCCGGTCACCCGGAGTCGCGGTTAGCGACCATCCTGCCCTGTGGAGTTCGGACTTTCCTCCCCTCCTTTATCTGAAGACGAAGGAGGAGCAACCGCCTCATCGGCTCCAACCACTATCTTTATACCATATTGGGCCATTTTTTTGTAGAGGTTACTGCGAGGCGTCGCAATGGCTCGGGCAGTCTTAGATATATTCCAATTATTTTCTTCTAATTTAGTCAGGATAAAAGCTTTTTCGGCTGCTTCACGGAATTCTTGGAGTGTTTTGGCCATTTTATCGACAGGCAAGGACGGTGCGGACTTTCCTTGAACGTAATCTGGCAGATGATATCTTTCAATGACTTCACCCTCCACCATGATCAACAGCCTCTCCACCAAATTCTTTAATTCTCTAACATTCCCCTTCCAAGAATATTGTTTCATCGCCTCGAGGGCTTCAGCCGAAAACCGCTTTGGCCGAAAATTGTTCTCCTCGGCAAATAAACGGCCAAAGTAATCAACCAGGAGCGGGATATCCTCGCGATGCTCACGGAGCGGAGGGGAAGTGATAGGAATAACATTAAGTCGAAAATAGAGGTCTTCCCGGAAATGGCCGGCCCGAATTTCGGCCGACAAGTTCTTGTTGGTTGCGGCTATCACCCGCACATCGACCTTAATTATCCGGCTTGAGCCGACTCGCTGAACTTCGCCTTGTTCCAAAACGCGGAGAACCTTGGATTGGGTTTTAAGGCTCATGTCCCCAATTTCATCCAAAAAGATCGTTCCGCCGTCAGCCAACTCAAATTTGCCCAATTTCTTTTCAGTAGCGCCGGTGAAAGCCCCCTTTTCATGACCGAAGAGCTCGCTTTCAATCAGTTCTTCGGGGATGGCGGCGCAATTAACCTGAATAAACTTCTCCTTAGCCCTTAGGCTATTCTCATGGATAGCTCGAGCAATGAGTTCTTTGCCGGTGCCACTCTCGCCATGAATAAGAACCGTGGCATTCGTTGGCGCGGCGCGCAAAATATCCTCCCAGAGTTTTTTCATTAACGGATGATTGCCGATAAGTTCGTACCGTTTTTCCGTGCGGCAGCGAAGGTCGAAATATTCGCGGCGCAACCGGTTTTGATAAAGAGCGTTGCGCAGGCTGAGAAGAACCCTGTCTCTTTCTAAGGGTTTCTCGAGAAAATCAAAAGCTCCCAGCTTGGTGCTTTCAACCGCGGTTTGAATCGTGCCATGGCCTGAAATCATAATTACTTCAGGCGGGAAGGGCCGTTTTTTTACCTCGGCTAAAACATCAAGACCGCTTCTTCCTGGCAGTTTGACATCAAGAAGAACCACGTCAATTCGGGCTACTTCTTCTAACAAGCTAAGGGCTTCTTCTGAGTCGGCCGCTTCCAGGACTTCGTAGCCTTCATAGGCAAGAATCATTCGCAGAGATTTGCGAATACCCTCCTCGTCATCAACAATGAGCACCCGGGCAATTGGCCCTTTATTTTTCATTCCCTCTTCCCTAATTTAATTTATCCGTAATTGCGGCTTTTATTGCCAATAGCCATTTTAACATATTTTTTTAGGCTTAGGGAGGTTTCAGTCGAAACTCGGCGAAGCTCCTTTAAAAAAGAAAGATAAACTTTATCGATTTCGCTCATTCCAGGTTTATTTTAAAGCGGAAGCAATTTTTAATTCTTAAATTTAACACTTCCAATTAATTCTTTTTCTCCGAGAAATACTTATCAACAATTTAGCCAGAGGGGTGAACTGTTTCGAAAAAATAAGAGCGCTGGCGGCAAAATAATGAACCCCGAATTAGATTAAAGCGTAGGATTTTTGCTTCACTTTTCGCGGCTGACCCTAAATGGGGTTCTTTCGCCAAAAGGATGGTGATTTATTAAGCTTATATCGGCTCTATTTCTTTTAAAAACAAGGGGATACAAGATTAGAAGCCGAACATAGACCCGCTTTGAGATTGAAGGACAATTTATGGCCCTTCTGGCCTATAAAAGGGAATTAGCGTAATGCATTATAGAATCCCCCTCTTCCCCAACTAAAAAAAATCTCATTTAAAGCGAAAAAAGCTGAATATTCATGATAAAAAAGCCCTTGATACCACCACTTTTTAAGAACATTCCCCTAAATAATTGACAGTCCCTGATAAGATGGTTAAAGTATCAAAAAGGACACAGAACACTATTTCTAGCCCAGATTTGAAAATGGGTTTTATATCACAGAGCTGCCAGAAATTCCTTTTTATTAGCCTCCTCGGTATTTTAGCCTCGACTATTTTATCGCCGCTAATTTTAGAGCCCCTCGGCCTTTTCCCTTCGTCCCCCCAGCCTCCCGAGCCCAAGGAAGTTGCCTTTACCTTAGATAACAAACTGCGGGTACTTCTAATTGACCGCCCCAATTCTCCCTT
Source organism: uncultured Eubacteriales bacterium (assembly GCA_964627255.1). Lineage (GTDB taxonomy): Bacteria > Acidobacteriota > Aminicenantia > Aminicenantales > CALLJL01 > CALLJL01. The sequence continues at coordinate 107,851 of CAZVIN010000083.1, forward strand.
AGTCCATTTAGTCCTGGCAGTTGGTTTTGGCTCAAGAGATGAAACCCCCGAAGCTTATGGGCTGGCCCACTGTCTTGAACACGTGGTTCTTTTTCGAGGAACAAGGTCCAAGAGTATTGAGGCAATTAATCGTTCCCTCCGGCAAAAGGGCGCTTGGGTCAACGGCCATACCAGCCGGGACTTAACTCTTTTTGAACTTTCTTTGCCGGCAAAGGCGTTGGCCGTGGGGCTTCAGGATTTTATCGACCTCGTTTTTAACGCCCAATTGGAGGAAGCAGAGCTTGAGCAAGAAAAAGAGGTCATTCTCGAGGAAATGAACCTGCAGGCTTCAGAACCTCTTTCTCTGGCTGTTTCTATCGCTTATGAAAATCTTTTCCCGGACCATCCCTACGCTCATCCCCTTATCGGGACAAAGGAAACAATTGGCCAGCTCACAGCCGCGAAGGTTATGGAAGCCTATCATCGTTATTATACCCCAGCGAATTGTGCCCTGACTGTAGTTGGCGATTTGAACCGAGGCCAGCTCGAGAAGATAATCAGGGATTATTTTGGTCAACTCAAAGGCGATAAAGTTAGCCGCCCGCCTATCGGCTCCCCGGCTCCGTTGGCCAAAACGACTCGTATCACCAAGGAATTAGATGAGTCACAAAGCCATTTGCTTATTGCCTTTAGAGCGCCCAACTTCAGCCAGGTAGAGCAGTACTCTTTTGATTTATTAACTGCTATTTTAGGCCGAGGTCTTAACCCTCTTTTGGCCTTAGCCCTGGCCGCGAGAAGAGTCCCTTTGGCTAATTTAGCCATTTCCTATTATTCCCATCAATTTAGTGGAGTGTTTTTAATTCATTTAACTGTCGAGGCCAAATATGCCTCCAGCGCGGAAAACGAGGCTCTCCGTTTCCTGCGTCAGCTCTATCGGGAAAATTTTTCTCCTGATGATGTTCTAGGAGAAACCAGAGATTATGTTTATGACTTTCTCCAAAGTGCCAAGAACCTGGTTAAGTTGAACGCCGCCAGGTCCTTAGAGGACGGCTTATCCTTGGCGGCTGCAGTCGCAAGCTATCTTTTATTGTTAGGAGAAATCCAGTTGCCTTCTTACTTAGAAACAATTGACCGGCTCCAATCTTCCGACCTCCGCCAGACAGCTTCTCGGTATCTGGGCCGGCCCGAGGCAGTCGTTGTTGTTATCAACCAGAAGAAAAAAGCTGAAAAAGAAAAATAAAGGGAAAACAAGATGGCTTTTGGACCGAGATATTGGAGACAGCGCAAATCCTTTTTTTCTCGCCTGACCTTCAAGGTTTTGACCTGTTTTTTTCTCTTATTCCCCCTTCACTTTTTTCAGGTCTTTTTGCTCGGAGCAGAGGTTACAACTTTAGAAAATGGGCTCACCTTAATCATCGATAAAAATGAAATTAATAATTTGACGGCCCTTTGCCTCCTCGCCAGTGGTGGCCGGCTAACTGAACCCCCTGGCAAGGAGGGTTTAGGTTATTTAGTGCTTCGACTGGGGCTCGACCCGCCTGATTCTGGTTATCTTCGGGAATTTATGAAAACCGGAGCCGAGACCAGGGTCTCCTCTCGCGGTGATTTTCTGTTGATTTCAGTGGAATGCCCTTCCGCGCAATTTGAACCTACGCTAAGGCTTATTCATCGCACTCTAAGCCGGCCTATTTTTTCTGGGATTAGGATAAGCAGCTTAAAACAGATAATGAAAAATAGCCAAAAGAAGGAAACCGACGACGTCGACTCTCTAGCTGAAGCTTCTTTACTTGCTGCCTTTTTTGGGCCCAAAGGGTATGGAGCCAGTAGCTTCGGAACAGAAGCATCCGTCGAGGCGATTAAGGGAGAGGATGTTTCCGCTTATTATCGCCGGCATTTTGTTGGTTCGAACCTAATCCTTTCGGTTGTTTCTGACCTGGAACCAGAAAAAATCAAGTCTGTGATTAAGGCTACATTTGGAGGTTGGACCAAGGGAGAAACAATAACCCCTCCGCTTCCCGAAATTCAGCTGCCTGAAAATAAGGAAATTAACTTGGAAAAAGAGGCCACGACGGCTTATTTGGCCGTCGCCTTCCCTTTGCCTCCGCTAACTCAGGACAATTTTGTTTTGGCTCATATTTTAGAACAGAGCCTCGGAGGTGGTCCGGAAGCGAAAGTCTGGCCGCTGCGCTGGCGGGAAAAATTGGCCTACGAAGTCGGTTCCAAGGCCATTCTTATGAAATCGGGGGGCTGCCTTTTTATTTATCTTAAGACCTTATCTACCAAGCTCTCCTTGGCCAAAGAAAAGCTTCAAGAGATGATAGAAGCTATAGCCCAGAATGGATTGACTCCAGAAGAGGTGGAAATAGGTCGCGAGGCTTACCGTTTTTCAGTTTATAAGAGCCAGGAGATGAAAAAACCGCGAGCCGAGGCTCTGGCTCTTTATTCAGGTTTTGGCTGGGGAATTGATTTTGAAAATTTTATTCTGAATAAGATTGACAACCTTGGCTGGGAGGAGATTTCTGCCTTTATTTCCACCGTCGTCGATTTAAAACGAGCCGTGTTTTTAACTATTGGCCCTAAGGGAGTGGCCAATTAAGATGGGATGAGCTTCCTCGGGCAATTTTTTTGGCCACTTCTCGAAAATCAGCTTGAGTACCTTCGAATTCAAGGAGTACTGATTTATTCTCACCTCTAAGTTGCAGCCGCAGCTCTAGGTTGGCGGAAATCCAGCGGGTTTGATAATTGAGATGGCCTAAGCTGACGGCATAGCCCCAGCTGAGCTCATCATACTTAAAAGTCGGGTTCTCCCAGTTAACTGAATCCTCAAACGGCGGGCCAAACTTTTCTTGAAGATAGCCTTTGATTTGGTCATAAGTCTGCAAGGCAGCGTTCTTCTCTCCCGCCACTTGCCAGAGCTCGAGCCGCACCTGAATCAAGCGATTATCGCTGAAAACATAATCCAGATGAGTTTCATAGCCCCTAAGGCTGTGGTTATATTCTAATACCTCAAGATTCTCCAACCGCCTCTCGTTTTCAGGCTTGCCTTCGATTGCAATTATCTTTTCTTTGGACACTCCCCAAAGGTCTGGTTCCAGATGACCTAAGGGCGAGTAAAATAGAAGCGAGCCTTCGTCACCCTTGATGGTGATTATCCTTTGCGCCTGGAAGAGGGGTTCCACGGCTGTTTCCTGTATATAACCTGATTTTGTCACCCCTGCCGAAGATTTATAGCTCACGTAATACCAAGAAAATTTAAACTTGCCTGGAGAAAGCAAGCCAACAATTGCTCCCTTTTCTATAATATCCAGAATCGGACTTTTCTCATCAGGACTAAGGTGGAGATTAGCTCTGTCGGCAATAACTCGCATTTTTTTATCGGCAGAAAATGTCAGACCTACTATCATAAACAAGCCAATTAAAATGAAGATTATCGCCATCACCCCTTTGGGACTTTTTATCATGCGAAATCTCCTTTAATTGCAGACTTGGTCCCTATGACAAAATAAATTTTGCGTCAAAGGCTAAATTAGGTCTATCGCCCTTTGGGGTGAAACGAAGGATGAATTTGAACCTAATCGGGGTTATTACCCTATTTTAAGGTTACCCCAGTTTAATTCACCCCACGCAAGCCGTAATAATCCGGCTCTAGGTTTAGATTTAATTTGCTCCTGAGGAAAAAATGGTTCCCTTCCAAACAGATAAAGGTTGCTTAGGCTGCCACCGTGAAGAAGCAGGAAGGAGACACGGCGGGGAAAATCTAAACAGGAATACGACCAACCTGGAGCGTCGTTGCTTCCCTTGCAGGATAATGGAGAACCAAAAAGTTGAAAAGGAAGCCTTTTCGCTTCAGAACTTAACTCCGATTCAACCTATTTTAGTTCGGCTAACTGGTTAAGTTCTTCCCATTCTTTATCCACCTGCTGTTGGATCGCCTCAACGATCCAGGCATTTTCTTCTTTGAAAAGGTGACGGAATCGCCCCTGAGGTTTCAGCCATTCAGTTACAGGTAGCTTTTGTTTGGGCTTATAATTAAGCCTATATTTGCCTTCTTCAACCTCATAAAGCGGCCAGACGCAAGTATCATTGGCTATTTGGGCCAATTTAATGCCCTGGGATTCCTCATATTTCCATTCAGTGGGACAGGGACACAAAACGTTTAAAAAGGCCGGCCCTTCAACCTCAAAAGCCTTCTTCGCCTTATTAAACAGGTCCAGCCATTTATTCGGGCTTGCTTGGGCCACATAGGGAATCTTGTGAGCGGCCATGATTTTCGTCAGGTCTTTGCGAGACTGGAGTTTACCAGGACTGGAAGCGCCAGCTGGAGCCGTAGTGGCTGAAGCGCCAAAAGGCGTAGCTGAAGAGCGCTGACCACCAGTATTGGCATAGACATTATTGTCGTAACAGACATAGACAAAATCATGGCCTCTTTCAGCCGCGCCCGAAAGAGCTTGGAGGCCTATATCATAGGTGCCGCCATCGCCGCCGATAGCCAAAAATTTAATCTTTTTTTCCGCCGGGATTCGGCCTTTATTTTTTAGGGCCCGGTACATAGCTTCGATTCCGGCGGCTGTGGCCGCCGCGTTTTCAAAGGCACTGTGAACCCAAGTGACATTCCAAGCCGTGCGCGGAAAAATGGTGGTACAAACTTCAAGACAGCCTGTAGCGTTGGAAATTATCAGCGGGTCCTCGGTAGCTCGCAGGATGACCTTAAAAATAATCGGAATACCGCAGCCAAGGCACATCCCATGACCAGCCACCAGCCGGTCTTCCATTTGAGCCAAATCTTTAAGTCTTACTGCCGCCATTGAAGTCCTCCTTTTACTCTCTTAAATTGAGATAGCCACAATGGGTATCAATTTTACCGGTAGTGGCAAGGCGCACCAGCTTCTGAGCCACTTCTTTAAAATGCTCCACCTTTATGTCCCTTCCTCCCAAGCCATAGACATAATTGATGACCTTGGGTCTTCGGTCATAATCATAAAGAGCGGAGCGAATTTCAGTGAAAAGGGGTGCGCCGAAGGCGCCCGGACTGGATGAACGGTCCAAAACAGCCACTGCTAACTTATTTTTCAGGGCCTCAGCAATTTTCTCATGCGGGAAAGGTCGGAAAACTCTGGGCTTCAGCAACCCAATTTTTAACCCCTCTTCTCGCAGTTCATCGACGGCGTCTTTGCCAGTGCCCGCCGCTGAACTCATAACAACAATTGCCAACTCCGCATCATCGAGACGGTAGCCCTCAAAAAAACCATAGCTTCGACCAAATTTTTGCTCAAATTCTAGGCCCACTGCCTCGATTATCCGGGGCGAATTTTCGATACCTTCAATCTGGTTGCGCTTATGTTCGAAGTAATAATCAGTAAAATCGAGGGGGCCAACAGTGAAACGACGGCTAGTATCCAAAAGCGGGTAAACAGGAAGATATTCACCGACAAACTGCCGCACCGCCTCATCGTCCTCGACCTGAACAATTTCAGTGGAATGGCTGATAATAAACCCGTCCAACCCAACCAGAACTGGGGTGCGGACCTCAGGATGCTCGGCAATCCGGAAAGCCTGGATAAAATTATCATAAGCTTCCTGACAATTTTCAGAATAAATTTGAATCCAGCCAGAATCGCGAGCCCCCATAGTATCGCTATGGTCCCCATGAATGTTAATCGGGGCACTAAGAGCCCGGTTGACTATGGCGGCCACTATGGGCAGGCGCAGCCCAGCCGCGATATAGAGCATCTCCCACATCAAAGCTAAACCCTGGGAGGAAGTGGCCGTCATCACTCTGCCTCCCGCCGCCGCCGCGCCAATGCAAACGCTCATGGCGCTATGTTCACTCTCCGGGCAAACAAACTCCCCTTTGAGGATGCCATCGGCCTTAAATTGAGCAATAGTTTCGACAATGGCCGTAGATGGAGTAATGGGATAAGCGGCCACCACATCCGGGTCTACTTGCCGAACGGCTTCGGCGATAGTTTGATTTCCGTTAAGTGGCTTAAAGGACTTCATGATTTTCTCCCTTCACCCAGTTTGATTTCTTCAGGCACCATAATAATAGCCTTTTCTTTGGTAGGACATTCCTCCGCACAAAGGCCACAGCCAGTGCAATAATCATAATTGATACCGGCTACTTTATCCCCTTCGACTTTTATGGCAAAATGCGGACAATAAACCCAGCAGAAAAAACAATGGATACAGTATTCAGGCCGGAATTCCGGTTTTCTCCCAGAGCGCCAGGTCCCGGTCAGGTTAGAAACCGAATTTCCGGCGTTGAGGTTAATGGTGCCGATGGTAAGTTCTTTCCAGGTTTCCTTTTTCATCCTTCTTTTACCTCCTTAAAAGCTCGCTCCACCGTCCTTAAATTTCCTTCGACTAGTTCTTTCCGCAGTTTCTTGCTTAGCGAAGCTTTTAATTTCTCTTTAAACCTTTCTGGCTCCAGAAGCCCGGTAATTTTGATTAAAGCGGCGACCAAGGGAACGTTGGGAATTGGCCGACCAATTTCCTCCCGGGCAATGGCATAGGCATCCAGAACATAGACTTTCCTCGAGTCAAGCCCTAATCGCTTTTTTAGTAAGGAAACATCAAAGGTGGTGTTAAAAAGAAAAAGAGCGTCGTCCTTAGCCCCTTCTGTGATGTCGATGAGCCCGAGCAAGCTGGGGTCAGTAACTACGACGATGTCGGGCTCATAAACCTGGCTATGAGTGCGGATGGGCTTAAGACTAATGCGATTAAAAGCTAGAATTGGCGCTCCCCTTTTTTCAGCTCCAAACTCGGGAAAGGCTTGAACATACTTTCCCTCCTCCGAAGCCAGAACATCGGCCAGAGTGACCGCGGCCGTCACTACTCCCTGGCCCGCTCGTCCGTGCCATCGGATTTCAATGGTCGACTTCATTTGACCTCCTCTATTGAACAAATTTACGAGAAGAGAAATAATAAAATCTCTATTCTTTAATCTCTACTCTTCCCTCCAGCGCTCTCTTTATGGTTACTTGGTCAGCAAAATCCAGGTCGGAGCCGACAGGAAGGCCAGTGGCCAGACGAGTTACTTTGACCGGGAACTTTTTTAACAGGTTGACCAGAAAATAAGCAGTAGCTTCCCCTTCCGCCGTAGGATTCGTGGCCAAGATAATTTCCTTGAAAGAACCCTTTTCCAGGCGACGCAAAAGCTTATCCAGGTGTAATTCATCCGGACCTTTTCCCTTCAAAGGCGATAATGTTCCGAGCAGAACATGATACCGGCCGTGAAAAACCCCTGTCTTCTCTATAGAAGCAATATTATAGGGCTCTTCGACAATGCATAACTGTTCGTTGTTACGTTGGGTGTCGGCGCAAAGGGGACAGGGGTCAATATGGGTAATACCGTTACAGATAGAGCAATAGAAGATTTTCCGCTTAGCCTCCCGGATAGTTTCAGCCAAGCGGTCAGCCTCCTCCAGGGGCAAAGATAGAAGATAGAAAGCCATCCTTTGAGCTGATTTGGCGCCTATGCCAGGAAACCTTTTTAAGGCTTCAATAAGTTGATAAAGAGGTTCGGTGTACTCAAACATTAGAATAAACCTGGAATTTTTAGGTTAGCCCCCAAGGCCCCAAGTTTGTTGCTGACTTGTTCATCCACTCGGCTTGAGGCGTCATTAAAAGCGGCCAGAATTAAGTCCTGAAGCATTTCGCAGTCAGCTGAGTTAACTACCTCAGGGTCAAGACGGATAGAAATTAAATTCTTCTGGCCATTAAGAACCACCTGAACCATGCCGCCGCCGCTCGAGCCTTCGACGCGCATGGCAGCCAATTCTTGGGCCATTTTCTCCTGCATTTCTTTGGCCGATTGGAGCATTCTTTGTAAATCACCAATATTTTTAAACATCCCTAAACCTCTTCCGTGTTTTCGGATTTCGGAATGGAGTCAATCGACACCACCCGGGCCTCAAAAAGAGACATAAAGGTCTGGATTGTTGGGTTACTCAAAACAGCCTCTTTTTCTGCAAGGTCTAATTTAGTCCTCGGCCTCCCTATTTCTCGAAACCTAGCCCGAGCGTCCTCTCCATCCTTTTTTTTATCTTCTCTTTCGTCGGCTGCGGGAAAATTGGTTTTGGCTTTTAGCTCACCAGAACCAAGTTCCTTTTTTGCCGCCCACTCCCCCGAAATAGTTTTTTCGGCCTTTTCGAGCTGCCTTTCAATAACAGGCCTGGACGCGGTTTCGACGTTAATATTGACTTTCGTTTCCGTTAAAGAGCTCTCGAGCGGGCTCAAACCCGAGGCCTCTAAAAAGGCCCTCCCCTTCCCCTCTTCAAGCGAAGAAAAAATTTCTTTGAGGGAAACAAGGTGAGGCAGGTGGCTAAGTTTGATAAATAAAGTCTCGAGATAAATCTGCGGATGGGAAGTATATTTAAGTCCCACCTCAGCTTGAAGCAGGGTTTGAAGATAGCGGAGTAAGTCGATAGCCGAGGCTTTCTCAGCTTCTCTTTCCAAGCAGCGTAGCTCCTCGGGTGTCTGAGAAAGAAGCTCGGCGTCAGCCTGGAGAGTCTTGATTAGAAGAAGGTTTCGAAAGTGCTTGACTACTTGCTCATAAAACAGCCGCAGGTCATAACCCTGCGTTAAAATTTTATGGATAAAAGTAAAGACCTTCTCGGTTTTACCCTCCAGGATTATCTCGGAGGCCTCGAAAAGAGTTCCTCGAGGTACCAGACCCAAAATCTCTTTAAGTTGTTCCTCATTGACCTCAGGGCCACCAAAGGCCACGGCTTTGTCTAAAAGACTCTCAGCATCTCGCAAGCTTCCGTCAGCTGCTTCCGCAATGAGCTGGGCGCCAAACCTGGAAAGAGCAATTCTTTCTTTTTCCGCGATAAAAAGGAGGTGCTCCAGAATATCCTTCGGAGAGAGCCGCCTGAATTCAAAGTGCTGGCAACGAGAAACGATGGTTGGAGGAACCTTATGAAACTCGGTCGTGGCGAAGATGAAAACCGTGCTCTCTGGCGGCTCTTCTAAGGTTTTAAGCAAAGCGTTAAAGGCGGTCGTCGAAAGCATATGGACTTCATCGATAATAATGACTTTAAACCGGCTCTGAAGGGGCTTAACCTGGGCGGTATCGCGAATCGGGCCAATCTCTTCTACTTTCCTGTTGGAGGCGCCGTCAATTTCTAAAACATCGACTGACCTATCCTCACGAATAGCCACGCAGGAAGGACAAGCGTTACAGGGATTGGAGGTCGGGCCATGAACACAATTGAGCGCTTTAGCTAAGATTCGGGCGACAGTGGTTTTGCCAACTCCCCGCATCCCTGAAAAAATATAGGCTTGGGCCAATCGACCAGAATCAAGGGCGTTACGTAAAGTCTGAACAACGGTTCTCTGACCAACAACTTCATCGAAGGTTTGTGGCCTATACTTACGCGCCAAAATTTGATAGGCTTGCATTTTCGCTATCCGGGGGAAAGCCTTTTCTTTCCCTAAAAATTAAACTATATGATAACATAGCCGCCAAGGATTTGAAAATATTGACTCAAAAAAAATTAGTCCAGCAAAATGGGCATCCGGCCTTTTCTGGGGTCCTAGCTGCTCATTTTGCCACCCTGCTTTTTGGCCTGGCGGGGTTGTTTGGCAAGTGGGTCAAAGAACCGGCCCAGGTCATTGTTTTTGGCCGGGTTTTCTTCGCCAGCCTAAGCTTAGCTCTTTGTGTTCGCCTTTTCCATCTCCGCTTAAAACCAGCTAACAGGAGCGACGGGCTCCATCTTTTTGGCTTGGGAGCCCTTCTCGCTTTCCATTGGGTAGCCTTTTTTCACTCTATTCAGGTATCAACTGTAGCTATAGGACTGCTGGCTTATTCGACCTTCCCTGTCTTCACTACTTTTTTAGAACCTCTTTGGCTTAAGGAAAAGTTTCGGCCAGATACTCTGGTCGGGGCCGCGTTTTGTCTTTTTGGGGTTTTTTGGCTTGTTCCCTCTTTCAACCCAACTCAACCCGCTTTCCAAGGCGTCTTTTGGGGTCTTTGGGCCGGTTTTAGTTTTGCCCTACTTTCGGTTGCCAACCGCCGCCTGGCTCGTAGATATAACAGCTTAGTCATTGCGTTTTATCAAGACGCGGGGGCGACTATTTTTCTTTTACCCTTGGTTCTCCTCAACCAGCCTTTGCCTTCTTATCCTGACTTGGCCCGTTTAGTCTTCTTAGGTGTTATTTGCACGGCAGGAGCTCATTCCCTGTTTATTCAAGCGATGAAAAAAATAACTGCGGCCACGGCGGCGGTTATTAGTTCCTTAGAGCCCGTTTATGGGATTATTTTAGCCTTTTTTTTATTAAAAGAAATACCGTCGACAAGGACGGTGGGCGGCGGCATAATCATCTTGGCTTCAGTTTTATTAATTACCTGGCGCTCCTCTAAACAGCCTAAAAATTAATCCTTTCTTTCTTCTTTCTGACGGGCTCGCCGCCTATTTTCTTTTTCTCTTCTTCCTGGCGCTGAGACAGCTCGCTTTTTTCTTCTTGATGCTGTTTTTTTAATTGTTCCAACTGGATTTGATACCGGCGTTCGACTTCCTGTTTAACCTTTGGGTCCTGGGCCTTGTTTTTTTCTTCCTCCATTTTCCTCTGCAAATATGATTCTTCTTCTCGCTGCGACCTCTCTAAGGTCCGGCGCTCGAGCTCTAATTCTTGCCAGCGGGTTGCAGGAATTCTCTCCTGGGCTAATTGTTCATGAACTTTTTCGGGGTCAACAATCTCCTTAGGCTTGGCCAATTCATCTTTGATGACCTCAGGTTTGTGGACCGCGACGGTGGTAAGAGTAATAACTTCTCGTGTCGGCCGCAACGCCGGCCTTATCTCGTATTTCCTAACTTCTGACTTCGTCCATTTTTGGATAAGCTCTGGCGCCACGCCTTCATTATAAATTGTCGCTCCCCTTGCAGCTAAGCTTCGTTTATTAACTACAAAATTAAAAACAGTTCGGTTTCGTTCCACTGGCAATATGTACCTGTCAAGATAGTCAGTCGTAAAATATCTTCCCTCCACGAATACCCAGGCCTGGGGCAAGGGCTCTAATCGCCAGACAGAAAAGCCAACTCCAGGGACCCACTCGACATCGGGAGGGACAGGAGCCCAGCCTATATAAAGCTCTCCCCAGGTCCAGATAACCCAGGCCGGAGCCCAAATGGTCCCTGGAACCCAGAACCAGCCGATTCGCTCGTGCCAGCCCCACCGACCATAATGGAAAGTCAGCCAACCCCATTCATAATTAGAAACCCACAGCCAGCCGAAATCAGTCCAGACCCAACGGCCATAGGTATAAGGACGCCATCTATACGACACTCGCCGTGGTACCCAAACATGTCCGTAGGGCGAAAGATAAATCCAGTAACCGTAAGGAGATAAATAATCATAAACAAAGGAAAGCCTCACCTGGTTGACTCTTTCCCCTACTTCAGGAGGAGTATAAGGCTCTCTCTCTCGGCCTGGTCCTTCTTCGTAGGGTATGTAAATAACACAACTGACCATTAAAACCAAAAGGCCTAACCCCCCTATTCTTGACGAAATTCTTTTATTTTTCATAGCTTTACCTTCCTCCGAAGTTTATTCCTTGAAAATCAACTGCAAAATTCAGGCCAGGTTTTTTAAGCATTTTTCCCCCGGAGATAAAAATATAATGTCCTTTTTTGATGACAATCCCTCTTAAATTTAAAATTATGACCTCTTTCTCTTTCATCTGGTCCAGTTTTGAGCATAAATCTTTGATGCCTGGCATAATTGTTGAGACAGTTCCTTATTCCTATTCTTAGGCTACAAAACATAACTATTTTTTTCAATACGCTTTTTCTAACCGGCTTGCACACAAAAATAAGGGATGGCACAAGCAACCATAGAACATTTAGCCTTCCCCAGAGCCGTTCGAGCAAACCTCTGGCCGTCGAGGGTGTTTGATTAGAAATTAGCCAGAGGAGACAATAAAAATTGGTGCCAGCAGTTCACCAGGTAAAAGATATATAACATGCTACACATCTGCCTATTTAACTGACCTTTATAAAGCTGGCCAAAGGGAATGGTCAAGAAGAGGTAGATGGCTTTGAGCTTACCTTTGTGACCAGGGTGGCAAGCGTTACAGGCTCAGACAAGGACAAAGGCGGAATGGCGTAAAAAACCTGAAAGGAAGCGAAGTCATTCCGTTCGCCTCATTGCCTAACCTCCACGAGAGAGAAAGAAACTGTGTTTCTTTTCAACTAAGCTGGCGAAAAACCCTTTTCACTTGCTTAAACGCCCAGCGTAGCTCTTTCTCTTTGATCACGAGCGGCGGAGCGAAGCGAATTACGTGGTCATGGGTTTCTTTACAAAGCAGGCCAGCCTCTTTCAGCGCCTCACAAAAACGGCGGGCTCCTCCCGCCTCTGGTTTGAGTTCAATTCCGATAAGCAGCCCCCGGCCCCTTGCTTCTTTAATATGAGGACTTTTAATTGTTTTCAACTGGTCTAAGAAATATTTCCCCAAGGTAGAAGCTCTCTCCGGTAGGTTCTCTTCCTTGATTACTTTAATGGCCTCGCGAGCCACAGCACAGGCTAAGGGATTGCCGCCAAAAGTCGACCCATGTTCGCCTGGTTTAAAAACACCCATAATCTCCCGGCTGGAAAGAGTGGCTGATATGGGGACAAAACCCCCTCCCAAGGACTTGCCGATAACGACAACATCGGGCCTTATTTCTTCATATTCACTGGCTAATAGTTTGCCAACCCGGCCCAAGCCGGTTTGGATTTCATCGGCGATAAAAAGAACCTTGTTTTGCTGACAGATTTCGTAAGCTTTTTTCAGATAGCCAGGAGGAGGAATAATAATTCCGGCTTCTGCCTGGATTGGCTCAACTAAAAAGGCCGCCGTATTGAGGCTTATGGCCGCTTTCAAAGCCTCGATATTGCCATAGGGTATTACTCTAAATCCAGGAGTAAAGGGCCCGAATTCGTTTCGATAAAGAGGCTCGGTAGAGAAGCTAATTATGCTGATTGTTCGGCCATGAAAATTATTAGCGCAGGCAATAATCTCGGCCTGGTCAGGGGGCACGCCTTTTTTTTGATAGGCCCATTTGCGGGCTATCTTAAGAGCTGTTTCCACGGCTTCGGCTCCCGAATTCATCGGCAGGACCATTTCATAACCCAAAAGCTCACAGAGTTCTTTGGCCAGCAGCGGCCATTGGTCATTGCGAAAGGCCCTGGAAGTTAAAGTTAATTTCTTGGCCTGTTGTTGTAACCTTTTGACTAACCGCGGATGGCAATGTCCTTGGTTAACGGCCGAATAGCCGCTTAAACAATCCAAATATTTTTTCCCTTCTACGTCCCAGACCCAGGCTCCTTTTCCTTGAGCCAAAACGACATCAAGAGGATGGTAGTTATGAGCTCCATAGATGTCTTCAATTACTATAAAATCCTTAGTGTCCATAAGAAACTCCTTTCTTTGGCGCTAAATAGCGGGTTTTAAAATAATCTATCCTGACCTAAGGCTGGCGGAGAGGGCGGGATTCGAACCCGCGGTGCGCCTTTTCTGACACACACACGCTTTCCAAGCGTGCTCCTTAAGCCACTCGGACACCTCTCCGTCTGAGGAAAATGGAGGAAGTCGCTCCTGACCCTTTAAGCCAGGAAACTTAGGTTATCAAAAAATAGCCTTCAGGTCAATTTAGCCTTTTCAGGCTAAAATCGATGATAGATGTTAATAATATCCTTAAGTAAAGCGGCTGCGGCTCCCCGCGGGTCAGATTGACCGCCAATGAGAGTTATAGTACCCATGGAGTCGGTGACGAAAGATATGCCTTTATTTGTTCCGTCGACAAAAAAAAGAGCGTGCGAGGGGTTAAGGAGTTCTGGCCTAACCTTAGCCCTGATTGAATCATTCTGTTTCCAGAGAGAACCGATAAGCTTAAATTTTAGTCCTTTTTGTTTTGCCCTCCTTAACTCTTCAGGGGTAAGCTGGTTAATTCCCACTACTGCCATTTCCTCGAGCTTCAGACAGACCCCAAAAAAAGCGGCTGAAAGGAGGGCTAATTTGACCGCTGTGTCCCAGCCCTCCACATCATAAGCCGGGTTCTTTTCGGCAATACCTTTTTCCTGGGCTTCCTTTAAGGCCTCGGAATAAGAAGACCCTTCGGCCATCCGCGTCAGGAGGTAATTAGAAGTTCCGTTAAGGATACCTTCTACCCGCCTAATTTCTGCGCCCGCCAAGGAAATAAGGCCGACATCAAGGGCCGGCAGAGCAGCGGCCGTGGCCCCGCTAAATTTGAGCCGAAGATTGTTTTCCTTAGCCAAATTATGAAGCTCGGAGAAATAAACCAGAAGCGGTCCTTTGTTGGCAGTCACCACGTGCCAGCCTGAAGTAAGGGCTTTTTTTATATGGTCATAGCCTGGCTGACCGGTTTTCAGGTCAGAAGTAGTTACTTCAACCATGACGCCCGGTGTCCCTTGGTGGAGTAAGGAATCAAGCGATGGCCGACTGCTCCAGGAGCCTGGGTCATTTATTTTATTTACCAAGGCTCTTTTATCCAAATTCTCTACTTTCTCATCAAGAAGCAAGGCTGAAGAGCGCCGCAAAATCGCCTTGAGGCTGAAAGCGAGGCCGTATTTTTCCCTCAATTCAGCTGCTTTGGCGGCTAACAATTCGGCAAAGGCCCGGCCGACAGGACCAAAGCCGACCAGAATAATGGGAAAAGTTTTCATCTTACCGCTTTTTTTGCGCTCTGACGATAGCCTTGGGCTGCTTGAGAATGGCCTCGACAATTTTTCCCGCTTCATCTTTAACAAACTCAACACTATAATTGGGGATATTTTTTATCCTAAATTCGTATCCTCTATAAGGCTCCAATTCTAGCTCGGGCTGATTAGGAATTTGGAGGGAAAGGGTGTCTTCTCTTTTAAGAATAACTTTGATTGTTATCCCTTGGAATTCATACTCGCCTGCCAACGGTTCTAAAAAGCTCCTTTCTCTCATGGTTTTATCGCCCAAACGAGTAAAAACAATTTCTTTCACCGCCGGTTCAAGTTGGAGAGAAAGAGAGGCGATGTGGCCGTTAAGGTCAGTCTGAAAACTTAGTTTTTCTTCCAGCCCAAACCTTTTATTTTCGGCCCAGAAAACATCATAATGAAAATGCGTAAGCTTTAAGTCGAAAGCGTGAAATTGGGCTTGCAGTTGAGCGCCGTTTTTGGTTACTGTAATCACTCCATAACCTGGATTTTCATAATCACCAACATAATCTTCTAAAGGATGAGAGGGACTCGTCCCTTCTTTTCGTCCCTGGAATTTGTCCTTTCTTATTTTTTCAGCCTGCTCCTTAGCTTTCTTGGCTTCTTCTTTAAACCTTTGGTTCCACGGGATTTCCGGCAAACGAAGCAACCGGTCAATTAAACTATAGCTCAGAATTTGAGGTAGAGGCGTTCCATTCAGGTTAGTGAGGATTACCAGCCCTATTTGGTCTTGAGGCAAAAGGGCTACCAGAGCCGAAAAGCCGTCAATTCCTCCGCCGTGGGAAAGCAAAAGATGGCCGCGATAAGGAGTGATTAACCAGCCTAAGCCATAGCTGGAATAGAGAATTTCGGGAAAGCGAAGCGGGCCAGGAACCACCATCTGGGGAGAATGAATCTCTTTGAGGGTAGCTTCAGAGACGACCTGTTTGTCGGCATATCTACCTTGACTTAAATTAAAGATTAGCCACTTAGCCATATCCTGAACGTTAGCATTAATTGAGCCGGCTGGCCCGATAGCCTCGATAGCGCGAAAGGGAATTGCCTCCACTTGGCCGTTGAATTCTTGATACGGAAGAGAATAATCAGGGGATTGCTGGGACTCAGCCACCGAAAAATTGGCCTCTCTTATAGTCAGAGGCTCAAGAAGTCTTTGGCGAACAAATTCCTCCCAGCTCTGGTTGGAAACCTTTTCCACCAGAATTCCAGCCACCATAAACATCAAATTCTGATATTGCCAGAGATAACGGAGGTCCTTACTCGACTCCAGATATGACAAACGAGAGAAGAGCTCTTCTCGAGAAAAAGAAGAGCCATACCACATTAAGTCGTGTCGAGGAAGCCCTGAACGATGGCAAAGCAGGTCTCGAACCGTCAGCCTTTGTGAAGCCACCGGGTCCTGGAGTTTAAAGGCGGGCAAATAATCCCGGACCGGTTTATCCCATTCGACCTTGCCTTCGTCCACTAAAAGGCCGACCGCGGTCGCGGTAAAAGCCTTGGTGCAGGAACCGATGGCAAAAAGAGTGGAAGCAGTGACTGGCAGTTTTTCTTGAATATTCCGAAAACCAAAGCCGTCGGCCATCACCACCTTGCCCTCTTTTACTACCGCTATCGCTACTCCCGGAACATTCCATTCCCGCCTTGTCTGGTCAATAAAGGAAGCAAAATTTTTCAGTTCCTTAGGTAATGGTTGCAGCCCAAATAGAGGTAAAAAAATGAAGATTAGAAACAGTAGATAGCCGTAACGACTGTTTTTCTTAAAATAGACCTTTTTCCTTAAGGAGTTCATCCTGCCTCCTGAGTTTAGATATCTTCAAGAACCCTAATTTTAAAAAATAAAAAATAAAATAAAAAGCTTTGAATTATTCGAAGTTTTTATGACTGGTTTAGGTCTTCAAAAAAAACTCTTATGATGGCAGTGAATTCAGCTATAACTTGGCGGAGAGGGCGGGATTCGAACCCGCGATCCCCGGTAAGGAGATAACGGTTTTCGAGACCGTCGCCTTCAACCACTCGGCCACCTCTCCACTTACCTTCTTCAATGTATCATTGGAAAGCCCTGAAATCAACGCGCGGCAATACGCTTTTGCCGCCGTTTCAGGGATTCAATTCTTCTTTATCGTGACCGATTCTTTCAGTTTTGGGAATATATATATCGATTATTTCGCCTGATTAGGAAAAAAGTTAAGCAGAAAAATAATCTCTCGTTTTTAAAACTGCTGGTTACTGTTTTGCCTTTTCTCTTCTCCTAAATTGAAAAAAACTGCGCAAAAGCTTAACGGCCTCCGTCTCTAATAGCCCACCCTGGACCAGAGGTCGGTGATTAATTTTCTCCCAGGGGAACTTCATAATTGATTGGATTGCCCCAGATTTAGGGTCGAAAGCCGCAAAAATTATCCGTCTTACCCTGGCCTGGACGGCGGCGCCGAGGCACATCGCGCAGGGCTCTAAAGTGACGAAGAGGTCGCAATCAGCAAGGCGGTAATTCTTCAGGCGGCGGGCCGCCTTCCTCAGGGCCAAAATTTCGGCGTGCGCCGTCGGGTCTGAACGTCTGATTGGCTGATTATGGGCTCGTGATAAAATTTTCCCGCCAGAAGCGACTATCGCGCCTACCGGGACCTCGCCCTCCTCGCCGGCCTTCTCCGCCTCCTTAAGAGCCAGACGCATTATCTCTTCTTCAGTTAATCGAGTTTTCTTTTTTAGACGCCTTCTTACTTCAGACATCAAATCGCCTCGAGCATTTTTATCTCTATTTTACTAACTCTAAAAAGAGATAAAAGCCTTTTTATTTTTATTTTCCCGGCCGCTAAGTTTTTTCCCTCAGAGATTGCTAATTAAATTGAACCACGCTAAACTCAGGGCGGAGGATGAATTATGGAAAAGTGGGAATGTCTTTTTTGCGAGGAGCCGCGCGAGGCCAACCTATTTTGGCCGTTTTGCCCTCGGTGTAGCCAACCATTGGTAATTTCTTTAACTCCAAAGAAGCGCTCTTTTAGCCTAAACAAGCTCTCACCGCTCGAAAAATTCCAGCCCTTTTTGCCCTTGCCTCGCCTCGAAAAAAATCTCTTTCTAGGAGAGGGCAACACGCCTTTGCTCAGGCTTTATCGTCTGGAAAAGAAAATTGACCTGGCTTTCCCCGTTTATGCCAAGAATGAGATGGCCAACCCGACTCAGAGCTTCAAGGATAGGGGCACGGCGGTGGTCATTCAAAAAGCTGTCAGCTTAAGAATAAAAAAGATAGGCACAGTTTCTACCGGTAACATGGCCGCCTCTACGGCAGCTTATGGTGCCAAAGCCCGGCTGAAAACCTTTGTCCTACTTAAAGAAGATGCTGCCTTAGAAAAGACGATTTCGACGGGAATCTACGGAGCGCACCTTATTCAGGTCAAAGGCAATTATGGCCGGCTTTTTGAGGAAAGTTATCGGGTCGGAAAAAACTTAGGCATTTATTTTGCTAACTCCTGCGACCCTTATCGCCTCGAAGGCTATAAAGTAACGAGCTTTGAACTTTATTTTCAATTAAAGCGAAAAATCCCCAGTTATGTTTTTGTCCCGGTAAGCTCCGGTGGTCATCTGCTCGGACTTATTCTCGGTTTTCTTAACCTGCGAAAGCAAAAATTAGTTGGCCGGTTGCCCCACTTTATCGGAATTCAAGCGGCCGGTTGTGCTCCTTTAGTGCAAGCCTGGGAAAAAGGCGAGGAAAAAGTCCTGTCGGTTAAAAATCCCCAAACAATAGCTCATGCTATTTCTAACCCTTCCCCGCCCGCAGGCCAGCTGGTTCTAAAGCTCTTGAGAAAATATAAAGGGGAAATGCTGGCGGTCTCGGATGAAGAAATAATGAGGGCTCAGGCTGAGCTGGCCTCCCTTGAAGGATTGTTCTGCGACCCGGCTTCAGCCACTACGTGGGCTGGTTTAAAAAAATGGCTGAGCTTCACCACCGCTCGAAAGATAGCCAACGCCGTTCTTATTTTGACCGGTAGCGGCCTCAAGGATTTAACACCAGTCAAAGAAAGAGGCAAGATAAGTCTGATTCCCGCTACCCTTCCCTGCTTAGAAGAAGTTCTTTCCTCCTTAGCCTTATGAGCTTCTGGCGGTGACGAGCGCCTTCAAACCCTCTAAGCTGAGGTTGCCGCCTGAAAGGATTAAAGTGACCTTTTTTCCTTTTAGCTCATCCTTTATTTTTAGCGCGGCAGCTAAGGCGGCGGCGCCCGCATGTTCGGTTAAGGACCTGATATTCTCGAGATAAATAAGAATGGCTCGAGCCATTTCCTCTTCTGAAACCAGCTGAAAATCATCAAGATAAGCCCAAAGAATGGTTTGCGTAAACTCGTAGCCCATCATTGTCTGCAGGCCTTCAGCGGCTGTTTTCATCGGCGCCTGCTGGAGCTTATGGTTTTTCCAGGAAAGATAGGCGGCCGGTGCCTGTTCGGCCTGAACGGCAATAACCCGGGTTTTTTTACCTTTACCTAAGGCTTCCTTGACTAAGCAACAGCCGCTGGCCCCGCTACCCCCGCCCACCGGCACGATGACGACCTCTATCTGCGGCTGGTCTTCAAAAATTTCCAGGGCATAAGTGGCCACACCGGCCACTAAATCGGGTTCATCAGCCGGATGGATGAACCGAGCTCCCTTTTTCTCCGCCAAGCTAAGAGCAAAATCCTTGGCCTCGTCAAATATCTGCCCCTCGAAGATGACCTTAGCTCCCTGGCTGGCTACGGCTTTAACCTTAACTGGATTCGCTCCTTCAGGCATGACAATCGTCGCCTCAACCCCGAAGAGACGGCAAGCATAGGCAATAGACAGAGCGTGATTGCCGGTAGAGGCGGTTACTACTCCGCGGCGCTTTATTTCTGGGCTGAGATGAGCAATAAGGTTGAGGCCGCCGCGCACTTTAAAAGAACGCGTGGGTAGATGGTCTTCATGCTTGATAAAAACTTCCGTTCCTACCAGGTCGTTAATTTGAGGATACGAATAAAGCGGCGTTTTAGGCAGAAAAGGCGCAATGGTTTTTCTGGCTTCGAAAATATCGCCGAGCGTTGGCCATTTTAGTTCTTTCAATTTTTTCTCCTTTTTTCATCGCCAATAAAAATTGGCTGCCTTTTATTTTTTCAGCCTATTTAAGATTTTTTGTCCATAGGCAAAAAGAGCCGGTGTACCGCCGGTATGGAAGAAAACAACGGAATCATTAGGTTTAAAATAGCCTTGATTGATAAGGTCAATTAAACCCAGCATCGCCTTGGCAGCATAAACCGGGTCCAAGACAATTCCCTCTTGCTGCAGGAGTAGCCGCAAGGTTCGAGCGACTTTTTTTGAAATGACTCCATAACCTCCTTCGAGGTACTCATCAAAAACAATTATTTCTTCAGGTTTGATATCCAGGGCCAAATCTAAAGCCGCGGTAGTCGCCCGAGCGATCTTCCATACTTCTTGAGCGAATAATCCTCGCTCCTCGGAAACGCTTATCCCGATAATCTGACACTCGGGATTTAGCAATTTAGCCCCCACTAATAACCCGGCTTGCGTTGCCCCTGAACCAGTAGCATGAACCACATGCGTAAAAGAATAACCCGCGGCTTTGGCTTGAATCCAGGTTTCATAAAATGCCTGGACATAGCTTATCGCTCCGAGCGGCAGACTCATCGACCCCAGAGGCATCGACCCGCCCACCGAGACCACATAAGGCCGCAGCCCCTGCGCCTCGAGTTCAGGGACCAGGCCTTTAATCAGGTTGAGAGCCAATTCCCGGCTAACAACCTTCCCCGGCGGTGCTGGGTGGAAGTAAATTTTTGCGTCCAACAAGTAATCAAGCAGCAGGTTTCCTCTCGCTGCGGGCAGCTTCTTATCTTGAATAAAAAGAAGAAGAGCTGGTTTTAGACCGAAACGTCGGGCGGCCAGCGCTGTTTGGAAACACCAGTTAGATTGAACACTTCCCCAGGTAAATATCGCTTGATAATTGTTTTGGACGGCGTCAGCAATAATAAATTCCAACTTCCTTGATTTATTGCCTCCAAACCCAACGCCGCTCAGGTCATCCCTCTTGATGTAGATCTTTGGTCCCCCGAGGTATTGACTCCAATTGGCAAGGAAGGCCAAGGGCGTGGGCAAGTGGAGAAAACGAAGGCGAGGCAAAGAAGCAAGCTTAGCAGCAAGTTCCTTTTCTGTTAATAGTGACATTGGCCTACCTCATTTATCCTGGTGCCGCGGCTTTTTTTCTGAGGCTAACTCCCCGGCGATACCCCAGCGGCTTTTCGGCACCTCCTGAATAATTACGCGGACAGCCTCGGCTGGTATCCCTAAATCAGTAAAAACCTTGGTAATACCATAGATAATTTGTTTGGCTCGGTTGTCATCTAAGCCTTCCCACACATAAGTATGGACTAAGGGCATAGCAACCTCCTCTATTTCGAATTTTTCTGTTGAGCCTTTAATCCTTGAAGTACCCTCTCTCGAGTCAAGGGAAGCCGAGTTAGTCTGACTCCCGTGCGGTCAAATAAAGCGTTAGCTAAAGCTGCCCCGACATTAATAATGGCTGGCTCTCCGCCCCCTTGTGGCGGAAAAGAGGGGTTACTTAAGACAACAGCTTTAATTTCCGGCATCCAGGAGAAACGAGGTATTTCATACCGGTCAAAATTAAGGTCGAGTATTCGGCCTCCCTGAAAATGAATTTCCTCACTCAAAGCATAACCTAGGCCCATCATCAGGCAGCCTTCAATCTGTTCCTTTGCACCTT
Organism: uncultured Eubacteriales bacterium; assembly: GCA_964627255.1. GTDB lineage: Bacteria > Acidobacteriota > Aminicenantia > Aminicenantales > CALLJL01 > CALLJL01. The sequence continues at coordinate 129,245 of CAZVIN010000083.1, forward strand.
CGGGGTTGATGACTTCGCCCATATCTTGGACGCCAGTCATTCTCTTGACCCGAATTATTCCCGTCGCTGGCTCAACGTCGATTTCAACCATAGCGACAACGTAGGTTCCAAGATAATCAGCGCAGGAAAGCCCCAAACCACGTCCGCTGGGTGGTGGGGCTGGCTTCCAGCCGAATTCTTCTGCCACCTTTAATAATACTCGTTTCATCCTCTCGTTTGTTAAGTGGCGCAACCTAAACTCAAGCGGGTCGAGGCTGCAACGGGCTGCTAAGGTGTCAATGTGGGATTCGCGAGCAAAAACGTTGGTATTACTTCCAGGAGCTCGCCAGGGGCCGACGCCGAAAAGATGGCCGGATACTCCGCCTCCCCAGCCTCCCTTAGAGACAACCCGATAATGGGGAAAATCATAAAAAACTTGGGAACTTCGGTCACCAGCCCAAAAAACCGTATAATCCCAAAAACTGACTCGGTTATTCTCATCCAAGCCAGACCTAATCTTGACAATAGCGGCCGGCATAAAAGTGTCATAAAAGAATTCCTCCTCGCGGCTCCAGATTACCATAACGGGTTTGCCCGTTAATTTTGAAAGCCGGGCTGCTTCCACCGCCTGCTGGTTCCGGTTTTTACCACCAAACCCGCCGCCTACATAAACCGGAAATACTCTTACTTTGTTTATCGGCACTCCTACGGCCTGAGCCACCTCGCTTTGAACTCCAAAAGGCCGCTGCGTGGAGGCCCAGACTTTAACCTCATCTGATTCAATTGTGACTAAGGCGGTGTGGGTCTCGATAGGAGCGTGGGCGACATAGGGATTATAATAAGTTTCCTCGACCACCCGGCGAGCCATCTTTTCTCCTTCTTCCAAGCTTCCTTTCTGGTCCACAACATTGCCAGCCGGTGCTGCTTCTATTAAATGTTCATGAATATTTTCGTTCGAAAGCGGTACATCGGGAACCTCAAACTCGGCTTTGACCATCTTTAGCGCTCTATCTGCGGCGTCAAAAGTGGGGTGAAGGACAGCAATCAAATCGCCATCCTGAATAATTTGGATATCGGGAATTTTCTTTGCTTCTTCCAGGTTCAAGCTTTTTAATTTGGCTCCGTGGGCCGGCGGCCTTATAAGACGGGCATAAAGCATATTAGGTAGCATTATGTCGCCGGTATAAAGTGATTTCCCCATTACTTTTTCCCAAGCGTCTAAACGCGGCTCCGGTTGACCAGCCAGACGATGTTTTTCCACCGGCTTGGGCTGAGGTCTTCCGGTCACTAATCGCTCTATTCTTTTACCCTGAGTAAGCTGGCCATAGGCGACTCTAATTGGGCGGTTTTGGCGGTCAAAGATAAACCCATTTTCCGTTTCCAGCCGGTCAATTGGCACCCGGAGTCTTTCTGAAGCCAACTCCAAGAGAACAGACCGGGCTTCAGCCGCCGCCTGACGGAGGGCGGGACCGAAATACTTGATTGTCCTGGAGCCAAATGTTCCCATATCCCAGGGACAAAGGGCAGTATCGCCAAGAACCATGTCAACCTTATCCAGACTGATATCGAGCTCTTCGGCCAAAATCTGGGCTAAAGCGGTTTTGATACCCTGGCCCAGCTCCACCTTGCCCGAAAAGCAGCTGACCCGGCCATCTTCGCGAATAAGAAGGTAGGCATTAAAATCTTCGGGGTTTTCCCTTTGCCTGGCTTCTTGTTGGGCCCAGGATAAAAAAGAAGGAGGCTCCCCGACAAAGAAAAAAACGAAAAGACCGCTGCCGCTTATTTTCAGGAAGTCACGACGACTGAGAAGCGAAGAAGAATAATCTATAATATTAGTTTTAGCACTCAAAAGTTCAGCTTCTTCCCATTTTTCTCTCTGACTCATGACTTGCCTCCTCTGAGAATGGCTACAGCCCTTTCTACGGCGTGAACAATCCGCTGATGAGCCCCGCAGCGACAAAGATGGTCGTCAAGGGAGTTGATAATTTGATCGCGGCTTGGCTTGGGCGTCTTCTGAAGCAAAGCATAAGCCTCAAGAATCATACCACTTGTACAGAAACCGCACTGGAAAGCCTCCTGCTTGAGAAAGGCTTCCTGAAGAGGATGGGGTTTTCCGTTTTGGGCCAGGCCTTCCAGGGTCACAAGCTGACGTCCGTTTATCCGGCCCACCTCTGTCTGGCAAGAGCGGACCGGTTCGCCATCAATTAGAACCGTACAGGCCCCGCAATAACCCTCCCCACAGCCAAACTTGGGACTGGTTAGCTTTAGGTCATTCCTAAGAACCCAGAGTAAAGGCCGGGTATTCTCAACTTCTATGCTGATAAACCGCCCGTTAAGATAAAAAGAAACTTTTTGATTCATGCTTCCTACCCTCTTTTTTGTTTTTCAGAGTTAATTTTATCTCCCCCGAAAAAAAAAGAAAGATTTTTGTGGACTTGATTAGGCAAATTTAAAAAGATAAAAGTAGTAAAAAGGAGGCGAGTAATGAAAAAAGGGAAAAGAAGTAGCCTTCTTTATCTTTATTTTAGCCCATTTATTTTTTCTATTTTACTTTTTGCCTCATGCCAGAAAGCAAAAAGCCCTCACGTCATAGGCTTATCCGGAGAAGAGGCATCCTGGCCAGCACCATTTCCTTGCCGGGTCGAGGACGGAGATAATCCGGACCTTTTCCTCCTAAGCTTAGGAAAAATAACCACGCCTTTGGCCAAGGCTACCTATGACCCGGTTCAAGATAAGGTTACTTTAGATGATGGCTCGGTGATAGAGGGGTATTTTCGCGAGAAATTAAAAATTAAATATTTTTCGCCGATAGAAAAAACCGTCTTCCCCCTACCACCTTCAGGCTGGTGTTCCTGGTATTATTATTATCGGGAAATTAACGAGGCCGAAATTATCAAGAACGCCCACTGGTTAGCCGAAAATCTCAAAGAATACGGAGCTCTCTATTGTCAGGTTGATGATGGTTGGCAGGGCCGGGGAAGCGAAAAAGGCAACTATCGGGATTGGTCAACCGTTGACCCGCGCTTCCCTTCAGGGATGGCGGCTCTGGCCGCGAAGCTCAGGGAATTCGGCCTTAAGCCTGGGATTTGGTTAGCACCTCACGGCCAGAGCAACCCGGAAGTAGTAAAAAAATGGGGCGCTTTCTTGGTGGATGAAAACGGCGAGTCGCTTTCCCGGACCTGGGAAGGAGATTATCTCTTAGACCCCTCCCGACCCGAAGCTCGGAACTATTTGGCCGATTTATTTCGGACATTATCCGAGGATTGGGGATATGATTATTTTAAAATAGATGGACAGCCGATAGTAGTGCGGGAATACAAAAATAAATTTTCTCTGATGAAAAACCCAACTGGAGAAGCCGAAGAGCTTTATCGGCAAACAATTAAGACAATTCGCGACACCATCGGTCCGAGTAGATATCTCTTGGGATGTTGGGGAATCCCGCTGGAAGGAATTGGGTACATGAATGGTTCTAGAACAGGTGGAGATATTGTCATTCCTTGGGAAGGTTTCTTGGTAGCCTTACAAGCGACGATGCGCTATTACTTTCTTCACAACATAGCCTGGTATTGTGACCCTGACGTGATGCTGGTCAGGTATCCCTTGACCATTGACATGGCCCGAGCCTGGGCCACCCTGCAAGGTTTAACCGGCCAGGCTTTAATGGCCTCAGATTGTCTTTATGACCTGCCCGCAGAAAGAGTGGAAATTCTGAAAAGAGTTTTTCCCGCGGTTGATATCCGGCCAATGGATTTATTTCCCGTTGAACAGAATAAAAGAATCTGGGACTTAAAGATTCATCATTTAGGCCGCGATTATGACGTGGTGGGTTGTTTTAATTTCGAGATTAGCGAGTCTTCTGGCCTCGAGCTCAAGTGGTCTGACCTTGGACTTCCTGAAGGTGCCTTAGTCCACGTTTTTGATTTTTGGAACCAGGAATATCTGGGTTGCTGGGAAAAGGGAATTTATGTTCCCCTTAACCCGGCGAGTGTTCGCGTTTTCGCCCTTCACGTGGCAACCTCTGAACCTCAGCTTATTTCTACTTCCCGTCATATCACTCAGGGTTGGGTCGATTTGAACTCCCTCAGCTATGATTCCGCGAAGAAAAAAATGAACGGGAAATGCCAGGTTATTGCCCACGACCCCTATGAATTACGTTTTGCTTGGCCACGGCAGGAAAAACTCCAGATAATTCGAGCTAAGGTGGCCGGTGCCAAGGTGCAAATCAAGAATTTTCAAAACTGGGGAACAGTGAGTTTCATTCCCCAAAAATCGAAGGAAGTGAGTTGGGAAATTGAATTCGGACCAGCCGAGGTTTACTCCTTTCCTCCTCGGTCTCCCAGCCGTCTTCAGGCCGAACCCTTAGGTTTAAACGGCCTTCGACTTCATTGGGCTCCGCTTTATTACTTGTGTGCTGGCTATTTGATATCTGTGGATAACGGGGCCGTTTTATATACGCCCGTGCCTGAGGCGCTGGTTACATCTATAGACCCTCATCAAGAGCATTTAGTGAGCGTCCAATCAGTGTGGTGGGACGGAACTTCGAGCCCCGAGCCGGCAACAATAAAGGTAAAGCCCAGCAGCCTTCTTCCCCCCGAAATCTTTTTGGAAACACTTCGGCCCCAAAAAATGACTGCGGGCTGGGGTCGAGTCAGGATAAACCGGTCAGTTTCAGGCGCCGAGCTGAAAATCGGCAATCGTTCTTATTTAAGGGGTATTGGCACCCATGCGCCGTCGGAAATTATTTTCCCTATTTTAGGCCTCTTCCGCTGGTTTGAAGCTGAGGTGGGCGTTGATGCCGCTTCGCCTCGGCAGAGAGGCTCAGTAGAATTTATTGTGTGGGGTGATGGCCGCGTTCTCTGGCGAAGCGGTCTGATGAAAGCAAACACGCCAGCTCGAAGATTCCGTCTGGATATTAGCCGCGTTCAAGAACTCAGGTTGGAAGTCATAGACGGTGGCGACGGAATAGAAAGTGACCACGCCGATTGGGTTATGCCGCGTCTAATTCGTTAGTTGAGTCTTAATTACCAGGCTTTTTAAGGAGCTTGACCCCATGACCTAAGGGAAAAAGCTCGGGAATTGAAACTGGCAATTTACCTTGGATGTCAATCTCGCCAAATAAGGCCAGGGCGACAGCCGTATGAGCCTGAGGGGCATTGCGGTAGGCGCAAAGATAGACGGGAATCTCAGGGAAATTCCGGAGGAAATAGGGACTACCAAAAGAGATAACGATAAGAGGTTTTTTTAAATTAGCCAAGTCCTTGACTAAATTGACGTGCTTTGGCTCTAACCCTACACTTCCCTTGCCAGCGCGCAACGTGGAAAAAAGACCGATAATTATGGTTTCGGCTTCGTTGGCCATTTTTTTGGCCAATTCTAGCTCTTCTACCCCAGTATCAGCGTCGGCGTAGAAGGCTTTAGCTTGAGGGCAGCGCTGCTCTATTTCTCTGGTCAGTTGGCGGCCAGCATAATAATCGCCAGGGTCGGAGCTAAGCGAAAAAACAACTAAATTCGCCGCGCCTGCGCTTAATGGTACTATAGAAGTATCATTTTTAACCAAGGTAATCGCTCGTTCAAAGGCCCGGGCCGCAATCTGCTGGAAATCCTTAAGCCCCACTCGATAAGGTAAACGATTAATGTCCACTTGTTTCCTCTGGTGAAGGCCCAAAGACGCCTTAACCTGAAGAATTCTCCGCACCGATTCTTCTATCCTGGAAACAGGGATTTGGCCAGAAATCACAGCTTCCTTTAACGCTTGGCTTACAGCCTCAATATCTGGCGGGAGAAGCAGACAATCCACCCCTGCCCTGACCGCTTTCACGGCTGCTTCTGCCGGCTGAAAAGACTTGGTTATTCCGCCCATCGTCATGGCATCAGTAACGATTATTCCCTGGAAATGAAGCTTTTTCCGGAGTAAATCGGTTAGAATTAAGGGCGAAAGGGTAGCTGGAAGTCCGGGGGTGGAATCAAGAGCCGGAACATGAAGATGGGCGGTCATAATCGCTTGGACTCCCGCTTCAATCGCCCGTCGAAAAGGCCAAAACTCAACTGATTCTAACCGGTTCAAGTCAGCCCCGATAGTCGGTAAAAGAGTATGAGAATCAAGGTCAGTATCGCCATGGCCGGGGAAGTGTTTGGCCGTGGCAATCAGTCCGTTTTCCTGACAACCACGAATAAACCTAACCGCAATCCGACTTACCCACTCTGGGTCCTCGCCTACCGATCGCGTGTTAATAATGGGATTATCGGGATTAATATTGACATCTACTACTGGCGCATAGGTTTGATGAAGACCAATGGCTCTGGCCTCAAGAGCGGTAACTCTGCCCATTTCATAGGCCAATTCCTCAGAGTCCGCCGCTCCTAAGGCCATAAGGGGTGGAAAAACCGTAGCGCCGTTTATTTGATTGCCCGTGCCTCGCTCCAAGTCGGAGGAGACAAGGAGCGGTATTTTCGCCCAGCTCTGGAGTTGATTGAGCAAAAGAGCTGTTTCGTAGACTTCTCCGCCGAAAACAATGACGCCGCCGACTTTTTTTTCTCGAATTAGTCGCAAGAGCCGACTCATCTCGTCGCTATCCGCGGGGTAAAAACGGCCACTCACGGAAACAAAAAGAAGTTGGCCGATTTTCTCTTCTAAACTCAGACGACGCAGTGTTTTTTCTACCCAAGGATGTGGTTTGAACGCCGTTGGCTGAGAACTAATCTTAGGCACAGGTCGCGGCAGACAACCGGAAGCTATTGCAAAGCTAAGAATGATTGCAGGCCAAGAGGCCTGAATTTTTTTTAAAGAATAAATCATGAACACTCCAGAAAATTTATTTAAGGAAATAGCGGACAATAAAAAGCACCGAAAAAAGGTAAATTACCCAGTGCACTTGGCGAGCGCGACCGCTAACCAGCTTCAGTAAGCAATAGGTGATGAAGCCAAAGGTGATTCCTTCCGTAATACTCACTGTCAAAGGCATGATAATTATAGTCAAGAAAGCGGGGATGGCCTCGGTTAAATCATCCCAATCAATCTTCGTCACCGCCTTCATCATTAAATAGCCGACGATGATTAGCGGCGGCGCAATAACCGGCCTCAGGGTAAGATTTTTATAAGAAAACTCACCGCCAATCATTTCGGCCAAAGGGTTAAAAAAAAGGGCGATAAAAAAGAGCAACGAGGTAAAGATGTTGGCCAGCCCGGTGCGGGCTCCCTGGGCAATTCCGGTGGCGCTCTCGATGTAACTACTGACAGTCGAAGTGCCAAGCATGGCGCCAAAAGTAGTCGCCATACTGTCAGCCAGCATGGCTCGATTGGCTCGGGGCAGTCGGCCATCTTTAATAAATCCAGCCGGAGCACTAACCCCAATCAGAGTCCCAACGGCGTCGAATAGGTCCAGGAAGAAAAAGACAAAAATGACCGTGAGCAGGCCAACCTGGAAAGCGCCGGCGATATCTAGCTTAAGGAAGGTAGGAGCGAGGCTGGGCGGTGGAGAAAGGAGGCCGTGGTAGCGAACTATTTGAAGCGGAATCCCTGCCGCGGCCGTGGCCAGAATTCCTAACAGGATTGCTCCTCTTACCTTTAGAACCATCAAACAGGAGGTTAAAGCGACGCCAAAAAGCACTAAGAGCACTGGCCGGCTGGTGAGGTCACCAAGGCCAATTAGAACGCCAGGGGAAGCCACCACCAAACCACCATACTCCAGACCGATAAGAGCGATAAGTAGACCGATGCCAACGGCAATGGCGTGTTTTAAAGAATCGGGGACAGCGGCCACCAACCCTTCCCAGACCCCAATCAAGGAAAGGATTATCTGGACCGAACCTGAGACGAAGATTGCACCCAGGGCGACCTGCCAGGAATAGCCCATCACACCGCAGACAATAACGGCAAAAAAGATGTTATGACCCATGCAAGGTGCCAGAGACACCGGATAGTTGGCCAAAATTCCCATAAGCAGGGTGCCTAGAGCGCTGCTAAGGCAGGTGGCAACCATGACCGCACCCTTGTCCATCCCCGCTTGGCTTAAAATAGCGGGCTGAACAAAAATGATGTAGGACATAGTCATAAAAGTAGTCACCCCGCCGACGGCCTCAGTTCGCAGTGTAGTGCGGTTTTCCTGGAGACGGAAAAAGCGGTCCAGCCACGACCTCATTGGTCTTCCCTTATTGGTCGAGTTTAATTAAGGCTAAAATATCGACTTCAGGATGGACCTTTTTTATGTTGGCTACTCCGTTAAGAAAGGTTAACTCGACGACAGCCGCGAATCCCACCACTGAAGCCCCCAATTTCTGGATTAAAGAAATGGCACTTATTGAAGATGAGCCGGTCGCAATTAGGTCATCGACAATAAGCACACGGTCGGCAGCCTGGACGGCGTCGGCGTGAATTTCGAAAACTTCAAGGGCATATTCATTGGGGGCCTCGATGGAGACCGTTTTCCGAGGTAGCTTACCCTTCTTGCGGATAATACTCATCCCGACTCCCAGCTCATAGGCCAAAGGAGCGGCAAAAAGATAGCCGCGAGACTCAATCCCGATAACCAGGCTTGGTCGCTTGGGACGGGCCCAGGAAGTAAACTCGGAAATGATAAACCGAAAGCACGCGGCATCCTGAACCAGCGGGGTGATGTCTTTGAAATTTACTCCCGGCTTGGGAAAATTAGGAACCTCACAAATCTTGGCTTTGAGAACTTCCACGTCCATTTTTCTCTCCCTTCAAGCGCTATTCATGTTAAGAAGAAAATCCAGCCTTTGTCAACGGAGACTTTTAAAACGTTTTTATCGAGGGCCAGGACAAAATCATTTTCACTGTTGATAAACGACCAATAGCCGGTTCTTAAGCTTGAAAAGAGATTATTCTTTCTTCTTGTGGACCAAGTTCGATGTTAACTTTGTAAACAAGAAGACCGAGGGGGAAAGTTATTTTTTCGCCCCATTCGATGATTACAACTCCCTGGCCAAGCCAGTCTTCCCAACCCAAATCCAGGATTTCCTCTTCCCGTTCTAAACGATACAGGTCAACATGATAAATGCGGTACCGGCCATCGTAGATATTGACTAAGGTAAAGGAAGGGCTACAAACTTCACTCAGGTCCTTAACTCCTAAACCAGAAGCTAAACCACGGGTAAAAACAGTTTTCCCGGCCCCGAGCTCGCCGATGAGAAGGACAATCTCCTTGCCTTTCCAGGACGAAGCCATCTTTTTAGCTACAGCCATGGTTTCTTCCTCTGAATGACTAACATAAACTCTTCGCTTCGGCCTCATTAACTTCAAAGAGAAGATAGGGAAACTAAACCTGACTCTGAGCTGAGCGACGACTTTTCCTCTTGAGCGGATTCTTCCATGAGTTTAATTGCCGCTGGCAGGAAGCGAATTAAATCACCCGCCACCAAAGCCCTCTCCCCTAATTTTTCCCGGGCGAGGTCGCCGCTCAAACCATGAATATAAACTGCGGCCGCCACGGCTAAAAGAGGGTCCTCAACTTGCAGGAGAAAAGAAGCAGCCAGACCGCTTAAAACATCGCCCGTGCCGCCCGTGGCCATCCCAGGGTTACCGGTCGGGTTGATGAAAACCTGGCCGTCGGAGCCGCTGATAATTGTTCGATGTCCCTTAATGACCAGAATTATCTTATATTTTTGAGCTAATTCCTGAGCTAACTTAAGTCTTTGACCGAGAATATCGGCCGTGGATTTCCCAATAAGCCGGGCGAGTTCGCCAGGATGAGGCGTTAACACACAAGGCTTGGGCAATCTTTGGAGCCATTCTGGTTGCTGTGCCAGAATATTAAGACCGTCAGCATCAATTAAGCAAGGCACGCTAACAAAAGGCAAAAAAGAAAAAAGCAGAGCGGCAGTAGCAGGGTGAGTTGAAAGACCGGGACCAATGAGCAGGGCATCTTTTCCTTTGATTAATTCTTTCAACCGGGGCAAAGCTTCAGGCGAAAGAGTGCCTTCAGCGGTTTCTGGCAAATGTTCAGTCATTATCTCCATCGTCGACCGCGCAATGATGGGTAAACAACTTCGGGGTGTAGCCACTGTAACCAGACCCGCGCCTGCCTTTAAAGCGGCCCGAGCAGCCATTATTGCCGCGCCTGTTTTTCCTAAGGAACCGGCCAAAATTAAGAGATGACCGTAGGTTCCTTTGTGTGAGTCCTTTTTCCTGGGTCGAAAAGACGAAAGGATTCTGGCTTTCTCCAATAATTCTATCTTAAGCTTTTTGTCGGCTAAAATGGCCAGCGGGATGCTGATATCAGCGACTAACACTTCGCCCACAAAGTCTTCAGCAGGCGGAAGGACGTGGGCGATTTTGGGCGCGGCTAGGGTCACAGTGAGGTTCGCCTTCACCGCTGGCCCAATTATCTGGGGGGTATCAGAGGAAAGACCGGAGGGAATATCTACAGCTACTTTAAAGGCGCGGCTGCGGTTGATCATTTCTATCGCTCGAGCATACACTCCGGAGGCGGGCATTTCTAAGCCCGTGCCAAAGATGGCGTCAACAACGATGGTGGCCTGATTAAGAGCCCGGCTGAAAGCTTGCCAAGCTTTTGGCTCCAAGAGTTCTATTATTTTCAGGCCCATGTTTTCTGCCACCCGCAGATTTAGGGCGGCGTCTCCTTTTACCTCCGTCTTGGAAGCAAGCAAAAAAACCTGAGAGGAAACTCCATGATTAAAAAGATAGCGTCCGACAACCAGCCCGTCACCACCGTTATTTCCCTTCCCGGCCACAATAACTATCTTGTCATCCTTTAGCTTCGGGAATCGCTGGGCTATAGCTCGAAAAATTTGGCGACCGGCATTTTCCATTAGAACCGGGCCCGGAAGACCGACTTCCTCGATTGTTTGGCGGTCAATTTCTTTCATTTCGCTTGCGGTCAGAACTTTCATCTTTGTCCTCCAGACAATAATTTTATCACAGACGGTTGTTTTTTCGTGCTAATTTTGAATGGACCATGCAGTTGATTATGCTCTGGGCCCATCCTTAGCAATTTGACGTTTTGGCTTTGACCGCGCACCTTTCCACCCAGCCAAAGACCGCTTTTTCTAACCTTTAAAACGAGATTGGGCTAATGTCTAATAAAAACCCATGCTCTTGGTAAATAAAAGAGCTCTTTTAGGTGACGTAGTATTAATTATTCCTGATAAAGAGTTGCTGAATCCAGAACCCACTTTAAGGATATGCCGCCCCTTATTTGACATTAGGATAAAAAGGCGACTACGATAGTCTTTATACCAAATGAATTTTCACTCTCTGTTTACTCTTGTTATTGCCGGTTTCTTGGGATATCTACTCGGCTGCCTCTCGCCCGCTTATTTTTTTGGCCGCTGGCTGAAACGCGTTGATATTCGCGAGCATGGAACCAGGAATGCCGGCACAGTTAACACCTTTCATGTTCTGGGCTTGTTCCCCGCCGTGATTACCGCCTTAATTGACGTGAGTAAAGGACTGGTGGCGCTGGTTATCGGTCAGGCGATTGCTGGTTCGCTGTTGGGTGGTTTCATCGCGGCTGCGGCGGCGATTTTCGGGCATGTTCTGCCTTTTTACCTTCGTTTTCGCGGGGGCCAAGGTGTCGCTACCGCCACGGGACTGATGCTTTATTTTTTAGGCCAGTTCTATATAGCCAAGATGCTCCCTTTATTGTCCCTGGCTTTTTTAGCCTCGGCTGTAATCATCTTTGCCTGGATTTCCCGCCAAGGTGAATTTGTTGGTGCCTTCATTTTGCCGGCTCTTTTTTTTCTTCTTTTAATTTTTGCTCCCCTTTCACCCTCAAAGATTTTTCTCCTTTTAATAATCGTCTATGTTTTTGGGGTTAATTTATTTAATATTTGGAAACAAGGCCTTTGGCGGCCAGCTAATTTTACTGAAAAAGGGCTTATCGGCTGGCGTCTTTACCTTCGCCCCTTGGCTTTTTTGCTGGTAATCTTGTTTTTTAAGTTAGACAAAAAAGTTGTTCTTACCCTGTTAGGGATTTTGACGTTATTTTTTCTTCTTCCTGATCTTCTCCGCTTAGCTTCAGGCCGAATCAATCGTTTTTTCTTTATCCAGGTCCGCCAAATTTATCGACAAAAAGAATGGCGCAAATTCTCCTCAATTACTCTTTTCCTGCTTTCCTTCTTTCTAACCATGCTTCTTTTTGACCTCAACATCGCTTCCCCCGCGGTTTCTTTCCTCGTTTTTGGTGATTTTTTCAGCAAAATCTACGGTCTTGGGTTTGGCCGGATTCCTGTGTTTGAGAAGACCCTTGAGGGAAGCTTGGCTCATCTGGCAGCTTGCTTGATGTCGGGTTATCTTCTCCAGCCCTTTCTCCAGATTTCATTGCCAATTATCATGCTGGGGGGCTTAGTCGCAACTATAACTGAAGTTCTTCCTTGGGGAGTAGATGACAACCTGAGCGTTTCTTTGCTCAGCGGTTCCGTGATGCATATCGCCCTGTTTTTCTGATAATTTTCCCCAAGAAATTCCACCCAGCCGGCGCTTTGGTAATCCTCGTCTTAATTCCGCTAAGACAGCGGCCTGCCTGAAAGTATGGAACTGACTTAACTCATTTCGGCTTTGAAGGGCGGAAAAAACTTTAGGCCGCTGGGATTGGTAATCTGGAGTTCGTTGATTCTTGGAATTATTTATGATACTAATTAAGCTCAATAAAATTAAGTGGGAGGTATCTTATGGCTATTAAGGTAGGAATCAACGGGTTTGGCCGGATCGGCCGAAGCCTCTTCCGAGCCAGCTATACTGACCCCGATTTAGTCTTTGTCGCCGTGAACGATATAACTGATGCCCGAACCCTGGCCCATTTATTAAAGTACGATTCCATCATGGGACTTTTCCCAAATGAAATAAGCTGGACTGAGAAAGCGATTCTCGTTCGCGGCCAAGAAATAAGAGTATTTGCGGAAAAGGACCCCGCGGCCATTCCCTGGAAGGAATTGGGGGTTGACATAGTCATAGAATCAACGGGAAAATTCAAGACCAAAGCTGACGCCTCCAAACATCTTCAAGCGGGGGCCAAAAAGGTTATTTTTTCGGCACCCGCCACTGACCCTGATATCACTATCGTCTTGGGAGTAAACGAGAAGGCCTATGACCCAGAAAAACATCATGTTCTTTCTAACGCCTCCTGTACCACTAACTGTGTGGCACCCGTGGTAAAGGTGCTTCATGACGCCTTTGAAATCGAGAAGGCTTTTATGACCACTATTCATGCTTACACTAATGACCAGCGAATTCTGGACCAGCCCCATAAGGATTTGCGTCGCGCCCGGGCCGCGGCCGTCAGTCAGATTCCGACGACTACTGGCGCTGCTAAGGCAGTCGGCTTGGTTCTGCCAGAACTAAAGGGGAAAATTGATGGCATTGCGATCCGTGTTCCGACGCCTAACATCTCTATTGTTAACCTCATAGCTCTTTTAAGGCAAAAAACGACGGTTTCTGCCGTCAACGAGGCTTTTAAACAGGCGGCGACGAATGAGCTCAAAGGGATACTGAATTATACAGAGGAGGAATTAGTTTCCGTTGACTTCATGGGTAACCCCCACTCCGCCATCGTTGACGGGCCTTTTACCCGAATGGTAGACGAAAACTTGGTGGAGGTTCTCGCCTGGTATGACAACGAGTGGGGCTACTCCTGCCGGTTGCGGGACCTCATCAAATATATCGGCCGGTGAGACCATGAAGACTCTCAGCGACCTCGATTTTCGAAACAAAACAGTCTTCCTCCGGGTTGATTTCAACGTCCCCTTGGATGACGCTGGTCAGGTACGGGATGACACGAGAATTAAAGCGGCCTTACCGACGGTTCGTTATATCTTGGATGAAGGAGCTAAGCTCGTTATGGCCTCCCATTTAGGCCGGCCTAAGGGAAAATATGACCCTAAGCTGAGCCTAAAACCGGTAGCCCTTTGCTTACAAGAACTATCAGGTCGGCCCGTCATTCTGGCTCCGGAGGTCGTGGGGCTAGAAGTTGAGCGGCTCAAAGGGGAACTGAAACCCGGAGAAATTCTTCTTCTGGAGAACCTGCGGTTTCACCCAGGAGAAACGGCTAATGAAGAAGCCTTTGCCCGGCAACTGGCCTCTCAGATAGACATTTTTATTAATGATGCTTTTGGGGCTTCTCACCGAGCTCATGCCTCAGTTGTGGGGATGGTTAATTTCGTTTCAGAAAAAGCGGCTGGTTTCCTCATGGAAAAGGAAGTTACTTATCTCCGTAAGGTCGTTGAGGAGCCCGTAAGACCGTATGTTGCTGTCTTAGGTGGAGCCAAAGTTTCTGACAAGATTCCCATCATTGAAAGCCTGATAGCTAAAGCCGACGATATCCTCATTGGTGGGGCTATGGCTTATACTTTTTTCCGGGCTCAAGGCGTGGATGTGGGCCAATCCTTGGTGGAACCAGACCAGTTTCAAACAGCCTCAGACATTCTCAAAAAAGCCAAAGAAAGAGGGGCTAGTCTCTATTTCCCCATTGACCATGTGGTTGCCCCTGCTCTTAAGGCTGAGGCCTCGACAGCTATTTTGGAATCCTTCCCTTTTCCCACTGACCTGATGGCCGGAGATATTGGTCCGAAAACAATTGCCATGTTTCAGGCAGTCCTCAATAAAGCAAAGACAATTTTCTGGAATGGTCCTTTAGGGGTTTTCGAACTCGAGCCTTTTTCAAAGGGAACGGTCGAGATAGCTAAGGCCATTGCCGCCTCCAAGGCAATCTCTGTTGTTGGAGGCGGCGATTCCGTGGCGGCCTTAAAAAAGGCGGGTGTCTTAAGCCAAATTACTCATGTTTCCACAGGCGGCGGGGCCAGCTTAGAATTTATTGCTTACGGCACGTTGCCCGGACTCGAAGCCTTGGAATAAATATTAGACGAGGTTAACTCATTATGGTTTCAGAAAATAAGCTTTCTAAACGAATTCCCTTCGTTGCTGGCAATTGGAAAATGAACAAAACGCTGCAAGAAGCCAAGGAGCTGGCGACTGAAGTGGTCAAGGCTTCGAGTTCGCTCCTCGGGACCGAGATTGTCCTCTGTCCACCCTTTACCGCCCTCAGCGAGGTCGCTAAAACCGTCGAAGGAAGCTCAGTCCAGCTGGCCGCGCAGGATGTATTCTGGGAGGACAAGGGGGCTTTTACCGGAGAAATCTCCGCCCTAATGCTGAGAGACGTGGGTTGCCAGTATGTGATCGTCGGCCATTCAGAAAGGCGACAGATGCTGGGTGAAGATGATTTAACGATTAATCGTAAACTTAAAGCGGCCTTACGCCAACAAGTTTTCCCTATCCTCTGTATCGGTGAAACCCTCGAGGAAAGGGACTCAGGAAAGACTCTTCAACGCATTGAAGGCCAGTTAAAACAAGATTTAGAGGGTCTAAATAAGGCTGAAATCAGTCAGGTAGTGGTGGCCTATGAACCAGTCTGGGCTATTGGTACTGGCCGGAACGCAACTCCATCGCAAGCTCAAGAAGTGCATCAATTTATCCGACAAATCTTGGGCCAAAGCTATGGTCAGGAGCTTGCCTCCTGTGCTATAATTATTTATGGTGGCTCAGTTAAGCCTGAGAACGCTTATGCTTTGATGGCTGAGCCCGATATTGACGGTTTCCTCGTGGGAGGGGCTTCCCTCGAGGCCAAAAGCTTTATTAAAATTATCGAGCAAGCTCTGAAAGCCAAGAAGGAGAAAGAGTGAGCGCGCTATTAATTTTATTCCATGTTATTATTTGCGTGATTTTGATTGTCGCGGTACTGCTTCAGTCAGGCAAGGCGGCCGACCTGGCCGGCTCCTTTGGTGGTGTCGGCAGCCAGACAGCTTTTGGACCGCGGGGAGCAACAACCCTGTTGGCCAAAGTCACAACTGGAGCCGCTGTTCTTTTCATGGTAACCTCAATCGGTCTTTGGCTCCTCTCTACTAAGGAAGAAAAATCAGTCATGAAAGGAGCCCCCGCGGTAACTGAAACGCAGAAAAGCGAATCAGCGCCAGCAACGCCGACAGAAAAGAAGCAGACGACCCCTGCTCCGACTCAGAACGAAGAGAAAAAAGAGACCCCGGCCAATAAACCCGACACTCAGAAATAAAAGGGAGGCCGAAGTGGTGGAATTGGTAGACACGCTAGCTTGAGGGGCTAGTTCCCGTTAATATGGGAGTCGGGGTTCGAGTCCCCGCTTCGGCACTCCTGCTTAGAGCCCTCCTATTGTAAGCAAATAATAGGTTCTTGACCTTTCTTATTTTTCGGCAAACTCTTGATAACCATAAAGGCCCTTATGATTACCATTCACTTATTTGTCTTATTAACAATTGACCAACCAACCAACTAACTAACTAACTAACTAACTAACTAACTATCTATCTATCTATCTATCTATCTATCTATCTATCTGTCTGTCTGTCTGTCTGTCTGTCTGTCTGTCTGTCTCGGGGTTTTAAAAAAACGGGCGTTCTCTCCTTGCCTTTTTTGCTGAAATTGGTCTTTGCTTTACTCTTAAGCGGGTCCCTTTAGAGATATTGCCTTCCACAGGAAGAAAGCGGCCTCAAAGTCCAAATACTTAAAAAAGAAAAATCTAAGAATGAGGGAAGAACGAGGCGTTAGGTGCGGCTCGCTACCCAAAGAGAGAACTCCATCTCCTCCTTGGAACCAGAAAGACGGTCTATTTCTGTCCCTCGATTCACAATGATAAAGGTGGGAACTGAGTTTATGCCGTAGCCGGAGGCTAATTCTGGATACTGGTCAACGTTGACCCGCGCTACCATTATTTCTCCTGCTCGGCGGCGGGCTAATCTTTCCAGAATCGGTTTCATCCGCAAGCAATGAGGACATTCATTCGAATAAAATTCAAAGAGGATTGGCAGGCCCGCATTTTTTACCAGGATATAAACTCGTTCGGGTGAGAGGTCAAGAACCGACCCCGGTTCAGGTAAAGCGTTATGGCACCGACCGCAGAGAATCCTTTTGCCCTTGGCCACAGCTTCAGCCGGAAAACGGTTAGTCGCCCCACAATGAAAGCAGACAGTTTTAAGCGTTTTCCTTTCATCCATCCCCAATTGCCTTCGGCCTAATTTTATTATAACAGTTCAAAGGAAATTAAACCTGTTTTCTCTCTTATTGCTTTAAGAATCATCTCCTTGGAGACTTTCTTTTCTTTTTCCGCTTTGACCGCAAAAAAGAGTTCCGCTGTAGTCAAAAGACCGTTACCGTCAGCCACCGCCTCTTCGATTTGTTCGGAAGTGAAAGGGACTGGCCGGCTTCGAGCATCCTGGCGAAAATGATAGTTACCGACGAGCAAGGCCTTCATTTTGGTGTTATCGAACTCCTGCATCCGTCGGGCTTTGAACTTTTGGAGAACAACCAGGTCATTTTCAGGAGCTGAGCTCGGACCGCTGCGAATAATTACCAAGAATAAAGGGCTGGTCCTAATTTTTTCCTCGACCGTTCGACCCTTAGCGTCATCTATTAGCCAGAGATCTTCTTCCTTAATCCGAATAACTCTTTTCCAATATTCATCAACATCGACCACATGCGGCCATTCAAGGTAAGTAAAGGCGTTGAAAACGGCTTTTTTCAAGTCTTCTCCCTGGCCAGTCAGCAATCGAAAAAAAGGCTCCTGTTCGTTTTTCTTTAATTCTTCCGCTTGCTTCCTTAAGTGAAAAATGGTCTCTCGATGCCGCCGTGATTCTTCCTGAATCTCCTTAAAGATATTAATTAAAGCCGGGAAATAATAATCAGGGCTTTCGACCCAGGCAAAGGGATTTTCCTCAAAAAGCGGCGGGACAAGCGCGGGTAGAGTTTGCCTAAGCATAAACCGCACTACCTCGATGTTCTTCTCGCCGAACCAAGGGAGAAGAAAAAGCCAACCCTTCCCTTTCCGCAGGGCCGCGGCTATCGGGCGCTGTCGATAATTCCGGGCCAAAATCTGCGCTTCGACCGCAACCATTCCTTGTGCTGCAGGGATCGAAAGAAGCTCCTTACTTTCATCTTCATCAGGGAACAATTCATAGGACTTGACGATATGAGAGGCGAATTCCTGGAGCAGCCGGCCGGCCGGGTTTTCGGCGACAGAATTGATCAGAGCAGGTCTTTTATTTGCTTCCAGCTTCAAACTCGGGATTGGCCCGAATAAATTTTCTAAATGAAATTCCTCACCAGCGCCCAAGAAGGCCACTATTACTCCTCCTTCAAGCAAAAGAGCCTCAAAATTGGCCGCATCTCCGACATGAAGTCCTGAGCCCGCGTCTCCCAAATTGAGTTGGAAAAAAACTATCCGGCAATCAAGCGGCGGGACTAAACTCTCTACCCGGCCTGATTTCCAGTTTGTTTCGAGCACCTCGACGTCCCATTTTTCAGCCTGAAGCTGCCGCGCTTCTTCCCCTAAAAAGTCAAGAAGGAGAATTTTAGCCATGGCCACCCCCTCTATCCAAGGTTATTCCCATCGGGAAAGGTCCATTTCGTACCCTATTATCACTATTAGCTTGCTTCCTGTCAATCATCAGGCAGGGGGAAATCCTCACCTCACCGGCTCTCACCCAAACTGTCTAACCTTGACTTAGATTAAATGATTCTCTCTATGTTGTGTGAGGCGATCATGGTGCGCTTGGAATGCCCCGCTTTTAATCAGGTTTTTGACACCACTCCCTCTTCGCTTCTCTCGGCGCCGCCAGAACTTAGCTCACTAAACACTGCGGAAGCCTGGAAGTCTTTAGACCAGTCTTCTCTTCTTCCTTTGTCCGGTTTAGGCTCAGACACATTCAGGGGCCAGAAGCTGCCAAAAGGTGATTCGGGAACCCCAAACTTTCGCCCTTGCTTTTGCCTCTCAGGTCTGGCCCACAACGCCACCAATAAAAATAGGAGGGAAGCAATTAAAAAATTTTGTCAGCAGAAAAAACGGCGCTCACCCGCCGTTGATAGCCCTTCGGAACAAAAAAGAAAGCAGCAAAATAAAGTAACTGGTCGAGTTGACAAAATAAGGCGGATAAGGCATAATTATAAACGGTGCTGGCTGAAAACAAATCATAAACCCCCTCCTTTCGCTATTTATCCCCCAAAACCCCTTATAGCCAGCACCTATCCTTTTTGCTTGAGACTCTCTAAGAAGACAGCGACTACCTCTGGGTCAAAAAGCCGGCCGCTTTGCTGCTTAATAAAAGCTATGGCTTCCTGTTCAGACCAAGCGCGGCGGTAGGGCCGGTCACTGGTCAAAGCATCATAGACGTCAGCTACTGCAAATATCCTGGCGGCCAGAGGAATTTCTCCCTTTTTTAGCCCGCGAGGGTAGCCAGACCCATCCCAGCGTTCATGGTGACAATAGGGAATATCAAGGGCTGGCCTTAAGAATTTGATGGGATAAAGCATTTCATAGGCAGTTCGGGGATGCTGACGCATTACGTCCCATTCGGATTCGTCAAGCGGCCCGGGTTTAAATAAAATATGGTCAGGTACAGCGATTTTACCTATATCATGAAGAATAGCCCCGCGACGGATATGAACTAACTGTTCTTCTCTTATTCCCATAGCCCTGGCTATTTGCAGAGTCATTTTAGTCACTCTTTGAGTATGACCTTCTGTTTCTTTATCTCTTAAGTCTAGTGTTTTTACCCAACCCTCAATAGTCGCGTCGTAGGCAACTGTTAACTCAATATTTGCTCTCTGTAATTCTTCATAAAGCTGGCTGTCGGCAATGGCGACAGCGGTTTGCGCGGCGAGGGCTTCCAAAAATTCGAGCCATTCCTTTTGGGGGAAAGACCGCCCACTCTGGAAAACAGCCAAAACACCTTTAATCTCGCCCTTAGCCACAAGCGGGACGGCATAGCCTTGAGAGAAACCTTCCTCCTTCCAGAAACGACGGAAAATGGTTGGCTCCTGTTTTAGTTCTGCCTCGGTTAAGGAGAAAAGACGCCTTTCGAGAGCGGCCTGGCCCAAAAATCCTTCACCCAAGTGAAAGCGCAGGCTATCTCTAAGATAAGTGCGAAGGCCGCTGCCCGCAGCATATTCCAGCTGATTAAGAACAGGATTAAAAAGGAAAACAGCCGCGGCCTCAGCCTCAAGATGGGTCTTTACTTGCTCGCTCAAAATATCCAGGATTACTCTTAATTCCGTCGTGGCGGAGATGGCTAAATCTATCGTGCGTAGGGCGCTTAAATGTCTTAAACGACGCTGCGTTTCTTCGAAGAGGCGAATCCGATGCAAGGCTATCCCCGCTATTTCCGCTAAAGAAAAGAGAAGCTTCGTTTGTTCTTTCTTTAACGGTCGAGAAGCGGGCGCAGAAACAAAAATCAGCCCCATGTTCTTTTCCGCCACTTTAATCGGGAGACAAAAAGCCTGCCAATTCTCTGGGATTAGACCCTTCCTCGGTTTCAAAACAAGCGGGTCCTCGCTTACATTATGGGTAAAATAAGCTTGGCCCGTAGAAAAAACATGCCCGACTATCCCCTCCCCCGGCTTTATAACCTCCTCCTCGAGAGCTCCTAGCCAGCCCCGGCCAGCGACAAGACGCAACTCTTCAGTCTCGGAATAATAAAAGTAAATGGCTCCAGCCTCGAGGTCCAAAACGGCCAAAATCTCTGTTAATAAAATAGAAAGAGCTTCAGACGTTTTTTCTGCCTGGCGTAGGGTGGTTGATATTTTATTAATAGCCTCAAGTTCAGCCAAACGTTGGCGTATTTCCCGCTCCAACCTTATTTTTTCCAGGGCTGTTCCTAACTGAAAAGCAACTGTCGCGAGCAGGCGTTCATCATCCTCGGTAAAATAATTGGGAGAAGCGCTCTCGGTGTTAATTACGGCGATGACCTTATCACCTATCTTGATAGGTACAGCTAATTCGGAAAGAGTTTTGGGGTTAGCGGCAATATAATTTTTTTCCTGACTCACGTCGGCCACTCTTTTTGGCTTGCCTTCTTCCGCCACCTGGCCGATGACGCCTTCGCCAAGGGGGATAAAGTCTATGGCTAAACCTGAGCTCTGACGGTAGTAGCGGTGGAGACGAAGGCCGTTGGCCGCCTCATCCATTAAATAAAGGCCAAAGTCTTCGCGATAAAAGGTTTGACCGAAGAGCTTCATGAATTCGGCAATCAGGCTTTCTTCGTCCGAGGCGGTGGCGCAAACATTCCCAAATGTTTGCAGCGTCGTCAATTCTTTTAACTGCCTTTCCAGCGCCTCTTCTCTCTTTTTCTTGTCGGTAATATCCTGGGCCGCACCGTAAATCCTAACTACTCGGCCTAAATTCTCGTCGAAAACTGGTCGGGCGTAATCGCGAAGCCAACGAATTTCACCCTGCTTAGTAATAAAACGCTTTTCGCAAACATCAGGCTGCCCAAACAAAACTTTTTGAGCATGAAGGATGGCTGTGGGCAAATCGGCCGGATGAACCAAACTCTGCCAGCCCCCGCGGGCGTCGATTTCTTCTTGAGTAAAGCCAAAAGTACGAACAAAGGATTCACTGAGCCATTCGCCTTTTAATTTTCCTTCCGGTGATACTAAAAAAACATAGGCATAATCAGAAATTAACTCCGAGATATAGCGATGGCGCTCCTCTGAAATCCTGAGTTCAGCCGTTCTCTTCTCGACCAAGGCTTCGACCTGGAGATAGCGAAAGATGTTGCGGGCTATCGGTCCAAAATAGCCTATGGCCAAGTTCACCACCTTTTGCTCTTCTTCTCCAGCCCGGCCCCGGCGCCGGCTAATATAAAGCAAGAGGCCGAGAAGCTCTCCCTCATGGATGATAGGCAAGGCAGTGTGCCGCGCTCCGAGAATTCGCGGTAGCTTAACCCCTTGTTTCTTCAGCCACTCCCAAGGGTCATAGCCCAGCGATAACATCCTTTCTTTAGGCTTAAGATAAAGACTTTCCATTAAAATTAGGTTTTGGCGGCCTTCATCCACCAAGAAAAACGCCGCTATTTTAGGCTGGATAAAATCATTTAGCCATTTGATCAAAACTGAACACTCGTGGGCTAAATCTAAGGTGTTGCCCAGAATAAGGCTTAATTGATGAAGGGCTTCAAGAGTTACTCTCTTCAGCATCCTTTCATTCTTGAATAGTTGTTGGTCGAAACAGAGTAAAGGCGCTGCTCAAGGGAGAGCCAAGCCTGGGTCCCTCTTTCTCAGAAATTAAGTATTCATAAACTTTTTTACTATGGTCACTTCCTCGGCAGGCCAGAATAGTTAGGCCGCGGCGAATTTCCCCCTCTAATTCGGTATAACGGAGCAGAAGCAAGTTATCAGCTATATGCGAAACACCTCTTCCAGTGAGAGTAAGTTCGTTGGCAAAAAGCTGGCCCATTTCATTGGTGACCATAGCCGTAATCGTTCTATCTTTTAACCATTGGACAAAGGCATAAACAAAATTATAGAATCGGTCCGGGTCTCCCCTGGCTCCTGAAGCTAAGTCGCTAAGGCTATCAATGACCAATCTTTTGGCTTGAATGTCTTGAATAGCGGCAATTATTTTTAAGGCCATTTCATCGATATCAATTTCTACCGGCGAGTTATAGAGTAAAATTAGCTGCTTATCCCTAATCATTTTTTCTAAGTCATAGCCGAAATTGGCGGCAATAGTGGCAAATTGGTTTGGGTCCTCCTGGAAGGAGACATAAACTCCCGCTTCTCCCTGGCGCCCACCGTTTAAAAGAAAATGGAGCGCCGTGACTGTTTTCCCCACACCCGGGTCGCCGGCAACCAAAGTCGTTGTCCCTCGTAGAATTCCACCCGGGAAAAGGACATCGTCAAACCCTGGAATGCCCACCAGCGCCCTCTGGGTTGCTGGCTTATAAACCAACGGCTTAGCTGGAGTAGTAAATCGAGGGAAAACAGTGATTCCGTCTGCATTAATCTTAAAGGTATGCTCGCCAGCAAGAAAATCGCTTCCCCTGACCTTGCGGACTTTAATTATTCTCCGGCTTCCAAGGCCCACCGGCCGATATTCCAGATGAAGAATGACGTCAGCAATCGAAGCCTCTACCGCATGAGCGTATTCATCACCGTTATACTCGCCGATCAAGAAAGCAGTGCACGGAAGAGTACTCAATAAAGAAGCGAGTCGGAAAAACCCTCGTCTAGTGACGCCCGGTGAAAAGCTCAAATCGTGAATGGCTCTTATGCTATCAATGACTAAAAAGGCTGGTTGGTTCTTTAAAATGAGTTCTTCTATTTTATCCCAAGCCTTTTCACCGTCTGCCCCCAAGAGAAGCGGTCCGATATCTTCATAAATTATGGATTCACCAACTTTATTCGGGTCAAAAAATTTAAATTCCTGAGTATAACGAAGGAGACGCGACAGGGGTTCAGAAACCGTGGTGATGACTAAGCCTCGTCTTTCAGTGGTAGCGAGCTGGTAAACAATCTGGTTACTCAGGATAGTTTTGCCGCTACCCGGGTTTCCGCTAATCAGAACTAAACTGTAGGCAGGAAGGCCGCCACCTAGAACTTGGTCTAAATTAGGAATCCCAGTGGTAATTCTTTCGGTCATTTTGATTCTCCTTTGGTTTCTGGGTTTATTAAAAAATTATTGATAGAAGTTAAGAGTTTTTCTGGCGGCTGCGGTTTGAGAAGAAAACCATCAGCCCCTGCTTGCCGGGCTCTGGCCTCAGCTCGAAGCACAGTATAAAACAGCACCGGGGTCGATTTAGTTTCAGGGTCGCTCTTGAGCTGCTGGCAGACTTTAAAACCATCGACAGAGGGAAGCAAGGCTTCTAAAATAATCAGGCTCGGCCAAATATTTTTGGCCTTAATTAAAATTTCTGTTCCATCTTCAACAAAGATAAGGTTAAAGGGGGGGGTTAATATCCGTTCCAGTTGACGCCGAGCAAAAGGGTCTCTTTCCCCAATCAGAAGGTTAATAGTTTTTTCTTCCATTTTATTGCCCTGCTTCTTATCAACGATTGGAAAGCCTAAATACCTTATTAATACACCAGGATGTCCAAATTTTTCAATTTTCTTATATTAATAATATACAGTAACTGAAGTTAAATATCAAAAAGCGGATTTATATTATTATTTTCAAGGAATATTCACCGTCGCGGAAATTTTAGGCGTTTTCCTGTGGTGAGCGAGAGAACACAGCAGCTATTGACTTAATCCATTCTATTCTCCTTTTTAGGAAGGGACAACCCTATTGGAATGAAGGCCTGTGGCTAAAGGAAATAATTTAAGAAAAAAAACCAAAGTTGTTCTGACTACGTTGTGGACAACTTCTTGATATTGATTGCACTTAAAGAAACAAGGGAAGCGCGCCCGGAGGGATTTGAACCCCCGACCTTTGGATTCGAAGTCCACCGCTCTATCCACTGAGCTACGGGCGCAAATCCAGGCTAACTTATTGATTTTAAAAGAGATATGTCATTATCAGTTTCACCTGTAAAACCAGCCCCTAAAGTGGCACTGTCGTGATTTTGTCGTCCTGAAAACAGATTCTCGGAAGATTTTTCAATCGCCAAGCGTTTATCGGCGTCCGTAGGATGAATATATCTTAGGGTCATGTCCAAGCTTGAATGACCTAATATTTTACTTGCCGTAACGACATCGGTCTGTTTACAAAGCCTATAGGCCGCGACATGCCTCAGATCATGAAAAGTCAAACCTTTTTCACGGCCTGCAGTAAAACCGGCTTTTTTTAAAGTGGACCTAAAAACTTTAGTAATATTCTTTAGCCTCTCACTGGTTCCTGGATTAGTAAAAACAAATTCGCCCCGCCTCTCGATTGAGTCCAGCATGGCGACAAGATTGCCATCTATCGGAATAAAGCGCTCTTTCTTTGATTTTGAATTTTCGGCTGGTATTCTTATCATACCAAGCCGAAAATCAATATCTTTCCAGCGGAGTTTCAGGATCTCGCCCTGCCGCATACCGGTAATAATGGCTAAAGACAAAATAGGCCTGAAATAGTCCGGCGCTGCTTCAATTAACCGCCGCAGTTTATCATCATCTATGCTCATTGAAAGGATTATCTTCTCGCGTGAATTATTTTCTTCAAGCCTCTTCACCCTTCGGCCCCGAATCGGATTGGATTGGATAATCCCGTCGTATTCAGCGCGGAAAAGAATAGATTTTAATAGCGAAATTTCTCGATTAATACTCGCCGGGGCCATTCCTTGTGAAAGTCGTTCTGTCATATATTTTCTTACGCTGGCAGGATTAATCTCATCAAGTTTAAAATCCTTAAAAAAACGGTTAAGATGATTCAGACTGATAAGGTCACGTCGCCAGCTCCTTTTTTGCTTCCATTCAGCTGATTCAATTAAGGTCTTAGCATAGCTTCCGAAGGTGTCTGTCTTTTTAGCTTTTCCCAGGAATTCATCAAGCTTGCCGTCCCTGGCCGCCCGTCTCAGGCCGGCTAAATAATTTAGGGCCTCAGCCTTGGTATAGCCGGCAAAACGCCGGATCCGCTGATAATTAAGCGTTATATCAATGAGCCAATACCCCTGACCGTTTCTTTTTTTGATAAACTTTAAATTTCTTTCTTTCCTTTCGCGCATTATCAGTTCCCCACTCCCCCTCACTTTACGCACGATAAAATAACAAAAGCTGTTATCCGTTCCCTTGTGGGCATTAGGCCATGCTGGGAGAGAATTTTTCTTATTAGACCATCGTCAAAAACTGGTTGTGTTTCCTGACTCCTACCTGCCCTTTCGATAACTTGCCAGCCTTTTACTTTCAGGCAGGCGGCACGGGCCTGACTCAAACCCACCGATTTTATTACTCCAAAAACCTCGGCAAAAATTTCTGGATTCATCATTTTACCTGCCTCCTTTTTTTAGATAAACTTTTATTTTTTCTTTCGCCAAAGGCGATGGTTTACAATAGCCCCCGAACCAGTTTTTGACTGTCTGAACATGAATACCCAAATCATCGGCAATCTGCTGATAGGTTAATCCCCTCTTTTTTCTCAATTTTTTCAAGGCCTCAAGTTCATTCATTGTTCTAAGTATAAATTTATACCTTCAGCTTGTCAAGCATTTTTTTTGAATAAGCAGGGTGGGGCGGCATGGGAAGCGAGAATGGGGAGAAACCCGCCGCCCATCCGGTGAGGAGACCCGGGGACGCCCTGCTATCATTTCTTAAGCCTTTTTACAATCTCTGAAATTTCTACGATTGGCGGCCAATAAGGTGAGGGCTCACCTTTAATTATCGCGTCGCAGTAAGGACAAAATTCATTTTTAGTCCAATTCCGCGGATATTTTTGGCCGCACCGGCGACAGATTGCAATTTTGGCGCGTTTGCCTCGAGGCATGGCTTAATCGATATCTTTAAAGGAAACGTCAAGTCCCTCCCGAGCCAAGGCCTCAACTAATTTCTTTAGTCTCGTAAAAGGGTAGTAAGGGCCAAACTCGCCTACCCCAACGGCGTTTTCGTCTGGCTCGGTAAAAAAGACGGGGACACTTGGCAGTAAAATCCGGGGCGCA